>URCF01000001.1 GCA_900546365.1 uncultured Porphyromonadaceae bacterium
TTTCAGCTTTATATCGTCAGATTTTATTTTCATACTTTTCCCTCCTTTTTTTATAGTATATGATAATATTTTCATAAAATACAAAAGGCGGCATAAAGCCGCCCTTTAAATTATGTAATTAAAGCTCAATTATTTCTCCCTCAAGACCATTGTAAGCGCTGATGGCATTTGATTCATCAGTATCAATATGCAGAGCCGGAGCAGAGTTGTCAGAACCTTGGACTACAACGTCTCCAAGAATAGCTTTTCTGCCGTCTGTATCAATTTTAACCCATACGATATCCTTGTCCTTAACGCCTCTTTCAGCAGCTGTTTCAGGAGTAAGATGAATATGACGCTTTGCAATAATAACTCCTTGACTGAGTTCAACTTCTCCGGCAGGGCCTACTATCTTACAGGCGCCTGACCCCGCAACGTCTCCGGACTCTCTGATAGGCGCTGCAATACCGATCGAACGAGCATCGGTAGCAGAAAGCTCAACCTGTGTTTCAGGACGTACCGGACCGAGAATAGAAACATTCGGCATCTCTTTCTTAGGACCTACTATAGTAACTCTTTCTTCACATGCAAACTGTCCAGGCTGTGAAAGATCCTTTTTATGAGTAAGCTTTGCGCCCTTACCGAAAAGAATTTCAAGATGCTCCTGCGTTACGTGAACATGTCTTGCAGAAGTTTCTACAATAAATTTTTTTGACATATATTTTTCCTCCATTTTTTTAATTCAATATAATTTTCCTACTTTTTTCATCAAAGGTCAAGGATATAATACAGATTTTTGAATAACCAAGCTTTGATTTTTATATAATAGCTATAAACAATAATTAGGAGGCTGATATGATTACATTTAATTACAGTAAAAATTTTACGGTAGACCAAATAATAAAGCTTTTTAAATCCGTGGAATGGGAATCTGCAAATTATCCCGAAAAGCTTTTTAAATCTCTGAAAAACAGTGAAACAGTAATCACGCTTTATGATGAAAATAATTTGATCGGACTTATGAGCGCAATCTCAGACGGCGGCATGAACGTATACTTCCCTTATCTTCTCATCGATCCTGAATATCACGGAAAAGGACTGGGAAAAATAACAGTTGAAAAAATGCTTGAAAAATACGGAGGTTTTTACAGAAAAATTCTTGTTTGCAGCAATGAAAAAGTACCGTTTTATACAAAATGCGGAATGACCGTACCGGAAGATCAGCTGCCCATGATGAAAATAAACTGAACTCTGTGTCATTTTCCTGAAGAGAACATAGTATATAGAGTAAATTCTATAAAACCGGAGGGAAATTATGAATACAAAAGTTTATTTTTTAGGCGGTACTTCTCCTACAGGCTTCCGCTCCAAATTTATCGAACAAATAAAAAAGCCGGGATACTATACCTACATACTTAAAGGTGGTCCCGGCACTGGCAAGTCAACACTTATGAAAAAAGTTGCAGAAGCTTTTAAGGACAGTCCTATGTCGGTTTATTACTGTTCATCGGATATACGTTCACTGGACGCTGTAGTAATTGAAGACAAGGGCATAATCGTGGTAGACGGTACTGCTCCTCACGTTTTTGAAGCGCTGTATCCGGCAGTATCACAGGAAATAATAAATTTGGGTGAATTCTGGGATAAGGATAAAATGAAAGAACATAAAGATGCTGTTAGATACTGTTTCGATGAAAATCAAAAATATCACAACAAAGATATTTTTGCCATCATCAGCTATTTCTCAGTCATAAATTATTTTGAAGTTGGACAATCATTCGTTATCGTTGCTGCCTTCCAATAAATAATCTGAAGCTTTTGCGGAGGATATGATTGTACGGCCCAACTGCGACTCGAGTTTATCGCGGGCGGCTTTGGCCACACTTCCTCCTTGTTTTGCAACATGTGCATTCTCGCGGAATCCTTTAGGATTTTGAGATTTTGATAATTCAGTTGCCGATGCCTCTGCAAGGGTGTTCAACGCTAATTCAATATTGGTCATGTTATCACGAAGACTCTCTTTTTTCAAAGCTTTATGGCGCTTATACTCCTTGGTGGATTTCCCGCTCCAAGTTTGAGTGATGATATCGGTGAGGGTGGCGAATTGCAAGCCTTCGGCCATACCACCCCTTCGCCATTCATCAGTCAATGCCTTACGTACTTCAATACTACGTAGGCGTTGGTTTATCCACTCTTCGGAGTATCCTAATCGGCGATAATCAACGACAGCTTGTTGTATGGATAACTCAGGGTCTTGCATTTGGTCGAGGCGCTGTTTTGCGACCTCTGCAATCCATAGCTTGAAAGGCTCAGCTTTCTGTGATGGGATTGACTGAATGAGTCGGAAAAGCTCTTGAGTGTCAATTACATCTGTGAGACGTTTTTTACCGTCAGCGGCAAGAAGTTTCAAACTGTGACAATTTGTCACGGTTTGATTACCCTCTTTTTTAAGTCGTTGTTTTAATTTACGCCAGTATGCATTTGGGTCAACGCTATCTGTAAGGATTGCAACAACATCAACGACTGAAAAATACCATTCTTCAGTGTCATCATCCCAAATGGTGCGAACTTTTCGCTCTTCAAATATTTTGAGAGATTCTTTTTTGGTCATAAATTACATGGTAGAATGTAGCAATTCAAAATTAACCGGAATACGGTAGATTGGGAGTGTTGCTTTATGTTGGTAAAGATTAGTGACAAATCTACACAATATTTATGATTTAGCAATATTTTTTGTTATTTTTGTGGGGTGAAACTAAGATTTTTAATAATATTGGCAGTAGCATTGACATTCGTGTCGTGCATTGGAGGCCGATCGCGCTATCACAAGTGTGAGGGTTCGGTGTGGGCCACCTCCTACCATATTATTTACAATAGTCCCAAGATGCTTGACGACTCCATAATTGCTGTGATGAGCAGTGTGGAGATGTCGCTGTCGCCATTTGAGCCGCTGAGCGTGGTGAGCAGGATCAACAGTGGCGAGAGTGTGATTACCGACTCTTTGTTTCGCCGGATGTTTTTCGCTTCGCAGTATTTCTGCAAGATGTCGGGCGGAGAGTTTGACCCTACGGTGGCCCCCGTGGTCAACCTCTGGGGCTTTGGATATCGCATTGGAGGCGACCCCACGCAGGAGCAGATTGACAGCGCAATGCAGTGGGTGGGAATACTGAAATGCAGTGTTGTCAACGACACGATCGTGAAGCAGAAGGGCACGGAGTTCAACTTCAGCGCCATCACCAAGGGGTATGGGTGCGACCTGATAGGCGAGATGCTCAAGCGCAACGGTTGCACCGACTTCATGGTGGAGATTGGCGGTGAGGTGGTGGTTAGTGGCAAGAACCCACATGGCGACAAATGGCATATAATGGTGGATGCTCCGGTGAGCAACGACACCGCTGTGGTGCATGAACGGATGGCTGTGATGAAAGTGACCGATTGCGGAATTGCCACTTCGGGCAACTATCGCAACTTCCGCACCACCAAATCCGGCCGCAGGGTGGGACACACCATCAGTGCTTCCACAGGATGGCCGGTGATAGGAGGCACGCTGAGCACCACTATTGTGGCTGCTGATGCCATGAGCGCCGATGCAGTGGCCACAGCTTGCATGGCCATGACTCCCGAGCGGGCGATGGCGATGGTGGAGACCCTGCCCGACACTGAGGCATTGATTGTGGTGGAAGATTCCACCTCCGCTATGGGATGGCGCATAATCACCACCCCGGGATTTCCCGCAGTGGAGTGAATCAAGGATTGCTAAATAGAGCGTGGAGAGCGTTGAACCGTTTTTCGGTTTCTGGACCGAATTTTTTCATTCCGGCCATCACTTTGTCAAGCGGTTTGCGCTTCATGTCGTTGCCTTTGGAGTAGAATTTGTCAGCGTAGCAAATCAATTTTTCAAGCAATGTTTCCGGCAGGAAATCGCGAGCCGGGAGAGGCATCTGTTGCTGCTGAATCTCTGTGACGGTTAGTCCGGCACCGGTGTGCAACTCGGCCACACGCGCATCCCTCTCCGGAAAATTCTCTTTGCGCAGCAGCTCGGCGCCGAGCAGTCCGTGACGGATGTACGGCTCTGTTCCCTCGCACCCGATTGATGGGGCATGAGTGAGGAATATGCCAATGTCGTGGAGCATGGCTGCTTCGGTTATCTCGCTGTCCGACAGCTGTACGCCACAGCGATGGGCAATGTCGATAGCTTCGCGGGCCACGCTTGTGCAATGGCGCATATAAATATCCCGCCGGAGAGTTCCGGCGGGATAGTATTTGTCAATCAGCTGCTGATAGTTCATTCGGGCACGATTGTGTTCCAATTGTGTATGTCGGGGAGTTCGCCATACTGGATGCCGCGCAGACGGTTGTACAGCTCAGTCACCACAGGGCCGGGCTTACCGTCCTTGGCCACGATATATTTATGGCCGGTGTCGAGGTCGTCAATCTCCGCCACGGGCGAAGCCACTGCCGCAGTGCCGCAGGCTGCCGCTTCCTGAATGTCGGAAAGCTCATCGACGGTGATGTGGCGGTTCTCCACTTCCATTCCCATATCCTTGGCCAGCTGCTGGAGGCTCTTGTTGGTGATGGAGGGGAGGATGGATTCGGACGCCGGGGTGATATATTTGCCGTTTTTAATGGCAAAGAAGTTGGCCGGGCCACACTCGTCAAGATATTTCTTCTCCTTGGGGTCGAGGTAGAGCACTGAGGAGTAGCCGAGCTCGTGGGCGCGCTCTCCGGCTTCAAGGCTGGCAGCATAGTTGCCGCCAACTTTCCATCGTCCGGTGCCACGCGGTGCCACGCGGTCAAACTCGCGCATGATGCAGATGTTGGTGGGTTTGAACCCTTCCTTGAAATAAGGGCCGACGGGGCTCACCATGATGATGAACAGATATTCATCGGCGGGTTTCACGCCGATGCGGGCTGTCATGCCTATCTCGAGCGGACGGATATACAGGGAGGCACCGCTGCCGTAGGGGGGCACGAAGCGGGAGTTGAGCTGCACGCATTTAATCACCATGTCGCGGAACAGCTGCTCCGGAATTTGTGCCATGCGTATTCCCTTGGCGCTGTCGGCAATACGTTTTGCGTTCTCTTCCAAACGGAACACACGGATTTTGCCATCCTTGCCGCGGAAAGCCTTGAGGCCTTCAAAGATTTCCTGTCCGTAGTGTAAGGCTGTGGCAGCCATGTGGATATTGATTGTGTCGCTGCTCGACACTTCAATCTCGCCCCATTTGCCGTTGCGATAGTAGCAGCGCACATTGTAGTCGGTCGGCACGTAGCCGAACGACAGATTGCTCCAGTCTAATTCTTTGTTCATATCAGTTATGAGTTAGCGTATGAAAAGAGGTGTGTTTCTTTCCTACGGTTATGATGCAAAAGTAATAAAAAAATGTGACAAGCTATGTTTTAGAACATATTTTTAATGCGTGTTGCAATTTTTTGAGAATCGTCGCGTCAAATAGATAAACAATCACAAACCGATGGATAGAAATGCAGCGTCACAGCAGTTCATGGAGATAGTCAGCGCCAACAGGCAGCTGATATCGAAAGTGTGCATGATGTATGCCCGTGACCGCGAGCATTTCAAGGATTTGTATCAGGAGGTCATGGCCACGCTGTGGCAGGGGATGGACAGCTTCAGCGGAGCATCCAAGATTTCCACTTGGATTTACAGGGTGGCTCTGAACACCTGCGTCACATACCATCGCAAGCATGGCAGGGCGGAGGCTACGCTGAGCCTGAGCGATGTGGCCGATATGTCGGACTGCTCGCAGGAGCGTGCCTCGCTGCTCAAGCAGATGTACGACCTCATATCGCAGCTCGACTCCATGGACAAGGGTATCATCATGATGTGGCTTGATTCGAGCAGCTATGATGAGATTTCGGAGGTGACCGGTCTGAGCAAATCCAATGTGGCTTCGCGCCTGCATCGTATCCGGCAGCGGCTTGTGAAGAAAAGTAACGAATAATATCTCTTATGATGAACACCAACAGAAATATTGATCTTGATGCCTTGCGCTCTGCATGGCGCGAATTTAATGTTGCTCCTCCCGGCGAGGTGGTGATGAATGGGCGAAAGGCCATGCAGACCCACCGGACATCGCTCATGCGGCAGCATCGTGTTTCATCGTTGGTGTGTGCTGTGTGGGCAGTGCTGAGCGTCCCGTTGCTGTGTCTCAACAGCGATGTGCAGCTCCCTGTATGGGCGGGAATGTATCTGAGTGTATATTTTGCCGTGATGGGGGTTATATCGATGCTGGAGTATTATTCCTACAAGGATATAGATGTTTACGGCATGTCGGTGCGCGACTGTATGAAGGCAGTGCTGCACGCCAAGAAGTTGCGCCGCCGCGGCAAGATTGCGGGAATGACCATGGCTCTTCCTGCGCTCGGATATATGCTGTGGTTTTTCCACGGAGTGAGTATGGCCATGTTTGTCGGCGCGTGGGTAGGTCTTGTGACAGGTGCTTTCATCGGGGTGATGATAGATATGCGTGTGCGCCGCCATCTGCGCCATATGACTGAATTTCTCGAGTCGCTGGAATCAGAAGGGGTAGCCGATGGCGAGGTGGAAGGCGAGTGATTTCTTGAACGACTCCATATTGTAATATCCATGCTTGTCGGTGTGGTACGGTGCATGGATGCCTATGCCGAGGTCGCCGCGGATCACCAGCATACCGATATCCACACGCAGTCCCACTCCGGTGCCGGTGGCGAGGTCGCGAAGGAATGTTTTTCCCTGAAGCAGTCCGCCAGGACGCTGGGGGTCGTTCTTGAGAAGCCATACATTGCCCGAGTCAAAGAACACCGCTCCGTGCAGCGGCCCTATGATGGGGAACCGGTATTCCACATTGAATTCAAATTTGAATGTACCGGTCTGGTCAAAATAGCCGTTGACCATATCTTCGGGCACCCTGTAGCTGCCGGGGCCGATGGACCTCACGGTGAAGGCGCGGACGGAGTTGGCTCCACCCACATAGAACTGTTCGGCGTATGGCACCTGCGATGAGTTGCCGTAGGCATGGGCTGCACCGACGGCGGCTCGGGTCACGAGCCAGTGGTCGCCCCACAGACGGCGGTTGTACACCAGCTGGGTGGACCCTTTGACGAATTGCGAGAACGGGGTGTGAAACAGTTCTTTCTCACCTTTTTTACCACACGCTTCCCATATCGACCAGAAAATATTGCCTGCCTCCTGGATGGTGAAGGTCCAGGATAAGCCGTTGTCGGGATCGAAGTAGCGGTTGTAGTTGTAGGTGTACGCGAGCTGCGGGATGAACTGGCTCTGGAAGCTGAGAGCTATGGCCCGGTTCTGGGCCATTATGGAGTCAAACTCATGGGTGGTGTGCATGAGGTTGGTGTAGGTGAGCTTGAACAGAGTGAGGGTGTTGGTCACATAGCGGTTCACGCGCCAGTCATAGTTGAACGAGGCGTTGAACTGAGCCATGCGGAAATAGTGCGGACGGTTGAGCAGGTCGGCTCCGAGGGTGATACGTGTCCAGTTGAGCTCGCGGCGTGTGCGCGGGATGAAGCGCGGAGCCAGCAGCCGTGGAAAGGCAAGTGAGCCGGTGAGTCCGACCTCGTAGGAGTTGAACACGGAGTTGTGCTTGTCGCGTCCGGTTTGCCATTCATAGCTTCCGGTGAGGTCAATGCTGAGCTGTTCGCCGCCGCCGAAGAGGTTGTGGCTCGTGAGTTTGAGATCCACCCCCGGGCCTATGTAGCTGTTGGATTTGGAGGTGGCATTGACTTCGATTGCTGCTTCCATCGGCTTGTCGAAAGTGCAGTCAATCTCTACATTGAGCACATTGCGCTTGGTGGTGTCGGGCACAATGTTGATTTCCACACCGTTGAATATTCCAAGCCTGGAAAGATAGGTTTGTGTGCGGTTCATGTCGCGCACGCTCAGTATTTTCCCTTCGCGGAAGCGGATGCATGAGGGGATGAGATGGGGGCGCAGACGCGATGGTTTCATCTGTATCACTGTGCCGCGGTTGGTGTGCATGGTGTCGGGTGTGCCACCGCCTTGATTGCGGTTGATGCGGGTGGTGATGGTGCCGGTGGTGAACACCTGGTCGGCTCCTTTGGGCATATTACCGGCGAGCACCATGCGCAGAGCTATCCGTTCAGGGGTGATTGTGGAGTCGGCGAGGTACTCGATATAGTCGGGTTTGAAAAAATAATATCCTTTGTTGCGCAGAGCGTTGGCAATCCTCACTCTCACTTCGTTGAGCGAATCGGTGTCGTAGCGGCTGCCGGGGCGCATATAGCTGCATTTGCGTACCACCGAGTCGATAAGGTGATACAGCCGCAGGGTGTCGGGCATGGAGTAGATGGTGTCGATATAGTACTGTGGCCCGGTATTGACCTTGTATATGATGCTGGCTTTCTTTTTGTTTTTGCCTTGAGCGAGCTCGTAGGAGGCGTGGCCGCGGAAATAGCCGTGGTTGTCCAGAATCTGGTCAATCATCTCGGTGCGCACTTCGGGACGCACATCGGAGATGAGCACCGGCTCCTCCACGAGCTTCTCGTAGAGCCAGTGGCGGAACCCCTTGGGAGGGTTGGGCCAGTTGTTGTACACCCACAGTCCCAGCGGGAAAGGATAGCGCAGCGACGGTGATATGAGGCAATTGTTTGGCTTCACATTCACCGCTTCCTTGACATCGGCATCGAGTCCCGGAGCGAGTTTCTGTCCTGAGTCGGGGAGTATTATGGTTTTCTTGACTCCGGTGTACAGTATATCGTCGGCACCGAGTCGCCTGGTGGTGGAGCATGCGGTGGCAATCAGCATGGCCACACAAGGGAGTATGAAGCGGAGTGATTTCATTGCCTTGAGGGTTGAGCGTTAGGTGTTGGGGCGGCGGACTGGGTGCGCTGTCGCCGGAATATGTCGCTGATACGGTTGATTTTGCGCTTGAGCACAAAGCCTACGCCTGTTTGCGTGACTTCGCCTTCGAGTATGCTTTCGTACCCCACATGGCGGAACACTCTCACATACATGGAGCCGCTGCGGTTGAGCATATATTCCACAGCCACATCATTCACAAGGTTTTCGGCGAGGTTCTCGTCCTGGTCGGTGTCGGTGGAGTAGTTGCCTCCCACCACAATCTTGAACCGGTCGTTAAACAAAGTTTTGGACACCTTGTAGCTATAGCTTGTGGCAGTGGATTTGGTGCCGTCGGTGGTTTTGTCATATTGGTCGATGCCGAAGCTGATATCCACGCCTTTGATGTTGTTGGCGGCCCAGGAGTTGAGGCTCGAGGTGAGGAACGAGTAGAGAGGGTTGCCCGACAGCGAGGCGTTGGCTTTGGTGCCGGGGCCGGTGTACACGTTGTAGAGTAGCATGTTCATGGCCTGGTTGGCGCGTTGCTCGGGGCTCATTCCCTGAAGCTCGTTCTGTATGGTGAGGTCATCGTTGGTGGATAGGTCAAAGGCCACGTTCATGTTGTTGAGCGTGTTGGTGGCCGACAGCTCCACTATGAAATTGACGAGGCGTGAGTTCTGTCCTTCCTGCGTCACATTGGCTTTGATCTGGTCGGTGGCGTGGATATTGAGGATGGGGTTGAGGATATCGCCGTTGAACGACACATAGCTGCCTTCCTGGAACGAGAAGTTTTTCTCCGACATGAACGGCGGAGTGTAGCGCACAAACCCTTTGTCGATGTTGATCCGTCCGGTCAAGCGGCCTTCGGAGCTCATCGGGGTCATGGTGTAGGTGAGGTTGCCTTCGGGCTGGAGCGAGGCTTTGTTCTTGCCGTCGGTGGAGAGGTCAACATTGATGGTGGACCCTGCGGAGAGTATGAGATTGGCGTTGAGGAACATGGCCATGGAGGATGAAGGCACGGTGTCGGTGCTCACCACGCTGGCTGTGTCGGAGAACTGTACAAAGGTCACCATGTTGCCGGTGCTTTTGGATGTGAGGGCTGACTGTCCGGCTGACGACATCACGTAGGTCACATTGGTGCCGGGGAGCAGATTGAGTGTGGCATCGACATTGAGCAGGTTCATGTTGCCGTTGACTTTGGCATCGAGGTCAATGAATGCTTTACCGTAGATGTCGGCTCCACGGGGACGCGATGAGTTGACGAGCTGCATGTCGGCAGCGTTGAGCTTGAGGTTGATGCCGGGATTGGCGAGGGTGCGGGCGTCAACGGTTCCGTTGACATACAGCGGGTTGTCGTTGAGTCCGGAGATGGTGAAGTTGTTGAATTTCACTATCGAGCTGTCCACGGCAATCTTCTCCTCCGAGAACCGGTAGGAAGCTCCTGTCATGGCGAGTTTTATGGCTGTGGAGTCGAAATCGAGGTAGCCGTTGAGTATCGGTGCGGTGATACTGCCTGTGATATCCATCTGTCCGTTGAGCATACCCGACAGAGTGGCGGTGCCTTTGGGGAGGAACGGGTTGACTATCCGCAGCGGAAAATGAATCATGGAGAAGTCCAGGAGGAAAGGTGAGGTGGCGGTGCTGTCATTGAGCACGCCTCGGGCGGTGATTACCTTTACGGAGTCAACCATCAGCGAGGCATCGGCGCGGAGCAGTCCGGATTTGTCGTTGAACAGCGACAGGTCGATATTGAAATCGCCCACCCGTTCGCGTCCGTAAAACAAGTCGGTGAGGTTGACCATGCCGTGGCCTGTGAGCTCGCGTGCGTTCCAGTTGAACCGCATGTCGGCTCCTACATTACCCTTGATCGGCGGGGCGAACGGGGAGATTGTGAGCCAGTCCTGAATCTGGATATTATTCAGTTGGAGCACCACATCGCGCTGCGCTGCGGAGTCCACGCTCTCGGCTGTCTGTTCGGTGAACAGGTGGAGCGAGGAAGTGGCGTTGTCCAGCATCAGGTCGGCATCAAGCCGGTGGGTGAAGAAGTTGTAGGCCACGAAGTTGTTGGTGTTGAGAGTCCAGTTCTTATAACCGATTACCGGGGTGTGGGGCACGAAGCTGATGCGGGCCACGGAATCGGTCATGGTGGCGTTGAGTCCGATGAAAAATCCTTCCTTGTTGGCGATATTGTGCTGGCGCACGAGGAAGCTGGCTTTGTCGTCGGCCAGATAGCCACGGAGATTGACATGGGCGAAATCGTCGAATGTGCCGGGACGGTTGTTCATTGCCAGGGTGTAAACGAGGTATTTGCCATGCTGGAGGGCATCAAGCGATATGGTGTCGGTGCGCATCGACGGGTTGCTGAGTCCGAGGGTTTGCCCGTGGAGCGACAGCAGGGAGTCGTTGTGGAGGTTGAGGTTGATTTTGCGCCAGGAGAGTCCGCTTGGTGCGAGATAGCTGGCGGCGATATTGTTCTGTCCCAAAGTCACGGCGGCGTCCATAGACGGAAATGAGTGCTGGAGCTTTCTGACATTAAGGCTCTTGTTGGCGATGGCGGAATCTATCACAGCTGAGAGTGAGCTGATGCGCGATATGGTGCTGTCAAGGCAGGCGTAAGCCGTGAAGGTGGCGAGCAGGTCACCGTTTGAGAGTGTGGCGTGGGTGGTGGAGTCGCCGGTGAGCAGATTGAGATGTATTTCATCGGTCACGAGCTTGTGGGTGTCCATCACCATGTTGAGATGGTTGATGCTGACCTCGGCATCAATCCCCATGTTGACCGGTGCGAACGACCCTTTTGAGTCCAGGGTCAGTGAGCCGTATAGAGGGGTGTCGCTTAGTCCGAGGGATTGCAGGTCGAGGTGGCGTATGTCGCCTGAAATGTTCCACGAATATAGGCTTTTGGAGAGTGTGCCTTCGAAATCGGCCGAGAGGTCGGCTTCGGGATTATGGGAGTCCACCGACCCCTTCACCTGACCATTGGCAAGGGTGGCCTGCAGCGAAGTGTTGGCGAGTTTGCGTCCATTGATTTCCACGGCGTGGATGTTGGCGTCGGCATCTATCACGGTGGTGGCGGCAACCGGGTTGTAGCCGTGGCCGTCCAGATTCACGCTTCCTGACAGGTTGGCGACGCCGAGCGACGGCATGAAATCCTGCACCGGGAAATTATTGAATGTCAATGCTGCGCGATACCCTTCGGTGAGTTGCTGCCATTTGCCGTCAAAAGCGAGTTTGCCGTGGCCGGTGATGGCTGTCAGTTTGCCGGAGGCTCCCGAGGGGGAGTAGTGGATATTGCCGTTCAGGGCCATGTCAGGTATATTGACTTGCTTGGCGGTGGCCCGGTCAAGAGCCATCTGCTTTATGAAGTTGGCGTTGGTGAGAGTGCCGTTGAGGGCGATGTCGCCACCTATCCGTTTGGGGTTCATCGGATAGAACACGGTGCCGTTGGCGTGGATGTTGAGATAGCGGGGGAGGGCTATATTGACGGCATTGACCAGCAGCTGCGAAGTTGTGCCGTTGATGTCGGCAAGGAGCTGAAGTCCGTTGGAGCGCGGCACATCGCGGAGAGTGGCGTAGAGAGCGGGCATGACCTGCTCTATGTCGGGAAATCCGATATTGCCGTTGGCCTTGAGCTGTAGCGGAAGCGTGGGGTCGGTGGTGATGTCACCCATCCCCATAAAAGCATCGAGCGATATTTTGGAGAACAGTGTGCTGATCTGGAATTTTTCTGCCCGCATGGCGGTGGAGTCCATGGCAAAGGTGCCGTGGGCGTTGAGCTGCAAACCGCATCGCTCGGTGGCTGTGAGCTTTTTAAGCGGCACGGTGATGGCTGTGGCGCGATTGTAGAATGAGTCCACGGCAATGGCCACATCGCTCACTTGCAGATAGTTCATGTCGAGTCCCGGCGTGGGGACGGCTCCGCGCATGGCATACAACGCATGCTTGGCGGTGAGACGCAATGAGTCGGCGGAGATGGTCCAGGGCATGGATGAGACGGTGGTGTCGGTGGCCACGGTGTCGGCGGGGTGGTAGGAGGCGAGGAATTGCGCCGAGGGTGTGAAATAGTCGGCTGTCAGGGAGTCAACGGTGAGCGACTGTGCATGGATACGCCCTGATTTCATGTCAACGGTGCCGTCGAGGAGCTGTGCCTGCGGGATGAAAGTACCGAGGGAGTCAATCACCGGAAGCATTGACATGGAGTAGTTGATATTGCGCAGGGTGATGTCGCCGGCATGAATCCTGAGCGGAGTGGAGGCGGTGGTGTCGGTATTCTCGGGTGTGACGGTGTCTTTGAGCACCAGGCGCACATCGCCGCCATCAAGCACGGCGTGGTCTACATCAATCACCCCTTTCGAGAAATTCATCAGCGCACCTTCGGCATTGAAGGAGCGCACTTTGGCAGTGAGGTAGATTGCGGAGTCGGGAGTGCCGAGGGTGTAGCGCACCTCGCTGAGGGAGGTGCCGCTCACATCGATGTCGCCGCGCAGCAGCGGCAGCAGCCTCACATCCACACCTGCCACACCCACGGTGGCCATGGTGTCGCCGGTGGCTTCCACCACCGCCACATCGTGGAGCTGCAGATTCAGTGGAAATTTCAGCCTCAGATAGCCGATGGAGATATCCATGCCGGTGGATTTTTTTACTTCCTTGAGTGCTATATCCTTGACAAAATTTTGCACAGCGGGCAGATAAAGGAGAGCCGGCACAATGATGACAAGCATGACGATGGAGAATATGGTCCACAGACAGCAACGCAATATTTTATGAGCTAAAGTTCGAGCCACAACAGTGATGAATTGTTGAAACGGTTATGATTTTTACAAATGTTAAACAAGCGAGACGGCTCGAATGTTTTTTTGCGGCATCAATACCAGCTCACACCGTTGGACAGCGATGAGCGTTTGTCGTATTTCAGGTCTTGCAGAAGAGATGAATTGACAGCTATATGGAAGTTGTAGGATTTATACGGACCCACTGGCACAAAGCTTGCGGTCATGGTGAAGCAGTGGAGGTCGCGGGAAATGTTGCAGTTCATGTAGGCAATCTTGTGGGTGTCGAAATTGTAGCTTGCCGAGAACGAGAAATTCCAGTTGCGTGTGGGGCGGATATTGCCGCTGAAGCTGAGGTTCTGGGTTATCCTGCCGTCATACTCCATCTTCTGCTTGTTGAAGTTGCCATAGGCATAGCCGATGGAGTAGTTGACCGACAGGCTCCAGGGCACATCCCACTGCACATATCCGTCGGGATTGATCTGCATGTCGTCGTTTTGTGTCTCCTCCTCTTCCTGAGGCTGGGTGTGGTCCTTGCGGTAGAGGTTGGCCAGCCGGCTTTCGGATTGGGTGTTCTCTTTCTTGTCGTTGGTTCCGGTTTTTTTCTTCCGCTTGAAGGTGTCGTTGTTGAAAGTATATGAGAACGATGTGCCTGTGCTTGAGAGTCGTCCGAGACCTTTGCCGTTGGCGATACGCAGCTTGTTGACACGCACGGGGTTGCCATACTGGTTGAGCGCGTAGGTATATACATCCCACACTGCAGAGAGGTTGAGGTTGAAATTCTTCACCAACCGGAGCATTATCGAGGTGTTGATGTTGGAGAACCGCAGGGAGTCGGCGGCGAAGTTGTAGCTCTGCGACACAGTGAAATTCTCAATCAGCGATATTTTTTTCTCGCCGGTGGAGTCGTTGTCCGACTTCACTTTCATCTCCAGATTGTTGGCCAGCGACACGGTGACCGAACCGGTGCGCCCTGTGCCGGGCACGCCGAACAGGGAGTTGGGGAAATAGGAATACTGGCGTGTCTGCATCTTGCCGTTGGCATCAGGGTAGTCATACTGGCCGTAGTAGCCGAAGAAGCTGCTGCCGAAGTCGGGCGCGGCGTTGAACGACACTGTGGGGGTGAGCACGTGGCGTATCATCTTCACTTTGTCGCCGAGGAATTTCATCGGGCGATAGAAAGTGTAGATTTTAGTGTCCAACGACAGTGATGCGCTGAAGTCCCACACATTGTAGAAGCTATAGCTGGTGTCGCATATCTCCACTGCTGCGTTGGGGTCCCAATGGCGGCGCACCTTGTTGGTGTACATACGGTCGGTGATGGATACCGAGGGGGTGACATTGAAATACTTGAACACATTGAAGGTGGCGCTGATGGGGATGCTGTGGCGCATACCGTTGCGCCAATCCTTGATGAGTGATTTCTTGAAAAACTCATCCTGCTTGGCGGTCAGTGAATTGCTGAACTGACCTTGGTAGGACATGCGTATCTTTTCATACCACCGCTCGGGGCCCACGGCGCGTTTGCGCTTGAAAGGGTACACCTGCGAGAGCGATACCGTGAGGTTGGGGAACGATACTGCGAGAGTGGAGTCCTGCGAGCGCTGGGCAATGTTGGCGGTGGCCGAGACGGACCATTTGCTTCCCGCCGGACGCCATGTGGCGCTTACGGTGGAGCTCTTGGTATTTTCGGTGAATGAGTTGGAGTAGTAGCTGTTGAGGTCGTTGCGCGAGTAGCCCGATGTGGTGAAGTTCACCGAGGCCGAGAAGTTGAACGACGGATTGGCTTTGGTGTCCTGGATATGGCTCCATAGCACCTGGAAGTTGGTTTGCTTGGAATAGTCGGGCGCCCCCTTGTCGCCGAGTATGGTTTTGAGGTAGCTGATATTGAAGTTGCCCGAATATTTGTAGCGTTTCACGTATGCCGAGCGGGCCTGCAGTCCCCACGACCCTTTGGTGTACACCTCTCCGGTGAGCGCGAGGTCAATATTGTCGTTGATGGCAAAATAGTAGCCGCCGTTGGACAGATAGAATCCGCGGTTGAAGTCATCGCCGAAGGTGGGGAAGATGATACCGGAGGAGTATTTTTCAGAGAATGGGAAATAGCCGAACGGCACTGCCAGCGGCAGCGGCAGTCCAGCGAGCACCATGTAGGCCGGTCCGGTGACAATATCTTTCTTGGGACGCACCTTGGCTTTGGTGAGCTGGAAATAGAAGTGCGGGTCCTCGTGGTTGTCGCAGGTGGTGTAGCGTCCGTTCTGGATGTAGATGGTGTTGTCATCCACTTTTTTGCTCAATCCGCCGGTGAGGTATCCTTCGCCTTGCTGGGTGATTACATCGGTGATATACCCTTTCTCGGTCTTGAAGTTGTAGCGCATGGTTTTCGACTCGTACTGGGTGCCGTTGTCGTCAAACACCGGCGAGCCTGTGAGCTCTCCGGTGGAGTCGGGCACACCCACTGCATAGACGGTGGAGGTGTTCATATCCATCTCTATGCGCTCGGCATCAAGCTTGATGTTGCCGTATGTCACATTGCTCTCGCCGTAGAGATAGGCGTTGTTCTGCCCTTTGAGCACCATTGAGTCCTTGGCATAGATATCCACCACATTGTCCAGGTCGGTTTTCACGCGCATGATTCTTTTGCCCAACGGCCTGGCGGCGGTGTCGGTGGTATCGGCGTTGAGTCGCACACGCTTACGCTCCTGCGAAGTGAGCTGCGTGTTTTCGAGCGAGTCGGCGATGAGGGCGTGGATGGAGTCGATGCTGTCGCGCCACTCCTTGAGTCTGCGCGACGACCGCCTGCGGGCGGCAGTGGGGGTGCTGTCAGTGGATGCGGGGAGGGTGTCACGTGGCAGGAGGGACTGCAGAGTGGAGTCAACGACCAATGAGTCGGGCATTTGCATCCTGACCTTGGACTCTGTGGGCATCATCGACGACGCTGCCGCCGACAGACCCAACAAAACTACCGCTAAGATTATATATAGATGAGAGTACCTCAAATGTGACAGTCAATTTTATGGCTGCAAAGATAGCACACATTCGTTAAATAAGAGCTATGCCAACCGTTAAATTTTCACACATCGAGTGTCAGCAGCTCTTTGCCCTGTGTGTCAAGGACGCGGATATGGAGTTTGTCGGCTGTTTTGTGGAGTATCATCACTGTGGCTTCGTCCATCTTGAATCCGCCGCCGATAATCACCGGATAGGGGTTGGCGTTCTTGTCGGCCGGTAGGAAGTTGAACTCGTGGGTGTGGGCGTTGATGCTCACATCAAACGGCGCTTTTTTGAGCAGCGGTTCCCACAGCTCGAAGCACAGGTTGGGCTCGTAGTTGCCCCACATCGGGATATGGTGGATGAGTACCCGCTTGTTGGCTTTCTTGAACTCTTTGGAGGCGAACTCGCGTTTCATGAATCCCACCTGGTCGTGGCGCAGTTTGGTGAAGTCGTTGAGTCCGTAGTAGATAGGGTGTGAGTCCACTTTGTCCTCGCCGCAATCGAGCATCACAAGGCGTGTGTCACCCCATGATAAGGCTCCGTAGGTGAGGTTGTCGGGATAGTCGAAATGCCGGTGCATCTCAATGGAGTAAGCGTCACGTATCTCGTGGTTGCCTCGCAGGAAAAAGATGGGGTGCTCGGCACCGTCGAGCTGCTCTATGATGAGATTGAGGAATTTGGTGGCCTGCTTGGCTGTGTGGATGTCGTCGAGGATGTCGCCGTTCATCACTACAAAATCGTAGTCAATCCCTTTCACCTGACTCACGAGTGCCTTGAATGTTTCGCGATACTGGTGCAGGTCGTTGAACACCAGTGCGGTAAACTCTTTGTCGCTGGGCGACGGGAGCGAAAATTCATACCACGGCGAGGTGTAGGTGTGTCCGAACGCCTTGTAATATCCCTGATATTTGAGAATCTCGCGGGAGTTGACGCGATAGTAATATTTCTTGCCGGGGGTGAGCGAGTCGAGACGGATTTTGTGCATCGTGTTGTTGCACAGCTCCTGACCATGGATGAGGGTGCGGGCCACACGGGTGTGGATGGTGTCGGTGCCGAAATCAATCCAGTTCTGTGTGGGCACATTGGTTTGCCACATCACCGATATTGCATCTGTGCCGGGGTTCTGGAGATATGGCTCGCCGAGCATAATCTCGTTGGAATCAGTGGCCAATCGCAGCCTTACTGCCACAGCGCGATGGTCGGAGGCTATGGTATCGTTGTCCACACGGGCCCATTCGGTGGTGAGAAGTGAGGCTTTGCTGTCGGGGGTGAAGATATAGTCAATGGTTTCTGTGGGACGGTCGGCCGGGAAAGTGAATTTGTCAGTAGGGGTGAGGATGGAGTAATGCTCTTTCACGGCTTTGATGAATGTGGATTGGGGGGTGTCGTTGAGGTCTCCGGCCACAAACACAGGCTTGCTGCAGGTGTCGGTGATGGCTTTGATGAGAGCGAGCGAGGCCATGCGGTCGTCCTCGGTCAGCGACAGGTGGGTGCCAATGAAGGTGTAGAGCGGAAAGTCGGCCACAAAGAGTGTTCTTGCTTCCTCGCGACCGGGCAACGGCACGGTGTGCACGCTCAGGGGCTTCTCGCGGCTCAGCAGGCCTATGCCGTATTTCCCTCCGTCATAATCGATGGCCGGTGCGAAATATGGATACATATTGGTGCGTTCGGCGAGCTCACCGAGGATATATCTCTGACCCGAGCGGGCGGTCATGCTGTCCACCTCCTGCAGTGCTACCACATTGGGATGGGTGGCGGTTATCACATTGGCCACCCGCTGGATATTGGACTGATTGTCCATCCCAACGCAATTCTTGATGTTGTAGCTCATCAGCTTCACATAGGTGGGACGGGCAACGGCGCATAAACATACGGCCAGAAGGGGAAGTGCTAATATTTTTTTCATGGGTATGTGACAAATGGTTTTGATGTACAAAAATACAGATTTTTTTGTTCGCATCCAACCGCAAGAACAAAAACGCGGGTCACGCCGTGATGGCATGACCCGCATTGGGGGTTATCCTTAATGGAAGGGATTACTTGTTCTCAGAAAGTTTCTCCTTCAGGGCAGCCAGGGCTTCGAGGTCGCCGAGAGTGGTTTTCTCGATGGTCTGGTTGAGCATGGGAGTTTCTTCCGAACGCTTGCTGGTGCGTTTTGCCTTGCGGGCTTCGTTGCGCTCAGCCTTAGCCTCATCTTCAAAAATGCGGCTGTGGGAGAGGATGATACGCTTGTTGTCCTTGTTGAATTCGATCACCTTGAAGTTGAGCTTCTCGTCCACCTGGGCCTGAGAGCCGTCTTCCTTCACGAGGTGCTTGGGAGTAGCGAACCCTTCAACACCGTAGGGGAGGGAGATAACAGCGCCTTTTTCCACCATTTCGGTGATGGTACCTTCGTGGATGCTGCCAACAGTGAACACTGTTTCAAATACATCCCAAGGATTCTCCTCAAGCTGCTTGTGGCCGAGGCTCAGGCGACGGTTGTCCTTGTCGATTTCCAGAACCTGAACATCGATGTCGGCACCAATCTGAGTGAATTCGCTCGGGTGTTTGATTTTCTTGGTCCAAGAGAGGTCGGAGATGTGGATAAGACCGTCAACGCCTTCTTCGATTTCAACAAATACACCGAAGTTGGTGAAGTTGCGCACTTTGGCGGTGTGCTTGCTGCCAACGGGATATTTGGTCTCGATATCTTCCCAGGGATCTTTCTTGAGCTGCTTGATGCCAAGGCTCATCTTGCGGTCTTCGCGGTCGAGGGTGAGAATCACTGCCTCGATCTCATCGCCCACTTTCATGAAGTCCTGAGCGGAGCGGAGGTGCTGCGACCACGACATTTCACTAACGTGGATGAGACCTTCAACGCCGGGGGCGATTTCAATGAATGCACCGTAGTCGGCCATAACCACTACGCGGCCTTTAACCTTGTCGCCCACTTTGAGGTCGGCGTCAAGAGCGTCCCAAGGATGGGGCATGAGCTGCTTGAGGCCAAGGGCGATGCGCTTCTTCTCATCGTCGAAATCAAGGATAACGACATTGAGCTTCTGGTCGAGCTGAACCACTTCTTCGGGGTGGCTTACGCGGCCCCAGGAGAGGTCGGTGATATGAATCAGGCCATCTACGCCGCCGAGGTCAATGAACACACCGTAGGAGGTGATATTCTTGACGGTACCTTCAAGCACCTGACCTTTTTCAAGCTTGGAGATGATTTCGCGTTTCTGCTGCTCAAGCTCGGCTTCGATGAGGGCTTTGTGGGATACCACAACGTTCTTGAATTCCTGGTTGATTTTGACTACCTTGAACTCCATTGTCTTGCCAACGAAGATATCGTAGTCGCGGATGGGACGAACATCAATCTGCGATCCGGGAAGGAAGGCTTCGATGCCGAACACATCCACAATCATGCCGCCTTTGGTGCGACATTTGATGTAACCCTTGATGATTTCGTCGTTTTCAAGAGCTTCGTTGACGCGCTCCCAGGAGCGGGCTGCGCGGGCCTTGCGGTGGGAGAGGATGAGCTGGCCTTTTTTGTCCTCTTGATTTTCAATGAACACTTCCACTGTGTCGCCAACCTTGATGTCGGGGTTGTAGCGGAATTCGTTCATGGGGATGATACCGTCGCTCATGTAGCCGATGTTAACCACAGCCTCGCGCTTGTTGAGGGCGATGATGGTACCTTCGATTACTTCTTTGTCCTTGACGGTGTTGAGTGACTCGTCGTAGGTCTTGGTGAGCTCTTCACGAGTCTTTTCGCCCTGGGTGTCGCCTTTCTCGAAAGCATCCCAGTCGAAATCTTCAATGGGAGAATTTTTTAATTCTGTCATTTAAATAGTTAATAAATAAGGTTAATTAGTAAACACGTGCATACAGCCTTGCGGCTTTTTGCGCTGCAAAGGTAACATATAATTTTCTATTCCACAACTATTTCTCCGCTATTTTTGTGTGATAGGCAAGGAGCTGCGGCATAGGGTCGGGGTCAATGGAGCTGATGGTGAGTCCGCTTTTTTCGGCGGCTTTGTGGAGCTGGGGTGCGAAATGGTGTGCCACCGAGCCTGTGAAATGAATGGGGAGCCGGTGCACCGAGGTGTAGCCCAGGAGATTGCGGCGGATGAATAGGGAGAATTGTTCTGTCACCATAGCTTCTACCGAGGGGTTGGCGATATGCTTGGCCACAAACGGCATGAAAGATGCTAAAAATGCGTTGGGCCCCGTCTGACGGTACACCCTGGCGATGATGTCGGCGGTGGTCAGGCCGTAGGTTGTATTGAAGTCATCTGTAATCTCCATCGGCAGCTGCCGCTTGAGAATGTTGCCGATGAGGGTGCGTCCGATGACGGCCCCTGACCCCTCGTCGCCCAGTATGAACCCTAACGGCGACACATGCTCCACTATGTCGGTGCCGTTGAACAGGCAGCTGTTGCTCCCGGTGCCGAGGATGCACGCTATCCCACCGCGGTGTCCGCACAGGGCGCGTGCGGCGCCGAGCAGGTCGCTCTCCACTTCCACATCCGGGCATCCGGTGATCCGGGTGAGCGTCTGTGCCATTGATGAGCATATAGCTTCGGTGGCGCACCCCGCTCCGTAGAAATATATCCGGTCCACCTCAATGCCCGATAGCTGCGGCACAAGCCGGAAGGTGAGCAACTTCTCTATCTCCTCGCGGCTCATTGTCACTGGGTTGATGCCGGGGGTGGTGAATACGGAGGGTTGATGGCTGGGGACGATGACTGCCCAGCGCGTTTTGGTGCTTCCACTGTCGGCTATAAGGGTGGTGCTCATGGATATAGGTGCTTGTTTTTGTGTTTTGCGCTCCATAGAAACAGGTTGCTGAACCGTACAGCGTTGATGAAGCGCGACGGATGGTGGAGCATCTTTTGGAGCCTGGAGTATGTTTTGCGGTCTAAATCACCTTCATCAGCAGGTAGAAAAGGCTGTATGGCATCGGTGATTTTGGCGATGTAGCTCATTGCCTGATTGCGGTCGGAGCACCCTCGCGCCACCAGTTTTGCGGCGGTGACAGCGGTGTGGAGTATGCGGGGCGTAAATCCGTTGCTGACGGTTATGCCTATGGATTGCAGGAAGTGGGCACGTTCGATTTCTGCAAGTAGAAAATGATAGCGTCGCTCGGGATCGACTCCATTGACGGTGCTTCCGCTACGCATTCGGTAGTGGTAGAGCGGGGTGAAGTTGAGCGTGACGCGCCGGGCGCTTGCCATCCATTTGATCACTGTTGCATAATCCTCATAGAACCGTCCTTCGGGCATCTTGGCAGTGGCGAGTTCCCTGCGCCACAGCTTGTCGCAAAAAATGCTCTGGATCAGCTTGTCTTCGTATGTAAGCGCGATGGCTTCCTGACGGTCAAGGATTTTGAAAAAAGAGGTGTCTTTATGGCGCGGGCGGTTCATGTTGGTCCAGTCGAATGTGTATCCGCACACAGCCACATCGGCATTGTTGGCCGTGAGGTCGCGGTGGAGCGTGCTGTACATCCCGGGGTCAATCCAGTCGTCGGCATCCACGAAGCCGAGCAGCGTTCCCCGGGATTGCGCTATGGCGATGTTGCGTGAGTCGGATACCCCGCTGTTGGCCTTGTGGATTACGCGGATGCGGTGGTCGCGGGATGCGTATTCATCACATATGGCACCCGAATGGTCGGTAGAGCCGTCGTCCACCAATATAAGCTCCCAGTTTTGAAATGTCTGCGCAATGATTGAGTCGATGCATTGCGCGAGATATTTCTCGGTGTTGAACACTGGAGTGATGATGGATATTTCCGGTTGTGTGTTCATGACGAATGGGTTATGCCGTGGGGCACTTTGGTGACGGATTGGGTGCGTGCCCGCTCCATGATGGCGATGTTGCCGGCATCCATGGCGCGGGAGGCTTCGTTGTGGTGCAGGTGATACTCCAGGGCGGCGAATTTTATGAACCGTTTCTTAAGGCCGTTGTTGATGAGTCTGAAACTCAGTTCGGAGTCTTCGCGTCCCCACCCCACGATATCCTCGTTGTAGCCGTTGACCTCCAGTAGGTCGCTGCGCCAGAATGCCATGTGGCACCCGCGCACATACATGCCGTTGCGGCTACGCAGGCGGGCGAAAAGCGGAGTGAGAACGGGACATCTGAACCCTCCCGGCAGCTGTGGAGGCTTGCTCCACGGAGCGAGGCCCAGAAGCGAGGTTGTGGCATCGGGCGACAGCAGTATGCGGCTGCCGGTGACAAAACTGCCTGGTCGGGCAAACCGTTTGTGGTCGGCCACAAATTCGGGGTGGAGGATAATGTCGCCGTCAATCTGTATGATGTAGTCGGATGTGGCGGCAGCGATACCCTTGTTGCGTATGGCGGCCAGGCGGAATCCTCTGTCCTCGTGCCATATATGCTTGACAGGCACACGCGTGGCCAAGGAGAAATCCTTGACCACGCGTGCGGTGGAGTCGGTTGAGCCGTCATCGGCTATGATTATTTCGTCGGGTTGCACCCTTTGAGCCAGCACACTGCTCAGGCACAGCCTCAGATAGTCAGGGCTATTGTAGGTGGATATGAGCAGCGCGGTGGTCATATTTTATTAATGGTGCGTTAATCGTTCATGGTGCGCAGCAGCTCCTCGTTGGACGATGTGCGCTCCATGCGGTCCTTGATGAATTCCATGGCCTCAATACTGTTGCGGTCGCTCAGGAAGCGGCGGAGAATCCACATGCGGTTGAGGGTTTCATCGTTGAGCAGCAGGTCGTCGCGACGTGTGGAGGAGGCCATGATGTCAACGGCGGGGAATATGCGTTTGTTGCTGAGCTTGCGGTCAAGCTGCAGCTCCATGTTGCCGGTGCCCTTGAACTCTTCAAAAATCACCTCGTCCATCTTGGAGCTGGTTTCGGTGAGGGCGGTGGCGATGATGGTCAGGGAGCCGCCGTTTTCAATGTTGCGGGCCGCGCCGAAAAAGCGTTTAGGCTTCTGGAGAGCGTTGGCGTCCACACCACCCGACAGGATTTTGCCCGAAGCGGGGGCGCAGGTGTTGTAGGCGCGGGCAAGTCGTGTGATGGAGTCGAGGAGAATCACCACATCGTGTCCGCACTCCACCAGTCGCTTGGCTTTTTCAAGCACTATGCCGGCAATCTTCACATGCCGGTCGGCGGGCTCGTCAAATGTGGATGCTATCACCTCGGCGTTCACGCTACGGCTCATGTCGGTCACCTCCTCGGGGCGCTCGTCGATAAGCAGAATCATGATGTAGGTTTCGGGATGATTGGCGGCGATGGCGTTGGCTATATCCTTGAGAAGAATGGTTTTACCGGTTTTGGGAGGGGCTACGATAAGGCCGCGCTGTCCTTTGCCGATAGGGGAGAACATATCCACCACGCGTGTGGAGATGTTGGCGGAGCGTCCGGATGTGAGGTTGAATTTTTCATCGGGGAACAGCGGTGTGAGGTGCTCAAACGGCACGCGGTCGCGGATGAATTCGGGCGAACGGCCATTGACGCTCAGTACTTTGCTCATCGGGAAATATTTCTCACCTTCTTTGGGCGGGCGGATTGTGGCTTCCACCACATCGCCTGCCTTGAGGCCGTAGGCTTTGATTTGCTGCTGGGTGACATACACATCATCGGGCGATGACAGATAATTGTAGTCGCTGGAGCGGAGGAATCCGTACCCTTCGGGGATAATCTCAAGCACGCCGCTGGTCTGGATCAATCCGTCGAAGTTGTAGAGCGGCTGCTGGTTCTGTTGCTGATTGTTGGGTTGATTGTTGTTGCGGTTTTTGTTTTTCCGGTTTTTCCCCTGCTGTTGCTGCTGTTTCTCCATCTGCCAAGGCTCGGCGAGGGTGATGGGTGCCACGGCTGCTGCCTGGGCTGCCTGGGCTGCGGCTTCCTCTTTCTCGCGCTGCGAGCGGGGCACAAAGCGGCGTCCTTCGCTGCGGGGGAAGAATGAGCCGAGCGATGTTTCGGCACCGGGACGGAAATCGCGTCGCTGCTCCTGCGGTGCCGGGTTATTGGTGCCGTTCTGCTGGACAGGTTGCTCGGAGCCGGTCTCTTCGGTGTGCCGGGCAACTGCTTCAGGTTCTTCTGCGGAATCGGCATTGTCGGCGGGCTGGGACTCTGTGGCGGCAGCGGGTTGTTCGGTGGCTTCAGCTTTCTGGCGTCCACGGCGGCTCTTGCGTTGTTGAGGCTCTTTGGTGGCTTCCTTAGCGGTGCCCTCGGATTGTTCTTTGGGCTGCTCTTTGGGCTGCTCAGGGTTGGTGTCTTGTATCTGTTCGGGCTGTTCCTGTTGCTTTTCGGCGGGAGCTGCCTTAGGCTTGCGTCCGCGCTTGGGTTTCTCGGCGGTGGGAGCTGCGGCAGCGGGCTGCTCGGCGGCAGGTTCGGCGGCAACGGGTTTTTCGGCGTCTTTTTTCTTGGTATCGTTCTTTGCAGGGCGGCCTCTCTTGGGCTTGGGGGCATCGGCGTCTTTTTTCTGCTTACGCTCGGTGGCGCTTGTAGCCACGTTTATAGCCTGTTGGTCGAGGATGGCGTAAACCATCTCATCCTTATCGGCGGTGTTAACCTTTTTGAGGCCCATCTGATCCACTATCTCCTTGAGCTGCTGCTCAGGCATAGCTTGAAGTTTGGAAATACTGTACATATATAATTTGTTGGGGGAGTAGGATGACAAACCGTGTGATTGTCATCGTCAGGCATTATGCCGTGCAGGTTGGGGGCGCATCGCTGTGCCTGTGCCTCACTGTGGCGGCTTGCAGCCTCGTGGGGAATTGTTTTAAGTTTAACGGATTTAAGCGGAAATTGGGATAAAACAGCATCGAAATGCCTCTCCCGGCCTTGTCGCGGCCAAAATTCAGTGCAAAGATAAATAGATTTTTTGATATAATGCAAATCAAATGCGAAATTGCTGTTAAGTTTTGCTAATAAAAGCCTCTGCGGGGCTCGGATTAAAGCGAATTGTTGTAATTTTGCAAATCTATGGCGAAAAAATCAAAGACCAATTCCGATATAATAGTTAAAGGTGCGCGTGTCAACAATCTCAAGAATATCGATGTTGAGATTCCGCGCAACAAACTCATTGTTGTCACCGGGCTCTCGGGGTCGGGCAAATCCTCTTTGGCTTTCGACACTCTATATGCCGAAGGGCAGCGCAGATATGTGGAGAGCCTGAGCGCCTATGCCCGTCAGTTCATGGGTAAGATGGCTAAGCCTGAGTGCGATATGATCAAAGGGTTGCCCCCCGCCATCGCCATCGAGCAGAAGGTGAACACCCGCAACCCCCGCTCCACAGTGGGCACCGCTACGGAGATTTACGACTATATGCGGCTGCTTTTTGGGCGCATCGGACATACTTTCTCGCCGGAAAGCGGGGTGGAGGTGAAGAAACATTCTGCCGACAGCGTGGTGGATGCTGCCAAAGGTTATCCTGAAGGCACCCGCGTGGCGGTGGCAGCCAGAATTTTCATGCCCGAAAAACGCCGCTTTGCCACTCAGCTCGATGTGTATCTCAAAGCCGGATTCACACGCCTCGTCACTCCCGCAGGTGAGTTTGTGCAGATTGCCGACTTGCTGTCCGATGAGGCTAACTTGCCGGAATCGGCCGATGGTTATCTCCTGTTGGTTGACCGCCTCGCCGTGGCATATCAGGGCGATGAGCTGAGCCGGTTGGCCGACTCGTTGGAGACGGCTTTTTTCGAAGGCCACGGGGCGGCTTCGCTGCTTGTGTGGAGCGGGAACGAGGTGGTTGTCCATGAGTTTTCCAACAGGTTTGAGGCCGATGGCATCACTTTTGTGGAGCCCACCGAGCAGATGTTTAACTTCAACAACCCCTACGGGGCGTGCCCAAGATGCGAGGGACTTGGCCGCGTGCATGGCATTGACGAGCGGCTCGTGGTGCCCGATCCGCAGCGGTCGGTGTTTGACGGTGCAGTGATGTGCTGGCGCGGCGAAAAGATGGGACTTTGGCGCGAGGAACTGATAGCCAAGGCTTCCTCTCTCGATTTTCCTATTCATCGCCCCTACGCCGAGCTGACGCAGGAGGAAAAAGATATTTTGTGGCACGGCAAAGGGTCGTGGCAGGGTATTGACGGATTTTTCCGGATGGTGGAAAGCCAGCAGCACAAGGTGCAGTATCGCGTGATGCTGGCCCGCTACCGTGGCCGCACGGTGTGCCCTGTATGTCATGGCACCCGGCTTCGTCACGATGCGCTGTGGGTGAAAGTGGGCGGTAAGAATATCGCCGAGCTCGCCGATATGCCTATCAGCGAGTTGGCGCCATGGTTTGACTCTCTTGAGCTCAATCCCACCGATGCCGCCATTGCCGGGCGCCTGCTTGTGGAGATTCGCAACCGCGTGGGTTTTCTCAAGGATGTGGGGCTGGGGTATCTTACTCTCAGCCGTTTGAGCAACAGCTTGTCGGGTGGCGAAAGCCAGCGCATCAATCTTGCCACATCGCTCGGCAGCTCGCTCGTGGGGTCGCTCTATATTCTTGATGAGCCGAGCATAGGGCTTCATTCCCGCGACACTGACAGGCTCGTGTCGGTGCTCCGCAGGCTTCAGCAGCTCGGCAACACTGTGGTGGTGGTGGAGCATGATGAGGATATAATGCGCTCTGCCGACTGGATTATCGATGTTGGCCCCGATGCGGGAAGTCACGGCGGCGAGATTGTGTTTCAAGGCTCCATCGCCGACCTTGAAGGTGATCAACACAGCTATACTGCAGGCTATCTCACCCATAAGCTTCAGATTCCTGTGCCCACCTCGCGCAGAAAATGGCGCGATTATATAGAGGTGCAGGGAGCGAGGGAGCACAATCTCAAGAATATCGATGTGAAATTTCCGCTCAATGTGCTGACGGTGGTCACCGGTGTGAGCGGCTCGGGCAAATCCACCCTGGTGAGAGATGTGCTTTACAGAGCGTTGATGCGCCATTTCGACAATCCTTGCGACGCCCCCGGACTGCACAAGGCGATAACCGGTGATCTGCACCGTTTGTCGGGCGTGGAGTTTGTGGACCAGAACCCTATCGGAAAATCCTCGCGCAGCAATCCGGCCACCTATGTCAAGGCATATGATGAGATCCGCAAACTGTTTGCCGACCAGCAGGGTGCCAAGCAGATGGGGTTCGGCCCCGGATATTTCTCGTTCAACACAGAGGGCGGACGCTGCGAGGCATGCAAGGGTGAGGGCACAATCACCATTGAGATGCAGTTCATGGCCGACATCACTATTGAGTGTGAGGAGTGCCACGGTCAGCGGTTCAAGCGCGATGTGCTTGAAATCACTTACCGCGGCAAAAATATCAGCGATGTGCTCAACATGACCGTCAACGAAGCAATACAATTTTTCTCCGAAGCCGACGGCGCAGCGGAGCGGCGCATCGTGAACCGCCTCCGCCCGCTTCAGCAGGTGGGACTCGGATATGTCAAGCTCGGACAGAGCTCCTCAACATTGTCAGGAGGCGAAAACCAGCGCGTGAAGTTGGCCTACTACCTGTCGATGGAACACTCCCAACCCACCATGTTTATATTCGACGAGCCCACCACCGGACTCCATTTCCACGACATCAATGTGCTGATGGAGGCCTTCAACCGTCTTGTGGCACAGGGACACACCCTGATTATAATCGAGCATAATCTTGATGTGATAAAGTGTGCCGACCATCTGATCGACATAGGCCCCGAGGGTGGCGAAGCCGGCGGGCAGCTTGTGGCGCAAGGCACACCCGAGGAGGTGGCCCGATCCGCTGCCAGCCACACTGCCGAATATCTACGCCCGAAGCTCGGCATGTAAAGATTTTTTCTTAACTTTGCACCCATAACCCAGTTTTCCCAACACATCGTTATGCAAGAAAAAATTATAATTCTTGATTTCGGTTCGCAAACCACCCAGCTTATCGGCCGGCGCGTGCGCGAGCTGAATATGTATTGCGAGATTCTGCCTTACAACAAAATGCCGCTTGACGACCCGTCGGTGATTGGTGTGATATTGAGCGGCTCACCATTCTCGGTGTATGACCAAAAGGCATTCTCCATCAACCTCGACACCATCCGTGGCCGCTATCCGATATTGGGCATCTGCTATGGTGCACAGTTCATGGCCTATACCAACGGCGGCTCAGTGGAGCCGGCCGACACCCGCGAATATGGCCGCGCACGTTTGCAGTGGATTGACGAAACCAACCCGCTGATGAACGGCATCGCTCCCGGTTCGCAGGTGTGGATGAGCCATGGCGACACCATCACGGCTTTGCCCGAAGCGTTCAAAATCATCGCATCAACCGAAAAAGTGCCTGTGGCTGCATATCAAGCCGATGGCGAAAAGCTGTGGGGCGTGCAGTTCCACCCCGAAGTGTTCCACTCCGAGTGTGGCATGCAGTTGTTGCGCAACTTTGTGGTGGATATTTGCGGCGGCAAGCAGGATTGGAGTGCAGCATCGTTCATCCAGTCCACCGTGGAGCAGCTTCGCGAGCAGCTTGGCGATGACAAAGTGGTGCTCGGCCTGAGCGGCGGCGTGGATAGCTCCGTGGCGGCTGTGCTTCTCAACAAAGCCATCGGCAAAAATCTCACATGCATATTTGTGGATCACGGAATGCTTCGTAAAAACGAGTTCCAGGATGTGCTCCGCGACTATGAATGCCTTGGCCTCAATGTGATAGGCGTGGATGCTTCCGCCAAATTCTTCAGCGAGCTCGCCGGTGTCACCGACCCGGAAAAGAAACGAAAGATCATCGGCAAAGGGTTCATCGAAGTGTTTGACGAGGAAGCCCACAAGCTTAAAGATGTGAAATGGCTCGGGCAGGGCACCATCTACCCCGACTGCATTGAATCACTCTCCATTACCGGAACCACCATCAAGAGCCACCACAATGTGGGAGGTCTCCCTGAAAAGATGAACCTCAAGCTCTGTGAGCCACTCCGCCTGCTGTTCAAGGACGAAGTGCGTGCCGTTGGCCGCGAGCTCGGTATGCCCGAACATCTCATATCCCGCCATCCGTTCCCCGGTCCCGGTTTGGCCGTGCGTATCCTTGGCGACATCACCCCTGAAAAAGTGCGCATCCTTCAGGAAGCCGACCATATCTTCATCCAGGGCCTCCGTGACCACAATCTGTACAATCAGGTGTGGCAGGCCGGAGTGATTCTGCTCCCCGTGCAGAGCGTGGGAGTGATGGGCGATGAGCGCACCTATGAGCGCGCCGTGGCATTGCGTGCCGTAACCTCCACCGATGCAATGACCGCCGACTGGGCTCATCTCCCATACGAATTTCTTGCCGAAGTGTCCAACAAAATCATCAACTCTGTGCGAGGGGTCAACCGCGTGACCTACGACATCTCCTCCAAGCCGCCAGCCACCATCGAGTGGGAATAACCAAGGCGCATTCTCAATCAATATATTAGTCACTCTTGCTTGCAGGGGTGACTTTTTTATTGCGTTCTTAAAAATCGGGCAAATTAATCAACCATGCGAATTTAAAACTCTGTATCTGACCATAAAACACGTTTGTCACTAAAATATCATTCAAGTCCTTGGTTGTTTTACAAAAATTTTCTTATTTTTGCGGTGCTTAACGCACTATTGCGCTAAGTCCTACATATTGAAAGCGTTTCGCACTTTCTTACAGTGAATCTGGACAATTCGTTGGCAATAGAAAGCATGGACGCTCTTCTTAGGTGTGGCCTTATGTATCACTACATATCGACTGCCTAAGTGTGAGCATATATGACTATGTTGCCAAGGCAGTCCAGAGCCTACTGTAATAGTCGAACAAGGCTCACACTTTCTTTTTGTAGTGTTATTATAGTGTATAAAAAATCAATCAATACGCGATTCCTGAGCCTTGTCTCGCAACAAACTAATAATTATCATATTATGAAAAAATTATTGTTTTGCTTGTGTGCAATGGCAATGTCTCTGGCAACCTTTGCTCAAAAGGGAGAATCAAGAGTGGGGCTAAACCTCAACGTTTCGCCCTGCATGGAGAGCGGTGCTTCGCTTACAAACTTCGGTTTGGCGGCTAAGTACCAGTACGGATTAACCGACCATTTCCGCTTAGAGGGCGTAATTGGCTACGACTTCAAGGCTAAAGGCGTTGGCGTGTTTGAGGTAGGCGCAAATGTTCACTATCTCTTCAAAATCGGCGAGAAGATGAAGATCTATCCCATTGCTGGAATTGGCTATGCCAATGTCAGCGGAATTGTGTCCTTTGATGAGGCTGAATATAACGCAGCAAAGGACAACTACAACGCAGCAAAGGACAACTACAACAAATTCTATGGTCAGGCTACAGGCTCATACGATGATGAAGACGATGAGATTGATGGCAAAAGCCTAAGCAAAAGCCAAAGCAAATTCTACTACAACCTTGGCGCAGGTTTTGAGTATGATTTCACCAATCGTCTAAGTGCATCTGTTGAGCTGAAATGGCAAGGAATGAAGTGGTTTAACCGCCTGCCTATCTCTATCGGTGTATCATACAAATTCTAAAGAAGCCATATTATGAAAAAGTATATACAAACCTTGGCTACAATGCTGTTTGTAGCCGCTATCTCACTCGGCTTCACATCATGTAGCAACGACGATGACGAACCGGGCGGTGACTTTTCCAATGAAAGTCTGACTGTCAATGGTCAGAAATGGGATGCCGGCTCCACCGTTCCTAACTACGATGAATCAGGCTTTTATTATATTGGTGTCTCAGAAAGTGGTGTCATGCACACCATTGCATGTTACGAAGACCTTACGGTGTATGAAGTAGGCGACGAAGTAACTCCCAATTATCTACTGCTTGGCACCGAAAACGCCGAATATTCTTATATGGACGGAGAGGTAACTATTGTTAATAAATCAGGAGAAAATGTCACATTGAAGTTTGACAACTACACTGTAGCCTATACTGGACTATATATTTCTGCTCTTGGAGATGGCCGCGGCCCTGATATTGCCAATGCCAATACTCTTGCAATAAATGGCACTGTGACATTTATATATCACACATTGCCTGACTGATATTCATTATACGACCGAATCAGACACTTACCACGCTGTAGGTGTCTGATTTTTTGTCTCCAGTAAATGTCACCAGACTTCCAAGCCAATGACGCAACTGCTTAAACCTTAATCTCATACATATAATGTCATTAATCGAGTGGGAATAAATCTGTGCCATTGATAGTTAGCGAAAATTCAGATTAATCTATTTCATTTCAGTAGGTTAAATGATTTTGAGCTGACAGTCAAGAATGTAAAATTTCAACCAGAAATCAAAAAATGTACCCTAAAAATGTACCAAACTTTAGGGTACAATTTGTCGTTTAATATAAAAGATTTAACTTTGTAATTGAATAAGTAAATCACGATGCAACTTATAAATGACAACATACAAAAGTTGTTTGCCTTATGCAGAAAACATAAGGTTGGCAAATTGTATGCTTTTGGTTCTATCCTGACACCTCGTTTTAACAAGGACAGTGATGTAGATATTCTTGTAAACTTCAATTCGGAGATAGACCACAATAACTATGCTGACAATTTTATTGATTTATACAATGCGTTAAAATCGTTGTTTGGCAGAAATGTTGACTTAGTTGATGAAACTACTGTAAAAAATCCATACTTCAAGGAAGAACTTGAAGAGACCAAATATTTGATTTATGGATAGGAAACTGCAAAAATATCTCACTGACATACTTTCTTCAATTTTGGAGATAGAATCATTCATGGTTGACCGCCCCAAAGAGTATGCTACCTTCTGCAATGACACACTTTTTCGCAGAGGAGTTGAACGGAATATTGAAATTATGGGTGAGGCGATGAATCAAGTTTTGAAACTCAATCCAAATATTTCTATAACGGCTGCAAGGAAAGTGGTTGATACCCGTAATTTTGTTATTCACGCCTATGACTCTTTGAAACCAGACATTTTGTGGGGTATTGTCGTTAATCACATGCCATTACTAAAAAGCGAAGTTGAGGGTCTATTAAAAATTGATTAATCTGAAGCCGTTGAAAATTATCCTAAATTCCAAAGTATTAGCCTCAACCAGTTTTAGAAGATTGTACCCTAAAATTGTACCCCATTAATAGTGGATATGATTCATATATTTGATTATCAATATTTTATGCTAGTGGATGGGAGTGATTCCTAAGATAATTAAGCTTATTTAGCTACATAACAAACAGCCGTTTATGTTCTTAGTAAAGAAACGTAAACGGCTGTTTGCAGTTTCCTTTCTCAACAATGGTGTCTAATTATTGCTGTTTGGCGTACAGGAGTGATTGGATCTCCAAACGGATTCAGTGGAGTACCGGGAAATTAGGAGAGGCGGGAGAGCTGCCTGGGGTCGCCGACTAACCAGAGCACATCGCCTACGGCAAATCGTGTGGAGGCATCGGGGGTGAAGAATTCGCCGTTGCGCGCTATGCTCACCAGCAGAGCCTGATACTGGTTCCGGATTCCCGATTCGGCCACGCTCTTGTTAATCATGGGCGATTTGTCGCTCAGTTCCACCGAGGTGAGCTTGATGTCGTTTGGCGACACTGTGGATTCGTTCCCACTCATTTCGGGGGCTTCCACCACGGGCAGCAGCGTTTGTATCTGTTCATCAGTACCTATCACTCCCAATGTGTCGCCCGGAAATATGCGCACCTCGCTGCCTGGCACCGGGATGGCATGGTTGCCACGCTGGATTGAAGCCACGCTCACGCCATAGCGTTGGCGCAGGCCGGAGTCGCGAAGCCGTTCGCCTACAAACGGGCACCCCTGTCCAACCGACATGAAGGCGAGATGGAGATCGGCCACCACATTGTTGTTACGTCCCGACCGTCTGAGTTCGCGCTCGTTGAGGTTGTCGATAAATCGCTGCTCGATGTTGCGCAGGTGCAGGCGGATGCGGTTGCTGAGCAGCAGGGCTATAAGCACAAACACTGCCACGCCGCACACAAACGCTGTGCTCCACGAATACAAGCTTTTTAGTTCATACACTATGAATCCCAGTGCAAGCACAAGCCTGAACAGGGTCATGACCACCAGCGGCACTCGCGAACGGGAATTGGCATTTTTCAGCTTCCGTCGCTCGTAGGTTTTGGTTGCCGGAATGGCGAGCGCAAACAGAAACGGCGACATGGCTGTGAGGGTGACAACGGCGCATATAAGCCTGCCCCATCCGGAGCTCATCCGGGTGAGCAGCGGCAGAAGCCAGCCCTTGCTTATCAGTACAATAGCTATCAGTATGGCGGCATAGATCAATATCCGCCACACATAGCGGCGAAGCACCGATTTCCACAAGCTTGCCGTGGCGGCTTCTGTGCCCGCCTGGGTGGAGTAGCGGTTGATGAGGAATTGCAGATTGCGCGGCAGCATTTTTGCCACAATGTTGTAGGCCGGGTCGGCCATCCTTATGAAGTAGGGGGTGGTGAATGTGGTGAGTACCGACACAGCCACCACTATCGGATAGATGGTGGCATCGAGCACTCCAAGGCTCATGCCGAGGGTGGCGATGATGAATGCGAACTCACCAATCTGAGTCAATGAGAATCCCGACTCCATGGCCACTTTGAGCGATTGTCCGGTGACAAGCATGCCGAATGTGCCGAACAGTATCATGCCCACTATCACCACGCCCGACAGAAGCAGTATCGGCCCCGCGTAGGTGACTATCACTTCGGGGTTGACCATCATGCCCACAGATATGAAGAACACCGAGCCGAAAAGGTCCTTGACCGGCATTGTGACTTTTTCAATCCTTTCGGCAAAACTGGTGCCCGCTATTATCGAACCCATCACAAACGCTCCGAGCGCAAGTGAGAATCCGCACATCGCCGACACTACGGCCATCCCCAGACAAAGCCCCATTGACACTATCACGAGAGTTTCGGAATTGAGATACCCCCGGATGCTGTTGAGCAGGCTCGGAAGCACAAACACTCCCACCAGAAACCATATCACGAGGAAAAACACCAGCTTGCTGATGCTGTAGAGCATCTCTCCGCCGGCCACCGAGTTGTTCACCGCTATCGACGACAGAATCACCATCATCACCACCGCAAAAAGGTCTTCGACTATCAGCACGGCAAACACCAGCGAGGCAAATTTTTTGTGCTGGATGCCGAGGTCGTTGAACGCCTTGATGATGATGGTGGTGGATGACATGCTCAACATTCCGCCCAAAAACAAGCAGTTGATGTTGCTGAACCCGAGCACATGGCCTATGGCAAACCCCGCGCACATCATTCCGCCCATGATTATCAGCGCGGTGACAACGGCCGAGCCTCCGGCGTTGAGCAGCTTCTTGAACGAGAACTCCAGTCCGAGCGAGAACAGAAGCACTATGATACCGATCTGTGCCCAGAAGTCGATGTTGCTCTCGGTGGTGACCGATGGCAGATAGGTGAAATGCGGGCTGGCCAGAAATCCGGCAACAATGTAGCCAAGCACCACAGGCTGCTTGATCCATTTGAAAAACACTGTGGTGAACGCGCCCAATATCAGTATGAACGCGAGGTCGGATATCAGGCTTTCTATGCTTAGGGCAGCAGTGGCGGTGGCGAGTATCATATTGAAACCTGTGTGGCCAAAGATATTGAATCAGTGGGATTGAGTTCGCGGAGCTCAGCAAACAGATGGATATAGTCGGTGTTCTCCTTCACCAGCACCACAAGGTTGAGCCTTGTGCTCGGGTCCTTGAAATCATACTCCACATACACATTTATCAAATGCACTCTGAATCTCTTCAGTGCCCGGCGGTAGCCGTTGATGTCGCGCACCACACCATCCACTTTTATGCGGATAATGCGGGTTTCGACGCCCACATGCACCTTGTGCTCTATCTGCTCCAAAAGCAGCAGCACCACAAGGATAAGCACTGTGGATACTATCGATACGGCATACATCCCCACGCCTACGGCCATGCCGATGGCGGCCACAATCCATATTCCGGCGGCAGTGGTAAGTCCGCGCACCGACCCTTTCATCTGGATTATGGCTCCGGCACCGAGAAAACCGATGCCGGTCACCACCTGCGCCGCTATTCGTCCGGGGTCACCGTTCTTCAGGCCAAGATACTCCTGCGGCACATATATGCTCAGAATCATGGCGAGGGTGGCACCCATCGATATCAGGGCGAAGGTGCGTATCCCCGCTATCTGGCCTTTGCGTTTGCGCTCCCACCCCACCATGCTTCCGAGCAGCATGCTCAGGAACAGCTTGAACACCGACGATGTGGTGGTGACTTCAACGCTGTTGACGGCGGTGAGAAATTCATCAAACATCGCTGGCCGGGATTATTTCAAAGTGAAGTGACGCGATGCAAGACGGAAGTTGTCGGCAAACAGTTCCACGGTGTAGTCGCCGGGGGTGAGGGCGGTGTTCACATCCCAATAGATGTGGATGCCGGAAATTTCCTCGCCGGAGTATTCTATCACCTTTTTGGCGGTGCAGGGGAGCGAGCCGCCTTCAAATGTGAAGCTGCCTGCATTGCCGAGCAGCGATCCTTCGGGCGACACAATGCGCAGATATATTGTTTTGGCTCCCACAGGGGTGCTGTTGTTCTGCGGGATGGTGAACGACACCATCAGCTGACGGGCCTTGGCCACTTTTTTCTCTGTTTTCCCTTTCTTGTTGAGTGCGGTGAGCGACACGCCGGTCACATTGAGCTTCTCGGCGAGGGTCATCCTCTCGTTGAGATGCTCGTTCTTGCGGCTCACTTCCTGCACCTGGCTCGACAGGGCCTGATTCTCATTGCGGATCTCTTCGTTCTCGCTGCGCAGTCCGGCGTTCTCCTTGCTCAGGGAGTCCACCTGGGCTATGTAGTGTTTGAGCAGACCGCGCAGGGTAGCAATCTCGCCTTCAAGCTGACGCACACGCTCGCGGCTTTTTTTCTTCTCCGAGTTCAGCTCCTTGATCAGCTCCTCCACCTTCTGCTTGGCGGCTGTGTATTTGGCCATGATGGTGTCGTTGGCCACCTGGGTGGCCTGATTCTCGTACATGGCAAACTCCTTGTTGATGGCAGCGAACTCATTGCTCAGCGACAGTTGCTCGTTGGTGAGCTGCAGCTGCTCGTTCTCGGCCTGAGCCACATCCACCTGCTTTTTAAGCGATGTCACCTGTATCACGCTGAAAGCTATGGCTATGACGAGCAGGGCCACAGCTGCTATTGTTATCCACAGAAATAGTTTGTTCTTGTCCTTCATTGCTATACGTTATTGAGGATTTGCAATCTTACATTCCGCGACCGTGGCAGTTCTTGAATTTCTTGCCGCTTCCGCAGGGACACGGGTCGTTTCGGCCTACTCTCGGGCCGTTCACCACAGGTGCGGGACGCTGTTTTTCGCCCTGGGGAGCACTGGCGGCGGCGCGGGTTGCGTTCTCGCCGGGAAGTGCTTCCTTTGAAGCCTGATATTTGGAATAGTCATTCTTGCGCTCGGGCATGGCTCGTTGAACTTCGGGCTGCTTGGGAGCTTCCTGATTGTCAGGACGCTGAGGGATATACACCTGACCGCGCATGAGTGCCGACACTACCTTGGTGTTGAGGTTGTTGAGCATATTCTCGAACAAGTGGAACGACTCTACCTTGTAGATTACCAGCGGATCCTTCTGCTCGTAGGAAGCGTTCTGCACCGACTGACGCAGCTGGTCAAGCTCGCGCAGGTGCTCTTTCCAAAGCTCGTCGATGGTCACGAGCAATATACCTTTGTGCCACTCCTTGACAATGTTGCGGCTGTGGCTGTCGTATGCCTCCTGGAGGTTGATGCGCAGCTGGAACACACGCTTGCCATCGGTGATTGGCACGATAATCATGGGCGGGAAATTCTCCTGAAGCAGGCAACGCTCAATCACCGGGAAGGTCACATCTACAATTCTCTGGCTCTTGCGCTCGAACGCTTCTATGGCGGCGGTGTGAATGGTGTCGATAATCTCCTCCTTGTCCATATTGCGCCATTCGCTTTCGGTGAACGGAGCCTCGATAGTGAGCACGCGCATCAGCTCAAGACACATGTCATCGAAATCAGCCGGCGCGGAATAGGTGTTCACCAGATTCTCGATATAGTCGTAGAACATGTTGGCGATATCGATGCCTATACGCTCACCCACCAGTGCGTGATGGCGGCGCGCATATATATAGGTGCGCTGCTTGTTCATCACATCGTCATACTCCAGCAGGCGTTTGCGGATGCCGAAGTTGTTCTCTTCCACGCGTTTCTGGGCGTTTTCGATGGCTTTGGTCACCATCTTCGACTCTATCACCTCGCCCTCTTTCAGGCCGAGGGAGTCGAGCATCTTCATCACACGGTCGCTGGCGAAGATACGCATCAGCTGATCCTCAAACGACACATAGAACACTGACGAACCCGGATCGCCCTGACGGCCGGAACGGCCTCGCAGCTGACGGTCAACACGGCGGCTCTCATGGCGTTCGGTGCCGATGATGGCCAAACCGCCGGCGTCCTTCACCTCGGAGGGAAGCTTGATGTCGGTACCACGACCGGCCATGTTGGTGGCGATGGTCACTGTGCCGGGACGGCCTGCGAGGGCCACAATCTCAGCCTCTTTTTGGTGCAGCTTGGCATTGAGCACATTGTGTGGTATATGGCGCATGGTCAACATTCGGCTCAGTAGCTCGGAAATCTCCACCGAGGTGGTGCCCACGAGCACCGGGCGTCCTTTTGACACAAGGTCCTGAATCTCATCTATCACTGCGGCATACTTCTCCTTCTTGGTCTTGTACACGCGGTCGGGCATATCTATACGTGCCACAGGGCGGTTGGTGGGGATGGTCACCACATCGAGCTTGTAGATGTCCCAGAGCTCGCCTGCCTCTGTTTCGGCTGTACCGGTCATACCGGCCAGCTTGTGATACATGCGGAAATAGTTCTGCAAAGTGATGGTGGCGAATGTTTGGGTGGCAGCTTCCACTTTCACGCCTTCCTTGGCCTCGATGGCCTGATGGAGACCGTCGGAGTAGCGTCGGCCTTCCATGATACGGCCAGTCTGCTCATCCACAATCTTGATTTTGTTGTCGTCAATCACATACTCCACATCCTTTTCAAACAGGGTGTAGGCTTTGAGCAGCTGGGCCACGGTGTGCACCCTCTCGGCCTTGATGGCATACTCCTGCATAAGCTCATCCTTGCGCTGGCGGCGTTCGTCGGGGTCGGTGATATGTTCGGTTTCGCTCATAAGGGTGGCTATGTCGGGGAGCACGAAGAATTGCGGATCCTCCACATTGCCGGTGAGGGCATCGATACCTTTGTCGGTCAGATCCACGGAGCGGTTCTTCTCGTCAATCACGAAATAGAGCGGCTCTGTGGCCTTGGGCATCTCGCGGGCATTGTCCTGAAGGTAGTATGCCTCGGTTTCGAGCATGATGTTTTTCATACCCTCCTGCGACAGGAAGCGTATCAAAGCGCTGTTTTTGGGCAAACCCTTGTAGGCGCGGAACAGCGCGAGGGCACCTTCTTTCTTCACATTCTTGTCATCGCTGGCCAATTTTGTCTTGGCTTCGGTGAGCAGCTGGGTCACAAGGCGGCGCTGCTGGTTCACCACATTCTGCACATTCGACTTGTACTGGTCGAAAAGCTGGTCATCGCCCTGTGGCACCGGACCGGAAATAATCAAAGGTGTACGGGCATCGTCGATAAGCACCGAGTCCACCTCATCGACAATAGCATAGTAATGCTTGCGCTGCACCATGTCGGCGGGCGACATGGCCATGTTGTCGCGCAGATAGTCGAAGCCAAATTCGTTGTTGGTGCCGAATGTGATGTCGCAGTTGTAGGCTCTGCGGCGTTCGGGAGTGTTGGGCTGGTGCTTGTCGATGCAGTCCACGCTTGAGCCGTGGAACATATACAGCGGACCCATCCATTCCGAGTCACGTTTGGACAGATAGTCATTGACCGTCACCACATGCACTCCGCGGCCCGACAGCGAGCGCAGGAACACCGGCAGGGTGGCCACAAGGGTTTTACCTTCACCGGTGGCCATCTCGGCAATCTTGCCCTGATGGAGCACCACGCCACCAATCAGCTGCACATCATAGTGCACCATATCCCACTTTATCTCGTTGCCGCCGGCCATCCAATGGTTCTTGTACAGAGCCTTGTCGCCTTCGATGCTCACGAAATCCTTGCCTGCGGCGGCCAGATCGCGGTCCATCTGTGTGGCTGTCACTTCCACCACCTCGTTGGCGGCGAAGCGAGCCGCAGTTTCGCGGAGGGCTGCAAACACGGTGGGCAGATGCTCGTTGAGCTTATTCTCTATGATGTCGAGGATATTCTTTTCGTGGCGGTCAATATCGTCCCACAGCTCCTGACGCTGGTCAAACGGGAGTGATTCGATTTTCTCCTTGGTTGATGCAATGGCCTGCTCATCTTCGCTGATGGCGTTTTTGATGTCGGTGCGAACTGCGGTGATGGCATTGCGGAGCTCATCGTTGCTGAGCCCCTGCATCTGGGGACCGAGAGCCTTGATTTTGTTCACTATTGGCTGGATCTCCTTGAGGTCGCGCTGCGACTTGTTGCCGAATATTTTGCTTAAAAAACTGTTGAAAGACATGTATGTGGTTGTGTTTTAATTTCTTAATGATGTGTTAAATGGTAACCCCGGTGGAGGCTACCTGAAAAATCAAATGCAAAGATACGATTTTTTGGTTGATTAAGGTTCTTTAAACCTCCAAAATCACAATAGTAAATGGGTGTGGGTGGCTGCGTTGGGCGACCGCACTCTTATCAATCTGCATATTGAAGGGCACACAGCGCGGGCATCCACCGGCTCTGTCTCCACTTTGGAGGCCACGCCTGGAGCCATCATCAGCAGCGGATAGCTGGCTGAACTTGCGCGTTTCACCACATTGGGGGTGGTGGAGCCGCTGGGATCTTCGATCACCTCCCATCCGGGGTTGATCTCTATCGCCACATCGCCGGAGTGGGCCAGTACGGTGTTGCGTTTCAACGCCTCGGGGCGGTCGCCGGCTCTTGCGGCGGTCACATCCTCGATGCTGTAGGTGGAGCTCACTCCCTCCATCCGTCCAAGGAAGTCGGCTGCCTCGGCGCGAAGGTCGGACAGGTTCAGCTCTTTCTCTTTGATCAGATTGTGGTTGAGGTAGAAATGATTATTGAAATATCCTGACACCCAGTCGCCGTTGCCGTGCACAGCCATGAGATACATGTTGAGCAGCGACATTGCACGGCGGGCGGAGAACTGTCCGTAGGGCACGCCCCATTTCTCCTCGTCTCTGCGCGATGATGGTGGCGCGGGCACTCCTGCCATCCACACCACACTGTTCTGTCCCCCGGCGGTGCTCTCCACCAGGTTGAGCAGCTTGGTAATCTCGCGGTCAAGACGCAGATAGCTGTCCATCAGCTCCATTCTTGTGTCGGAGCTGCCCGAGTGCACATACGGGGCCACAGTATATACCACATTGAGCATATCCATCCCCGGATTGCGTCCCATATTGAGCGTGGTGAGCAGGTCGCTCGCCATTGCTGTCACTTCGCCATTACCTTTGGGGCTAAGTTTCAGCTTCTTGTAACCATCTGGATCGGAGCGGCGGAATGTGTATTTGAACGATGGCTGCGTGCACCCTATTGCCGGGCCGTAGGCTGACGACGGCAGGAGGGGAGTCCACACCATAGTGTCGATTCTTCCCGACAGCGGTGTCTTGTAGTTGCGCACCGTCACAGCGCGGGGCACATCGGTGTAGTAGGTGGTAGTGGCCCAATGGCCGTTGGCGTTGTTGATCCAGAAAGCTGAGTTTCCTGCATGGCCTGCGGTGATGATAGCTTCATGGCTGTTGGGAGCCACAGAGGTCACCACACCTTGGGCATCCATCCGAATCTCGTCGGCCAGAGTGCTCACCTTTATATTCTTCGGCGAGAGAGTCTCGTCGGTGAAATTTCCTATTTTGGAAGCGTCAAACAGTATATGCTGTCCGCGCTTGGTGGACGGTTCATACACATAGCTGCCGCTGATGCCGTTCACCTGAGGGGCTGCCCCGGTGTAGAGCATGGCGGTGGCCGATGCTGCGTCCATGTTGGGCCCGTAGTCCAGCGAGGTGATATTCACCCCCTGGTCCATAAGCTTTTTCAATCCGCCGTTGCCGAAATAGCTCCGCAGCAGCTGCAGCATATTGTAGTCCAGCCCTTCCACGGTTATCCCCACCACAAGGCGCGGGCGCGGCAATGGCTGCTGTCCGGTGGCCGCTGTGGCTATCATGGCCGTCAGCAGCAGGGCGGTGAGGCGCGATATGTTATGCTTTTGTGCCAATATTGATGATGATATAGGTTACGGCTCGTGTGGCATCGGCCAGCAGCAGCGGGCCAAATGCTGCATTACCGCTCTGGATGCCAAACACCCATGTGGCGGCAAACGACACTATCGCACACAGATTGAGCCATTGATATATATATAATGCGTTTCTTCCTTTTTTGTTCCATAAAAGTGCGGGCACCAGCATACACAGCGGATTAATCCACAGTATGAGATAGTTGGGCGAGGTGGCTTCATGCTCCGACACCAGCACCAGAAATGCTATCACCAATCCGGTGACGCCCAGCAGGGTGTAGAATATGGCGTCGAGCCAGCGGCTGAGGTGGCCGGAGCGGATGTTGCGCCATGATATCCACATCACCAGCGCCATCAGCACCACGCTCCAGAAAATTGGTGTGGCGTACCATGGCGTGGGAGAGAGCACAGTGCCTTCCGCGCTGCCGGGGGTGAGAATGTTGGTTTGGGTGACCAGCGGCATGGCTCTGCCGCACGAATCGGTGATGGTGGCCGATGCCGCCATCTCCATGAGGCTCTGCGGCGCGAACATCTGCTCGCGGTTGGTGATTGGAAAATCTATCCCGGAGCCGAGAGCGAGGTCGATGCCGAACTGATACCACGGATAGTTGCGGTGGTAGCGGCGCATCACGGCGCGCCAGGTGTCACCCTCGGCGGCTGCCGCAGGTGTGCCGAAATTGATTTCGCTGCCGAGCACCGATTCAATCAACGCCATGGGGCGAGTGGCGCAGTTGTTGCGCACATAGTTGTAGCGGTACACACGGTTTTGCGGAGTACAGTTCTCCATCACCAGCTCCATCACCCGTATGGCTTGCTGAGGTGTGAGGTTGAGCACCTGCTCGGTCACTCTGCGATGCTCGTGGATATACTGGGCCAGAAACAGGTCGGTGGGGCAAATGCCTGCCATGTAGTCGGTTTCGCCTTTTACGAAGCGATACACGAAGTTGGGCGAGTCAAAGTCAAACAATCCCCAGTTGGCCACCATGTCGCTGCCGGGGAATTTCAGCCGCAGCCCGGTGTGACCTTCCAGCTCATAGATGTCGCATCCCGGCGCACAGGTGAGCAGCGACACCGTAGGTGCCGACAACACACTGTCAGGCTTCTGCCCGAAGGCAGAAGCCGTACACAGTAGCAGTATTGTCAACAGCAGTTGCTTCATTATCACATCACGCCGCGCTCGCGGAGCTTGCACTGCCAGGCCCATGCCGAGCGCATGGTGTCGTCAATGCTCTCCTTGGCAGTCCAGCCAAGCACCTTGTTGGCATGTGTGGGGTCGGCCCACACTTTCTCGATGTCGCCTTCGCGGCGGCCAACAATCTTGTGGGGCACCTTCACCCCGGTGGCACGCTCGAAAGCAGCTATGAGCTCGAGCACCGAAGTGCCGAGGCCGGTGCCGAGGTTGAAGATCTCGATCTTATCCTCGCTCTTGTCGTTGAGCATACGCTCCACAGCTATCACATGAGCCTTGGCGAGGTCCACCACATTGATATAGTCGCGGATGCATGAGCCATCGGGGGTGTTGTAGTCATCGCCAAACACGCTCAGCTCCTTGCGGATGCCCATGGCTGTTTGGGTGAGGTAAGGTATGAGGTTCTGGGGCACGCCGTTGGGCAGCTCGCCGATTTCGGCGGTGGGGTGCGCTCCAACGGGGTTGAAATAGCGCAGTATCACACTCTTGATGGGAGCACCGGAGCGCACCACATCGGTTATTATCTCCTCGCTGATCTGCTTGGTGTTGCCGTATGGTGAGGTGGCGGGTTTGATGGGGGTGTTCTCGGTCACGGGGTTGTGGTCGGGTTCGCCATACACTGTGCACGAGGAGGAGAACACAATCCCTTTCACATCGTATTCGGGCATGATTTCAAGCAGATTGAGCAGCGTGCCGAGATTGTTGCGGTAGTACAGGATAGGTTTGTGCATCGATTCGCCCACAGCCTTGCTTGCTGCGAAATTAATGATTCCCTTGATGCCGGGATAATCTTTCATCAGCTTGCGGAGCGCGGCAATGTCAGTACAGTCGGCCTCCACAAAGTCGGGGCGGATGCCGGTGATGCGTTCTATGCCGTTGAGCACATCAATGTTGCTGTTTGACAAATTGTCGATTATCACCACCGGATAGCCGGCATTCTGAAGCTCTACCACTGTGTGGGAGCCGATATAACCGGTGCCACCGGTTACAAGGATACGAGGTTTTTCCATCGTTTCAAGATATTGGGAGTACTGTTTTCAATTCAATACTACAAAGGTAACGCTTTAATCGCTAACTTGCAACTCTCAATGCCATTCTGTGCTGTTGCGCCGCTTCTGCTCCTCGGTTTCGGGACCCCGCTGCGTTGATGCTAGATGCACATCCACCCCCGATTGGGCGAGGGTGTCGAGAGTGCGCATCAGCTGTGTGCGCTTTCTGTCCTTGTCGTGGTCGCCGAACAGCGACAGCTGACGCTGCCCGGCGCTGATGGTTTTTATGGCCGACACTCCGGCGCGTTTATACCCGTACCCCGGTAGCCATACCTTTTCCAATGCCGCAGCGGCCGCCCGGGCTATCACCATGGTGTCGTTGCTCGGCTCGTCAAGCGTCACCGCCACCACCCCCGTGCGCTGTGGGGCGCGCTCGTGATATGGATTGGTGGTGATGAACACTTCTATATTCACCGCCAGCCGTTTGTAGCGGCGAAGGTGCAACGCCACCGAGGAGGCATATTCCGCCACGCGGGCCGACAGCCCGGCATACTCATATATATCTGAGGCAAATGTGCGCGTGTGGCTCACAGTGTTGTGCACCGACCGGTGGCTCTCCCTGTCAAAACACGTTTTGCCGCGCAGCTCCCGGTGGGTACGCACCACATTCACCGAAAACGCCTGCGCTATATATTTCTCCGGAAACTCCGCAAACTGGGCAGCGTTCACAATCCCGGCATTGGTGATCTTGCGCGTCAGCCTGCGGCCAAGGCCCCACACATCGCGTATGTCGGTCAGCTCCAGACCTTTTTTGATTTTCTCCTCGGTGTCCATCAGACACACACCGCCGTAGCCTCTGTGCTTCTTGGCAAACCGTGCCGCCACCTTGGCCAAGGTTTTAGTGGTGGAGATACCTATCGACACCGGGATTCCGGTGTGGTCAAGCACCTCCGCTCTCACATATTTGCAGAAATCCACCGCTTCCGCTCCATCAAACTCTATATGCAGAAAAGCCTCATCGATGGAGTACACCTCTATATCCTCCACTATCGACCCCACAAGGTGCATCACCTTGGCAGAGATTTCATTGTAGAGACCATGGGTGGCCGGTAGCATCACTATCTTGTGGCGGTTAACGAGATGCTTCACCTTAAACATCGGTATTCCCCTCGTTATCCCCACAGCTTTGGCCTCATTGCTCATCGCCACCGCACATCCTCCGTTGGGGCCGCACACCACCACCGGGCGACCTTTCAGCTCCGGGCGGAGGGTAAGCTCGCACGACACGAAAAAATTGTTGCAGTCCATCAGTGCTATCATACGCTGTGCAAAGATAGCGCGCCTGCGGGCAATTTCCCTGCCCCCTGATGTTAAAAAATCTCTACACCCTCACTGTAGATCCACCTTTCCGAGACCGGTGATTATGGAGTATAGTTTCTTTACCCGTTGTGCCAGCTGCGGCTGGAGCACTGCGGCTGCTTCGGGGTCCACCATCCTGAGGTCGGCATAGCGGTCCTCGCCGTTGATGAAGTTCACAAGTGTGCCGTCGGGCTGTGGATAGTCCACAGTCAAAGGCTCCTTGCCTTGCATTGCGAGGGTGGGGTTGTAGCGGTACAGTTGCCAGTACCCTGCTTTGACAGCCAGCTTCTCCTCCACAATCGAGTGGCTCATGCCGCTGCGGATGCCGTGGTTGATACACGGACAGTAGGCTATCACTATCGACGGCCCGGGATACGCCTCCGCCTCAATCAGCGCGTTGATGGCCTGCTGATAGTTAGCACCGAGTGCTATGGATGCCACATACACATGACCGTATGTCGTCATCATCCTTCCAAGGTCCTTTTTGGTGGTGCGTTTGCCGTCGGCAGCGTATTTCATCACGGCGCCGAGCGGGGTGGCCTTGGAGGTCTGGCCGCCGGTGTTGGAGTAGCACTCGGTGTCCATCACAAGGATGTTGATATTCTCGTTCTGTGCCAGCACATGGTCAAGCCCGGCAAAACCGATGTCGTAGGCCCATCCGTCGCCGCCGATTGCCCACACGCTCTTGGCGGTCAGCATATCGGCCTGCCGCAATATCTGCTTGGCATCGTGGTTGGCGGAGTCGGTGCCGATGGCATCAATCAGCGCTTTGGCGGTGCGCTGCGAACCGGCGGGGGAGTGGAACGCTTTCACCCATGCCGCTGCGGCATCGCGAACCTGCTGCTCCACACTGCTGTCGGCTGCCAGCCGTACAGCACACGCCTTGAGGGCATCTCTGCGATGGTTGACGGCGCACAACATACCAAAACCATATTCGGCATTATCCTCAAACAGCGAGTTGCCCCACGCCGGACCCATTCCATGACGGTCCATGCAGTAGGCGTTGCTCGGATAGTTGGCACCCCATATCGAAGAGCACCCTGTGGCGTTGGCTATCAGCATACGGTTGCCAAACAGCTGGGTGAGCAGCTTCACGTAGGGAGTCTCGCCGCATCCGGCGCACGCTCCCGAGAATTGCAGACACGGTTCGCACAGCTGTGTGCCCGGTATGGTGGTTTTGGGCAGCAGTCTGTCTTTGATGCTCACATGGCTACGCACGTAATCCAACGCCTGCCGCTGTTGCGCCACCTGGGAGGTTCGTGCCACCATCTCCAGCGCATGCCCGGGGCAGATTGTGGCGCACGAAGCACATCCCGTGCAGTCGTCCACATACACCTGTATCCTGAAATGCAACCCCTGCAGCTCCGCTCCATGAGCCGGCTTGGTGTCAAACCCCTCGGGAGCCCCGGCCAGCTCGGCATCGGTGAGAAGATAGGGCCGGATGGCGGCGTGCGGACACACCAGCGAGCATTCCGTACATTCCACACATTTGTCAAAGTGCCATTGCGGCACCTTTATGGCTATACCCCGCTTTTCGTAGGCCGTGGTGCCCATCGGCATCGTGCCGTCGGGAGTGAAGGCAGACACCGGAAGATCATTACCCAACAAATCAAGACATGGACGCGCCACATCCTCTACAAATTTCGGCACTGCTTCCTCCGCGGCTACGCTGCTGTCGGTTGCCGCGGCCCACGAAGCGGGATATGTTATTTCGTTCAATGAGGCTATGGCTTGCTCCACAGCCGCTATGTTGTGGTTCACCACCTCTCCGCCCTCGTGGGCATAGCTTTTAGTTATCGCCTCCTTGAGCAGAGCCAGGCTCTTGCTCTGTGGCATCACCGGCATAAGGTGGAGAAACACTGTTTCCATTATGGTGTTGATGCGGACCCCGAGCTGGCATTGCTCAGCTATCGCGGCTGCATCGATATTGTACATCCGCACTTTCGCAGCTGCTATCCTGCGCTTGAGCCGTGCGGGAAGCTCCCGCTCCATATCGCTCAGGCTCCACGGCGAGTTGAGCACAAATATTCCGCCCTCCTTTATATTCTCCAGCAGCGCGAACCGGTGCACATAGTTGCTCTTGTTGCACGCTATATAGTCGGCATTCTTGATGCGGTAGGCCGACCGTATCGGCTGCGGGCCGAACCTGAGCTGGCTCACCGTGTAGCCGCCCGATTTCTTGGCCGAATATTGAAAATAAGCCTGGGCATAGAGTCCGGTGGCGTTCCCTATCATCGATGCTATCTGGCGGGTGGCACCCACGGTGCCGTCCGACCCCATACCGTAAAATTCGCACTGCACCTCACCCTCGGGAGTGACAAGGAAATGGGTGTCGTCATAATCCAGCGACAGGTGGGTCACATCGTCGTTGATGCCCACAGTGAACTGCTGCTTCGGCTCGGGGCGCATCGCCTCGTCGCACACAGCTTTCACCATCGCCGGGTCAAACTCTTTGCTCGACAATCCGTATCGGCCGCCTATCACCCTGATACTGAGTCCGGCTGTATGAACAGCGGTCACCACATCCTGATACAGCGGCTCGCCCTGGTCTCCCGGCTCTTTGGTGCGGTCAAGCGCAGCTATAGTGCGCACGCTCCCGGGCAGTGCTGCCAGCATGGCGGCGGCGTCAAAAGGCCGGTAAAGACGCACCTTCACCACTCCGCATCTGTACCCCCGGGTGTTGAGATGCTCTATAGTCTGCTCTATCACCTCGCACGACGAGGCCATGCTCACCAACACCACCTCTGCATCCGGGGCACCCACATAGTCAAACAGATGATACTCTCGCCCGGTGGCCTTGGCATAGCGGTCCATAGCCGCCTGCACCACAGCCGGAAATTCGTTGTAGTAGCGGTTGGCGGCCTCGCGGTTCTGGAAATAGACATCCGCATTCTGGGCTGACCCGCGAAGGTCGGGGTGCTCGGGGTTCATGGCTCGGGCGCGGAAAGCCTTCACCTTGTCCCAGTTCACAAGCGGACGGATTGTTTCGTAATCCACCATGTCGATGGTGTCCATCTCGTTGCTCGTGCGCCATCCGTCGAAGAAGTGGAGCACAGGCACCGATCCATCGATAGCTGCCAGATGGGCTATGAATCCCAGATCCTCAGCCTCCTGCACCGAAGCTGAAGCGAGCATGGCGAATCCCGTGGCCCGGCACGCCATCACATCCTGATGGTCGCCGAATATTGACAGCGCATGAGTAGCTATCGACCGCGCTCCCACATGAAACACTCCCGGAAGCAGCTCTCCCGAAATCTTATACATGTTGGGTATCATCAGTAGCAACCCCTGCGAGGCGGTGAATGTGGTGGCTAACGCTCCGGCCGCGAGGGCTCCGTGGGTGGCTCCGGCGGCTCCGAGCTCGCTCTCCATCTCCTTCACCTGCATCGGTGCACCCATGAGGTTGAGTTTCCCGTCTATACCCCATTTGTCGGCGGTGTCGCCCATTGAGGCAACGGGGGTGATGGGGTAGATGGTGGCAATTTCGCTAAGTGAGTATGCTGCATACGCGGCTGCTGTGCATCCGTCGATTATCTGTTTGGCCATAACGGTGTGGATTCGGTTGGTGATAGTGAAAAACTCCGCCGCGCATCAGTGTGACCGATAAAACCGCGGCGGAGTGAGTGTATAAAGAATAAAGATTGCGGGTAGCCTGTAAGGTTAGAACACGTTGAGTGCCATGTCGGTGATCCATATCCAGAGCGGGCAGAACGCTACGAATAGTATCACGCTGAGGGTCAGCGAAGAAGTGCCGGTGGCCACATACACATTGTACTCATCCGAGATAATGATGCCGGAGAATGCCGGGGGAAGGGCACATGCCACAACGAGCATCTTGAGATTCAAGGGATCCATGTGGAACAGCAGTCCTACTACCAGTGCTGCAGCAGGCATGAGGATAAGCTTGAGGATGGAGCCGAGAATGGCCTGCCAGTTGAGCTTGAATGCCACTGCGCTGAGAGTGATGCCGGCTGAGAACACAGCCATGGATGCGTTGGCTTTGGCCATAAGGTTGAATGAAGGCGACAGCCATTCCGGCCATTTCACTCCTACGAGCACCAGCACCACGGCAAGGATAGGAGCCCATGCCACAGGCTGTTCAAGGGCATGGATCACAGGCTTCCATGCACTCTCCTTTTTTGAGCCGGGGGTGCGGCCCTGCTTGTCGAGCGATGCGTTGAGCAGCGACAGACCCACAGGGATGCCGACGGCGTTGACCACGATACCTACTATCGCCACCACAAGAGCCACAGCAGGGGTGGTGCCGAAGATAGGCTCCAGCACTGCAAATCCGAGGAAGCCGATTGTCGGCGAGCCGTTGATAAGCGCGGCTATGGCACCGTCAGCACCGTTGTTCCCCTTGAAGCAGTAGGTGAAGATGAAGTAAACGAGCATGAAGCACGCCATGATCACCACAAGCGATATAAGCGATAGTTTCAGATCGGCGTAGAGCATCTCACGGCTCGACTGTACAATTGACACGAACAATGCTGCCGGCAAAGCGTAGTCAAGTACCACTTTGTTGAATTTTTTGGCATCGTCGCCGCTGAATATACCCTTCTTGCCGGAAATAAATCCTGCGAGCATAATCACCACGATAGGCACGATGGCATACAATAGAATATGACTAATACCCATAATGAATAGTTTTTAACGGGTTAATGATTTTTTGTTATGTGTGTGCCTATACGGTATATTCGATAAGCGGGGTGGGGTTGAGGTAGCCTATGTGGCCGGACTCCTTGCCGGAGTCTGCGCCGAGCTGCACATCGATAAGGGCCGGTTTCTTGGATGCTATAGCCTCTTCGAGAGCCTTCTTGAGATCAGCGGTATTGTCCACGCGGTAGCCGGCGGCACCGAACGCTTCGCCGATGAGGTTGTACTGAGCGTTGATATCCAAAGTGGTGGGCGCGGGTGCGTCGCCTCCGCCAGGGTTCACGCCGATACCGTTGTAGATACCGCCGTTGTTGAACACCACCACTGTCACAGGCAGTTTGTAGCGGCATATAGTAGCGAAATCCATGCCGGAGAATCCGAACGCGGAGTCACCTTCCACAGCCACAACGCTCTTGCCGGTGGACACGGCGGCTCCGATGGCCGACCCCATGCCCATACCCATGATGGACCATGATGCGCAGTCCACACGGTGGCGCGGCAGCGACATATCCACTGAGTCGCGGGTGTCATCGAGGGTATTGGCTCCTTCGTTCACCAGTATCACATCCGGATTGGCTTCAAGCACGGGCTTCACCACCGACAGGGCTGTCCAGTGGTTCATAGGCATGGCGGGGGCTGCTGCTTCCAGACGGGCCCGGAATTTGGTGTTCTTCACCTTGCTCTCGGCCTGGAGCGATGCCAGCCATGCGGGGTCGGCAGCGAGGGTCTTTCCCTTCAGTCCGGTGAGTATCATGTCGAGCGACTGGCCCATATCACCCACCACCGGTGCGGCGATAGGCACATTGCGGTCCATCTCTCTCGGCTCCACATCGAGTTGGATGAATTTCATCTCGGGATTCCATTTGCCTCGTCCGAACGACAGCATCCAGTTGATGCGGGCACCTATCACCATCACCACATCAGCCTTCTCCATGATTGTGGAGCGGCAGCTCAGGGCGCTGTATTCACCGGCATCAGGCATCAGACCCTTGGCCATCGACATGGCGAGATACGGTATCTTGTAGGTTTCAACGAGGGTTTTGATTTTGTCATCCACTTGTGCGTAGGCTGCGCCTTTGCCGAGCAGGATTGCGGGGCGTTTGGCGGCCACAAGGGTCTCCACGGCGCGGTCCACAGCGGCCTGGGTAGGTGCCACGGTGGCATACATATCCACAGGGGTGTAGTAGAGTTTCTCGGCATCTTCGGCATTCATCACCTCGGCGAGCGCGGGGGTGGTCATGTCGATATACACACCGCCGGGACGACCGCTCACGGCGGCACGATATGCGCGGGCCACGGCCTGAGGTATATCCTTGGCGTGGGAGCAGCGGAAAGCCGCCTTCACCAGAGGACGGGCAGTGTTGAGCTGGTCAAGTTGTTCGTATGTGCCCATATCCATATCCACCATTGTGGGGTCGGAGGCACCGGATATCTGTATCATGGGATAGCAATTGACGGTGGCGTTGGCTGTGGCGGTCAAGCCGTTCATCATGCCGAGCGACGACACAGTCAGGAGCACTCCCGGTTTCTTGGTCAGGAAGCCGTGGGTGGCTGCTGCCATGCCGGCCTGCTGTTCGAACCGGAATCCGTAGTAGTTCATCCCTATTTTCTGCATGGCGTATGCAACCTCGGTCACGGGGATGCCCACAAGGCCATACACATCATTTAGCCCCAGTCGCTTGAGCGATTCGGCAAGTATGTACATACCTGTCACCTGCTCCGGAAATTTCGGAGCATTTGCGGCTGGAGTAGTGTTGGTAGTTGCCATAGTAACTATATTTTTTTGTGAGAGAATGGTAATGAAAAAAGAGGTGGCTCGGGAATGAGCCATGGGGCGTATCCTCAAGCCACCTCGTGATTGTGTTATATATAGGAGTATGTGGTTACATCTGTCCGTCGGGCAGGGGAGCGGTGGTGCCGTTCTTGGCAAACGAGTCAATCTGTTCGGCGGTGTAGCCAAGGCCGGAGAGCACTTCGTTGGTGTTTCCGCCGAGGGTAGGACACGGACCGTAGGTAGGCTGATAGTTGGAGATGGTGAACGGTACGCCGACGGTCACAAATTCGCCGATCTTGCCGCCCTGGTTGATCTTCACGAGGGTGTTGCCGTCATACAGGCTCTCATCTTCCATAATCTCCTTGGTGTTGAGCACAGGTGCCACAGGCACGCCTGCTTTCGACAGTAGGTCGGTAACTTCGTATTTGTCCTTGGTGATACACCATTCCTGGATGCGGGCCCATACCTGCTGTTTGTGTTTGTCGCGGGCATCGGCGGTGTTGAAGTCGGGGTTGGTGAGCCAGTCCTCGAATCCGAGTGCTTCGCAAGCAAGTTTGAAATCTTTAGCGCCGCGCTGCAGAATCACATATACATAATCGTTGGGGTCGGTTTCCCAGTTCTTACACTTGTAGGTCCAGCCAAGCACACCCGAACCTTCCTGGTTGCCGCTGCGGGGCACATAGTCGGGGAATTTTTCGTTGGGGTACTGCGGGAACTGGGTAAGATAACCGATACGGTCAAGAGTGAGCTGGTCACGGGTCTTGATACGGCAGAGGTTGAGGCAGGCGTTGTGCATGCTCTGATATACAAACGAGCCTTCGCCGGTTTTTTCACGCTGCAACAATGCTGCGAGCAAACCGATGGTTATGTGCATACCGGTGTTGGAGTCGCCGAGGGCGGCGCCGCTCTGTGTAGGGATGTTGTCGGGACCGGAATACCAGCCGGTGGTGGAGGCAGCACCTGCTGTCACCTGTGCCACAGGTTCGTATGCCTTCAGGTCCTTATACTTGGACGATACAGGGAATCCTTTGATGGTGCCGTAGATGCAGCGGGGGTTGATTTTATGAACTTCCTCCCAGCTGAAGCCGAGTTTGTCCATTGCTCCCGGATGGAGGTTTTCAATAAATATATCTGCCTGTTCAATAAGTTTGGTGAGGATTGCCTTGCCGTCAGGGGTGGCGGCATCAAGGGTGAGCGACTTCTTGTCGCTGTTAAGTTGCAGGAAGTAGTAGCTCGGCTCATCGGGAAGGAACTGAAGTTCGTTACGGGTGGCGTCGCCGGTGCCGGGGCGTTCAATTTTCACTACATCGGCTCCGAGCCATGCCAGAAGCTGTGTACAGGAAGGACCGGATTGCACATTGGTGAAATCTACCACTTTGATGCCTTGTAATGGAGCAGTGTTCATAATACTTGAAAGTTTTGGATTTTTGTATTCTGTTTGATAATAAGTTTGTCTTGTCGTGTGCGGCTGATTTGTCGGATATGTAGCCGCTTGTCGTCGTTCTATGTTACAACATTGTTACAGTCTAAAAAGTTGCGGATTGGCCGGATTTTATTTACTTTTGCGTTTGTTAACTCTGTATGCGATGAACCGTAGAGACTTTTGCAAGTTTGCCGCCGGGACAGCTCTGCTGGCCGCCTTGATGCCCTCTCGTATGCTGGCTGCCGTGCCGTCGCGCCAACGCTGCGTGGTGAGTGTGCTCCGCTGCGGATGCCACCCCGACCTCCAGGCGCGATTCGCTTCCGATCCCGATGCCGGTCCTTGCCCCATGCTCTCAGCCGGTATGAGCTGGACAGTCGGCTCCGGACGGATGCCCGAGGGGATGTGTCCCAAGGCCTGGAAAGCCATCAGCTCCCATCTCACAGGGGATATGGACTCCTGCTCCGGCTCTCGCTCTGTCATCGTGTCGTGCCCCGACGGTATCAGGCCGGTGATTTTCAAAATCGATTATATCAATTAACCATAAACAATCCCACTTCATTATGCGTCAAGAGCAAGTTGATCTTTTCATGGCCACTAATGCCAATAATTTCCCTGATTCCACCAAAATTATCATTCGCAACACGTTGCTCGCCTGCCCTGAGGACAGATGGCCTTTCATTTCCTCCATGAGTTTCAAAAATCCCGTGGTGGCTTTGATTCTCTCCATATTTCTCGGTGAGTTCGGTGTTGACAGGTTCTATATCGGCAATATCGGTCTCGGTATCGGCAAGCTCATCACCGGCGGTGGTTGCGGTGTGTGGTGGTTCATTGACCTCTTTTTGATTATGGGTGCCACCCGTAGGGCCAACTACAACAAACTTGCTCAAATCCTCTGATATGCCCCGTGCCATAGAGTTGCTCGCTCCGGCACGCAATGCCGAGGTGGCCATTGAAGCCATCGCCCATGGTGCGGATGCGGTGTATATGGGTGCTTCGTCCCACGGTGCGCGCGCGGCGGCTGCCAATTCACCGGACGATATTGCCCGCGTGGTGGAGTATGCCCATCTGTTCGGCGCAAGAGTCTATGTGACGGTCAACACTATTGTCTATGACCACGAGCTCCGTCAGGTGGAGCAGCTCGTACACTCCTTATATAAAATAGGTGTGGACGCTCTCATCGTGCAGGATATGGCGCTTCTGAAGCTCGATATTCCACCCATTGCGCTTCATGCCAGCACGCAGTGCGATCTCCGCACCCCCGAAAAGGCCCTGATACTCCAGGCTGCCGGGTTTTCGCAGCTGGTACTGGCCAGAGAGCTGTCGCTGGAGGAAACGGCGGCCATCCATCAGGCGGTGGACCTGCCGCTCGAGGCTTTTGTGCATGGCGCCCTGTGTGTGAGCTACAGCGGCGACTGTCAGGCCGGATGGGCCATGCAGCATCGCAGTGCCAACCGCGGTGAATGTCCACAGATATGCCGCCTTCGCTACAATCTGCTTGATGGTGAAGGCCGTGTGCTTGTCAAAGGCAAGCATCTGCTGTCGCTCAAGGATCTCAACCGCTCCTGCGATATTGCCGCAATGCTCGAGGCCGGTGTGTCGTCGTTCAAAATCGAGGGGCGCCTCAAGGATGCCGACTATGTGAAGAATATCACGGCCCACTATCGCCGGTTGCTCGATGAGCAGATTGCGGCTCACCCGCAATTGTACTGCCGGTCATCCTACGGCACAGAACATTTCTCGTTCACTCCCGATGTGGCCAAAGGGTTCAACCGTGGGTTCACATCCTATTTCACTCACCCCGTGACTCCCGCTGTGCGTATGGCATCGATTGATTCCCCCAAATGGAGCGGCGAGCCGGTGGGCAAAGTGCGCAAGATTCTCCCCGGAAGCATCATCGCCGACCTTGACACTCCGCTTGCCAACGGCGACGGCCTCGGATTCTTCTCCGCTTCTGGCGAGTTTGAAGGGTTCAGGCTCAATAAAGTGGAGGGCAACAAGCTTTTCCCGGCCTCGCGCATAGCTCCGAGGGTGGGGGACACTCTGTATCGCAACCGCAGCAAGGTGTGGACCGACCTCATGCTCGGACGCACCTCCGATCGTCGGCTCCGGGTGGATTTTGAACTGCGGCCAATAGGGTGGGGCGTGGCTCTGCGTGCATCTGACGAGTCGGGTGCTTCGGTGGAAATCACAGCTCCTGTCGAGTTGCTTCCTGCCGCCAAGCCGCAGGAAGCAGTTCGCGCCGGCACCCTCGGTAAGCTCGGTGGCACTCACTATGAATTGGGCAGTGTCAACGACACTGTAGGCGAATTGTTCCTTCCGGTGTCGCTTCTTGCATCGATGCGCCGCGATATTCTTGCCCGTCTCGATGAGGTGAGAATATCAACCGCACGGATTGACTACCGCCGCCCTGCCAACGATGCAGAGCTTGACCGTCTGCTCGGAGGCAAGATGCTGTCGCGACACGACAATGTGGCCAACGCTCTTGCTGAGAAGTTCTATACCGACCATGGAGCTGTGGTGAAGCAGCACGCCCTTGAGGTGGAGCCCGACCCCGCACGACGCATCAGAGTGATGGACACGCGATATTGTCTGAGGCGTGAGCTCGGTCGCTGTCTGCGCACTGCCAAAGGGAAGGAGTGGAAAGGTCCCCTGACGCTTGAATCTCCCGGCGCAACCCTCGCCGTTGAATTTGATTGTGCCAACTGTCGCATGCAACTGTTCACATCAAACGAAAAAAATCCTCGTTAATGATGGGGAAATCAAATAAATAGATTAAATTTGCAATCGATTTTGCCTCCGGTTTCCGCAACCGGTGGCTCACAATGTGTAATAATAGTTTGTATATCAACATGATAAATATCACTTTCCCTGACAATTCAGTGAAGCAGTTTGAAAGCGGTGTCACCCCGCTGCAAGTTGCTGAAAGCATCAGCCCGCGGTTGGCTCAGGATGTGCTCGCAGCTTCTGTCAATGATCAGGAGTGGGATTTGACCCGCCCCATCAGTGAAGATGCCAGCATCCGCCTTTTCAAGTGGGACGACCCCGAAGGCAAGCATGCCTTCTGGCATAGCTCGGCCCACCTTCTTGCCGAAGCACTTCAGGAGCTTTATCCCGGTGTGAAATTCGGTATCGGTCCGGCCATTGAGAACGGTTTCTATTACGACATTGACCCGGGTCAGAACGAAATCACTGCCGCCGATTTCCCCAAGATTGAGAAAAAGATGCTTGAACTCGCCCGTCAGAAGCAAGCTATTGTGCGCAAGGATATCTCCAAGGCCGATGCCCTCAAGATGTTCGGCGACCGTGGCGAGGAGTACAAGTGCGAGCTCATCAGCGAGCTCGAGGATGGTCATATCACCACCTACACTCAAGGCAATTTCACCGACCTCTGCCGCGGACCGCATATCCCCACCACCGCTCCCATCAAGGCTGTCAAAGTGATGTCGCTCGCCGGCGCTTATTGGCGCGGTGACGAGAAGCGCAACCAGCTCGTGCGCGTGTATGGTATCACTTTCCCCAAGCAGAAGATGCTCGACGAGTATCTCGCTCTGCTGGAAGAAGCCAAGAAGCGTGACCACCGCAAGCTCGGCAAGGAGATGGAGCTGTTCGCGTTCTCACAGAACGTGGGCGCCGGTCTCCCCCTCTGGCTCCCCAAAGGTGCCGCTTTGCGCGACCGTCTGGAGCAGTTCCTCCGCAAGATTCAGAAGAAATACGGCTACCTGCAGGTTATCACCCCTCATATCGGTAACAAAAACCTCTATGTGACTTCGGGCCACTATGCCAAATATGGCAAGGACTCCTTCCAGCCCATCCACACTCCCGAAGAAGGTGAGGAATATCTGCTCAAACCGATGAACTGTCCTCACCACTGTGAGATTTTCAAAGCGTTCCCACGCAGCTACCGCGATCTGCCTCTGCGACTTGCCGAGTTCGGCACTGTCTATCGCTACGAGCAGAGCGGCGAGCTCCACGGTTTGACCCGTGTGCGCGGATTCACGCAGGACGACGCACATATCTTCTGTGCCCCCGACCAGATCAAGGATGAATTCCTGAAGGTGATGGATATTATTTTCTATATCTTCAAGGCTCTGAAATTTGACAACTACGAGGCACAGATTTCCCTCCGTGACCCCAACAACAAGGAGAAATATATCGGTACTGACGAAAACTGGCATCTCGCAGAGCAGGCCATCATTGAGGCTTGCGCTGAAAAGGGTCTCAAAGCCCGCACCGAACTTGGAGAAGCCGCCTTCTACGGCCCGAAGCTCGACTTCATGGTCAAGGATGCTATCGGTCGCCGATGGCAGCTCGGCACCATTCAGGTGGACTACAACCTGCCTGAGCGTTTCCAGCTCGAATATACCGGCGCCGACAACCAGAAGCATCGTCCTGTGATGATTCACCGTGCTCCCTTCGGATCCATGGAGCGTTTCGTGGCTGTGCTCCTCGAGCACACCGCAGGCCGCTTCCCCCTCTGGCTCGCCCCCGAGCAGTGTGTGGTGCTCCCCATCAGCGAGAAGTTCAACGACTATGCCCGTCAGGTAGTGGCCGAGCTCGACAAGCACGATATCCGCGCCATCATTGACGACAGAAACGAGAAAATCGGCAAGAAAATCCGCGACAATGAGCTCCGTAGAATCCCCTATATGCTCATCGTTGGTGAAAAAGAAGCCGAAAATGGTGAAATTTCTGTAAGAAAACAGGGCGAAGGTGATAAAGGTACGATGAAAATTACTACCTTTGCACAAAATTTGGCTCAAGAAGTCAACAATATGATTAATCAATAACCCCACTGAATGGAGAAAAAACCTTTTGTGCCAGCAGGACCGCGGCGAAACAACGGTCCACAGCGTAGAGGCGACCGCGTTACTTCCAAGGACCTTTATGCAATCAATGACCGCATTCGTGCCCGCGAAGTCCGATTGGTGGGCGACAATGTGGAGCAAGGCATCTACACCATTCAGGAGGCCATGCGCATCGCCGATGAGCAAGGTCTTGATCTCATCGAGATCTCACCCAACGCAGCTCCCCCGGTGTGCAAGATTCTTGATTATCAGAAGTTCCTCTATCAGCAGAAAAAACATCAGAAAGAGCAGAAAGCCAAAGCCACCAAGGTGGTGGTCAAGGAGATTCGTTTCGGTCCGCAGACCGACGACCATGACTACAACTTCAAGCTCAAGCATGCCATGGGATTCTTGCAGGAAGGTGCCAAAGTCAAGGCATATGTCTTTTTCCGCGGCCGCTCTATCCTCTTCAAAGAGCAAGGCGAAGTGCTGTTGCTCAGATTTGCCAACGACCTCGAGGAGTATGGTAAAGTGGAGCAGATGCCCGTGCTTGAAGGCAAGCGCATGATCCTGATGATCTCGCCAAAAAAGAAATAAAGAATAAATACTGAGCAAAAACTCGAATTAATATTTTCATTAAAAGTTAAACAAATGCCTAAGATTAAAACTAATTCCGGTGCCAAAAAGAGGTTCGCCCTTACCGGATCAGGAAAAATCAAAAGAAAACACGCTTTCAAAAGCCACATTCTGACCAAGAAAACCAAAAAGCAGAAACGCAACCTTACTCACTTTGCACTTGTGGCCAAGGCTAACGAAAACTCCGTCAAGGAGCTTCTCGCCATGAAGTAAAGTTCTGGTTTTCTCATCACTTTTTAATTCGTGATTTTTTTACTATTTCATTAACCGAATGTTTAGCACTCAAGAGCATTAGCCGCTAACTTTCAAAATCATTTTTCAAAATGCCCAGATCAGTAAATCATGTAGCTTCAAGAGCTCGTCGCAAGAAAATCCTGAAACTCACCCGTGGTTATTTTGGCTGCCGCCGCAATGTGTGGACCGTTGCCAAAAACACTTGGGAAAAAGGTCTTACATATGCCTACCGTGACCGCAAGGACAAAAAAGGCAACTTCCGTGCACTCTGGATCCAGCGTATCAACGCCGCCGCACGCATGGAAAACCTTTCCTACTCCAAGCTCATGGGTCTTATCCACAAGAGCGGTATCGAGATCAACCGTAAGGTGCTCGCTGACCTCGCTCTCAACAATCCCGCCGCTTTCAAGGCTATTGTTGAAAAGGTTAAGCAGGCTTAATCCTTCTCCACAGAATTAAAAATCAACGGGGCTGCATCATTCGATGCAGCCCCGTTTACTTATTCACTGTTTTAAAGTCTGAACGGTATAGGCAAGATGTAATACACCGGCACAGGATTGCCGTTCACCTTGCCGGCTTCCCAGCGAGGCATACGGCGGATTATGCGCACGGCCTCACGGTTGAATCCGTCGCTGCATCCGCGCACCACCTCCACATTCTGTACCCTTCCGTCGGTGCCCACTATGAACGAGCACACCACTCGACCTTCAATCCCGGCGTTGTACTCCGCTTCGGGATAGTTGCGCTCGCGGTTGATGAACTGTAGCATGGCATTGTCGCCGCCGGGAAATTGGGGCTGTTCGTCAACATCGTCGCTGATGTAGGCATGGATTTCGGAGCTTATTGTTCCTTTCACTGTCGCGGGATGATAGGCCACCATCCGGCGTGTCTGCGCGTATGCGTCTGTGGCCACGGTCAGCAGCATGAAGCATCCCGCAAGTTGAGATATATGGAGTATTTTGTGTATCAAATCAATTCGTATGTGATGTTTACGGCACAAATGTAGTGAGTCATCACTCATTGTGCAAACATCAGTGGCCTATTTTGAGAATGATTATTATAGTTTTGATTTTGTTTACATTTTGACACCGGACATAATATTGAGGGGTGCAGCGCGTTTAAAAACTGATGGCTCCGCATAACGGGGCACGTGTACAATCTCTGATTACATATAGTTTTGAATAAGCGAATTTTATATATTGTTTCGGTTGTGGCTATGTTGATGTGTGGCGGTGTGTGCGCTGCATCCGACTCATATCCTGCCTACAATTTTCTCAACATTCCGGCTTCCGCGCAGGTCTATGGCCTTGGCGGCGTGAATGTGTCCAATATCTCCGACGACATCAACTCCATCGACCAGAACCCGGCTCTCATGGGCCCCGAATTTGAAAAACAGCTCGGGTTCGGATACATGCGTTATGTAGGCGGCAGCAATTTTGCCGGGTTCACATACGGCAACGGCATCAACGACCGAAGCGCCTGGGGCGTGGCCGCACGATATTTCGGCTATGGCTCAATGAAGGAAACAGATGCCGCGGGCAACATCCTCGGCAATTTCTCGCCTATGGATTTCATGGTGTCCGGCACATATACCCACGACATCACCGACCGTTGGCGCGGTGGCGTGGCTCTGAAAATGATATATAGCGGTTATGCCGACTACACTGCCTTTGCCGTGGCCACCGACCTTGGTGTCAACTACTATGATGCCGACCGCGATCTTTCGTTCTCTGTGGTGGTGGCCAATCTCGGCGGTCAGCTGAAGCGGTTCACCGACAACTATGAGCGACTCCCCATCGACATCCGTCTGGGATGGTCGCAGTCGTTCGGCACCTTGCCTATCCGGTTTTCCATCAATGCCTGGAACCTCACCAAATGGCATCTGCCGTACTACGAAACCGGCGACGGCTCGGCCGATGCCAAGCCCGAACTCAAGGACAAGTTCATGTCCAATCTGTTCCGCCACCTGATTTTCTCAGCCAACTATGTTCCTTCCGATAAATTTTTTGTGAGCCTCGGCTATAATTATAAAACACGCACCGACATGAGTACCTATTCGCGCAGCTTCCTCTCCGGCTTCAGCCTCGGAGCGGGGATACGCGTCAAGGCTTTCGGTGTCGGTGTGGCGTTTGCACAGCCACACAAGGGGGCCACAACTTTCATGGTTAACTTCAGCACCAACTTCAATGAACTCATCCATTAATCGCAAAATCATAGTGGCCATTGACGGCTACTCTTCTTCCGGAAAAAGCAGTATGGCCCGTGAATTGGCCAAAAACATAGGGTATCGTTATATCGATTCAGGAGCCATGTATCGTGCGGCAACTCTTTATGCCATGCGCCATGGCTTCATCTCGTCCGAGGGCGTGCTCAATACTCAGGCTCTTGTGGATGCCTTGCCCGACATTCATATCGATTTCCTTGTGGACGGCAGCAAGCAGTTCACACTTCTCAACGGCGAGAATGTAGAGGCACCTATCCGTTCACTCGAGGTGAGCAACAATGTGTCGGAAGTGTCGGCCGTGCCGCAGGTACGCCATGCGCTCACCGCCATGCAGCAGGCCTACGGCAAGGAGCGCGGCATAGTGATGGATGGCCGCGACATAGGCACCACGGTGTTTCCCGATGCCGAGATGAAAGTGTTTGTCAACGCCTCGCCGGAAACCCGCGCCCGCCGTCGCCTTGCCGAGCTGCAGCAGAAAGGTATGGATGCCACCTACGAGGATGTGCTGGCCAATGTGGTACACCGTGACCATATCGACGAGAATCGTGCCGAGAGCCCATTGCGCAAAGCCGACGATGCAGTGTGTCTTGACAACGGCAATATGACCATTGACGAGCAGAACCGGTGGCTAACCGAGCTGTTTGATAAAAAAGTTAAACAAAATTGTTAAACATTTCAGCATAGATAATGCCGATGGCTGTTCCGTCAATAGAAATAGATCCGCGTTCCGGATTCTGTCCGGGGGTGGTGACCGCTATCCGTCAGGCCGAGGCGGAGCTGGACGCTTCCGCTCCGCTCTATTGTCTTGGCGATATTGTGCACAATAGCGCAGAGGTGCGACGCCTTGGCAGTAAGGGGCTTATCACTGTCACCCATGAGGATCTCCCTAAGCTCCGGGGTGTGAAGATGCTTCTCCGCGCCCATGGCGAGCCTCCATCTACATATCAACTCGCTCAGCACAACGACATTACCATCGTGGATGCCACCTGCCCGGTGGTGCTTGCGCTGCAAAGGCGTGTCAAGGCTGCATACCAGCAGCCCGAGCGGCCTCAGGTGGTGATTTACGGCAAAGCCGGCCACGCTGAGGTCAACGGTCTCGTGGGGCAGACCAACGGCGAGGCTATCGTGGTGCAGCATCCGCAGGATATGGAAAAGATTGATTTCTCGCGACCGGTGAAACTCTTTTCCCAAACCACCATGTCGATAGCCGGGTTCAATGAGATGGCTGAGGCCATACGCACCCGGATGAAGCCGGGGGTGAAGATGGAGTATGCCGACACTATCTGCCGTCAGGTGAGCAACCGCGTGGGGCACCTGCGCGACTTCGCCGCCGCTCACGATGTGATTCTTTTCGTCACCGGAGCCAAAAGCAGCAACGGCAAGGTGCTCTACGATGAATGTCGCAGCGTGAATCCGCGCACTTATTCGGTGCTCGACCCTTCCGATGTGGAGCCGTTGCCGATAGCTTCGGCCCGGTCCATCGGTGTGTGCGGAGCCACTTCCACCCCGCGCTGGCTGATGGAGCAGGTGAGGGAAGCGGCTGAAAAACTATGCTCGCGATGACCGATTTCGTGGCCATAGATTTCGAAACAGCCAACCCCAACCTCACCAGCATCTGCTCGGTTGGGTGCGTGAAAGTGCAGGGCGGCGTGGTGGTGGACAGCTTCTATAGCCTTGTGTCGCCGGTGCCGAACTATTTCTACCGCAATTTCACTGCCATTCATGGTATCACCGCCGCGGATGTAGCCTCGGCGCCAAAGTTTGACGCTGTGTGGCCTGACCTTAGGGCGTTCATCGGCAATCTGCCGCTTGTGGCGCACAATGCCGCATTTGATGCGGGGTGTATGAGGGCCACATTGAAATATTATGGGTTTGAGATGCCCGACAACCCATTTCTGTGCACTCTTACCAAAGCCAGAAGCATGATTCCGCGCACTCTGTGCACCTCATTTTCTCTCCCTTCATTGGCCGAATTTCTCGGTATTCCGTTCAACAATCATCACAATGCCTTGGCCGATGCCGAGGCTTGTGCCAAAATAGCTCAGGCAATATTATGAACCATATAAAGAATATATCATTGGCTGCTGCCGTATGCGTTGCGCTGGCGGGCGCATCGTGCGGAGGCGGCGCTGAGAATGTCAACGCTGACACTCAGGATATCGAGGTGTCGCAGCGCGACAGCGCAATCTACAAACTTGGCCGTGTGCATGCTCGCCGTATGCTCGAACGGTGCACCACCACCGATTTGCTTCGCAATGAGCTGCTTGATGTGCGTGCCCGCGAATCGCTCATCAAGGCGCGTATGTATCCCGAGGCTGCCCAGGCCTACATTCAGGGGTTTCGCCATGCGGTGTGTGAGAGTGGCGACACGCTTGCGCAGGAGCTTTTTGGCGAGTCATTGTAAAAAAAATGGCACAAAATGTGGCGTAGAGTTTGCAGAATAAAAAAATTAGAGTAACTTTGCACTCGCAATCCGCTCATGGTGCCATGGCCGAGTGGTTAGGCAACGGTCTGCAAAACCGTGTACAGCAGTTCGAATCTGCTTGGCACCTCTGAAAAAAGTCGCGATTCTATCAAGGGTCGCGGCTTTTTTTGTGGTGGATAGTCCGATAAGATTCTTGGGTGTGGAAATAAAAAAGGGTGCGTTACCGCACCCTTTTTTGTTGGGATATGATGGAGCTTAGTGGGCTACATACACTTTCTTGACTTCGGTGCCCTGACGGCGGATATAGATGCCGGCGGGGAGGTTGTCGCTGCTCAGGCGCACGCCCTGGAGGTTGTAGTACTCAACGGGGGCGTTGCTGTTGTCAGCTTCAATGGCGTTGATGCCGGCAGCTTCGCCGTTTGCATCAGCCACGTATGTCACGTTCACACCGCAAAGACGAGCGTTGTTGTCGGGGTCAACGGTGAACACCACTTTGTTGACAAGGCCGGTGGCGGGAGCGGTCCACACTTTGGTGTCGTCGCTCCATTCGCCGGTTTCGGTGAGGTTGGTGGCGGCAGCAAGCTTGAGTGTCTTGTAGTTGTTGGCGGCAGCTGTGCCCTGTGTGAACTCAACCTTTGTGATTTTGTAGCCGGCTTTGTTGAGGCTGACGGTGATTTCGTTGTTCTTGTACACGCGGAGCTCTTCAGCGATAGTAGCGGTTTTCCACCAGCGGGGAGCACTGCTGCCATTGGCGGTCATGATCATGAGCTGCAGGGGCTGGTTGGTGAATACCACGCCGTTGAGATTGTTCGGGTCAGTGTCTTTCTGGCCGTTGCCAGCTTCAATTGTGGAGGAGGCGATGGAAGCGACATTGCCTTGTTCGCCGAAGTTGAACTGAGCTGTGCTCTGACCGGCAACTTTGAGGGTGTAGTTGGCAGTGGCGAGATCGCTGTCGAGCATATCAGCCTTTACAGCGATAGCTGTGACAGTCATCTGCGAGCCGGTGAATGCGATAGGAGCGGTGTACTCATCGCCGCCTTCAGCGGGGTTCGAGCCATCGGTGGTGTAGTAGATGGTGGCACCTTCGGTGGCGCAGGTGATGGTGATCAGGGCGCCTTCCTCAAGTTCGCCGCTTGCGGGAGAGAATTCGGGAGTGGCAACTGTTTCTTTGACCACACCACCGGAAACTTTCGAGAATACAAACTGTATCTTGCCGCTGTAGCTGCTGATGAATCCTTCCACGGTGAAGCCGGAACCTTCGGGAATCTCAAGAACATCGTAGAACTGGGCGTTGGCAAACTGGTTGTAGCCAATCATTGATTCAGTGCCTTGGGAGATGGTGTAGTTGTTGGCTGCGGTGGCAGCGACAATATCCACGTTCTCAAGCTTGAAGTAGTGGTTGATGACGGTGGAGATCTCAGCCTTGTTGAGCTCGGCGATAGTGGTGGCCACGGGAGCAACGGCAGTGCCGTCGGTTACAGCGCCGATTTCGGTAGGCACGATTTCAGGAATCACATTGTTCTGAAGCTTGTATGTACCGGTGACGGTAGCAATCTGCTGACCGTTGGCGAGCACGGGGATTTCGATGTCGGAGCCGTTATAGATAAGGATATATGTTGCGGCATCCTTCACCCACAGATAACGACCGTTCTTGTAGAGCACGGTGACAGGAGCGTTGAGCAGTGTGCTGGCAGGGTTGGCGTTGCTTATGAAAGCAGCGACGGAGCCAACCACATTGAGATAAACTTTCTGCGACACGATGGCGCTGAACGAACCATCCTCGTAGGCGGCAGCCTTGACGGTGCAAGCCTCGGTGATGGCGAAAGGCTCGCTGTAGAGCTTAGCTCCTGCTGCGGGAACGTGCTGGTCGGTGAGAGGGTCGGTGCCGTCGATGGTGTAGTAAACAGCGGCCTCTTCAGCCTGATAGATGGAAACCATGTTGTTGGCTTCCATGCTGATTTCGGGCTCGGTGAGGTCCTGACCTTCCGCGGGAGCTTCAGCCAGAGTGATGGTGACGGTTTTCACGGCTTTGTTGGCAGAAGCGTTGTAGTTGAGTTTCACTGACTCAGCATTGCCGGTCCAGGTGCCGTTTGTGTAAGTGCCGGTGTACCCTTCAGCGAGAGCAAAAGATGCACCGGAAAGGTATTCAACGACAATCTTGCTCATTGTTTTACCGGCGGGAACGGAAATGTCCATACCTGCATCGGATTTTTGATAGAAGCGGAGGCCATCGGTCCAGAGGCGCATACCGTTCTTCCCTTCGGTTTTGAAGAGTGTGATGGTGACATCGCCGTTGACGCATTTCACACCGTTGTCAATGTAAGGAGCTGAATTATCAGTCTGACGAGTCAAACCGTAGGTGTTGTTGACAAAGTCAAACTCAATGTCGGCGGCATTCATGGCCACAACACCTACAATCATTGCAAAAATAGATAGTAGAAGTTTTTTCATAAAAAAATAGGGTTAATAGTATAGTTTGGTGCAAAGGTAGCATTAATATATTATAATATGAGTATGGTAGGCGCAAATAATTTTGTTAATGCTGGCGTGTGGAAAAAAATCACTACCTTTGGGGCATAAAATCTACAGTTTGCTATGAAGCTAAAGCATATCATTGCCATCATTGCCCTGACGCTTGCAGCGGGACAGTCGCGAGCCGATGACCCCGCTTTTTTTCAGCGGGGCGCAGCACCGCAGTTCCTTGAAACCGAGGTGCACGCCATAGCGGGAACGGCCACGGTGATGAACACCTATAAATCTTGCTTTCCGCAGATAGAGAATCTGCGTACCAACATGGGCCATGCGCTCGGCCTCGGGGCGAGAGGCGTGTTCGGACTCAGGGATTATCTTGGTTTCGGCACGGAAATCAATGTGATTCATTCGTCCTACACCATGGATATGGCAGTGGTGAGTCCCGATTCGCAGACAATGTGTGCGGTGTATCTTGACAACGATATGTGGTATTTGAACATTCCTGTGTTTGTGTCGTTCAGGTTCAATGTGGCCCACAGTGTGCGCTGGAATGTGGATGCCGGAGGTTACTATGCGTTCGGGTTTGCCGGAAAGCAGCACCAGGTGCTGTATCGCGGTTCCATCAATGCTCTTGACGAGCTGGTGATGGAGAAGCTGGATGTGAAAACCGACTACTTCCATAGCGGTACAACATTCCAGAACGTGTTTTTGCGCGGTGACATCGGTGTGTATATCGGCACCGGGCTCAATTTCGGACCTCACCTCGTGGTGGGATGCCGTGCACAGATCGGTGTGAAAAACACCGCATCCACACCCAACGGCATAGAGCATCCGGCTGTGCGCAACGTGAGCTTCACCGGCACCCTCGGCTACAGATTTTAATGAATATCAGAAAACAATAAGAATACAATATGGAAAATAATAAAAAAGAGATAGTGCTGAGCGGCATACGTGCCACCGGCAACCTGCACCTGGGCAATTATTTCGGTGCGCTGAGCAAGTTTGTGCGTATGCAGAACGACAACAGCCACAACTACGACCCGATGTTTTTCATCGCCGACCTTCATGCCTTGACCACCAATCCCGATCCCGCGCAACTTCACGAGAATGTGAAGAATATCCTCGCGGAGTATCTTGCCGCAGGTCTTGACCCCGAGAAGAGTACCCTGTTTGTGCAGAGTGATGTGCCTGAGGTGAGCGAGCTGTATCTGCTGCTCAATATGCACGTGGGCATAGGAGAGCTGATGCGCACTGCCTCGTTCAAGGACAAGGCCCGCAAGCAGCTCGGCATCCGTAGCGACAGCGAGGATATCGAAAAAGAGATAATCGGCAATGAGTCCAACAAGCGCGTTAATGCCGGGCTGTTGACCTACCCCACGCTCATGGCAGTGGATATCCTGATACAGAAGGCGATGCATGTGCCCGTAGGTAAGGACCAGGAGCAGCATCTGGAGCTCACCCGCCGCTTTGCCCGCCGCTTCAATTCGTTCTACGGCGTTGACCTGTTTCCGGAACCGGCCAATTTCACATTCGGCGGTGCTCCGGTGAAAGTGCCCGGCCTTGACGGATCCGGCAAGATGGGAAAGAGCGAGGGTAACTGTATCTATCTGATAGACGAGGAGAAAGTGCTCCGCAAAAAGGTGATGCGTGCTGTGACCGACGAAGGTCCCAAAACACCCAACCAGCCTATATCGGAGCCGGTGAAGAATCTGCTGACCCTCATGGAGCTCACCTCCGCGCCCGAGGTGGTGCAGAGCTACCGCGATGCCTACGCCGACTGCTCGATACGCTACGGCGATATGAAGAAGCAGCTGGCCGAGGATATCCTTGCCATCACTCTTCCTATCCGTGAGCGTATTCTCGATATACGGTCGAATGAGGAGTATCTTGGCAAGGTGGTGAAAATGGGTGCCGAGAAGGCTCGCGCCCGCGCTGCCGAAACCCTTAGACAGGCCCGCGAAATCATGGGTATCCGCAAGTTCTATTAACCCCCTCCCAAGTACCATTCAAACACATTCCGATATCATGGCTCTACAACTCTCCAAAAAACAATTGTGGTACTCTATCCGCGACTATGCAGTGATAGTGTTTGGCATATTGTTGTATTCGTTCGGTTTCACCGCGTTCATATTCCCCGAAAAGGTGGTGATAGGCGGTGTGACCGGACTGGGCACAATTATTTATTTTGTGACCCTTGACGCGTTCGGCACGGGAGTGCCGGTGGCTGTGTCGCAGTACGCCATCAACCTTATATTGCTGTTTTTCGCCTACAGGATCGTGGGCCGTCAATTTGTGGTCAGAACGGTGTTCGGAGCCACTGTAATATCACTGTTCATAGGCATATTGACACCGATGTTTCCGGTGCCATTAGTTGAAGGACAACCTTTTATGAATGTGATACTCGGGGCGTTGCTCTGTGGCATGGGTCTCGGCATGGTGTTCACCCACAACGGGAGCACCGGAGGCACCGATATTGTGGCTGCGATGGTGACCAAGCGCACCAATGTGAGCATGGGCCGCACCATGCTCTACTGCGATATCTGCATCATATCATCGGGATACTTCATATTCCATCATATCGATACAGTGGTGTACGGCCTTGTGGTGCTGGTGATTGTAGCATACATGGCCGATATGATCATCAACACCAACCGTCAGGCGGTGCAGTTCACCATCTTCTCCAAGCATTGGGATAAGATAGCCAACGCCATCAACAACGAGGCCAACCGCGGGTGCACCGTGCTTTCAGGCATGGGATGGTACAGCAAGCAGGAGGTGAAGGTGCTTCTGGTGATGTGCCGCAAGATAGAGTCGGTGAACATATTCCGGATCATCAAGCGTATCGACCCCAACGCATTCATCACGCAGGCCAATGTGAACGGGGTGTATGGACTCGGCTTCGATGCCATCAAACTTAAGATCAAACCGCAGGAAGCGGTGGATGAGGATCCGGTGATCGGATCCGACCCCGCCACCGATCTGTCGCCCAAGCACGATGGCCGATAACTATCTGGAACGCAAAATGGAGGAGCACCGCAATGGAGGCAGTGCTTATAGACCGGTGCGCAAGGTGTCGGTTGCCGGAAATCGGCCCGGAGTGTGGCAGCTGCCGTTTGCCGAGCGCAGGGTGCTGGTGACAGGTAGTGGCGCGGAGATTGACCGGATGATTGTGGAGCAGCTTCGTTGCACCGGGTGCAAGGTGGCGTTCATGGGCGGTGACAAGGCTGAATCCACGGAGCTGGCCCGCAGAGTCGGGGCGCAGTGGCATCCGGTGGAGTATGGGGATGGAGAGGCATTGCTCAGGTCGGTGGCGATAATATGCCGCGCCTGGGGCGATATTGATGCCGTTGTATCGACTATCGGAACTGTGCCCGAGGCAGTGCTCTCGGGGTGGCTGAAACACAGGGCCGAAAAGCCGTATCCCAATCCGTTTGGCGGGAGAATAGTGATGACTGAGCCGATGGAGATGCTGTTGCCTCACAGCATTATGGATTCGTTGAAGCAGTTTGGCATAACCGCCACGACAGTGGCTGGCGACACTGTCAACGATACCACAGTGGCCGCAATGATGGCCATTAATTATAATATCAAAGTTGTTTCTGACCCTTGCGGGCAGTGATGTTGCCGTAGGCCACGGCATGGACAGGACAGGTGTGGTAGCATCCGAGACACAGGGTGCACCGCTTGCTCCACTGCGGGTGGCGTTGCACCATTGAGATATTGCCGAGGGGACAAGCCTTGGCACATTTGGCGCATCTGATGCAGGCATCTGTGGGGTGGAACGGCTTGGGCGATGTGAGCAGTAGCATGAAGAGTGGATAGACCAATGCGGTTTTAATCCATGGAGCCGGGCCGCGCACCACATCGTCAACCCTTGCGCCACATTTTATACCGTGCCATATCCTTGCCACACGTTGCGGCATAGCCTCCAGCTTGACATTGGCCACCTCAGGCGAATCAACATCAAATCCCGGGAGCAGCACGTAGGTGTTGGGCATCGTCACAGAGTAGGTGCCGATGGCTTTCCATCCACGCCTGGCCATAGCTTTGCGCCATTGAAGATGAGCGAGGCCGATATCATCACCGCAGGTCATCACCAGATGGTGGTTGGCCGCTTCAGCACCGGGAATGGAGAGAGAGCGCAAAATACGCTTCACCCATTTGGGCATCCCCCAGCTGTGGCAGGGCATCACCCATATCATATTCTCACCGGAGCGAAGAGGACGGAACAAAGGCAACGGCTCGCCGAGGAGATAAACCTTCTCCCCGGCGAGCTGTGCTATATGGTTGGCGACGGCAAGCGAATTGCCGGTACCGGAAAAACATACAATCATTTTATGGTGACTTGGGTGGCTCCGAATCCATATTCACGGAATGAGGCGTCCTGCACATCGTGGCCTTTGTAGCGGTGATTGAGCTCCTTGAGCAGTGCCTGCCGGAGCACACCTTCGCCCTTGCCGTGAATGAACACAATCTTCTGGCCCTTGTGCCGGATATTCTCGTCCATCACGCGGCGGAATTCGTCAATCTGCATATTGAGCATATCGGCATTGCTGAGGCCGCGGGTGTTGTCCACCAGCTCATGGATATGTAGATCCACTTCAATCACATCGCCGTTGACTTTGGACGCCTTTTTGCGCTTCTGCACAGGCCGGCGATGCTCGCGGTCCGCGGCTTTCTTTGCTTTGATGGCCTCCTCGATGCGTGAGGAGTCGATGGTGACGCGCTTCATTGCCACATCGTTTTTCACAATGTCGATGGCAATGACGGGAGTGTCGAAATAGATATTGTCGTGAAAGCAGTGGAGCTTGAAAAACTTTGTGTTGTCAAGCGGAGTCTCCACCGCAATGGGGTTTTTGAGCTTGAACTCTTTGTCGCGCTTGAAGGCAATCAGCTGCACCGCCACGCGCTCCATCCCGGGGATATCGCTGCGTAGCACCTCACCGAGCCACACCTGGATGTTGGGCTCCACGATGCCGGCATAGCGTGTGGTCCACCCTTGGTCGGCGTCGGCGCGGGTCATATATGTGAAGTAGAGATAGTAGTTGGAGTCGTTGACCAGATAAGCATCAAACTCGGTGGTGTTGATATGCTTTATTTCACGCGGTTCGTAGGCGAGCACCACATTGAGCTGTTCGCCTTCGGGTGTCTCGGCCATATCCTCCTCCGTGATCTCCGCCGCCACCGGAGCCGAGGGAGAGGTGGAGGGCTGAGGCTGCGGTATCTTGGGGGCCACAGCGGTGTGCTTGGGCTCGGGAGCGGGCGCGGCAGCAGCCACCACCACACACTCCTTGAGCAGCACGGGAGTTTCAAACCCGTCCTCGTCCACGAAGGCCATATTGCCCTCGATGCGTATAATTCTACCGCCGCCCACGGAGTTGAGGTAGCGGACGGTATCACCTGTTTTAGCCATTATTTGTCAATTTGTTTTAATAATGTTTCAACAGCCACCTTGAGCTGAGTGTCCACGCCTTTGACCAGATCGGCGGGGTCGTTGGCCACTTTCACATCCGGTTCAAGCTGAGTGTTTTCAAGATAGTTGCCTTCGGCTGTGCGGAATCCGATCACCGGCATACCGTATATGAGCGAGGGGTCCTGGAGAGTTTCCCAGTTGACGCTCGACATGGTGCCGGGCACGGGCATACCTACGAGTGTGCCGAGGCGGCAATGTTTGTACACCCAGGGAGTGCCGTGGGCGTTGGAGTAGTTGGCCTCGCCAATCACCATGATGCTGGGCTTGTTCCATCGGCGCGAGGGCATCACAGTGGTTTCCACGCCGTGAATCTCCTGGGTGAGGTAGGTTTTGCCGCTGAACAGCACCTCGATATCCTCATGCAGGCGTCCGCCGCCGTTCCAGCGGGTGTCGATGACAATACCATCCTTGTCCACGTATTTGCCGAGGAGCTTGTCGTAGATGGCGCGGAAACTGTCATCGCTCATCGACTCAAGGTGCAGGTAGCCGAGACGGCCATTGCTGAGGCTGTCCACGTAGGCTTCGCGCTGCTTGATCCAGCGGTCGTACATCAGTCCGCTCATGGCACCCGCGCTGATGGGGAGCACCACCTCGCTTGCGTCCTTGCCGGAGGGGAGGGTGAACTCCACAAGAGTTTTTTTGCCGCGCAGGCCGTTGAGCAGCTCGTCGGTGTCGATGGAGTCAGCGAGCGCCACACCGTTGATGGCGGTGATCACCGAGCCGGGAAGCATGGCGGAGTTGGAGCGGTCAAACGGACCGTCCTCCACAATCTCGTCCACTTTCAGGCCCGGGCCGGAGAAGCTCATGTCGTAGAGCAGACCGAGCGAAGCTGTAGGCTCCTTGGCACCTTTGGGACGGAAGCGTCCGCCGGAGTGCGACACGTTGAGCTCACCGAGCAGCTCGCTGAGCAGCACGGCATAGTCGTAGTTGTTGGAGATATGGGGCAGGAATTTGGCATAGTCTCGGTAGTACCCTTCCCAGTCCACACCGTTGAGGTCCTTGACATAGAACCGTTCGTTGACCTCGTTGAACACATGGCGCAGCATATATTCGCGTTCCTTGGCACGGTCCATCTTGAACGAGCCGCCGAGCGAAATACTCTTGAGTTTCTCGCTCTTGGGGTCGAACCGTTTGGGCGAGCGTCCGAGGAGATACATCACGCCGTCGTTGTCCATGGTCATCGACATGCCTCCGGCATCGAGCTTCTTGGTCAGCTCCACATCGCCTTTGCGTAGGTCGCGTTTCCAAAGGTCGTAGCCGCCTTCCACAGCGCTGAGATAGTAGAGTGTGGCACCGTCCTTGGTGATAAGGGCATCGGCGATGTCTGAAGAGTTTGGAGTAAGGCGCACGGTACGTTTGTCCAGTCCGGCGAAATCAGGCTTCCACTGAGGTTTTTCTTCCTTGGCTTCCTTGTCGGCTTTTTTGGATTTCTTTTTCTTGTTTTTGGAATCCTTGTCGTCCTTCTCCTTGCTGGCGTTCTTCTCGCGGTCTTTCTCCACCTCCTTGAGCAGAGCGTAGTCCTCCTCGGAGAGCTTGAATTTCTGATATGCGTCATCTTCAAGGAACACCATCATCACATCGTAGAGCGAGCCCCATGAAGCGTGGTTGCGCATGCCGTAGCGTTCCGACTCATAGAGAAGCGCCTTGCCGTCCATGGCCCACTGGGGGTTCTGGTTGAAATATCCCGACTCGGTGATTTTGTGCATCTTGCCGGTGGTCATGTCGATTACGGCGATGTCGCTGTAAGGGTCGTGGTGGAGATTGATATACTCGAGAGTCACCCATTTGCTGTCGGGGCTCCATTTCACCATCGTACCTTTGTTGCGGTGGGGCTGGATGAGGACACCGTCGGCAAGGTCGCGCACCTTACCGCTCTTGAGGTCAAGTGCTTTGAGACGGGTGCGGTCGGCGCTGAACACCATTGTTTTGCCATCGGGCGAAATGCAGGGCATCGTGCGGTCCTCGTTGTTGTCGTCAATCACCGGCTCCTCGGATATGAGGGTGGCGTTGGAGAAGTTGGGGTCCTCCTTGCGGTTGATTTTGGCGCGATATATATTGTAATGCCCCGAACGTTCGGAGGTGTAGTACAATTCCCTGCCGTCGGCACCCCAGCAAAGGTCGCTTTCACCCTCGGGGGTGTGGGTGATCTGCTTTACGGAAGGATATTCGGTGGATGTGACAAACACCTCGCCACGGCTGATGTATGCCACCTGCTTCCCATCGGGGCTGACAGCCACATCCGACACATTGGAAGCCGACAGCTCGGCCACGGGGTTGGAGTCGTCGCAGGTGAGAGTGATGTTCAGTTTTTCCGGTTTGCCGGAGGGAGTTTTGGTGTAAATTTCGCCATCGTAGGTGAAGGCGAGGGTGCCGTTGGCGGTGGCTTGTGACAGGAAGCGCACCGGATGGCGGGTGAACGAGGTGAGAGCGGTTAGCTCGCCGGGGTTGCTGAGCGGGAAGGAGTACACATTCATCGAGCCCCCGTTGCGCTCGCTGAGCATGTAGGCCACGGAGCCGTCGGCACTCACCACCGGGTTGAGGTCCTCGCCCGGGTGGTTGGAGAGGTTGGTGTGTGACTTTCTGAGGGCATCGTAGAGCCATATATCGCGGGTGACGGACGAGGTGTGGTGCTTGCGCCAGCTGTCCTCAAACCCTTTGACATCCTGGTAGAGGAACGATGAGCCGTCGGGCAGGAAAGAGATGGCTTCGGCAGCGGTGCCGAGAATCTGCACTGGACGGCCACCTGTCACGGGCACGGAATAGACCTGGTTGAGGCGGGCGGTGGGGAATTGTGCCGAAGAAGCGGGAGCCTGGATGGCGGCGGTGAAAATCACATTTTTGCCATCGGGAGTGAACGCCACGGGAGTTTCTTTGGCTCCGTTGAAAGTGAGTCGGGTGGGGGTGCCTCCGTTGGCGGACATCACAAACAGGTCGCCGCCGCCATAGCGGTCGCTGGCAAAAGCGATGGTTTTGCCATCGGGGCTCCACACGGGAGCACTTTCGTAGCTGCCGGGCTGGGCGGTGAGTCTGACGGCCTCGCCTCCTTTGGCGGCCACCTTGTAGATGTCGCCTTTGTAGGTGAACGCAATCTGCTGTCCGTCAGGAGATATTTTCACATCTCGCATCCAGAGGGGGGTTACAGCCAAGGCTGTGGACGCGGCGCTGAGAATGAGGGCCACGCTGAGCATCGGTTTTATCATAGGTAATAGGGGTTTTGTTTCTGCTCACAAAGTTACAAAATTACTGTCATTTTTCATCACACGCTCTCATATTAGCTTGCGTTGGGATAAACAGGTGGTTACTCCATAAATACCAAATATACTGCGGCGATGAGGAGCACGGCAGCGGCGGCGTGGTTCCATTTTATTGTGAAATCGTTGAACATCAGCGCGCTGAATACCACGAACACCACTAAAGTGATGACCTCCTGCATCACTTTGAGCTGCATGAGCGAAAACGGTCCTCCGTTGCCTTGAAAGCCGATGCGGTTGGCGGGCACCTGAAAACAGTATTCCACCAAAGCTATACCCCAGGAAAACAGAATGATGGCATATAGCGGCCAGTTGGCGGAGAATCCCGAGGACTGGAGTTTGAGGTGTCCATACCAGGCGAAAGTCATGAATACGTTGGCAATCAAAAGCAGCCCAACTGTGAGAATCATAGAGCCCATCAGCAGTTAATTTGTGTGAAATTGAAAATTCGGTGCAAAATTAGTGCTCAATTTGCAAATAATGATGTAATTTTGTGAGAATTTTGTAACAACGAATATATACCATAACCATAGCATTATGTTCAGAACAAATACATGCGGCGAGCTGCGCATTGAAAATGTAGGCTCTAAGGTGACACTTGCCGGCTGGGTGCAGCGCATCCGCAAAATGGGCGGCATGACTTTTATCGACCTTCGCGACCGTTACGGAATAACACAGCTTGTGTTTGACTCCGAAACCAACGCCGACCTTCATGAACAGGCCAACCATCTTGGCCGTGAGTTCGTGGTGCAGGTGACCGGCACTGTGGCTGAACGCTCCAACAAAAATGCCAATATCCCCACCGGCGATATTGAAATCATTGCCGATGGACTGGCGATCCTCAACCGCAGCGATGTGCCTCCGTTCACCATCGAGGACGATACCGATGGTGGAGATGACCTGCGTATGCGCTACCGCTATCTTGACTTGCGCCGCAACTGTGTGCGCCGCAATCTTGAACTGCGCCACCGCATGGCTTTTGAAATACGCCGCTACCTTGACTCCAAGGGTTTCCTGGAAGTGGAGACTCCGGTGCTGATCAAGTCAACCCCCGAGGGTGCCCGTGACTTTGTGGTGCCTTCGCGCATGAATCCCGGCGAATTTTACGCTTTGCCGCAGAGTCCCCAGACATTCAAGCAGCTGCTTATGGTGAGCGGATTTGACCGCTATTTCCAGATTGTGAAATGCTTCCGCGATGAAGACCTCCGCGCCGACCGTCAGCCGGAATTCACACAGATTGACTGCGAGATGTCGTTTGTAGAACAGGAGGATGTGCTCCGGATGTTTGAGGGATTGGTGAAGCATATATTTAAATATGTGAAAGATATTGATTTCACTGAGCCCTTCCCCCGCATGACCTGGGCCGATGCCATGCGCCTGTATGGCAGTGATAAGCCCGACACTCGCTTCGGCATGGAGTTTGTGGAGCTCAAGGATCTCACCACCGGCAAAGGGTTCTCGGTGATGGACGATGCCGAATATGTGGGTGCCATTGTGGCTCCCGGATGTGCCGGCTACACCCGCAAACAGCTTGACCAGCTCACCGAATTTGTGAAGAAATCGCAGATTGGTGCCAAAGGTATGATGTGGGTGAAGTTTGAGGCCGACGGCTCCATCAAGAGCTCGGTGGGTAAATTCTATACCGACGATGAGCTCCGTGCATGGGGCGAACGCGGCGGTGCCAACCCCGGCGACCTGATGCTTATCCTGTGCGGTCCCACAATGCGCACACGCAAGCAGCTGTGTGAGCTTCGTCTGGAGATGGGCTCACGCCTCGGACTGCGCGACCCGCAGAAATTTTCATGCCTGTGGGTGGTGGATTTCCCGCTGTTTGAATGGGATGATGAAACCCAGCGCTACTATGCGATGCACCATCCGTTCACCTCGCCCAACTCTGAAGATATTGACAAACTTGACAGCGACACCGGTGCCGTCCGCGCCACAGCCTACGATATGGTGGTGAACGGCAACGAGCTTGGCGGCGGTTCGATTCGTATCCATGATGCCAAGCTGCAGGACAAGATGTTCCGTTTGCTGGGGTTGTCGGAAGAAGATGCGCAATATAAGTTCGGCTTCCTGATGAATGCCTTCAAGTTCGGTGCGCCGCCTCACGGAGGTCTGGCCTTCGGATTTGACCGTTTTGTGTCAATTCTCGCCGGGCTTGATTCCATCCGCGATGTCATAGCGTTCCCCAAAAACAATTCCGGACGCGACACTATGATCGATGCCCCGTCGCGCATTGATGACTCCCAGCTCCAGGAGCTGTGCATCGATGTGGTGCTCCCCGAAGAAAAATAACAGCATAGAGCGATGCTCATAAAAGAAATAATATACCATCTGCAGGAGCTTGCACCGCTCGCCCGTCAGGAGGATTACGACAACAGTGGCCTTCAGGTGGGGCGCACCGATGTGGAATGTACCGGTGCTCTGGTGTGTGTGGATGTGACTCCTGCAGTGGTAAATGAGGCTATTGAACTTGGGTGCAACCTGATAATATCCCACCATCCGCTTTTGTTCAAGCCGCTCAAGCGCATCACTGGTGCCACATTGACCGAGCAGAGCGTGATGATGGCTCTCAGCGAAGGCGTGACCGTCTATTCATCCCACACTTGTCTTGACAATGCTCCCGGGGGAGTGTCATGGAAGATGGCCGGGATGCTTGGGTTGACACAGGTGTCGGTGCTCCAGCCTCAAACCAACCGTATGCTCAAGCTGCGGGTGTTTGTGCCTCCCACTCATGCCGACAAGGTGTGCAGTGCTCTTTTTGAAGCCGGAGCAGGCCGCAGCGGAGCCTACGAGCATTGTGTTTACCGCTCGCAGGGCGTCGGGACATGGACAGCACTCCCCGGAGCCGATCCCGCTATCGGAAAAGTGGGATGTGCCACCAGTCAGGAAGAGGAGTGTCTCGACATCATGCTCCCGATATGGAAGCGCGAGGCTGTGGAGGCGGCTTTGCTGTCGGCTCATCCATACGAACAGCCCGCTTATGAATTTGTGCCCGTCAGCAATTGCGAGCCCAATGCCGGATGTGGTGCCGTGGGGATGCTGCCTGAGCCGATAACCGCGGCCCAGCTTGTGCTGAAAATCAAGGACACATTCGGGTCGCCTGTGGCCAGATGTTCGCTTATGGCACCCGAGTCTATGGTGCAGAAGGTGGCTCTGTGCGGCGGGAGCGGGGCTTCATTCATCTCCGATGCCATAGCCGCCGGTGCCGACGCATATCTCACTTCGGATACGAGGTATCACGATTTTGTGGACTATGGACGCCGTATTCTGCTGGTGGATATAGGCCACCACGAAAGCGAACAGTGTACTAAATCCATTTTTTATCACCTTATAAGAGAAATTTTTCCTAACTTTGCAGTCCGATATTCCCAGCAGGATATCAATCCGATAAAATACATGTAAATTTATATATGGCTACAGTTGACAAAAACAAACCCGAACAAAATCTTTCTGTAGAGTCGCGTCTGAAATCTCTTTATGAGCTCCAGACCATCCTCTCGCAGATTGACCGTATCAAAACAGTGCGCGGTGAGCTTCCTTTGGAAGTGCGCGACCTTGAGGACCAGATTGAAGGACTTCGCACCCGTAAGGCCAACTTCGCTCAGGACATAGAGGAGCTCCGCAAAAAATCTGTGGCTGAAAAGCATAAAATCGAAGAGGCTCAAACTCTTATTGCCAAATACAAGGAGCAGCTCGACAATGTGAGAAACAACCGTGAGTTTGACCTGTTGTCAAAAGAAATCGAATTCCAGACCCTTGAGATTGAACTGTGTGAGAAGCATATCAACGAGTTTGCCCGCATGGTGGAGAACAAGAGCGCTGAAATCGAATCTACCGACCAGACTCTTGCCGATCAGGAGCACATCCTCGAGGAGAAGCGCAGAGAGCTCAACGAAATCGTGTCGGAAACCAAGCAGGACGAAGAGCGGCTGCGTGAGCAGGCCAAGGAGCTTGAGCCCAAGATTGATGCCCGCACTCTCGCCGCTTTCAAGCGTATCCGCAAAAACGCCCGCAACGGTCTCGGTATCGTTTACATCCAGCGTAATGCCTGCGGCGGCTGTTTCAACCGTATCCCGCCTCAGAAGCAGATGGAGATCAAGATGCACAAGAAGGTGATCGTGTGCGAATATTGCGGTCGCATCATGATTGATCCCGATCTCGCCGGAGTTGAAGCTCCCGAGTCGAAATAATCCGACCCACATATCATCAGATAAATCAACGGGGCTGTGTTGAATTCACTGACACAGCCCCGTTGGGTTTGTATTTGAAGCTATAAGGGAGATGTTATTCCTCGCTCAGGAGCAGAGCCTTGGCCTGCGGAGTGAGAAGATCAGCCACTTCGTAGGGAGCCACCTTGGCATCAATGGCACCGTAGGCGTAGGGGAGAAGTGCATAGGGGTTGTAGTGGAATACAATCATGCCGTTGTAGAGATATACAATGTCACTTACATACACACCGTTGCTTAAGAGCATGGAGCTCAGCTCACCGGTGGTTATCGACAGCTCGTCAGCCACAGCCTGCGCAACGATGGGAGTGAGTGCTTTCTGGTGTTCGGGGGAGAAAAGGTCGTCAAGGGTGAGCACCTGCGCGTTCTTATAAACGTATGTGAAGCAGTCGGAACCCCAAAGAGGATGGGCGCCGCCGAGATACGATGAATAGTCGGTGCGGTAGCTCACATAGTCTAGAGTGATTTCAAGCATCGACACCGACACATCGGCAGTGTAGCTGTAGATGCTTTCGGATGCGGAGTCCACTTGCTTGAATGTGAGGGTGGAATCGTTGTCAAACATTGCCCCCGGCTCCTTGATGTACTGCTTGATGGCATCGTCAACATCATGTCCCGCATATCCGGGGAAGGCGCGGCGCAGCACAGAATCCTGAAGCACATGGATGTCGTAGTTGCCGATGTTCTCCGGCCAGTTGATGGAGGCAGACAAGGTGATATGGCAACTGTCGGGCATCCCTTCAATCAGGTAAGTGCACGAAGATGTCTTGATGTTTTGCGACACTTCAAACGAATTAATCTCACCATTGTTGGCTACTGCACCGTCGTTGGAGTCCGAATTGGAGTGGCAGGCACCGAATGTCAGAGCGAGCGCCATGGCGGTGGAGGACAGGAGAATCTTGTTCATATTCAGGGGGTGTTAAAAAATTTCCGCAAAGATATAATTTCAACGCCAAACCACATATATATGTTCATAACAAATCGGATAAAAGAGGCGAAAAAGCAGCTGGATATTATAAAATTTTTTAACAGGGCACAACTTTATTTTCATAATGCTTGATAATTTCATTGAAAATGACTTACTTTGCACCGCAAAATAGAATTTTACTAATCTAAATCATTGAAATTATGTCAGAAATTGCAGATCGCGTAAAAGCTATCATCGTGGACAAGCTTGGTGTTGACGAAAACGAAGTTACTGAAACCGCAGAATTCACCAAGGACCTTGGCGCAGACAGCCTTGACACCGTAGAGCTCATCATGGAGTTCGAGAAAGAATTCGGTATCACAATTCCCGACGACAAGGCTGAAGGCATCACAACCGTAGGCGACGCTATCGCATACATCGAAGCTGAAAAGAAATAAGTTTCTTTCTGAAGCTAACAGTAACTCGGCGCCGAAAGGCGCCGCTGTTTATATCTCCTCAACCTATTGTATAACCCATAGCTCCAATATACTATATGGAATTAAAAAGAGTAGTTGTGACTGGCCTTGGTGCCATCACTCCGCTTGGCAATGATGTGGCCTCCACCTGGAGCGCTGCTCTTCAGGGCGTGAGCGGTGCTGGACCTATCACTCATTTCGATGCTTCGAAATTCAAAACCCAGTTTGCCTGCGAAGTAAAAAACTTCAATGCTGCTGAGCATATTGACCGCAAAAAGCTTCGCACTCTTGACCTCTATGCGCAATATGCGCTCGTGGCTGCCCGTCAGGCTGTGGCCGACAGTAAACTCGAAGAGGCTCCCAACCTCAACCGCGACCGTGTGGGCGTGATTGTGGCTGCCGGTATCGGTGGTCTCCACACATTTGAGGAAGAGGCCGGTTATTATGCCCTCAACAAGGAAAACGGGCCCAAATACAATCCTTTCTTCATTCCCAAGATGATTGCCGATATTGCATCGGGTCACATCTCTATGGAGTATGGGTATCATGGCCCCAACTACGGTGTTGTGTCGGCTTGCGCTTCGTCCAACAATGCCATCATCGATGCGTTCAACCTCATCCGGCTCGGCAAAGCCGATGCGTTTGTGACCGGTGGAGCTGAAGCAGCCATCTATCCCGCAGGTGTGGGCGGCTTCAACAGCATGCACGCCCTGAGCACACGCAACGACAGCCCCGAAACTGCCTCCCGTCCGTTCAGCAAATCCCGTGATGGATTTGTGATGGGTGAAGGTTCGGCTGTACTCGTGCTTGAGGAGCTGGAACACGCCATTGCCCGCGGTGCCAAAATCTATTGCGAGATTGCCGGCGGCGGCATGAGTGCCGATGCCTACCACCTCACCGCCACCCATCCCGAGGGTCTCGGTGCCAAGCTGGCCATGAAGTCAGCCCTTGAGGATGCCAACATGAAGCCTGAGGATATCGACTACATAAACGTGCACGGCACTTCCACCCCTGTAGGTGATGTGTCGGAGGTGAAAGCTATTGTTGACCTTTTCGGCGACGCAGCCTACAAGCTCAACATCAGCTCCACCAAGTCTATGACAGGCCACCTGCTCGGTGCCACCGGTGCTCTGGAGGCAATGTTCTCCATCAAGGCTGTTGAGGAAGACATCGTGCCCCCCACCATCAACCATGAGGAAGGCGACGATGACGAGAACATCGACTACAGCCTCAACTTCACATTCAACAAGGCCCAGAAGCGCGAAGTGCGTGCCGCACTCTCCAATGCGTTTGGCTTCGGTGGTCACAACGCCACAGTGATAGTGAAGAAATTCCAGAAATAATCTCCTGCACAGGATGTTATATAGCAAAAGGCGACCTTTTCGGGTCGCCTTTTGTTTGTTAGTCCGATATATGCAAAATCCAACGGGGGATAATAACAACCGCTACGAATGGGTGGAAAGTCGCGCTTGTGTTCCGTTGCGGTTATTACGGGTTGATGAGTAGGCGGGTGATGGTGTCGATGGCGGGGGTGAAGGTCTGGTCGGGGCGGACGGGTACCACAGAGATGTATTGGCGGTTGAGCCAGTAGTTGTCGTAGGCGGGGTTGTCGGGGTCGTCGTCGTGGAATTTGCCGGTGAGCATGAAGAACGGGCGGTTGGCCGGGTCAGTGTACTCTTTGTACTCTTCGGTCCAGTGTCCGGGGGATGCGGCGCACACCTTCATCCCTTTAGGCTCGCATTTGGCGGGAATGTTGACATTGAGACACACTCCGGCGGGCAATCCTTCGTCAATCATTCGGCGCACAATGTGGTCTATCCATTTGGGTGTGTGGCTGAAATCGGCCGCAATGCTGTGGTGCAGCAGCGAGAACCCTACGGAGGGTATGCCCAGCATGCAGGCTTCCATAACGGCTCCCATGGTGCCGGAATATATCACGGAGTTGCCGGAATTGGAGCCATGGTTGATGCCCGACACCACGATGTCGGGGCGGCGAGGAAGCACTGTGTGCATGGCGAGTTTGACGCAATCCACGGGTGTGCCGTTGACGGCATAGATTTCGGCATGGTTGTAGGCAGTGCAGCGGTTGATGCGCAGGGGCGTTTCCACAGTGATGGCGGAGGACTGTCCGGAGCGAGGGCCGTCGGGAGCCACTGCTATCACTTTACCGAGGGGCGCGAGGGTGTTGATGAGGGCGTGTATGCCGGGAGCGTGAGCTCCATCGTCGTTGGTGACTAATATCAGCGGTGTCTGTTTGTCCATAATCAAGGTAGTTTTGATACAAAATTAAAAAAATAACCCAAAAGGCAGGTTCAATTGTTGTATCTTTGTATCTGAAAATTTAATCAAAATTCATATTTATGGTAATTCAACGTATTCAAACCCTTTACCTGCTGCTGGCTGTGATAGTGCTGACAGTGTTCCTGTTCGTGCCGTTCGGCTACACCACCTTTGCCGAGGGTGGCGAGGCAGTCATCGATGCATGGCGTCCTCTGGACCTTGCCGGACTGCTTGTGCCCACCTGTGCGTCAGCGTTCCTGATGCTTGTGGCCATATTTTTGTATAAGTCGCAATCCACCCAGCGTCTAGTTGTGGTGTTTGCCATGCTTCTCAGCATAGCTGCTGTGGGTGTGGTGATCTACTTCATGGTGGCCGGACTGGTTGACAGCAATCCGGCAGTGAGTGTGGTCAACACATCGTGGGGCTGGGGCATAGTGCTCCCGATATGCGCCGTAGCATTCCAGATAGCCGCCATCTGTGGCATCAGCCGCGACATGAGGCTTCTGGCAAGCTACGACCGCCTGCGATAATTACTCCCGGTAGTACACTCGCTTGACGCGGGTGGACACCGATGTGAGCACCTCGTAGGGGATGGTGTCGAGTGTTTCGGCAAGCTGCATCACAGATACATGCTGTCCGAAAATCTCCACGCTATCTCCTACGTGGCATTTGGCGTCTGTCACATCCACCATGCAGATGTCCATACATATATTGCCGACGGTGGGGCATAGATAGCCGTTGATCCACACTTTGAGATTGCCGTTTCCTAAATGGCGGTTGATACCGTCGGCATAACCTACGGGGATGGTGGCAATGCGCGAATCGCGATGAAGCAGCCCGCGGCGGCAATATCCTACTGTGGTGCCTGCGGGCCATTCCTTGATGGATATTATGCTTGTGTGGAGCGATGACACAGGTATGAGGGCATCCTGCGAACCATCGTCCATGGTGGGGATGCCGTAGAGGCAGATGCCGAGGCGCACGAGGTCGTACTGATGCTCAGGGAAGCGCGTTATGCCGGTGGAGTTGAGGATATGGCGTTTGAACCGGTAGCTCAGGAGCGATTGCAGCTTCTCGCAGCAGTTGTCGAAAATCTGGAATTGCATCCGGGTGTAATCGTTTTCGGACGGCACATCGGCGCACGACAGGTGGCTGAACACTGTTTCGGCCTTGATTACTTGCTGGGAATTGAGAATTTCGGCAAGTTTCTCCATATCCTGTTCCAGAAATCCGAGGCGTCGCATGCCGGTGTCGAGCTTGATGTGGACGGGAAAATCTTTCACGCCGTATTTCTTGCCTTCGCGGATGATCTCGTTTAGAATGTCGAAGCTGTAAATCTCCGGCTCAAGGTTATAGGCAAACATTGCCTGATAGTTCACCACCCTGGGGTTAAGCACCATGATGGGCATTGTGATGCCGGCGCGGCGCAGGTCGATGCCCTCGTCCAGCACGGCCACGGCTATGTAGGCAGCACCTTGGCTCTGGAGTGTTTTGGCAAGTTCGTAGCTTCCGGCACCGTAACCCGATGCCTTGAGCATGCACACTATGCCGGTGGTGGGTGCAACGGCGGCACGGTAGAAATTGAAGTTGTGCACAATGGCGTCGAGATTCACATCCAGCACTGTTTCCACCCGGCGCAGCTCAAGGAAATCGCAGATGCGGCGGAATTCAAACTCCGGGGCACCCTTGACCAGAATCAGTTCATTGTCGAAATCGTTGGTGCTCACTGATTCAAGGAAAGCGGTGGTGGAGGGGAAAAATGTGGCGTTGGTACCGAAGCAGTGGCTGTTGGCTGAAATCTCCTGGCCGATGCCGATTATGCGGTTGACTCCGGAAACAGCGAGCAGACGGGCCATTTCGGCATACATTCCGGCGGCGGAGAGGGATTCGTGCATCATGTCGGAGAGGATGACGGTAGATGTGCGGAGGGATGTGGCTCTGCGCATCATGAAGTCGAGGGCGGGGGCGAGCGAATGGAGGTCGCAAGTGTAGGAGTCGTGAATCACAAGGCACCCGTTCACTCCTTCCATCACATCCATGCGGGTGCCCGCTTTGGTGAGTGAGGCCATGCGTTGTTTGATGGTTTCAACAGGCAGGCCCAGGGATAGCATCACCGCGAGAGTGGTGATGGAGTCCTCGATGTCGGCATCGCCGGTGAACGGCACTGTCAGCGTGCTGCAAGTCCCATTGTATGAGAACCGGATATCGGAGCCGGCGCCGTTGTCCTCAACGGACGATATGAAGAGCGGAGCCTGCGGGTCGGTGCGGCTCCATGCCATCCTGCGTGCGGGGATATCCATTTGGTCAATGCTGCTGCTTATGAGATGATTGTCGCTGCAATACACCACGGATTCGCAATGCTTGAACAGCTGAAGTTTTTCACGGCATTTGCTTTCGATGGAGTCGAACCCTTCGCTGTGTTCCGGTCCTATGTTGGTGATTACGCCGATGGTGGGACTGATGATAGGCTCGAGGGATTGCATCTCGCCGGTGGTGGATATTCCGGCTTCAAAAATGCCGAGGCGTGTGTCGGAGTTCATTTCCCATATGGAGAGTGGCACACCGATCTGGGAGTTGAAGCTGCGTGGCGAGCGCACAATGGAGTAGTCGTGATGAAGCAGTGTGTGCAGCCACTCTTTGACGGTGGTTTTGCCCTGCGACCCGGTGATGCCTATCACCGGCACATCAAAACGGGTGCGATGGTGGCGGGCGAGGGTCTGGAGTGCGCGAAGCACATCGGGCACCACAATCCAAGAGGCGTCGCTCATATCGGCATCATCGGCGGGAAGCTCGTCCACCACAAAGGCCCTCACCCCCTTGGCATAGAGTCCGGGGATATATTTGTGGCCATTGCCGGTGGATGTGCGGAGCGCGAAAAACAAAGTTTGGCCGGCAAAGGTGAGCGAGCGGCTGTCGGTCAGCAATATACTAACGGTGCGGTTGATACTTGGAGCAGGTGCGTCAAGAATCTGTGCTATTGAATCGGTTGAATAGTTCATGATGCTTCAGCTCGGGATGTTCCTGAGCAAGAGATGTTATGAGATGGAGTGTGTCGGAGCGGAACTTTTCGGCGGCTCCTGAGCCGGAGGTGAGAGGGTGATGGTTCAATCGGCGTGTGAGGCTGAGGGCCTGACGCGAAAGTTCTATTGTGTCATTGCTGAAAAATGATTTGGCAAACAGTTCGTATATATAATCGATGGCTGTGTCGGACGGGTGCTTCATGTCGGAAGCATAGAAGCGGTAGTCGCGCAAGTCGTCCATCATAATTTCGTAGGCGGGGAAATAGGTGATGCCATGTGTGGCATTTGCGGCCTGCTCGCATGCCAGCAGCAGGGTGGATTTGCTCAGCTGATTGCCATGGGCACCGTCGGCGAGATGACGGATAGGGCTGACAGTCAGAATAATCCTGATATCCGGATGCACGGAGCGCAGCTGCTCCACGGTGCGTGAGATGGCTTGGGTGCACTCGTTGACCGACATACGGCGGCGGGTGAACAGGGAGGCCGGCTGCTTCTGGCAGTTGGCTACCACACACCCGGTGGCGTTGAGCGAAAAAGCCCAGGCGGTGCCGAGAGTGATGCACGCCACATCGGCTTTCTTGACAAAGCTGTGGGCAGCGTCAAGGCGGGAGTTGAGATTCTGCAGCAGGTCACCGGCATCGGGCGAATTGAGCTTGGTGTGGGTGCTGTAGCTGAACCATAATCCGTCGCTGCCTCTTTGAATGTCGGATTGGGAAAAATGGGTGTGGTCAACAATGCGGCTGACGGTGGCGGCAATCGAGGCGGGGTTGTAGAGCGTGCCGAAAGGATTGGCGAGCACAGTAAACAGCCGTTCATCAAGTTTTGCTCCGATATTGTCGGTGAAGCATGACCCGAGCATCAGGATGCGGTTGGAATGGCTGATAGACGGCTGAGAGCTTAGCGGCTGTATGTCAGTGCGAAAATTCATGCCGGGCGGTGGTGCTGAGGTTCAATAGAGATTGTAGTCAACAGAAAGCACCTGGAATTCGGTGCGGCGGTTGATCTGGTCGGCGGCCTCGCGGTCGGCTTCTTCGGGAAGGGTGAGGATATACTCCTCAGTGAGCACATCACCCTCCTTGAACTGCGGGTACAGCCGTGCCACGCGCTTGGTGACTGTTTTCGGCCTTGATTTGCCATACCCCTGATACTGGAGCCTGTCGGGTGAGATTCCGGCAGCAATCAGATAGTCGATGACCGATTTAGCGCGTCGGTGGGAGAGGTCGATATTGTACTCTTCCGAGCCTATGCGGTCGGTGTGGGAAGCCATCTCGATAGTGATGTTGGGGTTGTCGTTGAGCAGCTGCACAAGCTCGTCAAGGGCCTGTGTGGACTCGGGACGGAGTGTGGCTTTGTCGAAGTCGTAGAAAATATTCTCCACAATGTTGGGCTTGGAGAGGGATGCGAGCATGAAATCCACTTCATATTCGGCATCCACGGCTGCGGTGTCGGCAGTGAACTGCTGGCGTGCGTTGAGATACCCTTTGGCCCCGGCCATCATCACATAGCTCACTCCACGCTGCAGCGGGAAGGTGAAAGAGCCATCGGGCCGGGCTGCGGTTTTCTGAATGGTGCCGTCGTTGCCCACAATGCGTATCACGGCGTTGGTCACCGGCTCCTCGTCCATATCCATCACCCATCCGTTGAGGTTGATTTTAAGGTCGGGCAACTCGAAGGAGTAGAGGTGGTCGTAGCCACGGCCATCGCCACGGTTGGAACTGAAAAATCCTGTGTTGGGTTTATGGGGGTCGTAGGTCATGCCGAAATCGTCGGCGCTTGAGTTGAGTGGCGCTCCCATGTTGCTGATGTTCCAGTTGCCGTCGGGCTGGAGGGTGGCTCGGAACAGGTCAAGGCCGCCCATGCCGGGATGGCCGTTGGAGGAGAATATCAGGATGCTGTCGCTGACCACGTAGGGAAACACCTCATCGCCGGATGTGTTGATCTGGTCGCCGAGGTTCTCGAGTGAGCCTGCGCGCTCCTTGAGGTTGATGCGCCACAGGTCTTTGCCACCGTAGCCGGGCATATCACTGGAGAAATAGAGATATGTGCCGTCAGGGCTGACTGAGGGGTGACCGTAGCTGGAGATGGTGTCGGCGGTGATTTCAAACTTCACCGCTTTGCTCCATGAGGCATCGCTGCGCGAGGAGGTATAGATCTCCACGCCGGTGTTGCGGTCGGGCATACGTTTGGCCACGGTAAGATACATTGTGCCTCCGTCGGGCGAGAAAGCAGCAATCCCTTCGTCCATTTCCGAATTGAGCTCGCCTTCCACAGCCTCCGGGCGTTGCCATTCGCCTTTTTCATTTTTGCGCGACATCCAGATATCACCTTTCTTCATTCCGGTGATTTCGCTGCGTTTGTCGCCCACCACTTTTTCGTTGGTGGTGGTGAAGTAGAGGATTTCGTCGTTGAACATCGGCGAGAAGTCGGAGCGGCGGGAGTTGAAAAGTTTGGCCGACTTCACGATATATCTGTTGGGGTTGGCTCTGAGGCTGTCGGCAATCAGAGCGCCTTTCAATCCGTTGATGGCGGTGAGGGAGTGGGGGTTCTGCATCAGAAACTCCTGGTAGGCTCTCACTGCCTGGGAGTATTTGCCGTCGGCGTGGAGCATCTGGGCGAGATACAGCTGGGCCAGGGTGTCGGGGTAGCCGTAGCGTATGGAGTTCTGGTATGCAGCGGCCGCACGTGCGCTCTGGCTGAGCATGCGGTGGGCGTTGCCCATTTTGAATGCCACTTCGCCGCGTAGCGGACGGTCGGCTTTCTTGGTGAGCTTGTTGTAGATCTTGCGATATGTTTTCGAAGCATCAAAATATTCACCACGAGCCATTTGCTCATCGGCAGTGGCGAGTTTTGGACCACGGCATCCGGAGATGGTCAACAGTATGAGGGCGGAGATAAGAAGCAGTTTGGTTTTCATAAATATATAACGGAGGAAAGTGATCATATATTTTGCTTTCCGGAATGCAAAGGTACCAAAAAAAATCAGGACGGCCATTAGACCGTCCTGATCATTATAGGAGTGTGAAACGATTATCAGTTGATGGCACCGTTGAGGTTGAATTTGGCAAATTCAAGGTCGCTGAGAGCCTTGCTTGCGAGAGAGTCGTCAAGCTTGATGGCCTTGCGGAGGTTGGAGATAACCTTATCGGAGTTGTTGGTGCGGGCACCGAGCACAGCGTTGAGGTAGTAGGTGGTAGCATCGGGGTTGGCCACGGCATCAAGAGTACGGTTGGCGGTGCTGTAGTCCTTGGTGAGGATTTGAGCAAGAGCTGCATTGTTGGTTTTGGCGGAGCCGAAAGCCTTCACAGCTGCGGGATAGTCACCCTGCTGGAGGTAGTAAACACCCATGGCTTCGCCGGCTTCGGGCAGACCAGCGGCAGAGCCGAGGCTGTTGGCGGCAGCGCGGTAGTCCTTGTTGAGGAGTGACACGAGGCCACGGTTCATGTTGACCTCGGAGCTTTCGGGAGCACGCTTGGCAGCCTGGTTGAAGCTTGCGAGAGCAGCCTCATAGTCCTTGGCGATGTACTGGGTCATACCAAGGTTGTTGTAGCCGCGGTAGTCGTTAGGATACAGACGGGTCACATCCTGATAGATAGCTTTCTTGCGATTGTTGTCGTTGGTGAGGGCGGCAGCGTAGAGGAGCTCGTCAACGGAGAGGGCTGCGGGGTTGGTTTGAGCGAGGTTGGCAATCTCTTCGTCGCTCTTGCCAATCACGTTGACCGAAGCGGTGAGGCGTGAGTAGCGGAGCTGGGGAAGGATTTCATCGGCAAGTGCTTCAAACACTGAAGCGAAGTTGCGGATTTCTTTTTCGCGCTGTTCGGGATCCTTGTACATGGAAAGAACGCTCAGGATGAGGTCTTTGTCCTGTATGTTGCTCTGGCTAACGAGTTTCTGGAAGCCGTCCCAGTCCTCGGGAGTGAACTGCGAGGTGAGTTCGCCAAACTCGGTGATTTTGTCCTTTTTGAGCTGGTTCTCAAGATATTTGCTGGTGTTTTTCTCGCGGTTTTCAGCCAGGCGTGTGTTGAAGTCGAGCGATCCTTCGGGCGAAGCGTAGGAGGAGATGTTGATTTCCTCGATTACGCGGGAAGAGTCGGCATTGGCGGCGTTGAGCTTTTTGTTGAACTCTTCCACCGACTGCGATTTGAGCTCGGACTGACGGAGGTTGGCCTGGTTGATGAGGAACCGGATGTCAGCGCTGTATTTTTCGTTGATGATGCGCTGGAACTTGTCGGGAGCCAGAGCGGGGTTGACTGTTGCGGCATCAGCCATTGTGGAAGTGGCAACCACACCATCAGCCACCTTCACGCGGGGAAGCACATACTGCTTGCTGCCCTGAGCCACATTGAACGCGAGGTAGAGCTCGCTCTTGAGCATGTCGGGCTGGTATGCGTAGTTGACGGGCACTGTGAGCTGACCGCCGTTTTCGTAGCTTACCACGGGATTGTTGCCACGTACTTTCTCACCCTGGTAGGTGATGGGAGCGCCGTTGGTTTCCTGTCCGTTGTAAACCAGCACGGGGGTGATGGTCACAGACGCATTTTTCTGGAAAAATTTAGCAGGTACATTGCCGCTTACAGTAGCGGGAATCTGCTCTCCAACGACCTCGAGGGGGTTGGGGTTGGTGGTGAAATAGTCGGATTTGAACGGGTTCATCTTGCCGTTACAGCTTGAGAGAAGAACCACACCGGCCATCATCAGAGGATAGCAAATACTCTTACTCATAAATAGTATGGTTTGAAACTTTGTAAAATATGTTCGTATTGTCGGTTGATAGATTGTGCAAAGGTATTCAAAAAATAAGATATATGCCACATAAATTTCCCGATTTTTGTTATTTTTGCGCTCAATTAAAAAACAAACACCTTCTTGAGATGAGAAAATGGCGTATTGATGACAGCGCAGAGCTGTACAATATAAACGGATGGGGACTGAAATATTTTTCCATCAACGATAAAGGTCATGTGCAAGTGACCCCTAAAGCCGGATATGCTTCGGTGGATATCAAGGAGCTCATGGATGAGCTGCAGGTGAGGGATGTCACCGCCCCGTTGCTCCTGCGCTTTCCCGACATTCTTGACAACAGGATTGAAAAGATTTCGCGCTGTTTCAAGCAGGCGGCCGAGGAGTATGACTACCAGGCTCAGAATTTCATTATCTATCCCATCAAGGTCAACCAGATGCGGCCTGTGGTGGAGGAGATTGTGAGCCACGGCAAGAAGTTCAATATTGGACTTGAGGCCGGTTCCAAGCCGGAACTCCATGCAGTGCTTGCCACCAATATAGCCGAAAACGCCTTGATTATATGCAACGGCTACAAGGATGAAAGCTTTGTGGAGCTGGCTCTGCTTGCCCAGAAAATGGGCAGGAGAATCTTTCTCGTGGTGGAGAAGATCAATGAGCTCAATGTGATAGCCACTGTGGCCAAGCGGCTTGGCATCAAGCCCAACATCGGCATACGTATCAAATTGTCGTCGTCCGGCTCCGGCAAATGGGAGGAGAGTGGCGGCGACCAGTCGAAATTCGGACTTAATTCCACAGAGCTGCTGCAGGCTTTGGACACCCTTAAAAAGAAAGGACTGGCTGACTGTCTGAAACTGATTCATTTCCATATCGGCAGTCAGGTGACCAAAATACGGCTGATCAAGAATGCTCTGCGCGAGGCGATGCAGTTCTACGTGCAGCTTACCAACCTCGGATTCAACATCGACTTCGTGGATATTGGCGGCGGCCTCGGAGTGGATTACGACGGCACGAGAAACGCTTCGTCGGAAAGTTCGATGAACTACAGCATCCAGGAGTATGCCAACGATGCCGTGTCGGCACTGGTGGATGTGTGTGTGAAAAACAATATCTCGCAGCCCAATATCATAACCGAGAGCGGTCGGTCGCTCACCGCCCATCATTCCGTGCTGGTGTTTGAGGTGTTGGAAACCACTTCGCTGCCGGTGTGGAAAGATAGCGAGGAGGTGAACCCCGATGCCCATGAGCTGCTGCGGGAGCTTTACACCATCTGGGACCGCCTTGACCAGCCAAGGTTGCTTGAAAGTTGGCACGATGCCCTGCAAATCAGGGAGGAAGCTCTTGACCTGTTCAGCCTCGGTATGCTTGACCTTAACACCCGTGCGCAGATTGAGAAACTGTTCTGGTCGATTGCTCGTGAGGTGGGCGAGATGGCCAACGATATGAAGCACGCTCCCGAGGAGCTGCGGAAGATATCGAAAATGCTGCCGGATAAATATTTCTGCAATTTCTCACTCTTCCAGTCGCTGCCCGATTCGTGGGCCATTGACCAGCTTTTCCCCATCATACCCATCAGCCGTCTCGATGAGCGTCCCGACCGTACCTGCACCATTCAGGATATCACCTGCGACAGCGACGGCAAGATAGCCAATTTCATCACATCCCACGGCACCTCCAACGCTCTTCCTGTTCATTCGCTCAAAAATGGTGAGCCTTATTATATAGGTGTGTTCCTTGTGGGTGCCTATCAGGAGATACTGGGTGATATGCACAATCTGTTCGGCGATACCAATGCGGTGCATATATCGGTGTATAAGGACCGGTATGAGATCGACCGTATCATTGACGGTGAAACAGTGGCCGAAGTGCTTGACTATGTGGAGTTCAACCCCAAGAAGCTGGTACGCAACGTGGAAACATGGGTCACCTCGTCCATGAAAGCCGGACGCATCACACCCGAGGAGGGCAGGGAGTTCCTAAGCAACTACCGCTCGGGTCTGTATGGGTACACCTATCTTGAAAAGGACTGATGTATAGATACTTCATGCGGCTCGCCTATCGGGGTGAGCCTTTCCACGGATGGCAGTCACAGCCCAATGCAATAAGTGTGCAGGAGGTGCTGGAGCGCGGCCTGAGCACGATTATGCGCCATGAGGTGAAAATCACTGGGGCAGGGCGCACCGACACCGGCGTCAATGCCCGGATGATGGTGGCCCATTTCGATCTCGAGGCTCCTGTGGCCGACGAGACGCAACTGGTGCGCGCCATCAATTCGATTGTGGGCAAGGATATTGCCGTTTACTCGGTGTTTCCGGTGCATGATACCGCCCATGCGCGGTTTGACGCCACAAGCCGCACCTACCACTATTATGCCACAACCGGCAAATCGCCGTTTTTTTATCCGCTGGCGTGGCAGGCTCCGCAACATCTTGATTACGAGGCTATGAACCATGCTGCCAAGCATCTGCTGGAGGTAGAGGATTTCACCTCGTTTGCCAAATTGCATACCGACACCAAAACCAATATATGCAATGTGACTGAAGCCGAGTGGCGCAGTGTGGGCCCTGACGGAATGGTGTTTGTGATCACTGCCGACCGGTTTCTGCGCAATATGGTGCGGGCCGTGGTGGGCACACTTGTGGATGTAGGGCGCGGCAAAATCAGCGAGCGCGAGTTCATGGATATTGTGTCCAAGCGCGACCGGTGTGCCGCCGGCACATCGATGCCACCCCAGGCGCTCTATCTGTGGGAGGTGACCTATCCGTTTGCCATCAGGTGATTTTTTGGGCTAACGCTTTGGTTGTTTGAACAAGGTTGGCTAACTTTGTGGCTTAAATGGCGATATGTGCGCCAATGAATAAAAACGATAATAAATCAGTATAAATAGAAGGCAATGGCTGAAATAGAAGAAACCGAAGGTACAGAGAAGAAAGGACTTAACTTTGTAGAGCAAATTGTGTGGGACGACCTGCAGGCCGGCAAGAACGGTGGCAGACTCAACACCCGTTTCCCGCCCGAGCCCAACGGCTACCTTCATATAGGTCATGCCAAGGCTATATGTATGGATTTCGGTGTGGCTGAGAAATTCGGCGGCACCTGCAATCTCCGTTTCGATGATACCAACCCTGTGAAGGAAGATGTGGAGTATGTTGACTCCATCCGCGAGGATATCCACTGGCTCGGTTTTGACTGGGGCAACAGGGAATATTACGCCAGCGACTATTTCCCCCAGCTTTATGATTTGGCCGTGCGCCTTATCAAGGAGGGGAAGGCATACGTTGACGACCAGACTTCCGAGCAGATTGCCGCGCAGAAAGGCACTCCCACCACTCCGGGACAGGATTCGCCATATCGCAACCGCTCCGTGGAGGAGAACCTCGACCTGTTTGAGCGTATGAATGCCGGTGAGTTTGACGAAGGCGCACGTGTGCTCCGCGCCAAAATCGACATGGCATCGCCCAACATGCACTTCCGCGACCCGATAATGTATCGCATCATCAAAACTCCCCACCACCGCACCGGCACCAAGTGGAAAGTTTATCCTATGTATGACTTCGCCCACGGCCAGAGCGATTATTTTGAAGGTGTGACACACTCTATATGCACATTGGAATTTGTGGTGCACCGTCCTCTCTATGAGTATTTTGTCAAGGAACTCGCCGATGAGAGCTACTGCCCCCGACAGATAGAGTTCAACCGCCTCAATCTCACCTACACCGTGATGAGCAAGCGCAAGCTGCTGCAGTTGGTGAAGGAAGGACTGGTGGCCGGATGGGATGATCCCCGTATGCCGACCATCTCTGGTATGCGCCGCCGCGGCTATACTCCGCAATCCATCCGCAACTTCATTGAGAAAATCGGCTATACCAAATATGAAGCGCTCAACAGTGTGTCGCTGCTTGAACACGCTGTGCGCGAGGACCTCAACGCTGTGTCCACCCGTGTGATGGCTGTGATGAACCCTGTGAAAGTGGTGATTGACAACTATCCCGAGGGCCAAACCGAGATGGTGGAGTTGGAAAACAATCCCGAGGATCCCAATGCAGGCACCCACAGCATGCCTTTCGGCCGCGAGCTGTATATAGAGCGCGATGACTTCATGGAGAATCCGCCCAAGAAATTCTTCCGTCTTGCTCCCGACGCTGAGGTGCGCCTCAAGGGTGCCTACATAGTGAAATGTGTGGGTGTGGAGAAGGATGCAGACGGTAATATCACCACCATCCATTGTACATACGACCCCGACACCCGTAGCGGTTTGCCCGGAAGCATGCGCAAGGTCAAAGGCACTCTCCATTGGGTGAACGCGGCCACAGCTGTTGATGCTACCGCAAGATTGTACGACCGTTTGTTTGCCGTGGAGAACCCTGCAGCTGAAACAGAGAAAGATTTCCGCGAACTTCTCAATCCCGATTCCTTGAAGGTGGTGGAAGGTATCAAGGTGGAGCCGTATCTGGCCGAAAACGCTGTGCCCGGTGCCCACTTCCAGTTCCAGCGCATAGGTTATTTCACTCCCGACCTCGACAGCACCCCCGACCATCTTGTGTTCAACCGCACCATTGCATTGAAAGACAGCTGGGAAAAGGTTCAGAAAAAATAATCGGCACCATTCCGGATGGAACACAATAATAGTGTCGAGCAGTTGTATCGGCAATTTGTAGCCGATATGGATCAGCCATTGTCGGAGCGTTACTACGATGAAGCCGAGCTGCTCGATGTGTTTGATTATGCTTCGGATGTGGGCGACGACGCGGTGCGCACAGAAGTGGTGTTGCTTGCCGAGCGGCTATGCCCCGGAAGCGTGAGTATTGCCGAGCGCAAAGCTCTGCTCTACTGGAGTATGGGCAGCAATGAGGCTGCATCGAAAGTTATATCAACCATCCCCGGTAAACATTTTCTCACACGGCTCACACAGTTGCGTATCAAGAAAAATGTGGCGCAGCTCGCTGCCAATGAATTCTCCATGCTGGTCAAAGGTGTGAAGCCGGGAACAATGGAGGATGAGGAGGTGATTCAACTCATTGATGCGGCGCACGAAGCAGGGCAGGAGCAGTGGCTTATGGACCATTATGAGCTCTTGAAGCAGCTTGCACAATATCCCGAGACTGTGATGTATGATATTGTGGGTGCTGTGCTCGACAGCGGCCTTGACAGTGATTTTGAGTTTGTCAACAATGCTCTTGACGACCTCACCATGGCTTCGCCATACGATTTGGGATTCTGGGAGTATGCCGCCGATGTCGCAATGTCGCGACAGGAAGACCCCGAGCGGGCTTTAGGGTGTGTGGAGTATGCTTTGGCCATAAATCCCAAATCGCAGAAGTCGCTGATACTGAAGTCGGATTGTCTGCTGGCTATGGATCCGCCAAGGATAGATGAAGCTCTGGACGCAGCCCGAAAAGCATATACCCTATATCCTGATGAGGCATCAGTGAGCCTTGCCTATGCCCATGCCCTCCAGCTGAGCGATCGCAAGGGTGAGGCTATGGAGGTGCTCAAGAGGCACCTGACCATGAAGGGGTGCGATCTGTTGGTGATTGTGCCGATATCAATGTTTGACAGCGGTTTGAATATCGGGGATTTGTTGCGCTCCGCAGTGACGAATGTCAATCCGGAATTGCTTGAAATGCAATTTGACGGCCTTGTGACGAAATACACATCTCTTGGCGATTACGAGCATCTGGCTCAGATTATGGAGGTGGCGGAGGAGCTTGGATATGTCCGCAACTACAATCCGGAATTTATGGTAGAGCTGTATTTCCGCACCGACCGTTGGGAAAAGACGCTCCCTTATCTCGCTGAGTGTGTGCCGTTCAACCACAAGATATGGTTGCTGGCTCTCTTGATGAGTCTGCCCGGCCCGAATGGGGTGGAGGAAACCGTCAAAGAGATTGACGACCGTTTGAAGGATATTGACGACAGCATAGCCACGAGCTCATTGGCCGATATCATGCAGTACCGCGCAATCAAGGAGCACGTTAAGGCAATCCGCGAGACATTGCTGTCCGGCGAACAGTTGGATGTGAATCATTTCAATCCTTTCCAGCCTTAGATATAGGGGTTTTGTCGCTTTTCCTCACCGATGGTTGTGGCCGGTCCGTGACCGGGATACACCACTGTGGCGTCGGGGAGGGTGAGGAGCTTTGTTTGAATGGCTTTAATCAGGGTAGCGTAATCGCCCCCCGGCAGGTCGGTGCGGCCTATGGAGCCGTTGAAAAGCGCATCGCCGGTAATCACAAATCCGTCCGCGGCATCATACAGCGCAATAGATCCTTGAGAATGGCCAGGTACCTCGATGACTTTGAGTGAGCCGGAGCCTATGCTTACAGTGTCGTTGTCGTGCAGCTGCAAAGCAATGGACAAGGGTGTCGGGGTAGGGATGGGCAGATGGAACATCCGTGCCTGTTCGGCCCGTGCGAGTCCAAGGGTGGCATCACCCTGATGCGCGGCGGTGGCAAGATTGTAGGTGCTGATTATATGGTCATTGCCAAGAGTGTGGTCGATATGCAGGTGGGTGTTGATGAGGTGCACCGGATTGAGATTGTGGGCCTTGATGAACTCGTCGAGCTGCAAGGCTTCGGCATCCGACTGCATTCCGGGGTCAATCACAGCGGCCTGCAGGGTGGTTTCGTCCCACACAATATATGTGTTGACTCCGAACAGATTGAATTCAAATCGAGCTATTTTCATAATTCTACATAGATGATAGATTTTGAGGTGAAGAACTCCTCGGAAAAATAGTCGCTCAAAGGCACTTCAATCACAGGACGGTGCACAGCCGCTATCTCCTCGGCGAGGTCTTTACCTTTAAGGCATAACAAACCCGGGGGCAAACTGTTGGCATCGGGTGCGGATATATTGCGGCGCACCAGTTTCACAAGCTCGCTGAGCTGCATCACTGCGCGGCTCACCACGAAATGAAATTTTTTGTGACACTCGCCCATGTCACCGTGCTGAAATGTGACATTGGTGAGGCCGATGGCCTGGGCCACCGAGGAGGCCACCTTGATTTTCTTGCCTATGCGGTCAATGAGGTGGAAGCGGCATTGCGGCCAGAGGATGGCGAGCGGAATACCGGGGAAGCCGCCTCCGGTGCCGAGGTCAAGAACAGCTGTGCCCGGTGCGGGAGTGACGAATTTGGCAATGGCGGCGGAGTGGAGTATATGCCGCTCGTATAGATTGGATATATCCTTGCGTGATATGACATTGATTTTTTCGTTCCATTCGCTGTAAAGCGGTCCGAGCATGGCCAGCTGTTGGCGTTGCATGTCGCTGAGGTCGGGAAAATATTTAAGTATTTCGTCCATGATGATGCAAAAGTACGGAAATTATAGCTACTTTTGTTAAACTCATAACCAAAAAGCTGATGAAAATAGGAAAAGAAAATGAATTGACAGTGGCCCGCATCGTGGATTTCGGTGTGTATCTCGCCGATGACAAAGGAAATGAGGTGCTTCTGCCTTCGCGTTATATAACTGAACCCCCTGTGGTGGGCGATAAGATGAATCTGTTTGTATATACCGATTCCGAGGACCGCCCTGTGGCCACCACCGAGCATCCGTTTGCTCAGGTGGGCGAATTTGCATTTCTTGATGTGGTGGCTGTCAACCGCATCGGAGCATTCCTCGACTGGGGGTTGATGAAAAATCTGCTGTGTCCGTTCCGCGAGCAGAAGGTGAAGATGAATGTAGGTATGCAGTATCTTGTGTATCTGTATCTCGACGATGCTTCCCAAAGGGTGGTGTGCTCTGCCAAAATAGAGAAGTTTCTGGGAAATATGCCGCCTGAATATAAGCGTGGCCAGAAAGTGAAGGCTCTTGTGTACAAGCACACCGAGCTCGGCTATCTGTGCATTGTTGACAATCTTCATCAGGGAATGGTGTATGAATCATCGCTCTACGCTCCGTTGGAGATAGGTAGCGAAGTGGAGGCTCATGTGGCAAAAGTGCGCCGCGATGGCAAAATCGACCTTGTGGCCGGCGCTGCTGCAATGGAACGCTCCTCGGCTGTGGCCGAAAAATTGCTGCGGATGCTGGAGCAGAACAACGGATTTGTGCCGCTCACCGACAAGTCATCGCCCGAGGCTATCAGCATGACTCTGCATTGCAGCAAAAAGGATTTCAAGAAGGCGGTGGGACATTTGCTGAAGCAGGGGAAAATCCGCGTGGAAGACTCCGGAGTGTCACTTTTTGCACATGAATAGGCCGTTATGTGAATTTTTTTTGCCACCTTTGCATATTATTTTATCTAATGTGAACATCAATCTGTAGAAATGGAATTTTCCGCTAACCAGATTGCCGCGCTCTGCAACGGAACTGTGGAGGGTGACGGCGAAGTTAAAATCAGCACATTTGCCAAAATTGAGGAGGGCCACCCCGGTGCCATATCGTTTTTGGCCAATCCAAAATATATTCATTATATCTACACCACCAACTCGTCGGCAGTGCTTGTAAAGCGGGATTTCGTCCCGGAGCAGCCGGTGAAGGCCACCCTCATCCGCGTGGATGACCCCTACGCCACAGTGGCCCATCTTCTCACTATGGTGCAGCAGATGCTCACCCCGGTGTACAAAGGGATAGAGCAGCCGTGCTTCATAGCCGATGGTGTGGAGATTCCCGAAGATGCCTATGTCGGAGCTTTCGCATATATCGGCAAAGGGTGCAGAATAGCTCCCGGAGCCAAGATTTATCCTCAGGCATATCTCGGCGATAATGTGTCGGTAGGCAAAGACTCGATCATATATTCCGGCGCCAAGATATATCACGGCTGCAAAGTGGGTGAGCGTTGCATCATCCATTCGGGAGCTGTGATTGGTGCTGACGGCTTCGGCTTTGCTCCGGTTGACGGTCATTACGACAAGATACCGCAGATTGGCAATGTGGAGATTGGCGATGATGTGGAGATCGGTGCCAACACCACTGTGGACCGTGCCATGATGGGGAGTACCCGCATCGCCAACGGTGTGAAGCTTGACAATCTGATTCAGATAGCCCACAACTGTACCGTGGGCGAGAGCACCGTTATGGCTGCACAGGCCGGAGTGGCAGGCAGCACACATATCGGTTCGCACTGCATGATTGGCGGTCAGGTAGGTCTTGCCGGACATATCACTGTGGGCGACGGAGCGCAGATAGCCGCCCAGTCGGGCACTCAAAAGAGCATCGAGGCTGGCGCCCGCCTGTTCGGCACTCCTGCAATGGACCTGAGAGAGTACGGACGGCAGGCCGTGAATGTGAAGAATCTGCCTGGACTGTATGACGCAGTGCGCCGTCTTGAAAAAGAAATTAACAACATGAAAAAATAAAGCGTAAATACCTATGCGACAAATTACTCTTAAATCCCCGTTTTCGGTGCACGGTAAAGGGTTGCATACCGGCATGATGATTGATGCCGAATTTTGCCCCGCCCCCGAGAATCACGGATATAAAATTCAGCGTGTGGACCTCGAAGGTCAGCCTGTGATTGACGCTTTGGCCGAAAACGTATTGTCCACCACACGCGGCACCGTGATTGGCCGCGGCGATGTGACCGTCAGCACCATCGAGCATGCCATGGCAGCTCTTTATGCTTTCGGTATCGACAACTGCCTTATTAAGGTGACAGGTCCGGAGATACCTATCCTTGACGGCAGTGCCCGCGAGTATGCCGAAAAGATTCAGGAAGTGGGCTTGGAGGAGCAGAAAGCTGACAAGGATTTCTACATCGTGAAGCAGAAGCTGTCGATGCGCGATGAGGCTACCGGAGCTTCAATCGTTGTGCTCCCGGATTCGGATTTCTCTGTTGATGTGATGGTGCAGTTTGACAGCCCGGTGCTTACAAACCAGTATGCATCGCTGGAGAATATTGACGATTTTGCCAAGGAGATAGCTTCGAGCCGCACATTTGTGTTTGTTCGCGAAATAGAGCCTCTTGTAAAGAACAATCTCATCAAGGGCGGCGACCTTGAGAATGCTATCGTGATTTACGACAAGCTGATGGCTCAGGACGAGCTCAACCATATCGCCGACATGATGGGAGTTCCACACAAGCATGTGGCTGAGTTCGGTTATATCCAGGCTGCTCCGTTGAGCAGCGACAATGAGCCTGCCCGCCACAAATTGCTTGATATCATGGGCGACCTCGCTCTCATTGGCCGACCCATCAAGGGCAAAGTGATAGCCACCCGTCCCGGTCACAGCATTAACACCAAGTTTGCCCAGAAAATCCGCAAGGAGATCAAGCGTCAGGATGTGCAGGCTCCGCTCTACGACCCCAACAAGGCTCCGCTGATGGACAACAACCGCATCCGCGAACTCCTTCCCCACCGCTATCCGTTCCTGCTCGTTGACAAAATCATCGAGAAGGGCGAGAACTATATCGTGGGTATGAAGAATATCACAGCCAATGAGCCTTTCTTCCCCGGTCACTTCCCTCAGGAACCGGTGATGCCCGGTGTGCTTCAGATAGAGGCTATGGCTCAGACAGGTGGCCTGCTTGTGCTGTCAACCGTGGATGATCCTGAACGCTACTCCACATATTTCATGAAGATTGACAATGTGAAGTTCCGCAACAAGGTGGTGCCCGGCGACACACTGATATTCCATGTGTCGTTCATGACCGAGCTCCGTCGCGGATGTGCTGTGATGAAGGGTTATGCCTTTGTCGGCGAAAAGATTGTGAGCGAGTGTGAATTCATGGCTCAAATAGTTAAAAACAAATAGATATGAAGCAACCGTTAGCATATATCCATCCCGCTGCCAAGATAGCTCCCAGCGTGGTGATTGATCCTTTTGTCACCATCGAGCAGAATGTGGAGATTGGTGAAGGTACCCGCATCGGGTCCAATGTTACCATCATGGAGGGTGCCCGTATCGGCAAGAACTGCACCATTTTTCCCGGTGCTGTGATTTCCGGCATTCCCCAGGATTTGAAATTCCGCGGCGAGGACACTCTTGCCATTATCGGTGACAACACCACCATCCGTGAGTGTGTGACTGTGAACCGCGGCACTGCCGCCAAGGGCAAAACTGTGGTGGGCAACAACTGCCTCATCATGGCCTACAGCCATATAGCCCACGACTGCGTGGTTGGTGACAATGTGATTATCTCCAACGCCACCCAGATAGCCGGTGAAGTGGTGGTGGATAATTTCGCTGTGATTGGCGGAGGCACTCTAATCCATCAGTTCTGCCACATCGGTCCCCATGTGATGATTCAGGGCGGTGCGCTTGTCAACAAGGATATTCCTCCATACGTGAAGGCGGCCCGCGAGCCGATTGCCTACGCTGGAGTCAATTCCATAGGGTTGCGTCGCCGTGGGTTCACCTCCGAAGTGATTCGCGACATTCAGGAGATCTACCGCTATCTCTATCTTTCCGGACTCAACAACACCGATGCCGTGGAGCGCATCGAGGCTGAGCTTCCCGCCACTAAGGAGAGAGATGAAATCATACTTTTTGTGCGTAATTCCAAGCGCGGCATCATTCGCGGCTATGTATAAATAGCCGGCGGTTGATATACAATAATATGAGCGAGGGGGCCTTCAATGAAGTGCCCCCTCGCTGCGTATGGAAATTCTACTATTGGAGTTTGTGGATGGTGTCGATCATGGTGTCGCCGAGGCCGATTGTGTACCCTTGGGTTACAAACACAATGCGGTTGAATGTGTCGGCGATGATGAATATCGGCAGCTCGCTTGATGGCAGCTTCATGCTTTCAATGATGGAATTGGCGGCGGAGGAGTTGATGTCAAGACCAAGCACCGTGGTGGATGGGAGCCCCTGCATGAGTGATGGGTCGGCACGCTTGAGTTGGTTGGCGTCGGGGTAGAGCAGGATAATGCTGCGACCCCATTTCTCGAGCTCGGGAGCCACAGCGGCAATGTCGCGCAGGGCATGGTTGGTGGGCTCATGGTTGGGTTTGAGAATGCCAAGTACATAGTATCCGCGTCCAGTGGTGGAGAGCACCGATTTATCGGAGGCGGTATTGATGTCGTGATACAATGTCTCGGCATCGAAGTTGCCGATCACCTGCACATCGGTAGAGTCCTGACGGATCACGAGCGGGTGCACTGTGAGCGAATCGGGAGCCACGGTGAAGAAATCAATGCGCGACAGCACGCTGCCGTTGGCCATCCGCTGACCTGTGACAAGCATATATTCTCCGGCCTCCACCTCAGTGGGGTCTTTGAACAGCGAGCTCCATGTGCCATCTTCGGGATAGTTGAGAAGTTGGTCGCGTCCATCGTCGATTTTTGACAATGTGAAGTGAATGTAATATTTCGGGTCATCGATGCGTCCGGTGGTGGAGAATGAGAGCTGGAGCTTGCCCTTGGGCGCTGCCACGGCTTCGGTGGGAGTTTCAAAATCAGCGTTCACCCATTTGCTGTTGCTGTCGGCCCATTGTGGATGGTTGGTCACAGGATTGATGCGGGCGGGGATGCCGATGGCTCTTGCTCCGGCCACAAAAAATATGTTGCGCGAAGCAGGGGCGGTGTGGCGGTAGGCGAGTGTGGACACGGGGCTCATGCGGGCGTTGGAAGGGTACCATTCGGCTGTGCCGTCAATGGAGTCGGCCACCCATTTCACCCATTTCAGCGGGTCGGCACGGAACTCTGTTTGCTGCTCCGGCGAGAAGTGGGAATTGACAGGTTTGCGGAACGCTGTGAGCTCTTCGGTGTCGATGCGCGGCGACAGGATATAGTCAATGTACAGCTCCGTGGGGTAGATGGGCGAGGTCATACAGTCGTTCAGCACCTCGGCGGTGACATCGCTGATATCCTTCACGCTAAGGGCTTTGATTAAATCCAGTGCGCGGCGGCGGTCGTGTGCAGGGGTGGAACGCAGGAAATCGGCGAGCACTCCATGGTTGGCGCGGGCGTGTGCCATCACATATTTCATGTCGGCTTCGTCGAGTCCAAGCTGATTGGCCAATGTAACGGCTTGCTCCGCGGTGGCGAATGATGAGGTGTAGGCCCCGCGGATAGAATCCTCGCAGGCAAGCCGCGCCTGGTTTGCAGCCACCTGCTCATCGGTGACATGGGTGATGTTGTTTCCGGGCACCGGCGGCACAATGTCAAGCTCAAAGGTGGAGGCGGCAGGGGCTCCCGCGAGAGTGACGGTGACACTTTTATCCTTGCCCACAGATGTTTTGGTGAATCCAAACTTGCCATCTTTCTGCGCCCATACGAGCATATCGCCCAAGCCGGTGATCAGCTCGGTGGTGCCATCGGCACCGGTGGTTTTGCCCACGATAGGGTAGAACTCACCGTAGTTGTATAGGCGGAATGTGACGGAGGCATCGCTCACCGGAGATCCATCCTGAGCGAGTACAGTGACATGGGTGGTGTCCACCGGAGCGTAGATGGGCGTCACATTGATATCGGTGTAATTGAGCTTTTGCAGCAGTTTCTCTTCCGGTCCATCGTAGCGGCCGTAAACGCGGGAGTTCATAAGCATCCCACGCGAGGCGGGAGCGTTGAACCATGCGAGATTCAACACCGGCTCAGGCTCGCAGGCTCCGAGAAAATACCATTGTCCGTCGGCCCACGCTTCCACCCAGGCATGATTATCATCGGTATGTGCCCAGCGCGGAGTGTAAACCTGACGGGCAGGGATGCCCATGGCCCTGAGGGCGGCCACGGTGAATGTGGATTCTTCGCCGCATCGCCCAATGGCTGTGTAAACCGTGGCCAACGGTGCGTGGGTGCGTCCGTCGGAGGGTTGGTATGTGGCTTTCTCGTGACACCAATGGTTGATTTCAAGGATGGCATCACGCATAGAGAGGTGTTTCACACGCTCTTTCAGTTCGTTGTAGAACACCGGACGGTGCAGGTCGATTGTCTCGTTGTTGACACGAACAGGGAGCACAAAATGGCGGAACTCCCTGTCCGGCACCGTTTTGCCCCACGGCATCTCCTGCCGGGCCTGCAGCGATGCGTTGACATTGTCGAGGAAAAAATCCGCGGAGTGGTCGGTGACATCCGGAAGCGGCATATAGGCGTAGAGCACCTGGAGAGCCTGACGCTGTTCAGGGGTGAGCGGCCCATTGAACAGCTCTTTGATATTGCTGATATTATTGCCTGTCAGCTGCGGCAGCCGGGCGTTGAAATCGTCCAGCACGGCCTTGTCGGCGATCTGTGCCGACAGCTGCATGGCAATCATGGCGGACAGGGCAAAAATTGAAAGTCGGATTTTCATAATCAATTATTTCATGGCATTAACAATTTTGTCAACTATCGCTGCGTCGGTGGTGAGGCGTGCGTATTCGTCGGTTCCGGGGGTACCCATGCTCACGCCTTGATGCCTGAACTTCATGGCGCTTGGCATAGCGCCGCGGGCAGAAGCGTGAAGTTCGTGCACCCCGCCAAACTTCATTATTTCAGCGGCATTGGCGGGGGTCACACCGCCTCCGGCAAGAATCGTAAGCCTGTCGCCGGCCATCCGCTGCAGCTGTGCAAGCATCTCCACTCCCTGACGGGCCGAAGGTGCGCAGCCGGAGGTGAGTATCCGGTGGCATCCAAGTGCAATAATCTGCTCCATCGCCTTCTGCGGGGAGCGGGTGAGGTCGAATGCCCGGTGGAATGTGATGCTCATATCCCCGGCTGCGGCAATCAGTTGCGAGCATAAACCGGTGTCAACATCGCCGTCGGGGGTGAGTGCACCTATCACCACTCCATGCACCCCGAGCTGTCGGAACTCCTTGATGTCGCGGAGCATCAACTCCACTTCCTCGTTGGAGTACAGAAAGTCGCCGGGGCGGGGCCGGATGAGAACATGAATCTTCAACTGAGGCACTTTCAGGGCTGCCTCAGCCAACCCTATGGATGGGGTCATGCCACCTTCGGCCAATCCGGAGCATAGCTCCACACGGTTGGCACCTCCCTGAGCTGCTGCATGGACACTGTGGATGTCGGCGGCGCATATTTCAAGCTGCGGGATAATCACTTGGCTGTGGTTTGAAGTTCAACGATATGGTCGATGGCTGTGGGGATAGAGTCAAGGTGCAGGGTCACACTGCCATCCTTTTTGTTGGTGGTGAATCGTACTTTTTTGCCGGATTCAAACTCCTTGGCGCTCTTCACCTTGCAGGTCAGCGGCAGGTGGATGTCGGTGGAGTCGGGAGTGAGGATGTGAACAAACAGAGTATTCTCCCGGCGGGTGGTGGTGCCCCATTTCTGCGCGGGGAAATCGCTCCCGGTGGTGCGGTAGATGGTAGAGCCATACTTCTCCATCCATTGTCCCATCTCCTTGAGCCTGCTTACAGCCACTTCGGGAAGTTCGCCCGACGGTTGCGGCCCGATGTTGAGAAGGAGGTTGGCACCCATTCCGGCGGTGTTGACGAGATAATGGATGAGAGTCCGCAGATCCTTGTAGTCCTGATCTTTGATACGGTAGCCCCACATGCCGTTCATGGTCTGGCAAGTTTCAAGCGGCAAGCGTGAGATATCCTGCCCCGACAATCCGGCGGTGTTCTGTCCGGGAATGTCGCGCTCAAAAATCTGGATATCCTCGCCGGGGTAGGGAGTGATGTGGTGGTTGTTGCCGATGAGGCATCGCGGCTGGAGCTTGTGAATCATGGCATATTGCTCGGGAAGCTGCCAGTTGAAAGGCACGGAGTCCTCGTCGTGGTCCCACAATCCGTCAAACCAGATAGCTCCGATTTCGCCATAGTTGGTGAGCAGCTCCTTGAGCTGTGCGTTCATGAATTTATAGTACTGCGGCCAGTTGGCTTTGGTGGAGTCGCGGCCGGTGGTGTGTCCGGTGCGCCCCATGGGGTAGTCATCACGTGTCCAGTCGATATGTGAATAGTAGAGGTGCAGTTTTATCCCTTGTTTGTGACATTCATCGGCCAGCTCCTTGAGGATGTCGCGCTTGAAAGGGGTGCCGTCAACAATGTTGTAGGGCGACTGCTTGGTGTGCCACATGGAGAATCCATCATGGTGGCGCGAGGTGAAGCAGATATATTTGGCTCCGGAAGCCTTGATGGCGCTCACCCATTCGGCGGCATTGAAATGAGCGGGGAAAAATCCGCGTGCGGCCTTGGCATACTCCTGGGCGTCAACATCGTAGTTGAGAAACCATTCGCCTTGGCCAAACATGGAGTATATGCCCCAGTGGAGAAATATGCCGAGGCCTGAGTCGGCAAATTCCTGCCGGGCTTCAAGAATTTCGGGAGTGGGGGTGTAGGTGGCGTTGCGGTTGGGGTCAGGAGAGTCAGCGGCGGCTGCCAGAATGGAAGCGGCCAGTGTGAGGCTCGCTGTTGTAATAAATCGGAAATTCATGGTTGATTGTTGTTCTGAGTGCAAATCTACTTTAAAAGCATCGGAACTCATGCCATTGTTTGAGGACAGGGTATGAGCTCCGATGAGTGTGGTGTGTGTGAAAGTTCAGTGTCAGAAAGGGAGGTCGTCGGTGGGATCGGCGGCGGGAAGCTCTACTGCAGGGGGAGGTGCGGGAAATCCGTCACCGGCTGCAGGTGCGGGAGCTGCGCCGGCCTTCTCGGCTTTCCAGCCACGGATGCTGGTGTACCAACGGCCATTGTATTCGCGGCTCTCGATGTCAAACGACAGGGTCACATCATCGCCCACATTGAGAGGATACTGGTCAGCGCGCTCGCCAAAAAAGTCAAAATGCACCTTTTTGGGGTATGTTTCCTGTGTTTCGAGCACGTATTCACGTTTTTTCCAAGCGTTGCCGCTTTTGGATGTGCCCGACATTTCAGGAAGGGCAAGAATGATTTTTCCTTTTATTTCCATTGTGAAAAGTATGGTTCTTGGATTTTTACAATTACTTTTGTACAAAAATAGCCACTTGGCACGAAAGAGCCAAATATTTGGCACGAAAGTTATAAAATATGAGCGAACAACAATCATGGTGGACTGCCCCCACCCAAAGCGAAAGTGGCAGATTGATAATGGTCACCGGGCGCAAGGATGTGAGAAAATGGATGGACAATCCGAAATTCAATATCCGTGTGGAGGTGACATGGCGCTATAGCGGCGACGCATCGGGGATGCCTGATGTGGCCACCTCCACGCTTATGGAGCAGGTGCAGGAGGCGTTGACCGGATGTTTTGCCAAGGATCCTGTGGCTGTGCTGACCGGGATCTATACCGGCGACGACGAGCGCAATTGGATATTTTACACTCTTTCCACCCATATTTTCGGCAGAAAACTGAATGAATGTCTGTCCGAATTTCCTGTACTGCCGTTGGAGATATATTGCGAAAACGATCCCGAATGGCTGGAGTATAAGGAGATGTGTGAAGCCGAAATCAATATGGACTGATCGGGACACTGACAAATATCGCCCCGCCGTCTGAGCTGTTCAGGTGGCGGGGCGTCTGTTATGTTTCAGAGCCTGATAGAGAAGGCTATTACTTCACTCCGGAAAATGGTGGCGGAGTGTCGGGACTGTCATCGCTATGCGGCTCGTCGGACTTCGGCTCATCGGGCATCGGGGATTCAGGGTTGGGAGCAGTGTGGTCGGAGGCTGCCGGCAATGCTTTGGCCGACTGCTCGTTGGCGGCGAGAATCTCATCGGTGCGAGACACCCATTGACGCTTGCCGAAAATCTTTTCAACATCCTCGGTGAAGATCACTTCGCGCTGAATCAGGGTGTCGGCAAGATGGCCGTGGCCTTCGGAGTGCTCGCGAAGAATGGCTTTGGCGCGTTCATACTGCTCGTTGATGATGCGCGACACTTCCTGGTCAATCATTTGGGCGCGGTCATCGCTGTATGGTTTGGAGAATCCGTAATCCTGTCCGGTAGAGTCATAGTAGCTGAGGTTGGGCAGTTTGTCGCTCATGCCGTAGTACACCACCATGGCGTAGGCTTGCTTGGTGACGCGCTCGAGGTCGTTGGCGGCTCCGGTGGAGATGCGGCCAAGGAACACCTCTTCAGCAGCGCGTCCGCCAAGGGTGGCGCACATCTCATCAAGAAGAGCCTGGGTAGGTGTGATTTGTCGTTCTTCCGGGAGATACCACGCGGCACCGAGAGCTTTGCCACGCGGCACAATGGTGACCTTGATGAGAGGGTTGGCATAGCGCAGGAACCATGACACGGTGGCGTGTCCGGCTTCATGGACGGCGATGGCGCGTTTCTCCTCGTCGGTGGTGATTTTTGAGCGTTTCTCCAATCCGCCTATGATGCGGTCAACGGCGTCAATGAAATCCTGACGGCCCACGAAATCCTTGTTGTGGCGGGCGGCAATAAGGGCAGCCTCGTTGCACACATTGGCTATGTCGGCACCGGAAAATCCGGGAGTCTGGCGGGCCAGAAGATCCACATCCACGGTGCTGTCAGTTTTGATCTTCTGCAGATGCACATTGAAAATGGCCACACGGTCGTTGAGATCGGGGAGATCCACATATATCTGACGGTCAAAGCGTCCGGCACGGAGCAGAGCCTTGTCAAGGATGTCGGCGCGGTTGGTGGCGGCAAGGATAATCACACCGCTGTTGGTGCCGAAGCCGTCCATTTCTGTAAGTAGTTGGTTAAGAGTGTTCTCGCGCTCGTCGTTGGCACCCATGTTGGGGTTCTTGCCACGGGCACGGCCAACGGCATCAATCTCATCGATAAACACAATGCATGGGGCTTTCTCTTTGGCTTGGCGGAAAAGGTCGCGCACACGCGAGGCGCCCACACCCACAAACATCTCAACGAAGTCGGAACCGGACATGGAGAAGAACGGCACGTTGGCTTCGCCGGCCACTGCTTTGGCCAGGAGTGTTTTACCTGTTCCCGGAGGGCCAACGAGCAGAGCACCTTTGGGAATTTTACCGCCAAGGTTGGTGTAGCGCTGCGGGTTTTTGAGAAATTCCACAATCTCTTCAATCTCGGTCTTGGCTTCGGAAAGACCGGCCACATCCTTGAAGGTGACCTGAATAGGACCATCCTTGTCGAAAATCTTGGCCTTGGATTTGCCAACGGAGAACACACCGCCGGCACCGCTGTCCTTGCCACCCATACGGCGCATCATCCAGAACCAGAACGCTATCAGAAGCACCACCGGACCGAAAGTCCATAGGTAGGAAGAGAAGTCGCTTGACTTTTCGTATTTCACCACCGGTTTGGTCTGTTCGGCGGGGAGCGAGTCAACCATCTCCTGGATTTTTGCGGCTCCGGGCGTGAGTGTTGACACCTTGTATTTGATGCCGGAATTGGCATTGTAATCCTTGAACTCTTTTTTTGCGGCATCGGGAGTGAGATAGCCTTCCGCTATATCGGAACCGCGTATGACAACGATTTTGTTGATGCTGCCGTCGCGCACAAGTTGCTCAAAGCGGGAGTAGTCCACATTTTTAGGCTCTCCGTCGTTGTTCATATACAGCATACCGATGAGCACCAGAATAATTATGGCGTACATCCAGTAGATGCTGAATTTTATGACCGGCTTTTTGGGTTGTGGTTTTTGAACCATGAGTGGAAATGAGTGGGGGTTTGTGGGGTGGAGAAAAAAGTGATTAGTCGAGGTCGGGGATATGCTCTACCGGGGCATCGCTCCAAAGCTCCTCGAGATTGTATCGTGCGCGTGTGTCCGGGAGAAACACATGCACCATGGCATCGCCATAGTCAATCACGATCCATTCAGAATTCTGATAGCCGTCGTAGTTGTACGGCTTTCGGCCCGCGTGCTCAAGCAGATATTCGCGGATGCTGTCGGCAATGGCGCTGACCTGCATGGTGCTTGTGCCTTGGCAGATAATGAAATGGGAAGCGGCGGCGCTTTCGTTGGCGGAGAGGTCAATGTGGGTGATCTGCCGGCCTTTGCGCTCCTGGATACCTTCGGTGATGAGTCTAACTATGTCGGTGTTGTCAGTCATATAAGTGATGAATAATGAGTACAAAATTAACAAACATCAGTTTATAAACAAAAGTCGTGCCAAAAAAGATTAGCAACCTGCCACTATTCGTAGCGCATCGATTCGGCCGGCGACAGACGGGCTATGGCACGGGCGGGAAGAATCAGGATGACCCACGATATTATCACAGTGCAGATGTTGAGGAGGAGAATCCACCACCATCCTATTTCAACCGGCACATAGTCAAGGTAGTAGGCTTCGGCATCAAGTGGCACTATATGGAGATGTTTCTGGACGGCCAGCAGCAGTAGTCCCACCGCGTTGCCTATAATCAATCCCCGGAGCACGATGCGCTGTGCCATATATATAAATATGTGTCCGATGAATCGGTTGGTGGCACCCATGGCTTTGAGAAGCCCTATCATGCGCACACGCTCAAGGATGAGGATGAACATGCACGAAATCAATGTGAATCCTGATACAACTGCCATCAGCGCGAGAATCACCACCACATTGGTGTCGAGAAGTGACAGCCATGTGAAATACATGGCTCCGGTGTGGTGAACGTTGTCAATGGCATAGATGGGTGTGTTCTCGGGATGCTCCGTGAGCTGGCGGATGAGTGCATCGTGGAGCATAGTGGTGGCTCCGTCAATCTCCGCATCGTCAAAACCGCTTAACTCCACAGCGGAGCCGGTGATGGAGTCAACATGTGCCAACCGCTGAAGCATGGGCAATGGCGTGAAGGCATACATATTGTCGAAGTCGGAGAAATGGGTGTTGAAAATCCCGGTGACAGTGAGTGCCCTTGTGCGTAGATTGTTGTTTTGCAGGAAGTGGGTGAGTAGTTTGTCGCCGATATTTATTCCGAGTTGTGAGGCGGTGGATTGGGATATGGCCACACTGTTGATGCTGTCGGGATTGTCCGACGGGAAATTGCCCGCCACAATCTGCCTGGCGATGAATTGCCGCCCGGTGGATTCTCCCAACCCCTTGAGTATTATCCCCTGAAAGGCGGAATCGGTTTTGAAGATTGCCGGCCGCCGCATGGTGAGAGCCACATTGGCCTCGGGGAAAGTGGTTGCTATTAAAGTGCGGAGAGTGTCGGAGAGGCGTATGCCGGGGTTGTCGCGGTCAATGGAGTAGGCTTCGGCGGGATAAATCATAATCTGCGAGTTGAAGCCGCTCACCTTTGAGCGTATCTCCTGCTTGAACCCTATCACTACCGCTATGCTCACCATCATGATGATGATGGCGAGAGCGATGCCGGTGACGGCCACAGTGACACCGACGGCCATGCGTCGCGCACCTTCGGCACGGAGCGACAGCCGCCTGCTGATGAAGAGTTCAGTCCTCATCGTGGGTGCGTCCGGGATACGCTTTTAGAGCCTGGGCAAGGACTTCCAGCGCTTTTGCCAAGTCCTCCTTTTTGAGCACGTAGGCCATACGCACCTCGTTGCGCCCGAGTCCGGGAGTGGTGTAGAAACCGGATGCGGGAGCCATGAACACGGTGGCACCCTGGTATTCAAATTCGCTCAGACACCACTGGCAGAATTTGTCGGCATCGTCCACAGGGAGCTTCACCACGGTGTAGAATGCACCCATAGGAATAGGGGAGTAGCAACCTGGAATACGGTTGATGCCGTCAATCAGGAATTTGCGCCGTTCCACATACTCGTTGTAGGTCATGAGCATATACTCCTGGCTGGCACCGATGGATGCTTCCGCTACGATCTGACCCAGCAGAGGCGGACTCAGACGGGCTTGACAGAATTTCATCACATTTTTCTTCAGCTCCTTGTGCTTGGTGATGATGGCACCAATGCGAATGCCACATTCGCTATATCGTTTTGATACGGAGTCGATCAGCACCACTTGCTCCTCAATGCCAGGCAGATGGAACGCCGAGATGTACGGAGCCCCTGTGTAGCAATATTCGCGATACACCTCGTCGGAAAACAGGAAGAGGTCGTACTTCTTGACAATATCGCGAATCTGGTTCATCTCCTTCTGTGTGTAGAGATAGCCGGTGGGGTTGTTGGGGTTGCATATCAGGATGCCCTTGGTGCGCGGAGTGATTAGTTTTTCAAACTCTTCCACCGGCGGGAGAGCGAACCCCTGGTCGATGTAGGACGGCACGGTGACAATCTTCGCACCGGCGGAGATGGCGAAAGCCATATAGTTGGCATACGCAGGTTCCGGCACAATGATTTCATCGCCCGGATCAAGGCAGGCCATGAAGGCGAACAGCACGGCTTCGGAGCCGCCGGTGGTGACAATTATGTCATCGGCAGTCACATTGATGTTGAACCGGTGGTAGTAGTCCGCCAGCCGTTCGCGCAGCGACAGCAACCCTTCGGAAGGGCTGTATTCCAGCACTGTGCGGTCGATATGTTTCAGAGCCTCAAGCCCCTCGGGCGGGGTAGGGAGGTCGGGCTGACCAATGTTGAGATGATAAACTTTTGTGCCACGTGCTTTGGCTGCATTAGCCAGTGGCACGAGTTTGCGTATAGGGGAAGCGGGCATTATCTCGCCGCGTTGGGATATTTTCGGCATAAAAACATGTTTTGTATTGCAAAAGTACATAAAAATCCCGGAATTCTGCACCGTTGTAACAAAAAGGTCAAGGATGGGGCGATTTATCTGTCATTAAATTGGTATAAATTTGTGAGAATCGTGGCTTACAGAGTTTTAAAAGTATGTTATGTCGGTGTTTTTTATTAACTTTGTGGTATGATAGTCCAAAAGCTACACAACCATCGAACCATTGGAAAAGTGTGAGGCCAAACGTAAATGCATTGAACAGAAATAACCATGGCTGACAAAATTATATATAAATCGAAGATTGACTGGTGGGTGTGGCTGGTCTTGTTATTCGTGGCGGTTGTGACTGTCGCTGTGGCTCTTGATTCAACATGGCTGGTCACACTTTCAATCGTAGGTACGATGCTGTTGGGGGTGGTGCTTATAGCCGGATGCTGGTATGAGATAGATGGTGACCAACTTGTGGTGTATCAGTTCTTCAGTCCGAATCGTTTTCCTATTGACAAGATAGCGGAAGTAAAGAAAACCACAGGGATTCTGGCCACTGCCGGTATGTCATGCCGCAGGGTGTCTATTAAATTCGCTGACCGCTCCGTGCTGAAAAGCTCCATGCCGCTGGAAATCTCACCCAAAAACCGCGATGGATTTATCGCCAAACTCAAAGAAATCAATCCGGATATAAAAGTGAAATGATGATCGATGCCGCTGACATAGAAACGACATTGTTGAGCATGGCCGATGAACGGCATGCGCGGCAACTGTTGCGGTTTTTCAAAACCGGTCCGGGTGAGTATGGCGAGGGCGACAAGTTTATAGGTCTTCGCAATCCGCAGGTGCGGATGGTGGTGAAAGAGGCATGGAAAGAAACCCCACTTACCGAAGTTGTGAAATTGGTGAAGTCACCGCTTCACGAGGTGCGCCTATGCGGTTTGCTGATTATGGTGGAGCAGTATCTCAAAGCGAATAAGAGGAACGATAATGCAACTATGACAGAGATATTCAATACTTATATGTTGCTTCATCCTCATATCAATAACTGGGACCTTGTTGACCTCTCGGCCATAAAAATTATTGGCAATCATGAGGTTGCGAATCCCGGCCTGACTATAATGGATGAGTGGGCGGACCCTGAAGGACACACGATGTGGCAGCAGCGTGTAGCGATGGTGAGCACTTGGATGCTCATCCGCCACGGGCGTGCGGAGGTATGTTTCCGCAGGGCGCGGAAATTACTGCCAAGCCCCTGTGACCTGTTGCATAAAGCAGCCGGCTGGATGCTTCGTGAGGCATGGAAGAAAGGCTATGAATACGAATTGCGTGATTTTCTTTCCCGAAATATAGAGAGAATCCCATCTGTTATGTTGAGTTATGCCTGTGAGCAGATGCCGATAGATGAACGGCATGAATGGCAAAAATTAAGAAGAAGTAAAGGATTATGATGATAAAGGAGGTACATACTGATAAGAAACGGTTTCTTCCGTTGCTTCTTCTTGGGGATGAGCAGGAAGATATGATTGACCGCTATCTGCCCGGCAGTATGATGTTTGTACTCTATGATGGTGCTGTAGCCATCGGAGAGTGTGTCATTCAGGATCTGGGAAAAGGGATTGTTGAAATCAAGAACATTGCAATAATGCCCGAATACCAACATAGAGGATATGGACGGATGATGATTGATTTTGTAGAGTCAAGGTTTAGAATTACACATTCCGTGCTGCAAGTCGGCACAGGCGACAGTCCTTTGACCATCCCATTTTATGAGAAATGTGGCTTTATCCGTACCCACATCATCAAGAATTTCTTTACCGACAATTATGACCATCCGATATATGAGGACGGTGTTCAGCTGATTGACATGGTCTATCTTCAAAAGAAGATGTAAAAAGGCAAAGCATCATGATTCTGTACACGGCATGGAGTCTTGGGCTTATTGGAGCATCCGGGACCGGGCTAAAACAGCAGCATCATGCGATAGGCAATCCAGGCCACAACCCATGCCACTGCGGTGTTGTAGAGCACCGAGAATGCGCCGTAGCGCCAGCTGCCTGTTTCCCTGACAATGGCTGTGACGGTGGCTATGCACGGGCAGTAGAGTAGGATGAAGATGATGAAGCTGAGAGCCGAGGCGGCGGTGAAGTCTGGTTTGTGGGTGATGGGGTTTGGCGCGGTGATGCGTGCGGCAAGTGACGCATCGTCAATCTCCTCATTCCCAGTGTAAAGCACGCCGAGAGTTGACACCACAATCTCTTTGGCGGGGATGCCGGCAAGTGTGGCCACGGTGGCGCGCCAATGGAATCCGAGTGGCTCCATGACGGGGTTGACAGCCTTGCCCATCATCTCCAGATAGGAGTCGGTGGCGGGGTTGATGGCGGAGTCGTCGGTATCCTCGTTGGCCACTACATCGGTGCCTTGGGGGGTGATGGCTGAGGATTGCTCGTTATGGAGTGGGAAATAGTTCAAAGCCCACACAATGATGCTGGCCACGAGAATCACACCACCCATTTTTTTGAGATACTGCTCACCTTTGCCCCACATGTGGCGCAGGGATGCCTTGAGAGTGGGGATGCGGTAGGGGGGGAGCTCCATGACAAACGGTGTTTCGTCGGCCTTGAAATAGAATTTTCTGAGCATGCGTGCGGTAAGCATGGCCACCGCTATGCCGGTAAGGTAGATGAGCATGAACATCAGGGCGGCGTGACTGCTGAAGAATGTGCCCACCAAAAGCACATAGATCGGGAGACGGGCAGTGCACGACATGAACGGATTGATGAGGATGGTAATGATGCGGCTGGAGCGGCTCTCGATGCTGCGACTCGACATGATGGCGGGCACATTGCAGCCAAACCCCATGATGAGCGGGATGAACGATTTGCCGTGTAGCCCTATGCGGTGCATCAGTTTGTCCATGATGAAGGCTGCGCGGGCCATGTAGCCCGAATCCTCCATGAATGAGATGCAGAAATAGAGAATCAGGATGTTGGGCAGGAACACAATCACGCCTCCCACTCCGCCGATTATACCGTCGGCAATCATATCTTTCAACATTCCATCGGGCATGTGGGCGTTGACGAGGGCGCTCAGTTGGGCCACACCCCATTCAATCCACTCCATCGGGTAGGCTCCGATTTCAAACGTGGCCCAGAAAATGATGAACATTATCAGCAGGAATATCGGGAAGCCAAACAGCTTGTTGGTGACAAAGGTGTCGATAATATGGGTGGTGTTGTCCACCTCCTCATTCCCTTTGACGAATGTTTCGGCGAGGGCGCCGGCTATAAATCCGTATTTCTCGCTCGCAATGGCCGAGGTTATATCCTCGTTGCGCATCTTCTCGATGCGGGCCACCTGGGCGTTGCGCTCGGTGAATATCTTGTCGGCATCGGGGCTCTCTTTGATCATGGAGTCCACCTCATGGTCGTGCTCCATGAGCTTGATCGCCAGATAGCGTGGTGAGAAATGGCGTCCCACATATCCGTCGGATTTCAGCATATCCTTGAGCACGGTGACGCCGCTCTCTATGTCGCTGCCAAGATTGACATGTACATGGCGTACATCCTGCCGTTTTCCTTCAAACACTTCTATCACAGCGTCAAACAGCCTGTCCACGCCTTTGCCTGATCGCGACACGGTGGGCACCACCGGCACGCCGATCATTTCGCCAAGCAGCTTATAGTCGAGTTTGTCGCCGCTCCGCTCCAGCTCGTCATACATATTGAGGGCTATGACCATGGAGCGGTCCATGTCGATGAGTTCGGTGGTGAGGTAGAGATTGCGCTCAAGATTGGAGGCCACCACCACATTGATTATCACATCGGGAGTCTCCTCCTTGAGGTAGCGGCGCACATACAGCTCCTCGGGCGAATAGGAGGCCAGCGAGTAGGTGCCCGGCAGGTCCACGATATTGAATGTGTAGCCGTTGTGGTGGAACACACCTTTCTTGGCATCCACGGTCACACCGCTGTAGTTGCCCACATGCTCGTGTGCCCCGGAGGCTATGTTGAACAAGGATGTCTTGCCGCAGTTGGGGTTGCCTATGAGAGCCACATTGATGGTGCGGCTGTGGGATTTGAACTCCTCGGTGGTATTATCTGTGTCGTGGAGCGAAGTGACGGGTGTCTGTATATCCTCGGAGGCTTCATGGTCGGGTATCACCTCCACAAGGCTGGCTTCGGAGCGGCGAAGCGACACTTCGTAGCCCATGATGGAGTATTTGATGGGGTCGCGCAGTGGCGCGTGCAGCAGCACTTTGACGGTTTGCCCTTTGACAAAACCCATCTCAATCATGCGCTTGCGGAAAGCTCCATGACCTAATATCTTGACTATGGTGGCAGTTTGGCCGGTGGTTAGTTGGTCTAAACGCATAATGGTTGCATTGTTGTGGCGACCTGGAGAGCTTGGCCGATGAAATACTGATGCAAAGGTAGCACATCCAATCCACTCTGCAAAGTATAATTTAGAATATTTTCAAATAACAATCCGCGAAGAGGTGCAAAAAAAAAGCGCGAAGCTGGAGCTTCGCGCTTTGAAAGGTATGCAGGTGTCAGTTATTCGGGGAGGGCAAGGATGAGGGCTGAGGTTGGCTCCACGGTGAGCTTTCCGCCTTTGATGGTGCCCATCCCCTCAGCGTTGATTTTGCCGTCGCGGGCAATCACGGTCCAGTTGCCTTTGGGGATATTCAGTTCCACCGGTGTGGCATTGCCGTTGAACACCAGCTTGATTTCCTTCCATTTGTCGCCGTTGGCGTGGTTCTTGAGGGAGTAGGATATGAGGTTGGGCTGCTTGGTGTTGTCAAACTTCAGGTTGCGAGCCACATCTTCGGCGGTGGTCATGCGGAAGGCGGGATGCTCTTTGCGGAGCTTGATGAGCTCTTTGTAGTAGTCAAACTGCTCGGCATTGACGGATTTTAGGGTCCAGTCGATGGCGTTGATGGAATCGGGTGACTGATAGCTGTTGTGTACACCTTTCTTGTCGCGGAACACCTCTTCACCGGCAAACATGAACGGGGTGCCTTGGGAGGTGAACACGATGGTCTGGGCGAGGCGGGCGGCGCGCTGGCGTTCGGCCTCGGTGGCTCCGGGCATTGATTTTGCGAGTTTGTCGGTGAGGGTTAGATCATCGTGGCACGACACATAGTTGATGATCTGTCGCGGCGACGAAGCGTAGGCAAACTTGGAGTTAGCGCCTTTAGAGTAGTCCACCTGCGGATGTGCGGTGGAAGCTACAATGCCAATTTTCACTGTCTCTTCCAGTCCGGGCTTGCCGGTGGCAAAACCACGGTCGGCGGCGTTGCTGTAGTGTCCTTTGACGGCGTCACGGAGGTCATCGGAGAACACTGCGATGTCGGGCATGGCGCTTACATTCTCCTTGAGGGCGCGTTCGGCTACGGGGAGAGGGGAGTCGCCGGCGGTCCATCCTTCGCCATATACAAATATGTCGGGGCGGATGGTTTTCAGTTCTTTGGCCACGCGGTTCATTGTGGCTGTGTCGTGGATAGCCATGAGGTCGAAGCGGAATCCGTCGATATGGTACTCATCGGCCCAATATTTCACAGAGTTGACAATAAAGTCGCTCATCTCCTTGCGCTCGGATGCGGTTTCGTTGCCGCAGCCGGAAGCGTCGCTGTAGGAGCCATCGGTACGATGGCGGTAGAAATAGTCGGGAGCGGTGAGCGAGAAGTTGGATCCATCGTTTTCGGCGGTGTGGTTATACACCACATCCATCACCACGCCAATTCCGGCATCATGGAGAGCTTTCACCATCTGCTTCATCTCCTTGACGCGGGCAGTGGGATCGGCGGGGTTGGTGGAGTAGGACCCTTCGGGGGTGTTGTAGTTCTGCGGGTCGTAGCCCCAGTTGTACTTGTTGGCGGGCAAGTTGCTCTCATCTACGGAGTTGTAGTCGTAGGACGGAAGGATGTGCACATGGGTGACTCCGAGCTCCTTGAGGTGGTCGATACCGGTAGCCCGTCCTTGTGGCGACTTGGTGTCGGCCTCGGCGAGGGCGAGAAATTTGCCTTTGTTGACGATGCCTGACGAGGGGTGGACTGAGAAGTCACGGTGATGCATCTCGTAGATCACGGCATCGTTGATGGCTTTCAGTCCGGGACCGCGGTCGGTGGCCCATCCATCGGGATTGGTGGCTGCGAAGTCGATTATGGCGGCTCTTTGTCCGTTGGTACCGGTGGCTTTGGCCCATATACCCGGGGTTTCGTCAAGCCATTTGCCGTTGTATTTTATCTGAAAGGTGTAGAAACGGCCATACAGCTGCTCGGCAACGGAGGCTGTCCAGGTGCCGTTGTCCGACTTGGTCATCTCCAGGGTGTTGAACGGAGGGGTGTTGCGGTCAGTGTTGTACAGGAGTACTCTTGCGGCCTCTGCCTCGGGTGACCATAATCTCCAATGGGTGCCGTTGGCATCAACTGTGAGCTCGAGGTCGGAGCCGGAGTAAGTGGGAAGCGAGGCCATTTCAACATCGCGGGGCCACAATGGCTGGGGTTGGGCGGCATTGAGAGCCGTTGCGCCGGAGAGAATTGCGCCGGAGCATATCAACATGGTAAGTTTGTTCATTAGTGAGAAATAAAAGTTTTTTTGGTTATGTAAGTATGATGTAGTTTTTTATGCGAGTCCTATGAATCCTATAAGTCCTATAGGTCATTATAGATATTCCTATGAGTCATATATAGATATATAGATATAATGTGTGGGCGCCGAAGGTGCTTAGCGCACTATCAGTTTGTGGGTGCCTTGGGAATGCCGCACAATGTAGCATCCTTGCGGGAGCTCCACAAGCAGATGGCCGTCGGCCATGTCGAAGTTCTTGACGGTCTGGCCGGTGATGGAGTAGATCTGGATATGAATGGTGTGGCCGGTGCGGTTGGTGATTTCGATGCCTCCATGAGTTGCGCGAAGCTCCACTTCGCTCGCTGCCACCTCGGAAATCGGGGCGGCAATCATCTGCTGCACCTGCGGTACGGCAGGCCAGATGAGGGTCAAAAGTAGTGTGAGAATCAGCTTCTTCATGGTTTGCACATCAATTATATCACAAAGTTACAATTGTTTGTGCAATAAAACAAGTGGATTGTAGTTGCGGGGGCGCTATTTGAATATTTTTAACTCATTTTTCGGGTTGGCTGTTGTTCTGTTTGCGGAGCGAGGGGCCAATCCAAAGGGCTGTCATGATGAAGATGAAAGCAAGTTCCATGGTTGTCGGGGTATAGTGGTTAGTATTTGTGTGCAAAATTCTGCATTGCGTGGGCAATATCGGAGGTCACTAATGTTAATAAAGTTAAAACCGGCGAGTCTGTGTTCGTGATAAAATGGGGGCTGATGCATTGAGGGATAGTTAAACGGGCACGGAAACTGTATTATAATATTCACACCGTTGGGGAATTTGAGATAAATTCGTAAATTTGCGCCTGAAAAAATGAGATTATATTTCTATGAACATAACCTCGGAACATATCGACCTCCTGTTTGAGACAAGCTGGGAGGTGTGCAATAAGGTTGGAGGTATCTACACCGTCCTATCCACCAAGGCCAAAACCTTGCAGACATTGATGAAGGATAAGACAATCTTCGTTGGGCCTGATGTGTGGTCTCCCGAAAATCCTTCGCCTTTCTTCACTGAATCGAAGACACTGCTGAAAGCATGGCGTGCCGAAGTGTCATTGCCCGAAGGCGTGAGCGTGAGGGTGGGGCGCTGGGATATCCCCGGCAAACCTATTGCAGTGCTTGTGAAGTTTGATGGGATGTATGCCGTTAAGGATGAATTCTATGGCAAGATGTGGGAGCTCTTTGGAGTTGACTCACTGCACGCCTATGGTGACTATGACGAAGCGTGTGCATTTTCCCATGCTGCCGGCGTGGTGATTGAGAGCATTGTCCGGTATATGAAGGCTGAGCATAAGAATGTGATTGCGCATTTTGATGAATGGACCACCGGCATGGGACTCCTATATACTAAATGGCGTATGCCTGCTGTGGCCACGGTGTTCACCACTCATGCCACAAGCATAGGGCGCAGCATCTGCGGCAATGGCAAGCCGCTGTATGACTACCTCAAGGGGTATGACGGCGACCAGATGGCCCGTGAACTCAATATGGAGGCCAAACATTCGCTTGAGAAATCAGCCGCGCACAATGCCGACTGCTTCACCACTGTGAGCGAAATCACTGCCATAGAGTGCGAGCAGCTGCTGAATTTGCGCCCGCAGGTTGTCACCCCCAACGGATTTGAAAAGAATTTCGTGCCCTCCGGAGCCAAGCTGTCGGCAGCCCGCAAGGAGGCACGCACGCTGCTGCTGGATGTGGCTTCGCATCTCACAGGTCAAAAGTTTGACAACGATACTTTCATAGTGGCCACATCCGGTCGGTGCGAGTACCGCAACAAGGGGTTGGATGTGTATCTTGATTCTTTGGCGACTCTCGCGGCTATGAATCCCGCGCGCAAAGTGCTTGCCTACGTGATGGTGCCCGCCTGGTGCAAGGAGCCCCGCGCTGACTTGCAGAGCTCACTGGCCGGGAACAAACCGGGACGGCTGGAGATGCCCGTCATCACCCACTGGCTCAACAATATGGATCAGGATCCTGTGCTCGGACGCATCAGGTCAATCGGATTTGCCAATGATGTCCGCAGCAATGTGGATGTGATATATGTGCCGTGCTATCTGAACGGCACCGATGGAGTGTTCAACAAACCGTATTACGACCTGCTCGTGGGTATGGATGCCACAGTATTCCCTTCATACTATGAACCTTGGGGGTACACTCCGCTGGAGAGTGTGGCGTTTGGCGTGCCCACCATCACCACTTCGCTGTCAGGGTTTGGCCAATGGGTGATGCTCACCTCCGAGCCGTCGTTTGACGCATCGGGAGTGGCTGTGATAGGCCGTGGCGATGGCAACTATCATGAGGTGGTTGGCAATATTGCGCGTGACCTCAAGTTCCTGACAGAAGCGGATGAAGCATCAGCCAAGGAGTTTGCCAAAAGTGCTATGGCCACATCCGACAGGGCCGCATGGAAATATTTCATCACCTACTACGAGCAGGCCTACGAAATCGCTTTGAATAATGCGCATGAGCGCAATAAATAACGTATAATCAGCGTTCTAAATATAGAAAATCATAATTCACTTCAATATATGAAAATAGAAGTAAGCAATTCTAACGCTCCTGTGTGGCATGACGCCACAGTGAGCTCTGAGCTCCCTGCCGCCCTCAAGCCGCTGGCAGAGCTTTCAAAAAATCTTTGGTGGGTATGGAACAGCGAGGCTAAAGCCTTGTTCCGCGACCTTGATCCCGAACTGTGGCGCTCCACAGGTGAAAACCCTGTGATGGTGCTTCAGCGCCTGAGCACCGACCGTATCGAGGCTGTCACCAAGGACAAAGACATGGTGGAGCGTATCAATGCCGTTTATGCCGACTTCAAGGCATACATGGCTGTGCCCATGCGCACTGATGTGCCTTCGGTATCATATTTCTCAATGGAATATGGCCTTTGCAACTGTTTGAAAATCTACTCCGGTGGCCTCGGTGTGCTTGCCGGTGATTATATCAAAGAAGCCAGCGACAGCTGCGTGGATATGACAGCTGTCGGATTTCTTTATCGCTATGGATATTTCACCCAGACTCTGTCGGTTGATGGTCAGCAAATTGCCAACTACGAGCCGCAGAACTTCGACCAGCTCCCCATCGAGCAGGTGATGGATGCCGATGGCCAGCCCATGGTGCTCGAGGTGCCTTATCCCGGCCGAATAGTTTACTCGCATATCTGGCGTGTGAATGTGGGTCGCATGAAGCTCTATCTGCTCGACACCGATTTCGACCTCAACAGCGAATATGACCGCTCCATCACCCATCAGCTCTATGGTGGTGACTGGGAAAACCGTATCAAGCAGGAATATCTGCTCGGTATCGGCGGTGTGCTGATGCTCAAGAAGCTTGGCGTGAACTCCAAGCTGTATCACTGCAACGAAGGCCATGCCGCTCTGCTCAACCTGCAGCGTCTTGTGGACTATGTGCAGGAGCAGAAGCTCGACTTCAATGTGGCTCTTGAGCTTGTGCGCGCATCCTCGCTCTACACTGTCCACACTCCGGTTCCCGCCGGTCATGACTACTTTGACGAAGGCCTCTTTGGCAAATACATGAGTGAGTTCCCCGGTAAGCTCGGCATCTCCTGGGCAGACCTTATGAACATGGGTCGCGAGAACCCCAACACCAACGAGCGTTTCTCGATGAGCGTGTTCGCCCTCAACACCTGCCAGGAAGCTAACGGTGTGAGCTGGCTCCACGGCGAAGTGTCCAAAAAGATGTTTGCCGGTATATGGAAAGGTTACAGCTGGGAAGAAAGCCATGTCGGCTATGTGACCAACGGTGTGCATATGCCCACCTGGGCCGCTTCGGAATGGAAAGCTTTCTATCTTGAGCATCTCGGTCCCCAGGTGTTCGCAGATCAGAGCAATCCCGAGGCTTGGAAGGGTATCTTCTCTGTTAGTGATGAGGCTATCTGGGATCTCCGCATGACTCTCAAGAATAAGTTTATCAACTTCGTGAAGCGCGACTTCAAGGCCAAATGGCTTGCCAACCAGCGCGACCCGTCGGCTGTGATGGATATTCTTGAAAAGATTAACCCCAATGCTCTTATCATTGGTTTCGCCCGTCGTTTCGCCACCTACAAACGTGCCCACCTGCTGTTCACCGACCTTGACCGTCTGGCTCGAATCGTGAACAACGAGAAGTTCCCCGTACAGTTTGTATTCTCCGGCAAGGCTCACCCTGCTGATGGTGCCGGTCAGGGTCTTATCCGCCGCATCATGGAGATTTCACGCATGCCTCAGTTCCTTGGCAAGATTATCTTCCTCGAGGACTACAATATGGTGGTGGCCAAGCGTCTGGTGACAGGCGTGGATATCTGGCTCAACACTCCCACCCGTCCTCTCGAGGCTTCCGGCACATCCGGCGAAAAGGCCGAAATGAACGGTGTGCTTAACTTCTCGGTGCTTGACGGATGGTGGTACGAAGGTTATCGCTTTGACGAAAAGGCCGGCTGGGCTCTTACCGACAAGCGCACCTTCACCGACCAGTCGCAGCAGGATAAGCTTGATGCCGCCACTATCTACTCGATGCTGGAGAACGAAATCATTCCTCTCTACTTCGAGAAAAATTCCAAAGGGTATTCGCCCCGCTGGATAGAGTACATCAAGAACTCTATCGGTCACATCGCTCCCCACTTCACCATGAAGCGTATGATCGACGACTATATCACCCGTTTCTACGATCCCGAAGCTCGCCGCTTCAATGCCCTTGCCAACAATGATTGCGCTTTGGCTAAGGAGATTGTGGCTTGGAAGGAGAAAGTTGTGGCTGCCTGGGACGGCGTGAAGGTGCTTGACTTCAAGATGGATACTCCGGGAGCCTCTTCCACCGGCAAAACCTACAATGTGTCGGCTGTGGTTGACACCAATGGTCTCGGTCGCTCGCTGGGTCTTGAATTTGTGGCCTACCGTGTGGCAGATGGTGAAGAGAAGCTGTATGAAACCCGTCAGTTTGATGTCACCAAGGCCGATGGCGATGTGCTCACCTACGAGCTTCATGATAAAATCCACGATGCAGGTGTTTACCGCTACGGATTCCGTCTGTATCCCATAAACCCGAATCTTGCCCATCGTCAGGATTTTGCATACGTTCGCTGGATTTAATCACGCAAACACACATAATTGATAATGATAGAGAAAGCACCGGCAAAACACTGCTGTCGGTGCTTTCATTCTTTATAGGATATGAATAAGAAACAGATAATGGATTTCATTGTGGTGGCCAATGTGAAGCTTCACCCGATGTTCTCGTTGCTTAAACTGATGCCTGCCCACGGCGAGCTGCCGCAGATTGCCCCGGGTCAGTTTGTGCAGGTGGCTGTTCCCGATAGCCCCTCCACGTTTCTCCGCCGCCCGATATCGGTGAACTATGTGGAGTATGACGCGCAGCTGCTGTGGTTGCTGGTGCGCAATGCCGGACCGGGCACGGAGCATCTCATCAATATGTCGAAGGGTGATTCGCTCAACCTGTTGCTGCCGCTCGGCAAGCCATTCTCGATGCCTGCACGCAAGGATGCCCGCATACTGCTCGTGGGCGGTGGTGTAGGTGTGGCCCCGTTGCTGTATTTCGGTGAATGTCTGGCCAACGAAGGGTATGCTCCGGAGTTTCTCCTGGGAGCCCGCAGCAGTGATCTGCTGCTGGAGTTGGATATGTTCAGCTCCGTGGGCAAGGTGCATGTAGCCACCGACGACGGCTCGGCTGGATTTCATGGCCTTGTCACCGGACATCCTGTGCTTGACGATGGGATAGAGAATATCTATTGCTGCGGTCCGGCCCCGATGATGAAAGGCGTGGCTGCCGAAGCACGCCGCATAGGTGCCGACTGCGAAGTGTCGCTTGAAAACATGATGGCTTGCGGCCTCGGGGCCTGTCTGTGCTGTGTGGAGAAAACAGTGAAGGGCAATGTGTGTGTGTGCACCGAAGGTCCGGTGTTCAATATCAACGAACTCACTTGGTAAAAAACAGAACTGTTATGGTGAATCTTAACGTAAATATAGGAAAACTGCCGTTGGCCAACCCGGTGCTCACCGCGTCCGGCACTTTTGGCTACGGTGAGGAATTTGCCGATTTCATATCGCTCGACCGTCTTGGCGGATATATTGTGAAAGGCACCACTTTGGAGCCCCGTGAAGGCAATCCTTATCCCCGCATGGCTGAAACGCCGTCTGGAATGCTCAACGCCGTGGGGCTGCAGAACAAGGGTGTGGATTATTTCATCAATCATATATATCCCCGTATCCGCAATATCAAGTCGCAGATGATAGTCAATGTGTCGGGTGCGAAGATAAGCGATTATGTGGGCGTGTGTGAACGCCTGGCGCCTTTGGAGCATCTTCATGCCATTGAGGTGAACATATCGTGTCCCAACGTGAAGCAGGGCGGAATGGCTTTCGGCACCAGTTGCGAGGGAGCCGCAGAGGTGACCCGGGCTGTGCGCCGTGCGTATCCCGGCACTGTGATTGTGAAACTATCGCCCAATGTGACCAACATAGCTGAGATTGCCAAAGCTGTGGAAGGCGAGGGCGCCGATGCGGTGTCGCTGATCAACACTCTGATGGGTATGGCCATTGATGTGGAGCGGCGCAAACCGTGCCTGTCCACTGTCACAGGTGGTTTGTCGGGACCTGCGGTACGTCCTGTTGCAGTGCGTATGGTGTGGCAAACAGCTAACGCCGTGAAGATACCTGTGGTGGGTCTGGGCGGCATTATGAATGGCCGCGATGCCTTGGAGTTCATTCTCGCCGGAGCCACCGCAGTGGAGGTGGGTACAGCCAATTTCATCGATCCTGCCGTGACCATGCATATCATTGACTATATCAAGGAGTATTGCGAGCGCCACGGTGTCAGGTCAATCACCGAGCTTATTGGCGCTATCAACCAATAACCCTCCATTCACAACTAATCATAATCCGGAGGATGCCCAATCGTTTTTGGTTGGCGCATCCTCCGTTTTTTTTGTCCCGATAGTTGGGGGATAAAAAAAGTTGGCACCGTTGTCAGGATGCCAACATAAGGAGACCGGCTTGACCGGTGTTATTTTGGGGAGGGATAGAACTCCTGGTAGGAGTTGTCACTGTAGTAGGCTATGATGCGCACCACATGTTTTGATCGGTCGGGCGTGATGACCAGCTCTTCGTCATGATTCTCGTGATTTTGCGGCGATGAGGTATTTTCAAATTCAATAGAGGTGCCTGATGAGGCTGAAACAGCTTGCTGGGGTTCTGAAAAATTTTCCGGCTCCAATAGCGTGTCATCGGAATCGAAGTTGAGTGTCGGTATAATTGTTTCGCTCACACCTTGTTGCGTCAAGTCGTTGGGCTCGCGGAGGGTGTTTTGAGGCTCTGAGGTTTTAAAATTTGCGTTGTGCAGCATATCTCCCTCGCCAAACATCAACCAAACCATGCTAAGGTCGGGATATGCGCGGTGTATTTTTTCCACCAGTTCGTTCCTTACCGATTTGTTTCGCCCATTGGTGAGCTGCGATAGGGTGGGGCGCGGAATTTCACAGTTGTCGGCAAATTTTGTAACCGGAATTCCGAGGTAGTTTATGAATTGTTTAAGCCTGTCAACTATGTCCATTTGTAAATTTGAAGTTTTAATTACCGTTGCAAATGTAATCAAATAATTTTAAATATACAAATGTGACTTTGTAAATCATGAGTATGTAGTTGTAATTATTGAAGCAGTGATTGGTGGTTGAGATTTGTAAACATAATTCAAATTCAAACGATGTGATTCAAGTGTATTGTTGGGTTATGTAGTTATTTTATTGATGTAATGGTAGTTGTGATGTAGTTTTGGTGTTATGCTGTTGCGTTGGGTGTGATAAGCCCTAAATTATTAAAGTGTTAATGCTGAAAATGTGCATAATTATACTGATGTGTAGGTAATTAAAGTTGTTGTATAATTGTGTTAAATGCCCGAATATAGGTGTTTGTAAACTGTTTATAATTGTAATTCTACTTGATGTGAATCGGAATTTTACGCGGTTGCGAAATGCAAATTTAAGTAGATTGCAGTTGTAAATCGTGATAGATGTAAATTTGAATTCCGAAACCCAAACACCTATTTACCGTTTGCAGATGTTAATGTAATGGACGGTTGGTAATGATGTAAAAATGTAAATTTTCTAATTCAGCTCTATAAATTGCTAATGTATTGTATTTATGGAGTTTCTGTTATTAGCATAACAAATGTAATGGTGTAAAGTGTTTGATTATTAATCGTTTTTAACTTTGTTAATTTTTTAAATATCCGATTTCTTTGCTGTATTTGCAGTGTGATGTGCTATTGATGGGAAATATTGAAATTATTTTGTGCCTGACAATTGGTTGATATATAGGTGTGTAACTTATATTAACAATTGTGTGCATTAAGTGTGCTCATTCATAGTGTTCCTTTGCAATGTAATCAAACGATATTCTCTTACTCAATTAAAATTTTAGTATCATGAACGGCAATATTGTAATTTCTCAGCATGTCATCAACACTATTCAGGCATTACCGGAATCTGAACGTGCAAGTATCACCCATGCCCTTGCTTGTGATCTGATTCTTGGGCAAGACCCATGCGAAAATCTCTCGCCGTTTCAGTCAATGCTGTATTCTATCATCCGGTACTATGTGAATAGGGACACACAAGGATGTTGACCGGGCACACTCCCCCGGCACACAATGGCGCAATCTCCTCCGGATTCACATTGAAATCCGGAGGAGATTGACATATCTGTTGGTATTATAACAATGCTATTTGCTGTCGAGCTCCTCAAGGTCCATGCACGCAAGTTCCCATACGCTCATGGCATTTTCAAGCTGCTTGTGTAGCGTGCCATGTTGTTCAAACACGGCATTGTCGATATTTGAGCCCGAAGCCATTTCAGCTTCGAGTGTGGCTATCTCCTGCTCAAGGCGTGCTATTTCAGATTCGGCGTCGGACACCTTCTTACGGGCGCGTTTGAGCATCTTGTCACGTTCTTTCTGCTCGGCATAGCTAAGCCGTGGGGTTTGCGGAGCCGGCTCCTTTTCGGTCTGTTTGGGTGCGGGTGCATCTTGCCGAGATGGCTGCTGTTTGGCTGTCGCGGATTTTGACAGCTCAAGTTCGTGCAGCGATGACAGCTTTTTCTTTTCAAGAAATTCGTAGATGCCGCCGATGCATTCCTTCACTTTTCCACCTCCGAATTCATATACTTTCTCTACCAGACCATCCAAAAATTCGCGGTCGTGGCTTACCACAATCACGGTGCCGTTAAACTCCTTGATGGCTTGTTTGAGGATGTCCTTGGTTTTCATGTCAAGATGGTTGGTAGGCTCGTCGAGGATGAGCAGATTCATCGGTTCAAGCAGCAGACGAATCATGGCCAGGCGTGTTTTTTCGCCCCCTGACAGCACTTTCACCTTTTTGTCGGAGGCCTCACCGCCAAACATGAATGCTCCAAGAATGTCGCGTATCTTGGTGCGGATGTCACCCACGGTCACATGGTCGATGGTGTCGAATACTGTTATCTCGCCGTCAAGCAGCTGGGCTTGGTTCTGGGCGAAATACCCTATCTTCACATTGTGGCCCACCTTGAGCGAGCCGGTGAAAGGTATCTCGCCCATGATGCATTTCACAAGGGTTGATTTGCCCTCGCCGTTTTTGCCCACAAATGCCACTTTTTCGCCTCGCTTGAGGGTGAAGGTGCAATTGTCAAACACCTGATGGTCGCCGTAGGCTTTGCCCACATTGTCCAATATCAGCGGATAGTCACCCGACCTTGGGGCCGGGGGAAATTTGAGGTTGAGGTGGGAGGTGTCCACTTCGTCCACCTCTATGCGTTCTATTTTGGCCAGCTGCTTTATCCGGCTCTGCACCTGCACGCTTTTGGTGGCTTTGTAACGAAACCGCTCAATGAACTCCTCGGTGTCCTGAATCTGCTTCTGCTGATTCTGATAGGCACGCATCTGCTGCTCGATGCGCTCTTGGCGAAGGGCGACAAACTTGGAGTAGTTGACAGCGTAGTCGTATATCTTGCCGAGTGAAATCTCGATGGTGCGGTTGGTCACATTGTCAATGAAAGCGCGGTCGTGGCTCACCAGCACCACAGCGTTGGCCTTGGTGACCAGAAATTGTTCCAGCCATTGGATTGATTCGATGTCGAGGTGGTTGGTAGGCTCGTCGAGCAGTAGCACATCGGGATGGGTGAGGAGGAGCTTGGCCAGCTCGATTCTCATTCGCCAGCCGCCGGAAAATTCCGAAGTGGAGCGGCTGAAATCCTTTCGGTCAAACCCCAGTCCGACGAGGGTTTTCTCCATCTCGGCCTCGCAGTTCTCGCTCTCTTCCATGGCTATGCGCTCGGTCAGCGCAGTCATGTTTTCAATCAGCTGCTGATATCCATCCGACTCGTAGTCCGTGCGTTCTGCCAGCTCGGCGTTCATCTCGTCGAGGCGTGTGTGCATCTCCTTGATGTGGGAGAATGCTTTGCGCACCTCCTCCGCCACAGTGAGAGTGTCGGTGAGCACCATCTGCTGCGGCAGGTACCCTATTGTCACATCCTGAGGAATGGCCACAGTGCCGGATGTGGGCTTCTGCAGTCCGGCTATTATTTTAAGCATGGTGGATTTGCCGGCGCCATTTTTGCCAACGAGGGCAATTTTGTCGCGTTTGTTAATCACATAGTTGATGTTGTCAAACAGCGATTTGGCGCTGAACTCCACGCTAAGATTGTTGATAGATATCATAGCGGAATCGGTTTTCGGAGTGCAAAGTTACAACTTTGCCACTCTACTGGCAAATATTGCCACGCAAAGGTGCGGTTTTAGCCGGACTGCCGTCCAAAGCGGCTCCGGTCCTGAGGATTAGTCGGCGAAAGCGTAGCGATATCCTTTGACTTTCTGCCAGGCTCCACGGGTGAAGTCGGGCACTTCCACGGGTGCCGAGCCATTGTTGATTGAAATCTCGGTGAGCGGCACCAGACAGCACCATTCGGCCATGTCGTACACATCCATGTCGAGCGGAAGGCCGTTTTGCAGGCAGTAAACAAGACGGTAATCCATAATGAAGTCCATGCCGCCATGGCCTCCAACTGTTTTGGCCACATCGCCTATCTGCTTTATAACCGGACTGGTGTAGCGGTCGGTGAGAGCCTTGGCTTGCTCGGGGGTGAGATAGCCGTGGGCTGTGAGATTCTCATGGTCAGGAATAGAGTCGGCACCTATCTGCTCGGGCTCGAGAGCATATCCTTCGGAGGGGTATTTGTTGGCAAACCCTTTGGTGCCCGTGAGCTGATACATGCGGCTGTAGGGGCGGGGAGTGAGCACATCGTGCTGAATATGCAGGGTTTTGCCGTTGGCGGTGCGAATCATGGTCATGGTGTGGTCGCCGTTGAGGAAGCTGTCGGGTTTGGAACCGGTGGTTTTCTCAATATAGGCGGGGCCGTTGACAGCTTTGGTGTCCATTGCCACAAGATGGGTCATCCTGTCGCCACGGTGCATGTCAAGAAGCTGGCAGGCGGGACCCATGCCGTGGGTGGGATATACATCACCGCGATGGGCCTGGTTGAATTCCATGCGCCAGTTGTTGTGGTAGTAGGGCCAGAAGTCGTTAAGGTTGTGTATATAGCTGCCTTCCACATGGAGCACCTCGCCAAAGAGTCCTTGCTGGGCCATATGGAGTGTGTTGGCCTCAAAGAAATCGTACACACAGTTTTCAAGCATCATGCAATGCTTGCGGGTGCGCTCCGAGGTGTTGATGAGGTCCCATATCTCCTCCAGCGAGGTGGCTGCGGGCACCTCAATGGCCACATGCTTTCCGTGCTCCATGGCATATTTGGCCATGGGTGCATGGGTACGCCAGTCGGTGACGATATATATCAGGTCGATGTCATCGCGGTCGCACAGTTGCTTCCAGGCATCCTCGCTGCCGGAATATTCAGCAGCCGCCGGCACTCCCGCTTCGGTGAGCATCTTTTGTGTTTTAGCCACTCTGTCGGGTTCGATGTCGCATATTCCCACCACTTGAGTGCCGGGGATATGAGTGAACCGCATCACTGCGTCGGGTCCTCTCATGCCGAGACCGATGAATCCCACTCTTACGTTTTTGATGGGGTCGGCAGCGAAGTTGACCATATCAGTCTGACCTTCCGGTCGTTGAGGTGCTTCGGTGCGGATTTGGGCTACGGAAATGAACGCGGATGCCAGCATGACGGCGGCAACGGTAAGTCTGGATAATATTTTCATGGCTCAAAATATCATTTTCAGCAAAGATACAGATATTGTTGGATAAAAACAAACATCAGTCGTGTGTGGTCGTTTTCTTCCACTCGAGCCGGACCTTATCCTCGCCTGCCAGTATGGGGGATGCCAAGGGTCGGTTGCTCGCTATTTCTTGCTGCTGCGGACAATATAGGTGCGGCTTTCTGTGATGACAATATCCACCGGCACATCCGTTGGGTCGGCATCAATGCTGTCCATCATCTGGCAGTCGTAGGCCACGCCTACTTTCAGTGCCTTGGAGTGCGACAGCAGCCGGTCGTAGAACCCCTTGCCTCGCCCCACACGGTTGCCCCGGCGGTCGTAGGCCATGGCGGGGACAACAATCAGTTCGATGTCAGCCACATCGGTGGTATCGCTACCGTCCGGCTCCTCGATGTTGAAAGCGCCGGGATGGGTGCAGGATTGATGATATGGGAGAATGTCGAGGTTCACACCGTTGACACGCGGCAGAAACAGCTGTTTGCGGGAGTGCCATTTGTCCAGAAAGCCATGTGTGTTGAGCTCATCGGGCAGGGAGTGGTACATCAGCACCTTCTCTGCCACCATAAAGGCTGCCAGCTCCTCGAGCTGCTGCCATACACTCTCCGCGGCCCGGAGCATTTCACCATTGGTGAGCATGCTTTTGCGTGCTCTCGCCTTGCGGCGTATCTCGTTTTTGTCCATTTCAGTCCTTGGGTAAGTCAATAATCTGTGTGGAAAACTCTTTGTTGGCGCGTAGAATCATCGGGTCAAAATCATTGTACACTTCGTAGAATGAAGATGTCCCGAGCATATCGCGTGCAATAAGGGCTTTCAATTGACTAACAATCAAGTTGCGCGAAATGTTTATGTAGTACCAGCGCGGGGCTATCCCCTCGGTGTCGCGGGCAAAGTTGGCAAAATCCTGCAGCAGAATGTCATCGCTTGGCAACAGCTTCAGCAGCTCCGCGGTTGAGGAGGCTTTGAGGAGGCGTTCGCGCTCGCGGTCGGTGTAGTGGAACGCATATTTCTGCATTAGTCCGGCGTTGAGCACATTGAGATAGTAGGTGGAGAGGCCGGTGGTGTCGTTGGGCACAAATACATCAGGCATGATTCCGCCGCCGCCATACACTGTTCTGCCGCCGAGAGTGAGGAATTTCTTGGTTTTGTCAAGGTGTACGCTGTCGGCACTGAATATCTCGCCGTTGTTGTAGCGGTCCACAATCTCCATGTCATAGCTTTTCAGCGCACCGGGAGTGTAGATTTTCTGGATGCACCTGCCTGAGGGGGTGTAGTAGCGGGCTGTGGTGAGTCGGATAGCGGAGTGGTCGGGGAGCTCAATCTGACGCTGCACAAGGCCTTTGCCAAACGACCGGCGGCCTACAACCACGCCGCGGTCGTTGTCCTGGATGGCTCCGGCAAAAATCTCGCTGGCGCTTGCTGAAAATTCATCAATCACCACCACGAGAGGGTATTGGGTGAACGCTCCGGTGCCATCGCTCACAGCAGAAGTTTCGGATATGTCGGTTCGTCCGCGTGTTTCCACTATTGGGCGTCCGGCTTCAAGAAATTCGTTGGCCATAAGTATGGCGGGTTCCATGTAGCCGCCGCCATTGCCGCGGAGGTCTATCATATACCGCTGCGCACCCTTGTCGCGGAGCTCTACCATTGAGTTGAGGAATTCCGAGTAGGTGTTGCGGCCAAACTTATTGACCTTGATATAACCGGTGCCGTCGCTCAACAGATATGTGGCATCAATGGATGTAACGGGAATGTCGCCGCGCACCACTTTGAATTTCAGTAGCTTGGGCGAGGTGGCGCGCATCACGCCGAGAGTCACCTCGGTGTCGCGTTCGCCCCTGAGGTGAGATATCACCTTCTCGTTGCTCCACTTTTGTCCGGCCACCACGGTGTCGTTGATGGATATGATGCGGTCGCCGGCCATAAGTCCAACCTTTTCCGATGGACCGCCGCTGATCACTTCAAGCACTGTGATGGTGTCGGTGAGCATATTGAACGATATGCCAATGCCGCAAAACGACCCTTCCAGCTCTTCGTTGACGCTCTGGAGGTCCTGGCTGCTGATATATGTGGTGTGGGGGTCAAGTTTGGCAAGAATGTCGGGAATGGATGCTTCAAGGAGCGAGTCGGTATTGACTTCGTCAACATACTCTTCGGATATATGCGACATAATGGCGTCAATTTTCGACTGTGCCTCGGATCCGGTGAAGCGGGGAAAATAAAAGGATCCAACGAATAGTCCCGCGCAAAAGGCAATGGCCAAAAACAGCGGCAACCATACGGATGTGCGTTTCAGATTATTGTTCATTGATTGAGTTACAGTAAATAAGAGAAATAAACGAATGGATTTGGCGACGGTCAGTCAATCTCGGGGATATGCACACATTCCACTCCTGCTCTGCGGAGCAGGTCGAGGCCGTCGGTGATACGGTAGAGATCGTTGAACACCACTCTCCGTATGCCGGCCTGAATGATTAGCTTGGAGCACTCAAGACATGGCGAGGCAGTGATGTAGAGGGTGGATCCGTTGGAGGAGTTGTTGCTTCTCGCCACCTTGGTGATGGCGTTGGCTTCGGCGTGGAGCACATATGGCTTGGTGGCTCCGTCGGCATCCTCGCACACATTTTCAAATCCCGCCGGAGTGCCGTTGAACCCGTCGGATATGATCATTTGGTCTTTGACCAGAATGGCGCCTACCTTGCGGCGCTCGCAGTAGGAATTTTCGGCCCATATGGCGGCCATACGCAGGTAGCGTTTGTCAAGCAATTCCTGCTTATCGTGATTTTCCATTGTTGTTGAATAATTGTGCAAAAATAGTAATATTGGCGCATATAGCATTGCTGTTTACGAAAAATCTGCATCCCGACATATTTATTTGGTCAAAATATGTGAACCAATGGTGTGAAATATGTTAAAACACCGCTTTCCAAGCCGTTTTCGTGCATTCCAATCCAAAACATTTTATGCTCCCCGGGGGTTAGAAAAGTATAATTACTTTGTTATTGTGTCTCTATATCTGCAACTATGATTACTAAGAAATTCACCGACAGGCTGCTTTCCATCCAGGACAACCTGCTGAGCTTTGCTCTCATACTCACCTCCAACCGCGATGATGCCTACGACTTGCTGCAGGACACCACTCTCAAGGTGCTTGACAGCGAGGATAAATATACTGAGAATATCAACTTCAAGGGGTGGGTGTTCACCATCATGCGCAATATTTTCATCAACCACTACCGCAAGTCCGTGCGGAATGCCACTATTGTTGACACCACCGAGGATCTCTACTACCTTAATCTTCCACAGAACGATGTGCACAACACTCCCGAAGATTCATATTCGGTGATGGAGATCACCCAGGTGATCCATCGGTTCAAGGATGAGTACAGGGTGCCGTTTTCAATGCACCTTGCCGGGTATAAATATCAGGAGATTGCCGACTACATGCACCTGCCCGTGGGCACGGTGAAAAGCCGTATATTCTTTGCCCGCAAGCGTTTGCGCCGCGACTTGGACGATTATCGGTTTCATGACTGACCTCATGCCTTGTCGGTGAGGCCGGCGGGGAGCTGCTTGCTGATTTTCACACCCATCTCGCGCAGGTTTTCGGCTTTGCGCACAAGGTTGCCCGACCCTTCGCTGAGTTTCTTCATGGCCGAGTCGTAGGCATCGGTGGTTGACTTTATCCCTTTGCGGATTTTGTCCATATCCTCGATGAACCCGACGAACTTATCATACATCTTTCCGCTTTCCAACGCTATCTTCTGTGCGTTCTGAGTCTGGCGGTCGTGGTTCCACAGCTGGGCAATAAGGCGTAGGGAGCCTACGAGCTGGGTGGGGGACACTATCAGCACACGTTTGTCGTATGCTTTGAGCCATAATGTGTTGTCAATGCTCATGGCAGCAGAATAGGCTGCTTCGTTGGGGATGAACATCATCACGAAGTCAAGCCGTTCGGAGCCTACATAGTCCTGATATTTTTTCTCGGCCAATTCGTTCACATGCTTCATCACCGATGCTATGTGCTGCTTGCCAAACAGCTCGCGCTGTTCCTCCGATTCCGCGTTGACATACTCCACAAACGCTGTGAGCGACACCTTCGAGTCTATCACCACCGAGCGGTTGCCGGGATAGTGGACCACCACATCTGGACGAAGCACACGGCCTGATTCGTTGCGCAGTGCAGCCCCGTTTTCCGAACCGTATTGCAGCGAATACTCCTCATCTTTTCTCAATCCCGATTTCTCAAGGATGGTTTCTAGCACCATCTCGCCCCAATCACCCTGTTTCTTGCTGTCGCCTCGCAGAGCAGTGGCGAGTTGCCTGGCCTCCTTTCCGATGCTCAAGTTGGTCTCTATGAGCTCCTTGATGCGCTGCTCAAGCGAGAACCGTTCACGCGATTCCTGGCTGTAACATTCTGTCACGGATTTTTTGAACTGCTCAATGTCGGTTTTCAGCGGGTTGAGTATCTGCTCCATCTGCTCGGCGTTGTGCTGCCGCAGCGATTTGGTTTGCTGTGTCATGATGTCATTGGCAAGCAGTGTGAAGCTCTCCTGCTGGCTTTTGAGCCTCTGTTGGTGCTCCTCGCGGGTTGATTCAAGAGCGGCCTTGGTGTCGTCAATCCGCAGGTTGAGCTCGGCAATCCGGGCCTCGTACTGCCTTATGGCGTGGTCATATTGCTGCTGTTTTTCGTCCGCGAGTTGCCTTGCGCGTTGAGCCTCGTTTTCAGCCACGGCGCATTTGCTGCGCAAGGCCGACTGTCTGGAATAGCAATTTGCCGCAACCATGAGCCCGGCAGCAAGGAGTAATGAAAGTATAATGATGGCAATAATCATGGAATATTGATGGGATTTGGTCAAAACTATTGTTCAAAGATACTTATATTTTTTGTGTCATCAAAAGAAAATAAGTAGTAAATTTGTGTCCTGATTTATGACACAGATCATCGACATACAAGGTTTGCCGCTGCACTATGAGGTGAGCGGCAGCGGTCCCGCTATGATATTGATGCACGGATGGGGATGCTCGCACGCCACAGTGCAATCGATAGCAAAGGTGGCTTCGGAGAGCCACACTGTATATAATGTGGACTTCCCCGGGTTCGGCGACACCCCTGAGCCTGCTGAGGTGTGGGGTGTGGAGCAGTACACCCGGCTGATAGAGCAGATGGCGGATAAACTTGGACTGTCCAACCCTGTGCTCCTCGGCCACTCTTTCGGCGGCAGGGTAGGGATTCTGTTCGCCTCGCGCCGTGAGGTGAACAGGCTGATTCTCGTGGACGCCGCAGGTATAAAACCCCGCCGCAAACCATCTTATTATATTAAGGTGTATTCCTTCAAGCTGATGAAGCTGCTGATGAAGCTGCGCTATGGTGCGGAAGGGGCAAAGAAGCGTATCGAGGCTGAGCGGGCCAGGCGCGGCAGTGCCGACTATGCGGCCGCCTCGCCTATGATGCGAAGCATATTGTCGAAATGTGTCAACGAGGATCTCAAGAGAGCGCTTCCTTCAATCAAGGCTCCCACTTTGCTGATATGGGGCGAGAACGATACTGCCACACCTCTCAGCGATGCCAAGACCATGGAGCGGCTCATTCCTGATGCCGGACTGGTGAGCTTTCCCGGTTGCGGTCATTATAGTTTTCTGGACAATCCGGTGCAGTTTGCAGCCGTGCTCCGCAGTTTTTTGAATTCCAACTCATAGATTTAGATATGGTTATAGCTACAATATTATATTTCATAGTTCTGGCTTTTGCCGCCTCCAATATGTGGATTGAGCTCAAGCGCGACTTGATGATGATGCAGCAGAACTCCTATTGCATCGACCGCTACCGCCGCTGGCTGTCAGTGTCGGGCGATTCCACCTCGCTGCCCAAGCTTGTGGGTCTGTGTGTGCTCGGCGCATCACTTGCCTCGTTCAGCGCTCCGGTGTGGGGGATGGGGCTCACCTTTGTGTTCTGCGCAGGGTGCTACGGGTGGCTGTTTACCCGACGCTACAAGAAGCCGCTTGTGATGACTCGCCGTGCATGGCGCATCCTTATTACCGCCGCAGTTCTGGCCACTGTCTCTGTGCTGGCTGTGATAGCTTTGCTGCCTGAAGACAATCTGCTTACCAGGGTTTCGGCTGCGTCCATCACCTGTTTGGCCATCTACTGTGCGAGCCATATATATATTGTGGCTGCAGTGTGGTTGCTAACCCCGGTAGAAAAGCATATCAACAACGGATTCTATAAGGATGCCCAACGGATATTGCAGTCCATGCCCGGACTCAAGGTGATAGGTGTGACCGGCAGCTATGGCAAAACGAGCACTAAATATTTCCTGTCGCGCATATTGTCGGAGAAATATGAAGTACTGATGACTCCGGGTAGTTTCAACACCACCATGGGCGTGATTCGCACTGTGCGCGAGATGATGAAGCCATACACCGAAGTGTTTGTGTGCGAAATGGGAGCCAAGCAGCTCAATGATGTCAAGGAAATCTGCGACCTTGTGCATCCCCATATAGGTATAGTCACAGCCGTTGGTCCCCAGCATTTGGAATCGTTCAAGAGCATTGAGAATGTGCAGCGAACCAAATTCGAGCTTGTTGACTCATTGCCTTCAGATGGACTCGCGGTGGTGAACAATGATTTTCCCTTCATAGCCAGTCGGGAGGTACGCAATGTGGAGTGCGTGCGCTACGGCATATCCAACCCCGATGGATGCTCCTTCACTGTGAGCGATATAATGTATGATGCTACCGGCACCACATTCACTGTTGTCGGACCTGACTTCACCCATACTTTCCACACACGCCTGCTAGGCGAATGTAATGTGAGCAATCTCCTTGCGGCTGTCATTGTGGCTCTCGACATGGAAGTCAGCATTGAGCAGATAGGTCGTGCCATTGAGCATATCGAGCCTGTGGAGCATAGGTTGAGCGTGAAGCGCACCCCCGGAGGCGTAACCATTCTCGATGATGCATACAACTCCAATCCATCGGGCTCGGCAATGGCTCTCGAAGTGCTCGGAGCCATGACACAGGGCAAACGTATCGTAGTCACTCCCGGCATGATAGAGCTTGGTGAGCGGCAGAGTGAACTCAATTGCGAGTTCGGTCGCAAGATAGCCATGAATGTGGATATTGCCATTATTGTAGGTCTCTACAACCGTGAAGCGATAGTGGAGGGTATCAATGATGCCGGAGTGGAGCCGCCACAGGTCATCACCGTTGACAGTTTTGCCGCTGCTCAGCAGGTGCTCGCTACTGTTCTTGTATCGGGTGACACGGTGCTTTATGAAAACGATCTTCCCGACACTTTTAAGTAAATAATATATTTGTAACCACAACTGTTTGTTATGAAAACCAATATAGGTGTGTTTTTCGGCGGTAGGTCCACCGAGCACGAGATTTCAGTGATTTCCGCCAATCAGGCCATGCATGCCATCAACACCGACAGCTTTGATGTGACTCCGATATATATCACCAAGCAAGGACGATGGTACACCGGCGACGCCTTGATGGATGTTAAGAACTACAAGGATATTCCTGCATTGCTCAAGCAGTGTACCGAAGTGTATATGGAGCCTGTGTTTGGTGATTACAATCTGTATCGCCGCAAACCCAAAATGTTTGGTTCCAACATATTGGCAACTCTTGATGTGGCTATTCCGGTGCTTCATGGTTCAAATGGCGAGGATGGCACCTTCGAGGGTATTCTTGACTCCATCGGCATCCCCTACGCCGGATGCAATGTGCTTGCCTCAGCCAACGGTATGGACAAAATCACCATGAAGATGATTCTGCAGGCTTGTGGTGTTCCCCTGGTGGACTATGTGTGGTTCACCGACAAGCAGTGGGACTCCAAGCGTCAGCAGATGATTCAGCTTGTAGAGGAAAAACTGGGGTATCCTGTGATAGTGAAGCCCGCCAACCTCGGCTCAAGCGTAGGTATTGGCCGCGCCGGTGACCGCAACGCTCTGATTGAACGGCTCAACGAAGCCGAGAAATATTCCTCGCGCCTCATTGTGGAGCATATGGTGGATAATCTTCATGAAGTGAACTGCTCGGTGCTTGGCGATTGCGATGACTATATCACTTCGGTGTGTGAAGAGCCTATCAAGAGCGGCGAGATACTTTCGTATGACGATAAGTACATGGGAGGTACCAAGGGCGCCAAGGGAATGCAGGCTTCACAAAAACGTATCCCCGCCAATCTGCCCAAGGAGGTGACTGAGCGTATTCAGTTCCTTGCAGGGGAGACCTTCCGTGTGCTCTCATGCCATGGTGTGAGCCGTGTGGATGTGATAATGGATGCAGACAACGGCAACATCTATGTCAACGAAATCAACACAATTCCCGGTTCGCTTTCGTTTTACCTTTGGGAAGCCACCGGTATTCCGTTCAGCGAGCTGATGGAGCGTCTGGTTAAGCTTGCTTTGAAGCGCAAACGCGAAATGGCCATGAAAACCGTCAGCTACGACCAGAACATTTTCAGCATGGGTTGCGGTGTCAAAGGCTCCAAAGGCGTGAAATAATCCCGAATAATATTGCAAGCAAAAGAGTCTGCACACTGTTGAGGGTGGCAGACTCTTTTGTCTTTTTAATCAGATTGAATCAGAATGCATATCCAAGCCGAATTAATAAGCAGTTTGAATATAATTTTTGATGATCTATGATCGGTAGCAAGCCTCTGTCGTATGTGACATCAAGATTAAATCGTTTATACCATAAGCCTCCACCTGCTTGAATCCCTAAGTCAGCGCGGTTGTAGCCTCTGATGTAATCTAACTCCGTTTTTTGAGTCTCTGTTCCCATAAGAACATCTGTTATAGTTATGATGTTTCCATCGGTATCAAATGCCGGTATGTGAACTTCAAATCTATACTTGCTTTTAGTCTTTGCTGCGCCGGTGAAATCATAAGAGAAGTATGGTGCAATATGAACTTCAACTGACCAATCTTTTGCGATGGCTCGTCGGTAACCTATCATAAAAGGTGCTGCTCTGAAGTTGTAGGCTCTCATATTTGAGGACTCTTTTATGTAATCATTTCCTTCATTGTATGATACTGGCTTAAGGCTATAACCGCGTGTACCCAAGGCTAATTCAAGCCCCCAAAAGAATCCATGAGTTGATATGGGCTTGTTGAACATTGCGGATATATCGTATCCGTATCCTGTCTGAATGGGTTTACCTGTCTGAGTTTCAATCTCGTTTTTTAAATTTCCGGTGACATTGTTGATGCTTAATCCGGCTCTTACAACCCAGCGGGAATCACGGGTTTCGTTTGCGAATGGAGCCGTGTTGTTGTAATCGGCTGCAATTGACGCGGATGCCCCAAATAGCATTGTCAAGGCTAATGGTACTAAAGCTTTTTTCATGTGATGATAAAATATGCCTATAGTTGCCCGGAGTCGGCGATAATAAGTGTTTAAAACAAAGACGTGGGCAAACTCAATCCTGCTTATCCCACTTGCGAGGCCCTGAGATTGCCCATTCTATAAGGATAAGCAGATGACAGCCCACGTAAGATTATATATAATGGTATTTTACGGCTATGCCTCATTTACGGGACATACATAAAATCTTTTATATAATCTTGCTTGGGCGCCTTCTCTGCACATGCTTCTTATAGAACTGGAAAATTTCTCAGGTTTTCGCAAGTAGAAGCAAGCGTTGGAAAACGCCTTTTAATAATATGTCGCTTCGCAGTTCAAGAAACTGTAGGAAGCAAGGTGGTTACGCAACACTCTTGTTGTGAAACCGATGCAAAGATAATGGTTTGAAATGATTCTTCAAAGGATTAATATCGGAAAAGAGTATCATGCGCAAGTGAAAAACAGTGGAGGCGGACCGATTGGCCCGCCTCCAAATGTTTATGAAATGTATGATGGATTAACCTTTGATGGCTGCGATGCCGGGGAGCACCTTGCCTTCGATAGCCTCAAGAAGAGCGCCACCACCGGTGGAAACGTAGGACACCTGGTCGGCGAGGCCGAACTTGTTGACACAAGCCACGGAGTCACCACCGCCAACGAGCGAGAAGGCACCATTGTTGGTGGCTTCTACGATAGCATCGGCAATAGCACGTGAGCCTGCTGTGAAGTTGTCAAATTCAAATACACCGGCGGGACCGTTCCAAAGGATGGTTTTAGCACCTTTGATTGCGTTGGCAAAAGCCTTGCGGGTGTCGGGTCCTGCGTCAAGACCTTCCCAACCTTCGGGAATATTCATAACAGAGCAAACCTGGGTGTTGGCATCGTTGGAGAAGCTGTCAGCGGCCACGCAGTCGGTACCGAGTACGAGGTTGACGCCTTTGTCTTTGGCTTTCTTCATGATGTCGAGAGCGAGCTGGAGCTTGTCGTCTTCGCAGATTGACAGACCAACATTGCCACCCATAGCTTTGGCAAATGTGTAGGTCATACCACCGCAGAGGATGAGGTTGTCCACCTTGTCCATGAGGTTTTCGATGATGCCGATTTTGGTGGACACTTTCGAGCCACCCATGATGGCGGTGAAGGGACGCTTGATGTCGCTGAGGATGTTGTCCACGGCTTGCACTTCTTTCTCCATCAGGTAGCCGAGCATCTTGTCTTCCTTGTCAAAGTAGTCAGCGATAACAGCAGTGGAGGCGTGCTTGCGGTGAGCGGTGCCGAAAGCATCGTTCACATATACATCGGCGTAGCTTGCGAGAGTCTTTGCAAACTCTTTCTGACGCTCTTTCATCTCTTTCTTGGCGGCATCGTAGTTGGGATCTTCTTTGTCAATGCCCACGGGTTTGCCTTCTTCCTCGGGATAGAAGCGGAGGTTTTCGAGCAGAAGCACTTCGCCGGGCTTGAGGTTGGCAGCGGCTTCAGCGGCGTTAGCGCAGTCGGGAGCGAATTTCACATCGCGACCGAGAGCTTTGGCAACATCGTCCTTGATCTGGGCAAGAGAGAATTTGGGGTTGACCTTGCCTTTGGGTTTGCCCATGTGGCTCATGATGATGAGGCTGCCACCGTCCTTGAGTATTTTCTCGAGGGTGGGGAGGGCACCGCGGATACGGGTGTCGTCAGTGATTTTACCGTTTTCGTCCAAGGGCACGTTGAAGTCCACGCGAACAATGGCCTTCTTGCCAGCGAAATTGTAATTGTCGATAGTCATTTCAGTAAATGGTTGATTATGAGTTGAGTTAAATTTCGGGTGTTATAACAATTGCTTGACTCACAAAGTTAGTGAATAGTTTTTAAAACTTGCCAATCAAGCATTAAATTTTTCGAGCATCAGAGCCATTTGCGAAGCGAGCTTTTCAGCTTCGCGCCCTGCAGCTTCGGCAAAATCCTCGCCCGAGGATGCGAAGATGATGCCACGCGATGAGTTGACAATCAGTCCGCAGTCGGGGGTCATGCCGTATTTGCACACCTCCTCGAGGCTGCCGCCCTGAGCGCCTACGCCGGGCACAAGCAGGAAATGCTCGGGGGCATGCTCGCGGATTTTGGCAAACATGCTGCCTTGTGTGGCTCCTACCACATACATCATGGCATCTTTGCCGGCCCATTGCTGGGATTTGTCAAGCACTTGTTCAAACAGGCATTTGCCGTCCTTGTCCTCAATAAGCTGGAAATCATGACTCCCGGGGTTGGAGGTCAGGGCGAGCAGTATCACCCATTTGCCCTCATAGCCAAGAAATGGTGTGACACTGTCGCTACCCATGTAGGGGGCCACGGTGAGAGCATCCACATCCATGTGCTCGAAAAATGTGCGGGCATAAAGTTTGGAAGTGTTGCCGATGTCGCCACGTTTGGCATCGGCTATGATGAACATTTCGGGATAATTCTCTCTGATATAGCCGATGGTGCGCTCCAGAGACACCCATCCTTCAACGCCGTTGGCTTCGTAGAAGGCGAGGTTGGGCTTGTAGGCTATGCAGTAGGGGGCGGTGGCATCGATGATGCGGCGGTTGAATTCAAACACTGCATCCTCCTTGTCAATAAGGCATGAGGGGAGTTTGGCCGGATCGGTGTCAAGTCCCACGCACAAAAATGATTTTTTAGCGCGTATCTGCTCAACAAGTTGCTTGTAGGTCATGATGTAAATAAGTTATGGAGTAGATTAAAGTTCCGATTCTTTGAGTTTTTCGGCATTTTCAGCCACTATCAGATGGTCAATCACATCTTGTATGTCGCCATCCATAAACGAGGCGAGATTGTAGATGGTGTAGTTGATGCGGTGGTCGGTGATGCGCCCCTGGGGATAGTTGTAGGTGCGGATTTTGGCCGAACGGTCGCCGGTGGACACCATTGTTTTGCGCCGCGAAGCAATGTCATCGATATATTTCTGATGTTCTTTGTCGTAGATGAATGTGCGCAAACGGCTCAGCGCACGCTCTTTGTTTTTGGGTTGGTCGCGGGTTTCGGTACATTCGATGAGTATCTCCTCGGTTTCGCCGGTGTTGGGGTTGCGCCACATATAGCGCAATCGCACACCCGACTCCACTTTGTTCACATTCTGACCGCCGGCACCGCCGCTGCGGAAGGTGTCCCATTTGATTTCGCCTTCGTTGATTTCCACATCAAACGGTTCCGCCTCCGGGAGCACAGCCACTGTGGCGGCGGAAGTGTGCACGCGGCCTTGGGTTTCGGTGGCGGGTACACGCTGCACGCGGTGCACGCCGCTTTCATATTTCAAGGTGCCGTACACATTGTCGCCTGACACTGACATCACTATCTCCTTGTAGCCTCCGGCCGCACCTTCGCTTGCCGATGTGACGGCCACGTTCCATCCTTTGGTCTCGCAATATTTGAGGTACATTTTGGCGAGGTCGCCCGCGAAAATGGCGGCTTCATCGCCTCCGGTGCCCCCACGTATCTCCAGAATGGCATTTTTCCCGTCTTCGGGATCGGCGGGGATAAGAAGCAGCTTGATTTCTTCCTCAAGCTGCGGCATAAGGGTTTGGGCCTCATCCAGTTCGGCTTTGGCCATCTCGCGCAGCTCTTCATCACTTTCTGTGTCGAGCACCTCTTTGGCCTCATCAATATTGTTGACCAAAGTGCGGTAGCGGCGAGTGGTATTCACGAGTTTCTCAAGGTCCTTATACTCCTTGGTGAGGCGCACATAGCGCTTCATGTCGCCAATCACATCGGGGTCGGTGATCAGAGTGCTTACCTCTTCAAATCGCGATTCAATGCCGTCAAGGCGTGTCAGAAGGGAGTTGTCTGCCATAATGGTGTGCTGATATTTTTTGCGAAGTTACGAAATAATCGTGACAAAGCAAAGAAGCCATGCGAAATGCACGGCTTCGTTCAATTTTGGTGGTATGGCATATGCCTGCTTCGTAAATGCTTTGGATGTGTTGGCACCTGATGCAGGATATAAATGCCATTTTGGGTGAAAAAACATTAAAATTGGCTGGATATTGTGCATTATGGTCATAATTATTAATTTTGCATCTTGAAATCATTATAACGATACTTCAATCAAATCTAACATCATAAAGTTTTATGAACGTAACCCTGCAAAATACTGACGCCGTGAGCGGTCGTCTTACAGTGTCGGTAGAAGAAAACGATTACAAAGAAAAAGTATTGGCCGACCTGAAAAAAATCGGCCGCAATAATCAGATCCCCGGTTTCCGTAAAGGTCATGTGGCAATAGGCGAGCTTCAGCGTCGCTTCGGTCGCCAGGTTACCAGCGATGTCATCAACGAACTGGTGTATGATGCTGTAACCAACTATATCAAGGAGAACAAACTCAATGTGCTCGGTGCTCCCGTGCCTGTGGAAGTGAAGGAACTTGACCTCAAGAACCAGAAGGATTTCACTTTCGAGTTTGACCTCGCTCTTGCTCCCGAGCTTGACATCAAGGTGGACAAGGACGAAAAGATACCTTATTATAATATAGAGGTGAGCGATGCTATGATTTCCGAGCAGGACGCAGCTTTCCGCAAGCGGTTTGGCGCACAGGTGCCCGGTGAAGAAGTAGAACCCGATGCTCTGGTCAAAGGTGCCATCATGCAGCTCAATGAGGACGGCACAGTGAAGGAAGGTGACGACGCCATCCAGGTGGTTAGCGGTATTCTCGCTCCCATGTATTTTGTGGACAAGGATGAGGCTGCCAAGTTTGCCGGCAAGAAAGTGGGCGACAAGGTGGTGTTCAACCCCCGCAAGGCTTGCGGCAACAATGAGGTCGAGCTTGCTTCAATGCTCAATATCGACAAGAACCGTACCGCAGAAGTGCAGGGCGATTTTGAGATGACCATCAGCGAAATCATTGTGGTGCGTCCCGCCGAGGATGGTGAGGAATTCTTCACCAACGTGTTTGGTAAGGATCGCGTGCACAATGCCGAAGAGTACAAAGCTGCCCTCAAGGATATGATTGCCACTGAGCTCAGCGGCAACAGCGATATGGTGTTCTCGTTCAGCGCCCGCAAATATTTCCTTGACAAGTATGGCGACATGGAACTTCCCGCCGCAGTGCTCAAGCGCTGGCTCATCAGCCGCAACGAATCGCTCAACGAGGAGAATATCGATGAAGAGTATTCCAAAATGGAGTCCGACCTCAAATGGCAGCTCATCAAGGAGCGCATTGCCGGGCTTCTGGGTGTGAAGATTGAGGAGGCCGACCTTATGGCACAGGCCAAGGTGCTCGCCGCCCGTCAGTTCGCTCAGTACGGCATGACCAACATGGACGATGAGACCATCACCAACTTTGCCAAGAATATCCTCGATGACAAGAACTATCGCGGTCGTCTGATCGAGCAGGTGGGCGATGTGAAGTTCTATACCGCTCTCAAGCAGGCTGTGACTTTGGAAGAAAGCACCGTCAGCCTCGATGAATTCAAGGAGATAGCTCAAAAACTGTAATAGACAGTAGCCAAATACTGTGTGCGGCAATCGGCGATAAGTCGGTTGCCGCATTTCATTGTTGCGTATGTGGATGATAATATGTAAATTTGTGAAAAACCCGATTATGATTAAGACGCTCCCGTTTTTAGCTCTTTCGACATTGATGCTGTCGTGCTCCTACAGCGGTGACGGCATATTCGAACCTGCCGATATGGTTGACCCCATGATTGGCACTGATTTCACCGGCAACACTTATCCCGGAGCCCAGGCGCCACGCGGCATGGTGCAGCTCAGTCCCGACAACGGATTGCCCGGGTGGGACCGCATATCCGGTTATTATTATCCTGACAGCACTATCGCCGGCTTCAGCCACACCCATCTGTCGGGCGTGGGGGCAGGGGATATGTATGATGTGTCGTTCATGCCGGTGATGCTTCCTGTGCGCACCGCCGCACCTCCGCTGGGCATCCATTCTCGGTTCAGCCACGATTCAGAGGAGGCGTCCGCGGGATATTATCGGGTGAATCTCAGCGACTATGATATAGATGTGGAGCTGACCGCTGTGTCAAGAGCAGGAATACAACGCTACACTTTCCATCGCTCCGGACCCGCGGCTGTGATTCTCAATCTGGCCAAAGCCATGAACTGGGATTCGGTGACATCGGCCAGCATCCGTCGTCCAAAACCGAACGAACTTGCCGGACACCGATTCTCAACCGGCTGGGCCCGTGACCAACGGGTATATTTCCACACCCGTTTTTCCGAGGCCCCCGATTCTGTGCGTATTCTACCCGAGGGTGTGGCGTGGTGCTATTTTACCGCCCACCCCGACAAGCAGATCACAGTCTCCACCGCGCTGTCGGGCGTGAGCGAGGATGGTGCGTATAAGAATCTGGCTGTCGAGGTGCCCAAGGATGATTTCGACGGCTACCTCAAGTCGGTCAAGGGGATGTGGAACAGGGAGCTTTCCATGGTGCGGGTGCAGACCCGTGATGCCGATAAACTGAAAATGTTCTACACAGCCATGTACCATTCGCTGATATGCCCCACGATATTCTGTGATGCGGACGGCCAATATTTCGGCCCGGACAAAAAAGTGCACACCGGAGGCGTCAACACCAACTATTCCACTTTCTCGTTGTGGGACACCTACAGGGCTCTCCATCCTCTGCTCTCCATCATCAGTCCACGCAGAAATGGCGACATGGCTTTGTCGCTCGTGGAGTTCTACAACCAGAGCGGACGGCTGCCGGTGTGGAATATGTGGGGAGGGGAAACGGACATGATGATCGGCTACCATTCCGTGCCGGTGATTGTTGACGCTGTGTTGAAGGAGATTTCCGTGCTCGACCCCAACGAGGCGTTGGAAGCGTGTGTGGCCACATCCAACATCGATGACTACCGTGGCATAGGGCTTTACAAGGGCATGGGGTATGTGCCATACGATGTGGACGACCCCTATTGTCAGGACAACTGGTCTTTGTCGCGCACGCTTGAGTATGCCTACGATGACTATTGTATAGCCAAGCTCGCAGAGTTTGTGGGCCGTGATGACCTGGCCCGGGAGTATCGCAACCGTTCGCTCAACTATAAGAATGTGTACAATCCATCTTCCACATGGATGCAGCCCCGCGACAGCAAAGGAAAATGGCTTCCGGGGTTTTCCCCCGACGACTACACCACATATATATGTGAGAGCAACGGATGGCAATATTTCTGGTCGGTGCAGCATGATGTGGACGGGTTGGTCGATCTTATTGGCGGGCGCGAGAAATTTATTGCGCGACTTGACAGCATGTTCACCTACAGCTCGCCCGATAAAGACGGGCTGCCGATATTCTCCACCGGCATGATAGGGCAGTACGCCCATGGCAACGAACCCAGCCATCATGTGGCGTTTCTGTACAACAAGGTCCGCCAACCTTGGAAAGCACAGCGTTTGGTCCGCCGGATCCTCACGGAACTGTACAATCCCACCCCTGCGGGAATTTGCGGCAACGATGACTGCGGTCAGATGTCGGCATGGTATATGTTCGGTGCCATGGGGTTCTATCCGCTCGACCCCGTGAGCGGGCAGTATGAGCTTGTCACACCTCTGTTTGACAAAATCCAGATCCGTCAGCACTCCGGTGAGGTCTTCACCATTCTTGCCCCCGGAGCCGAATCAGGGAAAATGCCATATATCAAATCGGTGAAAGTCAATGGCGAGCCGTATCATGAGAGTTATATCACCCATGATATGATCACCGGCGGCGCCACTGTGGAGCTTGAACTAACCCCCAATGAGGGAGAAATATGGTATTGATCAATCTATTCTTGGAAAATATTTGTTTGCAATACGAAAAATTATTAGTAACTTTGAATTAAGAAAATAATAATTGTATCACTATATGAACAGCGATTTCAGAAACTATGCAGTGAAGCATCTGGGAATGAATGGTCTCGCCATAGACCAGTATGCTTCATCAATTTCGTCACAGATTACCTCAAGCTATATTTCGCCTACAATCATTGAGGAACGACAGCTCAATGTGGCACAGATGGATGTGTTTTCACGATTGATGATGGACCGTGTGATTTTCCTCGGCACCGAGGTCAACGATTATACCGCCAATGTGATTCAGGCCCAGCTCCTTTATCTGGACTCCACCGATTCCGGCAAGGATGTGAGCATCTACATCAATTCTCCCGGTGGCTCGGTGTATGCAGGTCTCGGCATTTACGACACCATGCAGTATATTTCCAGCGATGTGGCCACAATATGCACAGGCATGGCTGCCTCGATGGCTGCTGTGCTTCTGGTGGCCGGTGCCAAAGGGAAGCGTTTCGCGCTGCGCCACTCCCGTGTGATGATCCATCAGCCGATGGGAGGTGCGCAGGGTCAGGCCTCCGATATTGAGATTACTGCCCGCGAAATTCAGAAACTCAAGAAAGAACTTTATACCATCATCTCCGACCATAGCGGCATGGCATTTGACAAAGTGGAGCGCGACTCGGACCGCGACTACTGGATGACCGCTCAGGAAGCCAAGGAGTATGGTATGATTGACGATGTGCTCGTCAAAGCCAAGCACTAATATTTCTCACTTTTTTCTATGGCAAAAAAGAAAACAGATGACCAGGATGTGAGATGTGCATTCTGTGGGGCGTATCCCGATGCGTCCACTCTCATGGTGCCCAGCCCTATATCCAATGTGTACATTTGCGCCGATTGTGTCAATCATATTCAGGAGGCGGTGAAGGAGTTCACCGGACAATCCTCGCCCGACCGCAAGGACGCCCCCGGACATCAAGGCGCAAAACTCTCCGAAATTCCGAAGCCTGCCGAAATATGCGAGTTTCTCGACTCCTATGTGATTGGACAGGAATCAGCTAAAAAATATCTTTCGGTGGCTGTTTACAACCACTACAAGCGTTTGGCCCAGAAGCATGATGATGATGTGGATATAGAGAAGAGCAACATCATCATGGTGGGTCCCACCGGTACTGGCAAGACATTGCTTGCCAAAACCATAGCGCGGCTGCTTGATGTGCCTTTCACCATTGTCGATGCCACTGTGCTCACGCAGGCCGGATATGTGGGTGAGGATATTGAGAGTCTGCTCACACGCCTGCTTCAGGCTGCCGACTATGATGTGGAAAAAGCTGAGCGCGGCATTGTGTTCATTGATGAAATCGACAAGATTGCCCGCAAGGGCGACAATCCTTCCATCACCCGCGATGTGAGCGGTGAGGGAGTGCAGCAAGGGTTGCTCAAGCTCCTTGAAGGGTCTGTTGTCAATGTGCCCCCGCAGGGTGGCCGCAAGCATCCCGAGCAGCGCATGATTCCGGTGGATACCAAAAATATCCTCTTTATATGCGGAGGCGCTTTCGATGGCATAGAACGCAAAATTGCCCAGCGATTGAACTCGCATGTGGTGGGGTACACCAACAGTGTGCGCCCCGGTGTGAACCGCGACAACTTTTTGCAGTATGCTGCACCGCAGGACCTGAAGTCGTTCGGTCTCATCCCCGAGATTATAGGCCGACTACCGATTCTCACCCATCTCGACCCTCTTGACCGGGATGCGTTGCGGCGTGTGCTCACCGAGCCCAAAAACGCTATTGTCAAGCAGTATCAGAAGCTGTTTGCCATGGACGGCGTGATTCTGGAATTTGAGCCGGCCACTCTTGACCTTATCGTTGACAAGGCCATTGAATACAAGCTCGGTGCGCGTGGATTGAGATCCATTGTCGAGTCTATCATGATTGACCCGATGTATGAACTCCCATCGCAAAAAGTGAAGAAATTCACTGTGACCCCTGACTTCGCTCTTGAAAAATTGCGTAAGGCTAATTTTGAAATCAATAATTTATAACAAGTATTTTCATTCTCGATATTTGATTCCCGCTCCTACTCCGTTTATTCATTTCCTATAACCCCTTTTCTGATATATGGCAAGTCATACCGAACTCACCGATGCGCTTAAACTTCACTTTGGCTTTGACACGTTCAAAGGCAATCAGGAAGCTATTATAAAAAGCCTTCTCGACGGGAACGACACCTTTGTGCTGATGCCCACCGGCGGTGGCAAATCGCTTTGCTATCAACTGCCGTCGCTCATGATGTCCGGCACTGCCATTGTCATATCGCCGCTGATTGCCCTGATGAAAAATCAGGTGGATGCCATGCGCAACTTCAGCGAGGAGGACGGTGTGGCCCATTTCCTCAACTCGTCGCTCAACAAGGCGGCGGTGGACCGGGTGAAAAGCGATATTCTCAGTGGCAAGACCAAGCTGCTCTATGTGGCTCCCGAATCGTTGACCAAGGAGGAGTATATTGATTTTCTCAAAAATGTGGAAATCTCATTCTATGCTGTGGATGAAGCCCACTGTATTTCGGAATGGGGCCACGATTTCAGACCTGAGTACCGCCGCATCCGTCCTATAATCAATGAGATAGGGTCGCGTCCGGTGATTGCGCTCACAGCCACCGCCACTCCCAAGGTGCAGCACGACATTCAGAAAAATCTCGGTATGCTGGATGCCAAAGTGTTCAAAAGCTCGTTCAATAGACAGAACCTGTACTACGAAATCCGTCCCAAAACATCTTCCATCGACAAGGAGATCATCAAGTTTATCAAAGGGATGGAAGGGAAGTCAGGCATCATCTATTGCCTCAGCCGCAAGAAGGTTGAGGAGCTGGCTGAACTGTTGAGAGTCAACGATATCAAGGCTCTTGCCTATCATGCCGGCATGGACAGTGCCACTCGCAGTGCCAATCAGGATGCGTTTCTGTATGAAAAGGTGGATGTGATAGTGGCAACCATAGCGTTTGGCATGGGTATCGACAAGCCCGATGTGAGGTTTGTGATTCATTATGATATGCCCAAATCGCTTGAGGGATATTATCAGGAAACGGGCCGTGCAGGTCGCGACGGTGGCGAAGGTCAGTGCATTACTTTCTACGCTGCCAAGGATTTGCAGAAAATGGAAAAGTTTATTCAAAACAAACCGGTGGCAGAGCAGGAGATAGGCCGGCAATTGCTGGCTGAAACAGCTTCGTATGCCGAATCAAGTATGTGTCGTCGCAAAACATTGCTTCATTACTTTGGTGAAGTGTTCACCCAGGATTCGTGTGGCAATTGTGACAATTGTTTAAACCCCAAAAAGAAAGTGGAAGCTAAAGATGAATTATGTGCAGTGTTGGAAACAATTTCCACACTCAAGGAAAAGTTCAAGGCAGAATATATTATAGATGTGCTTCGCGGTGTCAACTCCAATGAAGTGAAGGCCTATCGCCACAATGATCTGGAGATTTTCGGCAGCGAGGAGAAAAGTGATGCTAAATTTCTCAACGCTGTGATCCGTCAAGGTGTGCTTGCCGGATATATAAGCCGCGACATCGAGAACTTCGGTTTGCTTCGTCTGACCGACAAAGGTCGTGAGTTCTTGAAGAAACCGGTGTCGTTCAAGGTGGTGGAAGATACAGAGTTCAGTGAGGAGGAAGATGTGGATGTGGTGAAAAGCGGTGCCGGATGTGCAGCCGACCCTGAGCTCTACTCCATCCTCAAGGATCTTCGTAAAAAGGTGGCCAAGAAAATGTCGCTACCCCCGTATGTGATATTTCAGGATCCGTCGCTGGAATCGATGGCCACCACCTATCCTATCACGATCGCGGAGCTTGCCGATATTTCCGGTGTGGGTATGGGCAAGGCACGCCGTTACGGACAGGAGTTTGTGAATGTCATCAAACGCCATGTGGAGGACAACGAGATTGAGCGTCCCGAAGATATGAAGGTGCGCACCGTGCCCAACAAGAGCAAGGTGAAAATCAACATTGTACACCTTATTGACCGCAAAATTCCACTTGACGAAATAGCCAACTCCATGGGGCTTGAGTTTGACGAGCTCCTGGAGCATATAGAAGGTATCCTCAATGCCGGCACCAAAATCGATATCAACTATTACGTTGACGAGATTCTGGACAGCGACCAGCAGGACGATATTTACGACCATTTCAAGGAGAGCGAAAAGGGCGATCTCTCCACAGCCTATCAGGAGCTCGGCGATGAGTACACCGAGGATGAAATAAGGCTGGTACGCATCAAATTCCTCGCCGAAATGGGTTATTAATCAAGTAATAATGTGAGAGTATGGAAACTGACAGCATAGTTGTTGATTATCGCCATGTGGCTCTTCACCGCAGGGAGCTGATAGCGCTGCGCAAGGTCAATCTCAAGGTTGCCAAAGGTGAGTTTCTGTATCTCACCGGAAGGGTTGGTTCGGGCAAGAGCACTCTGCTCCAATCGATGTATGCCGAGGTGCCCATAGCATCCGGCGAGGCCCGTGTGCTGGATTATGACCTCAACAGCATCCGCCGCAAGGAGATTCCGTATCTGCGCCGCGATGTTGGTGTTGTGTTTCAGGATTTCCGTCTGCTGTCCGACAGGTCGGTTGTTGACAATCTGCGCTTTGTGCTCAATGCCACCGGATGGACTGACAATGCCGACATCGAGGGTCGTATCGAACAGGTGCTCAAGGAGGTGGGTATGCTTAACAAAGGGTATAAGTTCCCACATGAATTGTCGGGAGGGGAGCAGCAGCGCGTGGTTATGGCCAGAGCTGTGCTCAACAATCCCAAACTTCTGTTGGCTGATGAGCCTACAGGCAATCTTGACCCCGATACCGCCCGCCATATTGTGCGCCGGTTGCATGAGATAGCAGCCTCGGGCACCTCGGTGATCATGGCCACTCACAATCTGTCGTTTGTGGAGATGTTCCCGGCCCGTGTGGTGCATTGTGAAAACAAACAATTATCAGAAGATTAGCGTCTCATTCTAATATTTACAGGGTATGAAAGTAATGAAATTCGGTGGCACTTCTGTCGGCTCCGCGCAGCGGATCAAGAATGTGGCCGCATTGATATGTTCGCGTGGCCGCAACGTGGTGGTGCTGAGTGCCATGTCGGGGACTACCAACTGCTTGGTGGAGATTTCCGACTATCTCCGTAAAGGAAATATCGTTGGTGCAGGTGAAACACTCAATGCCTTGCAGACCAAATATATGAATGTCATTGATGAGCTGTACTCCACAGAGCCGGCACGCGAGGAAGCGTTGGCTGCTGTGATGAAAAGCATCGCCTTTGTGCGGCAGGTGGAGAGTGCCGGATTCTCTTCAATCGAGGAGAAGGAGATACTTGCGCAGGGCGAGCTGATGAGCACTGCCCTGATGCACATCTATCTCAAGGAGCAGGGCGTAAGTTCGGTGCTTCTGTCGGCTCTCGATTTCATGCGTACCGACAAAAACGGCGAACCTGACAGCGATTATATCCGTAAGTATTTTATTCAGCTGCTGAAAGATTGTGATGATGCGCAAATTGTCATCACCCAAGGGTTTATATGCAAAAATGTGTTTGGCGAGATTGATAATCTCCAGCGCGGCGGCAGCGACTACACCGCTTCGTTGCTCGGTGCTGCCATAAAGGCCGAGGAGATTGAGATATGGACCGATATCGATGGGATGCATAACAACGACCCGAGGTTTGTGCAGAACACAAGTCCGGTGGGGGAGCTTCATTTCGATGAAGCTGCCGAGCTTGCATATTTCGGAGCCAAGATTCTTCACCCCACATGTGTGCTTCCTGCCAAACTCAACAATATTCCGGTGCGTCTGCTCAATACTATGGACCCCGATGCCAAAGGCACATTGATTTATAATGCCGGAGCCACGCACTCCATCAAGGCTGTGGCCGCCAAGGATAATATCACCGCTATAAAAATCAAGAGTGGCCGTATGCTGCTGGCCTACGGATTTTTGAGAAAGGTGTTTGAGATATTTGAAACTTACCGCACACCCATCGACATGATTGTCACCTCCGAGGTAGGTGTATCGGTGACGATTGACAATATCTCATGTCTCCAATCTATTGTTGACGACCTGAAGAAATTCGGCACAGTCACTGTGGACAAGGATATGGTGATTATATGTGTGGTGGGTGATCTCGAATGGCAGAACCGTGGCTTTGAGGCCGAGGTGGTCAACGCTTTGAGAGAGGTGCCGGTGCGCATGATTTCTTATGGCGGAAGCAATTACAATATATCGCTGCTTGTGCGCAAAAGTGATAAAGTGAGAGCTCTTAATCTATTGAGCGAGCGACTGTTCAATGCCGACTGATATGACACAAGAATTTCCAATCCAGCTGCTGCAGCAGTCGCGCACTCCGGTGTATTTGTACGACACCAAGCTGCTTGACCGCACTTTGGCAGAACTCAAGCGGGCGAGCGATTATCCCGGCTATTATGTGCATTATGCCGTGAAGGCCAATGCCAATCCCTTGATATTGAAGCATATTCTTGATGCGGGATTAGGTGTGGATGCTGTGAGCGGCGGCGAGATTCAGGCAGCGTTGAATGTGGGGTTTGCTCCGGGAAAAATAGTGTTTGCCGGAGTGGGAAAGCGCGATGACGAGATATTGCTCGCTCTTCGCGCCGGAATCTGCTGCTTCAATGTGGAGTCGGCGGCTGAGCTTGATGTGCTGGAGTCACTGGCCGAGTCCATTGGCGTTTCTGCACCCGTCGCTCTGCGGGTCAATCCCAATATCGATGCGCATACACACAGTTACATCACCACCGGTCTCTCGGAAAACAAGTTCGGCATCAGTGTCGAGATGCTTGACCCGCTTGTGAATCGCTGTGCCAACTCCAGATTCCTGCAGCTTAAAGGGTTGCATTTCCATATAGGGTCGCAGATAAGGGATAAAGGTCCGTTCAGGGTGCTATGCTCTGTGATCAATAATCTTCAGGACCATTTCGAGACTCTCGGAATCACATTCCCGCTCATCAATGTTGGCGGAGGATTGGGAGTGAACTATGAAAACCCTGACGGGGAGCCTATTCCGGATTTCAAAACATATTTCGCCATATTCCACAAATATCTTAAACTCCGGGACAATCAGCAGCTCCATTTTGAGCTCGGCAGGTCAATCGTGGCCCAGTGCGGCTCGCTTGTCACAAGGGTACTGTATGTCAAGGAGGGGTTGAACAAAAAGTTCGTGATAGTTGACGCCGGAATGACCGACCTTATTCGTCCAGCTTTGTATCAGGCGCATCATAAAATCCAGAACATCACCTCTCAATCGCAGCAGACCGACACCTATGATGTGGTGGGTCCGATATGCGAGTCATCGGATATATTCGGGCGTGATGAAAAACTCCCGCTCACTCAGCGTGGCGATCTGCTTGTGCTGAGGTCGGCGGGAGCGTATGGTGAAATTATGGCTTCGGGCTACAATTGTCGTCCGCTGCCGGGTAGCATCAGTCTATAAACCGTTTGGTGATATCACCGTAGGCATCTATACGGCGGTCGCGTAGGAACGGCCACCAGCGGCGCACATGCTCCGAGCGGCTGAGGTCAACATCCACCACAGTGCTCACTTCCATGTCGGTAGGGGCCTGATATAGAAATTCGCCCTGCGGCCCGGCCACAAAGCTACTGCCCCAAAACTGTATTCCGGCGGTGTGTCCCGAAGGGTCTGCCTCAAATCCCACTCTGTTGACGCTCACCAACGGCAATCCGTTGGCTACGGCATGGCCGCGCTGCACTGTGATCCAGGCATCGCGCTGCCGCACTTTCTCATCATGCTCATCGGTGCTCTCCCATCCGATGGCTGTGGGGTAGATCAGTATCTCGGCTCCATGTAGTGCCATAAGGCGGGCTGCCTCCGGATACCATTGGTCCCAGCAAACTAGCACTCCAAGCTTGCCTACGGATGTGTCTATGGGTTTGAATCCCAAGTCGCCGGGAGTGAAATAGAACTTTTCGTAATATGCCGGATCATCGGGGATATGCATCTTGCGGTATTTCCCTGCCACGGTGCCGTCTTTTTCAAACACCACTGCAGTGTTGTGGTACAGCCCTGGTGCCCGCTTTTCAAACAGCGAGGTCACTATCACCACACCCAGTTCCCTGGCCAATGACGAGTAGAACTCAGTGGCCTCTCCGGGAATAGGGAGCGCTAAGTTACATTCATGTATATCCTCATGCTGGCAAAAATATAGCGAGTCATGAAGTTCTTGATTTACAATAAGCTCGGCCCCTTGCGCAGCCACACGGCGCATCTCATCGGCCAGCTTATGACGGTTTTGCTCTACGTTGGAAGTTTTGGAGAGCTGTATGATGCCTATCTTCATATACAAAGGGATTTTAGAGGTATCTGCATGGTGGCGCAATGCAGCGACCCATGCTGTTGGATTAATGCGCGGCAGTCAACCTGCTCCACAGGCAGACCGAACGCTATCTGCACTATCTGTGCGGCGAGCTCATCGTTGCGTTTCTGTCCGTACGATGGCATAAATATGGCCCGGTCGGTAACAAGGAAATTGGCGTAAGTGGCCGGAAGCCTGTTGCCTTCATCATCAAGAATCACATCAGGCATAGGCAACTCGATGAGCGAATACGGCTTGCCCTCGGATGTGCGCATTGCCATCAGTTCTTGCTTCATGAGGCTTAATTCATTGAAATGCTCATCGTTTGGGTCGGTGCACCCCACATAGAGAATGGTGTCGTGTGGAGCCAGACGGGCAAGGGTGTCAATATGGCTGTCGGTGTCATCGCCGGCCAGATAGCCGTGTTCAAGCCACAGCTGATGGGTGAACCCTAATGTGGCGTGTAGATATTGCTCTATCTGCATACGGTTCATCCCGGCATTGCGGTTGGGGGACAGCAGACATTCGGCGGTGGTGAGCAGAGTGCCGTTGCCGTCGCTCTCCATCGAACCTCCCTCAAACACAAACTCGCGGCAGTTGAGGCGCGGTACGGTGATAAGGCCGGAGTCGCACATCTTTTGCGTCACAAGGTTGTCGTGGCACGCGGCAAATTTCAACCCCCAGGCGTTGAAGCAGAAGTCAGTTGCGCATATATGCCCGTTTTCTTCCACACTCACAGGGCCGTAGTCACGGGTCCATGTGTCGTTGGTAGGGGTTTGGAAATATAGAAGTTGTGCCGGGTTGATATCTTTCAGTTTTGGTTTCACTTGCTCGATGTCGGGAGCCACGATAATCACTTGATGCCATTTGGCCAGGGCCGTGATCAGCCGGATGTAGCATCGCTGCGCCTCGGCAAGCATATAGCTCCAGTCGGTGTGCTCATGTGGCCAGGCCACCATTATCGCCACCGGGAGCTCCCATTCCGCAGGCACTTTTCGAAGGGGTGTTTTATTCGTCATAATCGCTGCTGAGAGAATCCCAGATATCATTCTTGCTGTCGAGATATTCTTCGCAAAAGTCCATGAAGCCGCGTTTTTCGGTGCTTCCTACTTCATGACACCAGTCACGGTAGGCGGCACGAAGTTCGGAATCCTCGTGAATATGTTTCTTGAACTCCGACTCAGCTATATCAACGCTGTCGTATTGCTCTAAGTAATGTGTGAAAACAGCAGGAATATCAATCATGGACATAATAGCTCAACTTTCGGATTAGCTTATATATATGCGCCAAATATAAATCTTTATATTGTGATAGCCAAATATTTTACAAAACTTTTAGAATTTTGTGGTGTTTCTATAATAAAGTACAACTATAAAAATTATGAAAAAGATATTGTCATTCGTAGCTTCGGCATTGTTGCTCGCAGGGTGCAGTCCTTACACATTGGTTAATAGCGAAACATACAATGATGCCAAATTGTCATCGTATTCCACTTTTCATATCGTGACGCCGGATGAAGGTGCCATGGTGCCGGGCATGCAGGCTGTCACATACTACAACATTGCCGCTGCTATACGTGAGCAGATGTTGGAGCGTGGCTATCAGGAGAGTGCTGACTCTCCACTGCTGATTAATATAGGCCTGACCGTGCAGAAAGAGATTCAGACTGAGCCGGTGCTCCCACCCAACTACTATCCCTATTATGGACCGGCTCCGGCCCCCGGCTACTATCCGTTCTTCATGTATCCCCGTCAGTACTACTGGCCATCCTACTACCAGAACGCACAGGTTATCACCGGCATATATAAAGAAGGTGTGCTGACCATGGATATGGTAAACACCGTGGAGAAAGTGCCACTCTATTCCGCTTCTGTGGCCACAATTGTCAACGGGGGTGATACAGGCTACCGCAACCTTCAGGGAATAGCCGAGGCTGTCAACACTTTGTTCTCGAAATTTCCCGTACCTTTGTTGCCTCAATATCGTAAAGGAAAATAATTAAAATGATCAGAAGATTCATTCTATTGCTAACCATTGCGCTTGGGCTTGCTGCCCAGGCGCAATGCTGGCGTATGGACACTCTCGGTGCACCGTTTGAGATGCGCTATGTGCAGCAACCCGATGACTACAGCGGACAGGTGCGTTGCTCTGTAGTTCGCTTGAAATCAGCAGAGTCAAAGGGTAGGGCGGTAGTGTATATCCACGGGTTCAACGACTATTTTTTCCAGGCGGAGATGGCGGAACAGTTTGCTGCGCATGGCTACAATTTCTATGCTCTGGACCTCCGCAAATATGGCCGCAGCATATTGCCGGGCCAGAGGATGTTTGATGTGCGCAGCCTTGATGAGTATTTTCAGGATGTGGATTCGGCTCTTACCATAGCCCGCCGCGATGGCAATTATGAGCTTATCCTGATGGGTCACTCCACAGGTGGCCTGATCGCAAGCTATTATATGTCGAAAAATCCTGCGGCTCCGGTGGATGCGCTGTTGCTCAACAGTCCTTTCCTTGACTGGAATCTCGGGTGGGAAGAATATCTTGTGCCGCTGGTAAGCGCCGTAGGTGCGGTGTTTCCGGGCATAAAGGTGCCGCAAGGCGATTCCGATGCCTACAGTAAAAGCCTTATCAAGGGAGAGCATGGCGAGTGGACCTACAATCATGATTGGAAATTGCCCCATTCCCCGGATGTCACCACCGGATGGGTTCATGCCATCAACTCCGCGCAATCCTATCTCCATCGCCACCGCTTTACCATCAATCTGCCGATACTGCTGATGTATTCTTCCCGCTCAAGCTCTTCGCCAACATGGTGCGCTGAATCCTCGCGCTCCGATGCGGTGCTTGATGTCAATGATATCCACCGCTACGGAATGATGCTGGGCCGGGATGTGCAGCCGGTGGTGGTCAAAGGTGGACTCCATGACCTGATGCTGTCCAATCCGCCATTGCGTGCAGCTCTCTATGCATATATATTTGAATGGCTCAAAGATGTTAAATAAGGCGTTAAATATGTGAAATGCCGCTCCAAATGCGAACTAATGGCGTTGAATGGTGTTTTGACAATAGACGAACAAAAACTACACAAACCAAATTTCTTAAACTCATCAATATGGAAGCAAATGTTTACACCCAACCCAAGTTGCCCTATGAACCCGATGCCCTTGAGCCTTCTATTTCAAGAAGCACAGTTGAGTTCCATTACGGCAAGCATGAGAAAGCATATATTGACAATCTTAACAAGCTTATCAAAGATACAGAATATGCCGATATGGCCATAGAAGATATTATCCGTCAGTCGGATGGGGCATTGTTTAACAATGCATCGCAGGCTTGGAATCATATCTTCTATTTCTTCACATTCTCCCCCGAAGGAGGTGGTGAACCTGAAGGCGATCTGCGCAAGGCCATTGACCGCGATTTCGGTTCGTTCGAGCAGTTCAAGAAAGATTTTGTGGCTGCCGGCGTGGGTCTCTTTGGCAGTGGCTGGGTGTGGTTGTCGAAAGATGCCACCGGCAAGCTGTTTATCACCCAAGGACCCAATGCTTCCAACCCGATGACCAACGGACTGGTGCCGTTGCTCACTTTCGATGTGTGGGAGCATGCCTATTATCTTGATTATCAGAACCGCCGTGCCGATGCTCTCAATGCCCTCTGGGATATTGTGGACTGGGAAGTGGTATCGGACCGCTACGAAGACGCTTTATAACCCTAACATACAAGCTTTCCTTAGTGCGGAAAGCTGAGTCAATTGATATTGACATTTACTATAGCACTAATAAGCATAATGTGATGAATGGAGAGAGGGGTACTCGTGAGAGCACCTCTCTTTTTTTTGTGCACACGTGCCGAAGGGGTGGTTATATAAAAAAAGAGGACTGAACCAACGGTCCAGTCTCTTGTTTCGTTGTATGTGCTTGTTAATTATTCAGCAACAGCAACAGTTTCAGCTACGATAGTGTCGGTAGCAGCGCTGTCAGCAACAACGAGAGTGTCAACCTCAGCAGCTACTTCTACAGTGTCAGCAGCGAGAGTGTCGGTAGCAGCAGCTTCTTCCTTAGAGTTGTTGCAAGAGAAAAGAGATGCGCTGAATACTACAGCAAGCATTAAAACTAACTTTTTCATTTTCTTTTTAAGATTAAATAATAAAACAATATTTTTAGCTTCAAAAACGACACAAAGGTAATACAAAAAGTCAATACACCAAACAAATTTTATCATTTTTTTTAGCCAATTTTGTTTTTTAGCTAAAAAATGAAAAAATATGTATTTAGCTTGTGCGATATTTTAACTGTTTTATGTGGCCTTGAGTGTGGTTAATTAGTTGATTATTCGTGTTCTACTTCGTGGATGTGGGTTTTATGGTCGGCTTGCGCAGACAGAGCGATTTTATTGGCCATAGCCACAGCTTTTGTGATATGGTCGCAAATATGGTCGGCTCCTACGAGCGATTCCACGTTGGCGTGCTCCAGAACGTTGTGCACATTTGGGTTCACACCGGAGAGCACCACATGGATTCCCTCGGACTGCGATGAGCGGATCACGGTTTCAAGGTTGTGGACGCCGGTTGCATCGATGAAAGGCACTTTGCGCATGCGCAATATACGCACGATAGGCTTGTTGGCCATTGATGTCCGCATCAGTTCATCGAATTTTGTGGCCACACCGAAGAAGAACGGGCCGTCGATTTCGTATATCTCCACACCCTGCTCCACATTCAGCACTTCGTGGGTGGTGGCTTCGGTGCCTTCCGCCACATCCAGCTGTTCGCTATAAACCTTGATCTGGGTGTTTTCCATCACACGGCGCAGGAACAGGATTATGGCAAGGAGCATACCTATCTCTATGGCAATCGTGAGGTCAAACACCACAGTGAGCAGGAATGTGACAGACAGCACTGTGATGTCGCTCTTGGGGTTCTTGAGAATACCGCGCACTGTGCGCCAGCCGCTCATGTTGTAGCTCACCATTATCAGTACTGCTGCCAGGCAAGCCATGGGCACAAGGTTGATCAGCGGCATGAGAAACATGAAAATCAGGAGCAGCACAATTGCGTGCACCACTCCGGCCACAGGTGTGCGTCCGCCGTTGGTGATGTTGGTCATGGTGCGGGCAATGGCTCCGGTCACAGGAATACCGCCGAAAAACGGCACCACAATGTTGGCCATTCCTTGTCCTATGAGTTCTGTGTTGGAGTTGGTGCGTGAGCCGGTGACACCGTCGGCCACGGTGGCTGAAAGCAGCGACTCTATGGCTCCGAGCATGGCAATGGTGAAAGCTGACGGCAAAAGCTGGTTGATGGTGGACATGTTGAGCTCAAATCCGTGCGGCTCCGGGATGTCGGTGGGAAGGTTGCCGAAACGGTCGCCGATGGTGTCAACATGAAGTTCGGGATAGACCAGCTGCAAAAAATACATTGCTGCGGTGACAATGATTATGGCGATAAGTGCGCCGGGGAGCTTCTTTGAGATTTTGGGTGTCACTATTATAATAAGGAGTGACACCAACCCCACAATGAATGTGGTCCAATGGATATGGTCGAAGTTTTGAAAATACACTCCCCATTTGGGAATAAACTCGCTCGGCATATTTTTGAGCCCGAGACCCATGAAATCGTTGATTTGTGTGGAGAAGATGGTGAGCGCGATACCGGCGGTGAATCCCACAACAATCGGATAGGGGATGAACTTGATGACTGTGCCTAGATGAAACACGCCCATCAACACCAGTATCAGTCCGGCCATGAGTGTGGCAATAGCCAATCCCTCAAGTGAATATGTGGCTATGATGTTGTAAACGATTACAATGAAAGCTCCTGTGGGGCCTCCAATCTGCACCGAGCATCCTCCGAGAGCCGACACCATGAATCCACCTATGATGGCGGTGATTAGGCCAATTGTGGGACTCACGCCGCTGGCAATACCAAATGCAATGGCAAGCGGCAGCGCCACAATACCCACAACAACTCCGGCGGTGAGGTCGGCTTTGAATTTCTTGAAACTGTAGTGTGTTAAGGCCGAAAAAAGTTTCGGCTTGAAATCGATTGGTCCTGAAAAATTCATACCCTTTGATGAAAATTATTTAAAAATCCACTGATTCCAACCAACGAATCGGTTTGGAGGCTGCAAAGGTACAAAAAAATGTTAAAACAACAGTGTGTTGTGCTTCTAAAAAGGCTTCCTGTATTTTTCAGGGTCGCTGTCCTCAAGGATGCTCAGATAGGAAGAATAGCGCGATTGGGCTATCTGACTGTTCTCAACGGCCTCTCTCACAGCGCATCCGGGCTCATGGGTGTGAGTGCAGTTGTTATAACGGCACTGATGGCTGAACTCAAATATCTCAGGGAAATAATGGCCCACTTCCTCACGCTCGAAGTCAATAGTGCCGAACCCTTTCACTCCGGGGGTGTCGATGATGTACCCCCCTTGTGGCAGCCGAAACATTTCGGAGAAGGTGGTTGTGTGCATGCCTGTGTGGTGTGTGTGGGATATTTCGCCGGTGCGAAGGTTGGCATCGGGTAGCAGCTTGTTGATAAGCGATGATTTTCCCACACCTGAATTGCCCGACAGCAAGGTGATTTTGTTGGCAAGCAGTTTTTCAAGATCTTCTATGCCTTGGTTGTTTTTGGCCGAAGTGTGAACCACCGGATATCCGATAGAGGAGTAGAGGTATGTGATGAGATTGAGCAGCTCCAGCTCCTCGGGGTCGGTGAGCAGGTCCACTTTGTTGATCACCAACACAGCCGGCACGCTGTAGGCTTCGCATGTGGCCAAAAAACGGTCGATAAATGTGGTGGAGGTGACCGGCTGTGCGAGGGTCACGATCAGAAACACTTGGTCGAGGTTGGCGGCCAGGATATGCGACTCCTTGGATAGATTGCTTGCGCGGCGGATGATATAGTTCTTTCTCTTGTGGATGTCAGTGATGTAGGCGGTGTTGTCGTCATTGATTTTAATGGTCACTCTGTCGCCCACAGCCACGGGATTGGTGGTGCGAATCCCTTTGAGCCTGAAATTGCCTTTGATTTTACATTCCAAAGTTTCGCCGGCGTCAGTTGCCACAAAATAGGAGCTGCCGGTGTTGCGTATCACTAATCCGTCCATATCATGTGCGGTTTTTCAAACAAAATATACTCTCAGAGGGTAAAAATTAGCGGATAATGTCGCGAGGACAGCATCCGCTGAATTTTTGTTTTAGCAAAAAATATCGCTGTTATTATTCCTGTACCAGGGACACAAGCAGTTCCTTGTTGTCACCGCTTTCTTCAAAGCTGATTTTGCCTTCGCGAGCCAGCCATCCGAGCGCAGCGTACAGTTCTTTGTCTTTTAGTTTGGTAATTTTCTTGATTTGTTTGTTGTCAAGTACATCGGCTTCATTGAGTGCGGCCCAAACAAGACCGGCCCATGTTCCAATAGTGTCAGTGTTCATTGTGTAATGGGATTATTCGTTAGACAATATTATAATATTTTTTTCAATCGTTGCAAAGATATGAATTTTAATTTATATAATCTTCATCTATTATAACAAATTGTTGGATTAAATGTTGTTTTTCGATTCGTTGATTGAATTTTTCTGTCATTGTAAAACGTTTTTAACCCTTTCCGGAGGCACTCCGAGCTGTATCGCTCTCTGTCCGTCGGCATGTGCATCGTCGGGACGGAATCGCATTTTATGGAGCATACCCCGCTGTAGATACAAGTCGCCGTCGGTGGGGTCGAGAGCGATGGCTTCAGCCACATCTATGGCTGCAGCGTCAAGGTCACCGGTGAGCATTTCGCACATAGCCCTGGCGGCAAAATGCTCGGCATGCTTTTCTTTGTCAATCAGTTTGGAAAGATATGGAATCGCTTTCTGATACTGTTTTGTCATACGATAGTATGTTGATGCTGCCAGATTTGTGTAGCGGCTCCCGGGGGTGTGGTGTGTGAGATACTCGATGTCGGTCAGGCTCACGCTGTCCAACCCTTGCTCAAGGGCAAGAATGGAACGGTAGAATCGCGACTCGGTGAGGGTGCTGTCAAGGTTGAGAACGGTGGAAAAATCCTGAAATGCTTCCTTGTCACGACCGATGCTCAGAAGCACCCTGGCTCGGTTTTGGAGCACCGTCACTGAGGCGGGGGCCATGATATGGGCATCGTTGAGTGTTTGGAGTGCCAATGAATCGTTGCCGGCATTGAAGCGTACCATCCCGAGGTTGGACATCAGCAGTATGTTGCCGGGATTTGCCGGCTCGGTGCGCATGGCCACCAATATCAGTTCTTCAGCCTCCGGCCATTTTCCGTCCTTTATAGCTTCATCGGCCTGCTGCACTATCTCCATGTATTTCGGTTGGGACTCGGATGCCTGAAGATTGGTACCCGCCAGCAGCATTATATATATTATTATAAGGTGTGCAATCAACTTCATGCAGCAAAATTAGTGCAACTCCAAAACAAGTTGCCGCCTGTCATGGTTATAAAAATATAAAATAATCAAATGGAGTATAATATGAAGTACAAAAACACATACGGTTTTATCGCGTTGATGGTCATGGTGGTAATCATGGGAGCGTGTAACAATGATGACGCCTACGATGAGCTTCCTGATTCGGTGGCTAAATTTGTGTCGGAATATTATCCATTCACCGATGTGTCGAGCTATGACATGAAAGGTGGCAACTATGTGGTGAACATGAAGAATGGCGCCACATTGGTGTTTGACAGCTCTTTGGCCTGGGTAGAGGTCAACGGCAACGGTGAGCTGGTGCCGGAAACATTTCTCTACAACTGTCTGCCGGAAGCGCTGTATGATTATTTGAGCGAGATGACTCTCACCCAAGGTATCTATAAGGTGGTGCGCAATGCTGACAATATCACTGTTTACACTGTGGACACATATATCCGCTACGATATTGCGTCGGGACAAATCAATTATCCCACGGCACGCGGTATAGCCGCATTGTACTTTTCAGAGTAGGGATGACCAGCGACAGCAGGGTGCCGTCCTGTTCCACTGTGGCATAAGCTTCTCTGTCCACCGGGCGCATCTCGCTGTCAATCCAGTGGAGGTCGTAGTTGCCGGGAAAAATTGTAGATGTCAAATTCCCTTTCAACATCCCTGTTTCCCATCGGTCGGGATAGATGGTGGCTCCTGACACATATATTATATTGTACCCTCCGGCACCGTTGTCCACAACTGCAAGGCGATAGTGTCCACCGATATGTGCGTAGGTCTCATCAGTGTCCTGGTCAAGATATTGCCAATACCCCTCAAGTGGTTTAAGAGTGGCGCGGTGGGTGCGAAAATACTCTTGTAGCTTGGAATGGGTCCATTCGCTGTGGAGCGTGGCCGCCGGATCCATGGCATATTCATCCACCAGCATCTTAACATTCACCTTTCCGTCCACCACAGCGTAGCGCTCCCCTTGAGTTGGATCCGGATAATCGATTTCCGCCACTTTCGCCAGATATTTTTTGCCGGCAAACACGAGCACCTTTCCGCTCCGGTAGGCTGAAACCGACAGCGAATTGTTGTATCTGCCGGGCGCGATGCCGTCCACCACTATTTTCGACACTATTGTGGAGTCGCCCTTGTCGGTGTGACGAATCACTTTCAGCAACATTCCCTGTTGGTCGGTCAGGAAACCGTAGTCGGTGTTGGCAGGGTAGAGCATTATCCGCAGATAGCTGCTGTCGGTTGTGGCCATCTGCACTCCGAATCCTTCGTGCCATGGTTTCATACGCTCTTTGGTGCCGGGAATGTTGGCGCGAATTTCCACGGCAGCAAACATGTTCATGCGGGCATTGTCGCTGTTGACAAGAATCATGGTGTCGCGCATCGTGCCGCCTTTGAAATATTGCAGCGTGTTGTCAGCTTTGGCAGTCACTACGGCAGCCATCAGCAGTATGAAAGTCAGTATCGCCTGCTGGTGTGTCATTGCTGCATTAACCGGGTTGCTTGGCCAACAAATTCATCTTCAGGTAGATCCCATCGTAGCCAGTTGATATGCCATCCGCGTCGCTCCATCCCCCTGAACCAGGTCATTTGCCGTTTGGCAAACTGATGAATGGCTATTTCAAGGCCGCTGTAAGCTTCTTCTTTGGTCAATTTTCCGGTGACATATAGAGTGAGATATTTGTATTCAAGGCCGTAGTAGATAAGGCTTTCGGGCTCAACCCCCTGAGCAAGAAGCCGCTCTACCTCGGAGGTCATCCCCGCACTCCATCGGGCGGCAAGCCGTCGGGAAATCCGTTGGCGTCGGGAGTCGCGGTCTATATCCACACCTACTATCACTGCATTTTTCTCTGGATTGGGGGTGGTGGCTTTCGCCTCATCGGGATGCTCGCGGTAGTAGGTTTGAATCTCTATGGCACGGATGGCACGTTTGGCAGTGTCCACATCGGTGGTGTTGTGGAGAGCTTTCATCCCCGACAATATTGTTGTCAACTCTTCAAGCGATTTGCCCTCGAGTGAATTTCTCAGCTCAGGGTTGGCCGGCACTTCCGGTAGTTGGAGTCCGTTGAGCAGGGATTCCAGATAGAGCCCGGTGCCTCCGCATAGAATAGTCTGTTTCCCGCGGGCTTCGATGTCGGCTCTTGCCAGCGAAGCATCGCGGAGGTATTCATAGAGAGTGTATTTGTAGCCGGCATCGCAGATGTCAATGATATGGTAGGGCACATCCTTGTACTCCTCAAGATCTTTGCCGGTGCCTAAATCCATGCCGCGGTACACCTGCCGGGAGTCGGCGCTGATGATTTCGCCGTCCATGGCTGTGGCGCATTGCACGGCGCGTTTTGTTTTGCCGCTTGCAGTGGGGCCTGTAATCACGAGTAGCTTGTTGTGTGACATACGATTAAGCAGATTAGTCGCCTATGCCGTTGATATGTTTGCGCCAGAACCGCCGCAGACGATAGAAGCGCACATCCTCATTGTTGTCGGCAACTTTGAGCCATTTGGGGTCGTTGAAATCAATATCCCATTTGTGGAGGTCGCGCAGGCGGAAAGTAGGGTTGTAGTGCTTGATGGCGTAGCGGCGTTTGCCATCGGGATAATATGTTTTCCATGCCATTGCCATGGTGTGGATGCGGACAATCTCGGCCGAGAGCAGCGGGTTGGTCTGATTGCTGTTGATAAGTTTCCCCACTTCGTGCAGTGTGAACCACTCCACCTCCTCGTTGCTGCTTGAGTATGTCTCCTTCTGCTCCTCGGTGAGATACACAAGGAAATGAAATATGTTGCAGTCCGCGTTCCCGCTCAGGTTGGAGTAGGCGAATCGCACATCGGCATGGGGTATATGGGTCAACTGCCGGAAATATTCCTGTGCATCGAAGTTGGACACATTATGCTGGAACTTGGTCACAAGCCATGCCGGGGTGTCGATTTTGCTGTCACCGGGTGCCATCTGTTCGCGGCTGGTATCGGGCACTTTCAGACCCAGATAGTTGTCGTGGATAAGGATATAGCGGATACGGGTGTTTCGTCCGGTGCGTATGTTTGTTCCCTCGATGTTCTGCTCGTAATAGCGCCAGATGGAGATATATCTGATGGCGGAATAAATCAGGGCTGCGATGAACAGCAGCAGCGGACTCCAGATAAATATATACTTGTCCATCCTTGAGAAAAAGCTGTTGGAATAGAACCCGATGTAGTATATCCAGGATATTACTGTGCAGAAAATGGCAAGCCCCAACATCAGCTGGGTTTGAAACTGTCCTTCCTGAGTGAACAGGATTCCGAGAAAGCCACGTTCGGCGGGAGTGCCGTGGCTCATTTTACAATCACGGCAGAATGCCAGTTCGTTTTTCTTGATTTTGGACCATAGAATCACCGCTATCGACACCGGGCCTACAATCAGCTGGGTGATGAACGGAATCTCATGGTTGATACTTTCCACATCAAACACTCTGTCAACTATCCAGCGGGAATACAGGCCATTGATAATCAGCATCACTATTCCGCTCCAGAACATTATGCGCATCACCGTGAACGGCAGCAGATGACATATAGGAAACAGTCGTTGGCGATTGTTGCGCACGCTGATAAATAGCATTCCCAGGAGTGCAAACGCCACAAAAGGCATCCATAGATGCTTGATCCACAGCGTTGACACCACAAGCAGAGTCAAGGCCCCTGAGGATATGACCCAGTTGAGCCACATCCGGAATATGCCTTCGGAGTTTTTAAGTCGAGGTTGATGGTTCACAGTAAGAACTGATTCTGCGGGTTGATGTTACATATTTTTGTTGAAGTACTCAAGCATACGCGCATACACGAGGCTACGCGCATTGCAACCATTGATGGAATGGTTCTTGTTAGGAAACAACAAAAGGTCGCACCATGTTTCCTGCGCCTGCATTTCATTCACATATTGGATGGTGTTGGCGAGGTGAACATTGTCGTCTGCAGTGCCCGACATAATCAGCAGAGGGCAGTGGCGGGTGGCGATATGTGTCATGCAGGAGGCTTGCTTGTAGCCGCCTTCGTTCTCTTGCGGGGTGAGCATGTACCGTTCGGTGTAGATGGCGTCATAGTAGCGCCAGTCGGTGACGGGTGCCACAGCCACTGCCGCAGCGTAAGGTGCGCCCGACATAGATGAGGCCATTATAGCCTCGTAGCCGCCGTAGCTCCATCCGAAAATGCCTATCCTCTTGCTGTCGGCCCATGGAAGTGTTGCTATATATTTTGCAGCGTTCACCTGATCGATACTTTCGTAATGGCCCAGCTGCTTGTAAACAATACGCGAGAAATCGCGTCCGCGTCCGCCGGTGCCGCGTCCGTCAACACACACCACCGCATATCCTTGTGTGGCATAATAATTGGCCCATCCCATGCTCCAGCGGTTTAGCACTTCCTGCGAGTCGGGACCACTGTACTGGTACATTATGACCGGAAGTTTGCCGGAAGCGTCGGTGGGTTTGATTACATATCCGTTGAGCTGAAGTCCGGCACTCGGCACTGTGATCAGCTCGGCTTTGGGTGCGGAGGCAAACCTGGAAGCATAGTCAAGGTTGCTCTCGAGGGTGCGCACCGGTTTGCCGTTTGCTGAGCAGATGGAATAGGCCGGAGGTGTGGTGATGTTGCTGTAGTTCATGAGGTAATATGCCATATCGCGCGAGAAGGTAGCGGTGGCGTATCCCTGAGCCGGAGAGAGTGTCTGTAGTTTTCCTTTTGCATCAACGCTGCATATCGTTCTGTTGACAGTGCCGGTATTGTTGGCGCGGAAGTAGTAATTGCCTTTGGCGTCGCAGCCATAGAATGAGTCCACATCAAATTCGCCCGAGGTGATGGTTTTCAAAAGAGCTCCGGAGTAGGAGTATTTGTAGAGGTGCATGAAGCCTGAGCGGTCGGAGAAGATAACCACACCGTCGGGGAGCATGGTGGCGTTTTGATAGGCGAGCGGAGACAGCCAGGCGTCACATTGCTCCACGAGGAGCGATTTGCATACTGTGGATTTGGGGTTGACAGTGAACATCTCCATGCGGTTTTGAGCACGGTTGAGAGTGGTGACAATCAGCCTGTCGGGGGAGTATGCGTACTCTATGCGGGGAATATACTCGATTTGCGAACCGGGAAGATCTATTTTCTTGGTTTTGCGGGTCTCCACATCGTAGCTGTGGAGTGAAACCTTTGCCACCGGCTTTCCGGCTACCGGATATTTATATGTGAATTCTCCGGGATACAAGGCATATTGAGGCATCGGGTTGCAGGCACCGTCGTAGAGGGTGAAGCTATACGCCGGCACATCGGTTTCGTTGTATTTGATATAACTCAGAGTCAGGTTGTCAGGAGCCCATACCATGGAGCAGAGTGTGTCGAACTCCTCCTGGTAGCACCAGTCGGGAACACCGTTGATCACCTTGTTGAGCTCACCATCGGAGGTCACGGCCACTTCGGTGCCGTAGTCAAGCTTTTTGATGAAGATATTGTTGTCGGCCATGAAGGCAATCATGCGCCCATCGGGCGAAATCACAGGAGCCTGTTGATATTCGTGGTCGGTGGAGAGCGGCTTAAGCAGGCGCGACCTTAATTCATAGAAGTAGTGTTTGGCGGAGAATGAATGGCGGTATTGGTCCTTTTTGTCGGTCCACACCAGAAGCTTGGTTCCATCCTCACTCATGATGAACCCTTCGATTGATTCCAGTTCGGTTTCACGGGTGCGGGACACATCAAAGATTGTTTCCAGCTCCTTCCCTGATTTAGTGTCGTATTTCACCACCTTTGTGCCATCGGCACTGAGCGACAGATAGAAATTGCCGTCGGCCATGAACTGAATGTTGTCAATCTTGTTGGGTGTGGCATCTTGCCCGGTGAATTTTTCAATGCCGGAGAAATTGGACAGCGAGGGTTGCTGGGCAACCGCCATGGGGACTATGGAGAGAGCGATAGATGTGATTAATGCGCTTTTAGTCATTGTTGGGGATTATACAGAAGTTAGAATAGTGACAATTGCTTGTCATCGTCTTGACTGTTGGCTTTCTTTGCGGGTTCCTTGTAGCCGAAATCATCTTCGGAGTCGCTTTTCTTGATGGGTGTGGGCTCCTGAGCCACAAACCAGTCGGTGTTCTCCATCAGGTCATCAATGGCGGAAATCACCGGACGTTTCTTGCTCTTGCGGCGGGAATGCTGTTTGGGCTGATATTCCACCGGTCGGGTGTCGGCTGAGAGGTTGGCATTCTGTTCGAGCTTGGTGTTCAGTTCCTCAATCTTAGCTTTCAGTTCAGCCTCGCTTTGAGCCTGGGCATAGAGATTGGTTTCTATGGTTTTGCGCAGGCTGTCGTTGTCGGCTTTTTCAAGCTCAAGCTTGTTGTTCAAAGCGTCATAGCGTTCGGAGGCTTCCTCCAGCTGGCTTTTAAGGTCGGCGATGCGGCTGTCAAGGCGTTGTCTCACATCTTCAAACTGCTCCACTTTCTCCTCCAGGGCCTGCAGTGCGGATTCTGCTTCCTTGTCATTGACAGGAGATTGGTTTTTGATTGTTTCCAGCTCTTGCTGCAATGCTTGAAGTTGGTCTTTCAGAGCCACATTCTCCTGCGCCAGTTCGCTATTGCTGTCGGCTGATGAGGCCACCGAAGCCACCCTGAGCTTGTTGACAAGGCTGCGGTTTTCAAGTTGGAACTGCTCTTTTTCGGCCTCAAGATTAGCCACTTGTGTTTCAAGGTCGTGAACACGCTCATTCAGGGCCCGCTTTTGTCGCGAAGCACTGAGCTGGGCCGACTGAAATTCATTCTTCTTAGCCTCCAGCGAAGCGTTCAGTTCACGCAGGTGCGCGATGTCAGCGCTCATTTTGCGCTGTGATTCCGAAGAGTCCAGCAACGCACGTTCCTTTGCCTGCTCGGTTAAGGTTTCAAGGCGTGTTTTGATTGCCTGGTCAATATTGTTGTAGATGAATTGTTTCTGCTTTTCGGTGTCAAGACACGAAGCCACAAACTCGGGCTGAACGCTGTTGAACAGCTGAACCACGGCATCGAAAATGTCACCCGGCAGAGTGTCATCGCTCACCGGCCCGGAAACAGGCCGGGATTGTGGCTGCGCGGGTTGCGGCTCTGCGGGGAGCTCACTGTAGCCGGAGGGAGATTCATCGGTAAGCTCGAGTATATCTTCTTCGTCCAGGTCGTTGGAGAAGCCGAGAGCTTTTTTCATTGAGTTAAGAAACGACATATATCTGATTGGTATATATAGAGGAGATTATTGATTACTGTTGTCAGGTGTTGATTTTGGTTTCACCACCACGCCTTTGCCTTGCTTGCCGTTGATGCCGATGAGCAGCGGCGACGGGAACGTGACGATGCGCACGGCCTCGCTTTCGTATGATGCCGGCATGGAATCGAGATACTCCACATCGTAAAATCCCTCATGGGTGGTTGGGTCGATAGTGAAATATCCCACACCCATTGATGTGAGGTTCTGGAAAAAGTGTGTGCCCTGGCTCGGCTCTATGCGGTAGTTTTTCAATGCCGACTCCACTATCAGGCGTGCTCCTGAAATCTGAGGCCATTTCACCGGTATGCCGAGAGCAGTGTCGCTCGAGCCCCAACGGCCGGGGCCGATGAGGATGTAGCTTGTGTTTTCCGCCACAAGCCGACGGTTTATCTCGTCAATTTCGCGGGCGGTGTCGGCATTATGCTCGGGAGCGAAACTATTGGGACGAACATATACCACTGTGCTCACATTGTCAATTGTTCCGTGGCCAAGGGCGGTGTTGGATTTCAGGATCAGTTCATTGTCGGGGAGTGACATTATGCTTTCATCCACTGTCTCCTTGCGGTCAACTATCGGACGGATCTGCAGCCAGTACAGATGTCCTTTCAGTTCGCCTTGCGGTGTAATCATCCCGGCAAACTCTATCTCCACCGGACGGCTCATCTCTTTCTGTCCGGTGTTGAGCATGAAATCAATCGCCTCTGCCAGTGGCAAAGCGTTGTGTTTGAGGATGTTGTTGAATGTTACAACCCGTCGTCCGGTACCGAAGTCGCTGTCGCGCAGCAGATTGTCCTGGAGGTCAAAGGTGCTCACCATATATCTCAAGGCACCAGTTTTGGCCACATCCTGCACCGAGATTTTCAGGATATTGAATCCATCGTCCACCTTGAAGTCCTCAGTGCTGTGCATGTCGAGAGCGTACATCTTGGTCTGGGTGTCGCGCAGGGCGAGTTTCAGTTCCGAGGTCTGGAGCGCAGATTTGGGGTGTCTGGGCGAAAAGCGCAGTCCCACGCCACCGTCCACAATATATTTGCCGAGTCCTACCGCCACTTCGGCCACACCATCTTCAGTGCGTTCATTGCCGGTGGGGTAGTAGTTGAGCGAGCGGCCGACACCAGAGAATGATGGGAAATACCAATCGTTCACCTGCTCGCCTATCACTTCCTGGATTATTATGGCCATCTTCTCCTGGTCTATCACGTTGGAGGTGGCTGTCATATATGCTTTGCTGTCGGCATAGAATACCGAGGCATACACGCCTTTTATAGCATCGCACAACATCCGCATCATCTGGTCCTTGTCATCCACATGTGGTATCATATATGTGGAGTAAACTCCGGCAAACGGCTGATAATGGGAATCTTCAAGCAAGCTTGAACTGCGGATGGCGAGAGGACGGTCCACCACATCAAAGAGGGCGTAGAAATCCTCTTTCACATGGGTGGGGAGTTTGGCCTGGAGGAATGCCTCAAGAATACGGCTGTTGGGGGCATCACTGAGAGCTATCGGATAGAGATCGTTCTCGGCCATGAACTCATCGAAAATATCTGTGCAGAGCACCACGGTGCGCGGTATGGAAATGGTGATACCGTTGAAATTATCGCACACGGGGTTGCGCTTGATGATATGGTCCACAAAAGCTAGACCGCGGCCTTTACCGCCCAATGATCCCTGGCCTATGCGGGCGAAGTTGGAATAATGGTCGAATCTGTCTTTGCGGAACACGGCCACCACGCCACGGTTTTTCATCTTGCGATATTTCACTATCAGGTCGAAGAATAGCTGGCGCACTGCCGGCACCTCCTCAAGGGTGTAGAAGCGGTGCTGCTTTATGACTTCGGCAATGGGAAACAGTGCCCTGGAGTAGAGCCATCGCGATATGTCGTTGGATGAGGCGTGATGGAGCAATGCGTTGGCGGGGATGTCAAAAATATGGTATTGCAGATCCTTGAGCGAGCTGATGCGTATCTCGTGCCCGGTGGCCGGGTCGGTCATCACAAAGTCGCCGAAACCGAACTGTTCGGATATGGCGTTGGCAAGGTCAACGGGGAGTTTTTTCGACAGTTTGTCAAGAAACACACAGTTGATACTCCGGGCTGCTTCGGCGTTGTTGGCTTCGGACGATTCGATGATGATGGGCAGATATGGATTGTCCGACCTGAGGAATTTTGCAAATCTCAGGCCTGCTTCAGGGTCCTTCTCGCCCATGCGCTTGAACGACACATCGCTTATCACCCCGAGGATATTGGAGCCATAGCGGTCGTAGAGCTCCATGGCTTCCTCGTAGTCGCGTGCCAGCATCACCTTTGGACGCCCACGCATGCGCAGCATCTGCTCATGCTCGTTAAGAGCTTCGGTTGAGGATTCAAACGATTGCTTCAGCAGGCATTTGTAGATGTGGGGGAGAACGGATGAGTAGAACCGCACGGAGTCTTCCACCAGCATTATCATCTGCACGCCCACTTCGTTTATATCCTTGTCAGCGTTGAGCCTGTCCTCAAGCAGCTTGATGATGGCAAGAAGAAGGTCAACATTGCCAAGCCATGAGAATACATAGTCGATGGCGGAGAAATCCTCGTTCTGCAGCCTTCGCGACACCTCTTTGGAAAACGGAGTCAACACCACAATAGGCACTGTGGGCTGTATCTCCTTGATGAGGCGTGCACCGGTGAAGGTTTCGCTGATTTCCATACCGGGCATCATTATCACCAGTCCGAAATGCTTCTCCTTGATTTTACGGGTGGCTTCCTCCACCGTGGACACCTGGGTGACGCGGGGCGGCGAACTGAGGTTAAGAGCCACGTATTCAAAATACAGCTGCTCTTCGATGCGCCCGTCCTCCTCCATCATGAAAGCATCGTAGGGCGACGCCACAAGGAGCACATTGAAAATGCGCTTCTGCATCAGATCCTGAAACGCTGTATCCTTAAGATACAATTGACTTAGAGCGTCCTCATTCATAGCAGGTATGCTTTTTATCAAACAAAGATACGCACAAAAAATGATGCATCACCTATATATTCACAAAAAATTATTGGAACCCCATCAAAATTACCGCCGGAATCAGGCCAATAACAGAAAAATCCCGGACCATAGTAGAACTACAGCCCGGGATTCAGTTGTGTCAAAAAATATTTTTACCGCTCCATAAGGAAGCGCTCGGCATCAAGGGCGGCTTTGCATCCGCTGCCGGCGGCTGTGATGGCCTGTCGGTAGTGGGGGTCGGCAACATCACCGGCGGCAAACACTCCGGCAATGTTGGTGGCGGTGGAGTGTCCGGTGGTTTTGATATATCCGGTGTCGTCAAGATGGATTTTGCCCTCAAACAGTTTCACATTAGGGGTGTGTCCTATGGCAAGGAAAAATCCGTCTATCGGCAGGTCATAGGTGCGCTCGTTGTCTGTACCTTTGTGCTCAACGAGATGCGCTCCTTCCAGAAACTCCTCGCCATACAGTCCAACGGTGTTGGTGTTGAAAAGCAGATGTATATTCTCTTTGTCCATAACCCTGCGCTGCATCACCTTGGATGCACGGAGATGGTCCTTGCGGACAATGAGATACACATCGGCGGCAATGTTGCTGAGATACAGAGCTTCCTCGCAGGCGGTGTCGCCGCCGCCAACCACTGCCACGCGTTTGCGGCGGTAGAAGAATCCATCGCAGGTGGCGCACGCCGACACTCCCAGTCCATTGTATTTTTCCTCATCGGGCAAACCGAGATATTTGGCGGAAGCACCTGTGCAGATGATCACGGTGTCGGCAGTGACAACGGTGCCGTCATCGCCCTTGGCTGTGAAAGGATAGTTGTCAAGGTCAATCTCAGTGACCATGGCCGAATGGACATCTGCACCGAAGCGTATGGCTTGCTTGCGCATATCTTCCATCATTTCAGTTCCGGTGGTGCCATCGGGATAGCCGGGGAAATTTTCCACTTCGGTGGTGGTGGTGAGCTGACCTCCCGGTTGCGGTCCTTCAAAAATCACGGGGCTGAGGTTGGCGCGGGAAGTGTATATGGCGGCGGTGTATCCGGCCGGGCCGGACCCTATTATCAGGCATTTTGTTTTCTTTTCCATAACTAATACAATTATTATCGTAAATCTATAATATCAACATTGGGGTAGGCCGACGGAGAGAACCGGAAATAGGCATCGGCCATCTTTGAGCCGATTTTCAATCCGGCGAGTTTTATGGTCACGGTTGTGCCGTTGGAGGCAGTGAGAGTGATAGACTCAGGGAGCATTGTGGTGGAGTTGAGGGTCACGACAGCCTGACGGATGTCACTGTTCTTTTGCTTGGCGGTGAGCCGTAGCACACGTTGGGTACTGGGACTTTTCAATAGTGTCACGGTGTATTCGCGGCTGAAGCGGTTGAGCACCATTATTGGGTTGACCATCTGGAGCTCCTGACTGGTGGGGGTGGACACATTCACCTCCTTGTCAGCCATATTGAGCACCCACTGCGTGGAGCCGTCAAACCATGAGGTGTATTGCGGCGAACTGATACGGAATTTATTGCCGGCGAGCAACATCTCTCCTTTCACTATTCCTGCGCCGGCGGAGGAGGTGAGGGTGAAGGTGGCTTTGACGGATTGTGCCGATCGCAATTTGGCCGCTGCCTTGTTGAGTATGTCAGCGGCGTTGTCGGCAGCCATGGCGTTCAAAGCCACACTTATTAGAGCCAGGATCAATATGCCTATTTTGTGCTTCATCGGATAATTAACAAATTACGGTAGTCAAAAGTTGAGTCTTAACCGTCATGCCGGATTGGACAGCATGATGTCGAAAGCTATGGTGTCCATCAGCACCTGACGCGGTTTGCCTCCTTGCGCGGGGCCCACCACACCGGCAGCTTCCAGCTGGTCCATGATTTTTCCGGCTCTCGGATACCCTATATTATATTTGCGTTGCAGCAGCGAAGTGGAGCCGGTTCCGGACTCGATGATGGTGCGTCCGGCATCCTCAAACAGCGGGTCGCGCTCACCGACGGCTCCAAGGTTGCCTGTGCCGCTTTCGCCGGCAGGCACATAGTCGGGCAGCTCGTATGCACACGGATACCCTATCTGCTCGCTGATGGAGTCGCATATCGCCTCCACCTCGGATGTTTCTATCAATGCACATTGCACGCGTTGTATTTTTCCATCCTGCGAAAAGAGCATATCGCCGCGTCCCACAAGCTGTTCGGCTCCGGGACGGTCGAGAATGGTGCGGGAGTCAACGGCTTGAGTGACTCTGAATGCCACACGACCTGGGAAGTTGTTCTTGATCATACCGGTAATCACATCCACTGAGGGGCGCTGGGTGGCGAGTATCAGGTGAATACCCACTGCTCGTGCTTTCTGCGCCAATCGGGCCACGGGTGTTTCGAGTTCTTTGCCGGTGGTCATCAGCAGGTCGGCGAACTCATCGATTATCACCACAATGTAGGGTAGGAACCTATGGCCATTTTCGGGATTGAGGCGTCGCGCGGTAAACAGTTCATTATATTCGGCGATGTTTCTCATTCCGGCTTTTTTGAGCAGGGCAAGACGGTTTTGCATCTCCACACACAGCGAGTTGAGCGTGGTGACAGCCTTTGAAGGCTCGGTGATGATGGGTTCCTCCTCGTCGGGAAGTTTTGCAAGGTAATGGCGTTCAAGCTTGGAGTAGAGGCTGAATTCCACCATTTTGGGGTCAATGAGCACGAATTTCAGCTCTGAAGGATGCTTTTTGTAGAGCAGTGAGGCAATTATGGCGTTGAGTCCTACGGATTTACCCATACCGGTGGCGCCGGCCACAAGCAGGTGTGGAATCTTGGCGAGGTCGGCTATATACACCTCATTCTGAATGGTTGTGCCCATGGCAAGCGGCAGCTTGGCTTTGGTTTCGATATAGGCTTTGGATGCAAGGATACTGCGGATGCTGACAATCTGCGGGTCGCTGTTGGGCACCTCCATACCTATGGTTCCCCGACCGGGCATAGGTGCGATGATGCGTATGCCTAAAGCTGCGAGATTCAGGGCCATATCATCGCCAAGGTGTTTGATCTTGGAGATACGCACACCTTCCGCCGGCACTATCTCATACAAGGTGATGGTGGGACCAACGGTAGCCTTTATACTTGCAATATCCACGCCGTAGCTGTTGAGCGTGCGGGTGATTCGGTCTTTGTTGGCTTCCTGCTCCTCGAGATCCACAATACCGTGGCACTGCTCGCGTTCGGTGAGCAGTTCAAGCGAAGGAAAGCGGTAGCGTCCGAGTTCGGCAGTATGGTCGTAGGCGGTGTCGATGCCACGGTGTTCTATGGCATCCGCATCGGCGGTACTGTACTGTTCAATGGTGGGCTGAGTCACCGACAGTGGTATATCATCATTCTGGGCAGGGGAGAGTTCCGGCTCGTTTTCGGTTGGTTCATCGGACTTGGTCTCATCTACAGTGTCGGGGATTGCCTCCGGTTCGTTGTCGGAGTAATCAGCGTCAGGGTTGTTGTCGGTGTCGGCAGAGGAGGGCACCTCGTCAAAAGGATCGTCAAGCTCCGATTCGTCACCGTCAAGTTCCTCAGTGGCACTTCCGGCAGCAGATTCGGCAGTGGTGTCCGAACTCTGTTCTGCGGGGAGATCTTCAAATACCGATGAGTTTGACTCATCCGTCGGAGCATCATGGCTCTCTTTTTTCCCCTCGTCATCCCGGGACCGCTGTGCTTTCTGCTCCTCCTGAGCGGCACGCCGGGCTTCACGCTGCTGCCTGCGCTCTGCGGAGCGGGCTATATGGCGTGCATTGATTTCGGATATGCGTTGGCGTTGGGATTTGATGCGCTTTGACAGAAACCGGCACACAGCCTTGAACTGGTTGAAGAATATCAGGACCATAGCTGTGACAAGCAGAATGTTGACAGCCAAAGTGCCCCAGATGCCTGTGTAGGTATAAAGCCATTGGTTGATGAAATATCCATGCTCACCGCCCCAATAGTGGAAGCCTCCTGATTGATATGTGACAAATCCGGCCAGCACCGACAAGGCAATGGTGACGAGCAGACAGCGGAATGTCAGCCTCCAGAACCGGAATTTATGTAGTCCGACAAGGGTGGTGCCGAGGGCACCGATATAGAATATCAGCACAAATGCCCCGAGACCAAACCATCGCGACACCACAAGGTTGCTGAGATATGCACCGAACAGCCCGGCGGTGTTTGCTGCTTCACCGGCTCTCGGTGCGGTTTGGGAGAGAGTACCGGCTGTCACAAGAGATTGGTCCTGAGCTCCTGTTGACAGAAACGACAATGAGGCCACTAGCATATAGCAGGCGGCAAGGATGAACGTGATGCCGAGAAATATCTTCACGCGGCGGTCGGTGAAAAACGCCAGCGGTTGGAAACGCTCACCCTGCTCCATCACACTCCTGGGGCGGGATGGTTCCGCAGCTGGACGAGGCCGTTGCTCAGGAGCTTGTTGCGGTGCGGGCTTGGGACGGGGTGAGGGGGCGTCGTATCTCTCTTTCTGCTGGGTGCGACGCGAAGCGTTGAGTGCCGACGGGTCAAAATTGCCGGTGGATATTTCAAAAGTGTCGTCCATAGTTTAGAGTGAGCTTAAATCGCTAATAGTTTTCAATGGGTCGGGAGCGGAGAACACAAAACTTCCGGCCACAAGCACATCCGCACCTTCAGCCACAAGAGCAGCACCGGTTTCCATGTTCACACCACCATCAATCTCCACCAGAGCGTTGGATTGAGTGTCGGCAATCAGTTTTTTCAACCGACGCAGCTTGTTGATGGTGTTGGGAATGAATCTCTGTCCGCCAAATCCCGGGTTCACTGACATAAGGAGCACCATGTCGAGCTCGGATATTATGTCGGTGAGCAGCTCCACCGGAGTGGCCGGGTTGAGAGTCACCGCAGCTTTCATGCCGGCATCCTTGATCTGCTGCACCACTCTGTGGAGGTGTGTACACGCCTCATAATGCACATTCATTATTTCAGCACCGCAGTCGCGCACCTGTGCAACATAGCGTTGTGGATCCACAATCATGAGGTGGACATCGAGCGGTTTTTCAGCCAGCTTCTGAATAGATTTTATCACGGGGAATCCGAAAGAGATGTTAGGCACAAACACGCCGTCCATCACATCGATATGCATCATTGCGGCAGCGGATTCGTTGAGCATCTCCACATCGCGGCCAAGCCGGCTGAAGTCGGCGGAAAGTAAGGAAGGGGCTATCTGAGTCATAGTGAGGGTTTTCGAGGTTTGAGAGCATTGTAAAGGATTATAGCCACACACACTGCGCCTATTGCCAGTCCGGCGTAGGTGAGGTAGCTGTTGTACTGCTCCACGGCATCATACAGATCTTCTCTGCTCACCACTTTGCCCAGCCAGTAGCCGAGGGCGGCGAGTATGGAGTTCCATGTAAGGGCACCTAAGAATGTGTAGAGCATGAATTTCAAAATGTTCATGCGTGCCAGTCCAGCAGGTATGGATATCAACTGTCGCACAGCCGGAATGAGGCGGCCTACGAATGTTGAAACAGCACCATGGCTGTCGAAATACCGCTCGGCTTTGTTCACTTTCTCCTCGTTGATGAGGCAAGCGTGGCCAATGCGGGAGTTGGCGAACTTATATACAATGGGCCGGCCAATCCACACCGACAAGAAGTAGTTGATCAGCGCACCACCCAAGGCACCGGCGGTGGCCAGCAACAGCACCAGCCATATATTCACCTCGTGACTTGTGCAGGCGAGATAAGCTGCCGGCGGCACTATCACTTCCGATGGAAAGGGTATGAACGAACTTTCTATCACCATGAGCACGAACACCATAGTGTAGATCCAAGCAGCGTCGGCATTCAGGAAATCCTGGATTATTTGTGCCGGGTCAAACAGAACACCGGCCATTATCAGAGCGTCAACCATGATATGAATTAGCGTGAACAGATTAGGACAACAAAGTTACAATCTTTTTCGCGCAAATCCCACAGCGAGTCCCTACAAAATTCCCACCGAACGGAAAAGTGTGGCGTAGTATCCGGCTTTTTTTTCAATAGCCATCGGGTAAGCCCGCGATGTGGAGGGCATACGCCATATCTTCAGCCCCTCCTGTGATTCCACTTTCTCGCCCATTTTGGGGAGTGATGTGCCGGTGATGGCGGCAATCACCGAGGCGGCTTTTTCGCCGGTAGTGGCGATAGTGTGACATTCGGGCATCATTGACAGCAGATTGTCCAAATCCACAGGTCTCACAATGTCAAGATATTTGTCGGAGGCGTTTCCTTTGGTGCGCACAATCTCCGCTCCGGTGTCGTGAAGGGCGATACCACGCTCTGTGAGCAAGCGTTTTATGTCGTCAAGACGATAGGTGCGGGTGGCTTCGTCGTAGAACCTCAGTTTGTTGTCAAAGAATACCAGTCCCATTATCCGCCAGAAGTCGTTTTGACGGTTGGGGTAGTAAAAATCCATGCACCAGCGCGAGGGCGCGGGTGGGAATGTCCCCATTATCAGTAGTTTGGCATGGTCGGGGATGAATGGCGGCCAAGGATGAATTTCTGTTTGCATAAGAACCGTTGAAGAATATGGTTGTTAATACTGTATATACGTTTGAACTATGATAAAGTTTTATGCTTACGAGGATGGGGGTATGGTGGAGAAAAGCGAATGGCAACCTCACTATTGGATCAGTGTGGAGTGTCCGGACGATAGCGATTATGAGTTTCTCCACGGACTCAATATGCCACAATCGTTTCTGGACAATGTTGCCGATACGGACGAACGGCCAAGGTTTGAACGCGAGGATGGCTGGTTGCTGACCATTCTCCGGATTCCGCACCATTCCGGTGAAGACCCTCTCAAGTACACCACGGTGCCGTTGGGCGTGATGACCAAGGATGAGATAATAGTCACTGTGTGTCACGCCAGAACACAGATGATTTCTGACTTCATTGACCATAGCAACAAGCGGCATATCAATGTTGACAATCAACCTGACTTCATTCTCAGGCTGGTATTCTCCTCCACCTACTGGTTTCTTACCTATCTGAAAGATATCAACGGGGTGGTGTCGAAGCTCACGCGCCAGTTGGAGAAAAGTGTGCGCAATGAGTTTCTGCTAAGCATGATGCAGCTTCAGGAGGCATTGGTGTATTTCAACACTTCACTTCAGGGCAACAGCACTCTCACCGAGCGTCTCGACAAAGTGTATGCCGATGATTGCGATGTTGATTTGCTTGAAGATGTGGAGATTGAACTTAGCCAGGCGTTGAACACAGTGAATGTGTATATGGAGATTCTCAGCAACAGCATGGACACTCTTGCCTCGGTGATTTCCAACAATGTCAACGATATCATGAAGCGAATGACCAGCGTGTCCATCATCCTCATGATCCCAACCTTGGTGGCGAGTTTCTATGGCATGAATGTGGATGTGTGGTTCGGCTCGGCATCGTGGGCTTTCGGATTTATAATCCTGTTCTCATTCACCGTTGCCGCAGGAGTGTGGTATTGGCTTCACAAGGTGCGCTGGGTGTGAAAAAATATCGCCACTGCATCGGATTGAAGCAGTGGCGACATGTATGGGACAGGTCTTTATCAAGCTTTCACACGACCGATGTAGCTGCCATCGCGGGTGTCAACTTCCACAAGCTCGCCTTCATTGATGAACAGGGGCACACGAATTTCAGCCCCGGTTTCCAAAGTAGCGGGTTTGAGAGTGTTGGTGGCGGTGTCGCCTTTGAGTCCAGGTTCGGTATATGTGATTTTGAGCACGGTCTTGATGGGCATTTCGGCATACAGCACAGTCTCGGTGGATGCATCGCTCACCACTTCCACAGTGTCACCTTCCTTCATGAAAGCGGAGCCGGTCACAAGTTCCTTGTTGATTGGAATCTGCTCGAATGTTTCATTGTTCATGAAAATATCGTCACCGCCATCGGCATAAAGATACTGGAAGGGACGACGCTCAACGCGCACATCCTCAAGTTTCTCACCGATGTTGAAGCGACGCTCGAGCACGCGGCCGTCAACCACGTCTTTGAGCTTGGTGCGCATGAAAGTGTTGCCTTTACCGGGCTTAACGTGGAGGAACTCCACGCAGAAGTACAAGCGGCCATCCATGCGGATGCAAGTGCCGTTTTTAATGTCTTGAGCGTTAATCATAAAAAATATGTAGTGATGTTTGTTTTGGGCGCAAAAATACAAAATATTCTTGAGTTAGTCAAAGATTTTATCCCAATCTTTCCAAACAGCTTCATATCCAAGTTGCCGGATTTCGTTGGCCACCTGCAGCGGTGTGCGCGAATCGCTCACTTCAAACTGCTCCAGTGCATCGGGGGTGGACACATATCCTCCCGGCTCGGTTTTGCTTCCTGCGCTCATGGAAGTGACTCCGAGCTTCATCATGTTGGCCCTGAACGTTGGGTTCTCACGGGTGGAATATGATATGTCAACATCGTGGTCGAATATACGGAAGGCAAAGGTGAGTTGGGCCAGCTCGCGGTCGCTCATCACCACATTGGGTTGATACCCTCCTTCAGCCGGACACATACGTGGGAAATTGATGCTGTAGCGTGTGCGCCAATAGTTTTTGCGGAGATAGCGGAGATGCCGCGCCATCATGGTCACATCCGTGCGCCAGTCCTCAAGCCCTATGAGCACACCCATACCAATCTTGTGGACTCCCGCTGCACCCATGCGGTCAAATCCGTTCACACGCCATTCAAATATCGATTTCATGCCTCTGGGATGGTATTTCTTATAGGCATCCTCGTGGTATGTTTCCTGAAAGCATACCACACCATTGAGCCCGGAATGGGTGAGCCGTTCGTAGTCGCGCTGCTTCATCGGCATCACCTCGATGGTGAGATTGTTGAAGTAGGGGCGTGCGGTGTGGAGCACCTGCTCAAGGTAGTCCACTCCGTTGAGGGCCGGAAATTCTCCCGACACAATAAGCAGATTTTCAAACGGTCCGAGCTGTCGTATCGCTTCACATTCGGCTTTCACCTGCTCCTGGGTGAGAGTTACACGCTGGAGCGGATTGTGGTGGTTGAACCCGCAGTACACGCAATGGTTGGTGCATGCGTTGGACACATACAGCGGGATATACATAGATATTGTTTTGCCGAACCGTTCAAGTGTGTAGCGGTGCGACAACGCTGCCATCTGCTCCAGATACGGCTCGGCGGCAGGAGATATCAGCGCCATGAAATCGCTCACCGAGGGGTGGGCGGCTGTAAGAGCACGCTCGACATCGGCGGCGGTTTTGGATGCAATCTCCTGTGTGGTCTGCTCCCAACTGTATTTTTTTAACTCGTCGTAAAACATTGGTATCAATATTTTTCACATTCTTTCGCCACATCCTGCGATATGCGCATGGCGCAGAAATTCGGGCCGCACATAGTGCAGAATTTGTCGGTGTCCTTGCGGCTCTCGACATAATACTGGCGGGCGCGGGCAGGGTCAAGCGAAAGGTTGAACTGGTCTTTCCACCGGAAGTCGTAGCGTGCGGCACTCATTGCATCGTCTCTCACCTGTGCACCTGGATGACCTTTGGCGATATCTGCGGCATGGGCGGCTATCTTGTAAGTTATCACACCGTTGCGCACATCCTCGAGATTGGGGAGGGCAAGATGCTCTTTGGGTGTCACATAGCAGATCATGGCTGTGCCCATCCACGCTATCTGTGCTGCGCCGATGGCGGAGGTGATATGGTCGTAGCCGGGGGCGATGTCGGTGGTCAGCGGGCCGAGGGTGTAGAACGGAGCCTCGTGGCATTTTTCCACCTGACGGTCCATATTCTCGCGTATTTTGTGCATGGGCACATGGCCGGGACCTTCGATGAGCACTTGCACATTGTGTTTCCATGCAATTTCGGTGAGTTCGCCAAGTGTGTCAAGCTCAAGGAACTGCGAGCGGTCGTTGGCATCGTGGATAGAACCGGGACGCAGGCCGTCGCCGAGCGACACAGCCACATCGTATTTGGCAAGAATCTCGCATATTTCATCGAAATGTGTGTACAGGAAATTCTCTTCGTTATGAATCACAGCCCATTGGGTCATGATGGAGCCTCCTCGCGACACTATTCCGGTGAGTCGCTCCTTGATCATATCGGCGTGAGCTCTCAACGCACCGGCATGAATGGTGAAGTAATCCACTCCCTGCTCGGCCTGCTCGATGAGGGTGTCGCGGTATATCTCCCAAGTGAGGTCTCTGACCCTGCCGTTGACTTTTTCGAGGGCCTGATACACAGGTACTGTACCCATCGGTACGGGGCAGTTGCGGATAATCCATTCTCGTGTTTCGTGGATATTGTCGCCTGTGGAGAGGTCCATCAAGGTGTCGCCGCCCCAGTAGCAGCTCCACACCGCTTTCTGCACCTCTTCCTCGATGCCGGAGGAGAGTGCGGAATTGCCGATATTGGTGTTGAGTTTCACAAGGAAATTTTTGCCGATAATCATCGGCTCAGCTTCAGGATGATTTATGTTGGCCGGGATGACAGCTCGGCCCGCGGCAATTTCCTGACGCACAAATTCGGGCGTGATGTGGCTTTCTATTCCCAACTCCTTGCAATTGGCATTTTCACGGATCGCCACATATTCCATTTCAGGGGTTATCATACCCTTGCGTGCCAGAGCCATCTGAGTGATGGCGAAGCCCTCTTTGGCGCGGCGGGGTGCATGGCGATGCTTGAAGCGGATAGAGTCAAGGTCGGGATTGGACTGACGTTCGCGGCCATATTGTGATGTGATGTCGGGCAGCTGCTCAAGGTCCTCGCGGTTGGCTATCCAGCTATCTCTGAAGCGGGGGATACCGTTGTTGATATCAATCTCCACATTGGGGTCAGTGTAAACGCCCGATGTGTCGTACACCACCACCGGCGCATTCTCACGTATTGTTTTTTCGCCGTTTTTCATTGTCACAGTGGGGGTGAGGGAGATTTTGCGCATCGGCACACGCAAGAATGGAAACAGCTCTCCTTTGAGGTATATCTTCTCGGATGAGGGGTAGCTGTGGATGTCAAAATTTTCAATAGTCATGGTTAGTCAAGAAATGAAGTTAGGGGTGAGGTGGCGTCGGCCACACTGTTGATAGCACCGAGGCCGGCAAGATAGCCGCGGCGTCCGGCAATTACGGCTTCCTTGAAGGCTATGGCCATCTCCACCGGGTTGCCTGCCACGGCGATGGCGGTGTTGACGAGCACGGCATCGGCTCCCATTTCAAGCGCGGCGGCGGCATGGGAGGGAGCGCCGAGTCCGGCGTCAATCACCACCGGCACTCTTGTTTCGGCAATGATTATCTCAAGCATATCGATGGTTTTCAGTCCCTTGTTGGTGCCAATGGGAGCGCCGAGCGGCATCACCGCAGCAGTGCCCACATCCTCAAGGCGTTTGCATAGCACAGGGTCAGCCTGAATGTAGGGGAGCACCTTGAATCCGTCCTTGGCAAGAATCTCGGTGGCTTTCAATGTTTCCACCGGGTCAGGCAAAAGGTATTTGGGATCGGGGTGAATTTCGAGTTTTATGAAATCGGTTCCGAAGCAGTCGCGGGCCAGTTTTGCCGCCATCACAGCTTCTTTGGCGTCGCGCACGCCTGAGGTGTTGGGGAGAAATTGAACGTGGTCGCGGTTGATATGGCGCAGCATATCATCCTCTTCCTCATGTTGCATATCAATGCGCTTCATGGCCACGGTGATCATTTCCGAACCCGAAGCGAGCACAGCTTCCAGCATAAGCTTGTTGCTGGAGAATTTGCCGGTGCCGACAAACAGGCGGGAGTGGAAATTCCTGCCGCCTATATTCAATATATCATTCATTGGAATAAAGTTTGTTCATTATCACTTGTGTGTACTCCACAGGGTCGGAAGCGTTGATGATGGCTCCCGACACAGCTATTCCATTCACTCCGGTGGCCATTATGGCATCCACATCGTTGGCCGTGATACCGCCGATTGCCACAATGGGGAGTTCCACACCGGCTTCGCGCACCTCTTTTACTATGGCTGAATAACCCTCGAGGCCGAGAACCGGGGCAAGGCGCTTTTTGGTGGTGGTGTGACGGAATGGTCCGAGGCCAACATAATCCACATCTTTGCCTTTGAAGCGGATGATGTCGGCTGCAGTGTTGGCAGTCACTCCGATAATGGCGTGTGGGCCGAGAATCTCACGGGCTTCAAGCGGATCCATATCCTCTTTGCCAAGATGCACACCCGACACTTTGAGCTCGTTGACTAAATCAACTCTGTCGTCTATTATAAGAAAGGTGTCAGTTTCGCGACACATAGGGATAATCTCCATCGCGGCTTCGCGCACTTCCTCATCGGAAGCATCTTTCATGCGCAACTGTATCCATTTGCAACCCCCTTCAATGGCCATTTGCACTTCTTCGGCCAAAGAGTATTTGTCGGATGGATTGGTTATGAATTGTAGCATATAAGTAATGTTGTGTTATTGTTTTCTGATGTTGGACGGGCAATTCCAGGCCGCACCCATGCATGCATATCCGGCGAATCCCATATTCTGCAAATCCTGCTCCTTGTGGGGTGAAACGCCTCCGAGAGCTATCACAGGCACAGGCGATGCGGCCACCGCTTCCATAATATCGTCGCGGGTGAGGGTAGGACCGTAGCCGGGTTTGCTGATGCTTGGGTAAATGGGACTGAGTGTGGCGTATTCTTCCGTAGAGCAGTTGTGAAGCTCGCCCGGAGTGTGGCACGACACGGTCAGCTTGCCGGAGTATCCGGTGGGCGGATTAGGGCAGCGGCTGTTGAGATGCAACCCTCCGAGGTTGAAACTGTGCACCAGCTCGAAATGTCCGTGCAGTTTCAGCCGGGAGTGGTATTGCTGAGGGATGGATTCAATGATATTTCTGACATCCCGTAACGTTGCATCCGGGTGCCGCAGATGCACGTAACTCCACCCCGATTCAAGCAGATTGACTATCTGTTGAGGCTCGTCAGGGAGTATCTCCCAAGGGGTGATGGCAATGCGCATCATAGGTTATCCTCCGTAGAATGCTTTTATGATTAAAATCTTGTCGCCATGGCTCAGCACGAATGTGGAACGGCTGTCGCGGGCCACTACATTGTTGTTGACAGCGGTGGCTATTCCGGTAGAACTGATGCCCTGCAACTCGAGCGCTTGCTGCAATGTGGAGCCTTCAGGGAGTTCCACAGCTTTATCGTTTATGGTTATTTCCATTATAGTGAGGTGTTTGAAATTTTGCATGTCGTGGAGCGAAAAGATGGTTCATCGGACCATGCCCGTGCCCTATGGCCACATTGGCACCGCTCCTCAGTCCGCGGGACACAAACAGCTTTGCGCGACCGACAGCCTCCTCCATCCCCATCCCTAAGGAAAGATATGAGGCTATGGCTGACGACAAAGTGCATCCTGTGCCGTGAGTGTTTCTGGTGTTTACAGCATCCGCCTTGAGCGGGAGCAGGGCGGTGCTTCCTTCCAGCAGCAAGTAGTCAGTTTTGAAATCCATGCTGTCGCTGTCACCTCCTTTGAGGAGCACATTTTTGCACCCCATGCTCTGCAGCGCTTTGGCCTGCTCCAGCAAATCGTCGGTGTCGGTAAGCACTTTGGCTTCATTGATGTTGGGTGTCACCAATTCGGTTATCGGAAACAGGGAGCTGATCATAGTGACAACAGCGTCGTGCGATATCAGCTCCGAGCCTGATGTGGATATCATCACCGGGTCAACCACAAGATGCATAGGCTGTCGGGTTGAAAGCTCCTCTGCCACTTCGGCGATAATCTCTTTGGAATAGAGCATCCCGGTTTTCACAGCCATTGGAGGAATATCATCCCACACGGTGCGAATCTGCTCGCGTACCATCTTTGGACTTATCCCTTCTATCGATGACACTCCTGTGGTGTTCTGGGCAGTGATGGCGGTGATGGCTGTCATGGCGTAGCAGCCTATGGCAGAAATAGTTTTTATGTCGGCTTGGATTCCGGCACCACCGCTGCTGTCGGATCCGGCGATAGAAAGTACGGGATAATATCTTCGCATGAGCATCTGTTGTAATATGCCAGGCAAAGGAGTATCGCAGAATTATGGAATGAGGAAGTACTCAAACAATCCCTGCGCCGGTGCTAACCGTATCAGGTTCGGAGGGTATAAATCTCAGCCGTAAAGCACGGCACCCCTTTGTTGACTTGTTATGTGGGCAAAATTAATAATTATGATTCAACCCGCCAAATTAAACAGTACCGAAAAATCAACTCACGATGCTGTTGCTGTATTCTTGGAAATATTCTTGGAAAACGATTTCAGCGCTGGCAGCGGGGATATCCGGTATTCTTCGCTATGTGGGATTGGAGTCGTTGTGCGATGATGATTTGTGCTTGGGCTTCCGCCATGGTCTGCGTCTTTTTTGCCCGTTGCTATTGGTGGACTTTGCCTCGGTGGGTGCTCCGTCCGGTTGATCTGCAGGTTGGATATTTTTCCTGTCACCGCCACGTTTGTTGTGGCGAGGCTTGTTGACATGCCGGGAATCTCTGCGAGATGAGGAGGTTTCAGCCGGGCCTTTTCCTAAATCCTCGGGCAGCTGCTGGCGGCGTACTTTCTTGCCTAAAAAACGCTCGATGGCAGCGAATTTGCCGCGCTCACGCTCGCTGACAAATGTCACCGCCTCACCTTCGGCATCGGCACGGGCTGTGCGCCCCACACGGTGCACATAGTCTTCGGCATCATGAGGCACATCATAGTTCACCACCATGGTGATGTCGTCAATATCAATGCCCCTCGCCACAATGTCGGTGGCCACAAGGATGTCTATGCGTCCGGCCTTGAAGTCAAGCATCACTTCATCGCGTTTGCTTTGTTCGAGGTCGGAGTGCATCTCGCCGATTTTGAATTTCGCTCTTTTCAGTTCGCGTGCAAGCTCCTTGACTTTGAGCTTGGAAGAAGCGAACACGATGACTCTTTTCGCTTTTTTGTCGCTTAACAACCGCTTGATGATAGGCAGCTTCTGTGTTTCGTAGCACACAAACACGCTCTGGTCTATCTTGTCAGCCGGTTTGGACACCGCTATCTTTATCTCGTGGGGATCGTTGAGGATGGTGTTGGCCAGCTGTTGTATTTTGGGAGGCATGGTGGCTGAGAACATGAGGGTCTGGCGCTCTTTGGGCAGATGTTTGACAATCTGCATAATGTCATCGTAGAATCCCATGTCGAGCATGCGGTCGGCTTCATCAAGGATGAAAAAAGAGACTCTCGATAGGTCAACATACCCCATCTGCAGGTGCGCCAACAGTCGTCCGGGGGTGGCTATCACCACATCGGTGCCGAGCTTCAGTCCGCGCTGCTGGCGGGCGAAAGTGGCTCCATCGGTGCCTCCGTAAATAGGCAGGCTACTTACCGATAGGAAGTAGCTGAACCCTTCGAGTTGACGGTCAATCTGCATTGCCAGTTCGCGGGTGGGGGCCATGATGATGCAGTTCACAGCGTCTTCCGGAAATTCGCCGTCGGCAAGACGGTTGAGAATAGGGAGCAGATAGGCGGCTGTTTTGCCGGTGCCTGTCTGGGCCACGGCTATAAGGTCGCGCCCGTCGAGGGCTGCGGGTATGGCTTGTTCTTGTATCGGAGTACATTCCGAAAAGTGCATGGCGTCGAGTGCATCGAGCACATCGTAGTTCAAATCAAAATCGTCAAATCTCATGGATGAGCTTCTCGTTATATTTTTTGCAAAAGTACTCAAAAAGCTCCATATAGACAATACCTTGATAAAAAGCGTTGAGGGCATATATCACCATCTTCGGTCATATATGCCCTCAATATTATCGGTGAAGCAACTCTGTCACTTCTTGCTGCTGTTCTTCACTTTGTTGAGCAGATGGTTCACAGCGCCTTCAAGTTGGGCATCCTTGCCCTGCAGTATCTCATCGGGTTTGTTGTAGATAATCACATCCGGAGTCAACTGTTTGTTTTCAAGCACATTTCCGTTCATATCCATGGATGTGACCTGCGGTATGCCGAACACCAGCGACGGGTCAATCTGAGTTTCCCACCACACTGCTGTCATGGTGCCTGGAACCGGTGCTCCGACCACATCGCCGATTCCAAGAGTCTGATATGCGAATGGGGTGCCGTGGGCATCGCTGTAGTTGCTCTCGTTGACGAGCATCACCGAAGGTTTGGTCCATTGCGAGTAGGGGTCGCTGCCCACGTATTGACCGCGGGGCACATAGCGCACATACTCTTTGCCGCCGAGCAGCAGGGCGATATCGTTGTGGAGCCATCCGCCGCCATTGTATCTGGTGTCAACCACCACGGCATCACAGTTGCGGTATTTGCCAAGCAGACGGTCGTAGGCTTTGGTGAAGCTCGGGGTGTCCATCCCGGATATATGGATGTAGCCGATTGTGCCGTTTGACAGGCTGTCCACCATCTTCTCGTTATGTTCCACCCAACGTTCGTAGAGCAGATTTCTGTCGGAGCCGATAGGCTTCACCTCCACGGTTTCCTCCTTGGTGCTTCCTGCACGCTTCACAGTCAGGAGCACTTTCTTGCCGGATTTTCCCTCCAGCAGCGGCAAATAATCCTTTCCGGCGAGGATAGAGTCTCCATCGATAGTCATGATTATGTCGCCCGGTTTGATATTCACCTTTTTCTTGTCAAGCGGACCGCGATGGAGCACTTCTGCCACTTCCAGGCCCGGACCGGTGTAGGCTTCGTTGAAATACGCTCCGAGCGAAGCAGTGGGCATATTGGTCCATCCGCTCGGTGCAGAGGCGCCGGTGTGGGAAGCGTTGAGCTCACCGAGCACTTCGCTCATCAGGATTGCAAAGTCGCGGTTGTTGTTGATATATGGCAGGAAGCGGCGATAATGGTTGCCGATGCTGTCCCAGTCAACACCATGGAGCTTTTCATCGTAGAATTTGTTTTTCACCTGATGGAGCATGTGGTTGTAGATGTAAGCACGCTCCAGCGATGGGTGACGGTTGTATGGTGCGTCAAATTCTATGTTGTCCTTCTTGCCGTCGGAGAGTGATATCTTGCACATGCCGTTGCCTGAAAGAACAAACAGATTTTCGCCTTTGTCGTCAGGGAGAATGCCTCCGCTCACTCCGGGAGCGAATACCGAGATGTCGCCTTTCTTCAGGTCGCGGCACATAAGGTTGGCTTCGCCATCGCTGCCCACTGACACATAGTAGAATTTATTTCCTTTCTTGTCAAGGTAGTAGTCGCCGAGGAACGATGACATGGGTGTGAGCCTGTACATGCGGTAGTGGCGGTTGGCAAGGTCGAAATCAATTTTGGGTTTGTCTGCATTGGAACCTTTTTTTGATTTGCCGTCCTTTTTCTTTTTCGACTTTTTGTCTTTCTTATCCTTATCTTCGTCGGCTTTCTCCTTGTCGCTCTCCTCTTTTTCCTTGATGGCCTGTTCCTCCTCGCTGAGGTTGAAATTGTCCCAGGCGTCGGAGTCAAGCACCATCAGCATCACATCTTCCTGATTGCCCCAGCTGCCTTGCGACTTCATGCCGTAGCGTCCGGTGCTGTAGGTGATTGCTTTTCCGTCCAGGGCCCAGCGTGGATTGCTGTCGGAATGACCGCTTTCTGTGAGGTCTATCACTTCCGCGCCGTCAGCCTTGACGAGAGCAATGTCGGTGTTGTTCCATCCGCCTACACCGATATAGTTTATTATTAGCCAGTTGCTGTCGGGGCTCCATTCAAACGATATATCGCCGTCGGTGTAGGAATAGTTGTATTTGCCGTCAAGGGCAGTGGTCACATTCTTGGTGTCGATGTCAATGACGCGCAGGGTAGTGCGGTTTTCGAGAAACGCCACCTTCTTGCCGTCCGGGCTGAACTCCGGCTGCTGAGCGGAAGTGGAGCATTTATAGAGGGGTTCCTCCACGATTTCAGTTGCGTAGGCAAACTCTTTCTCATCCTTGTTTTTGATTTTTGCCATACAAAGCTGCCAAAGCCCGTTGCGTTCGGTGTCGTAAACAATAGAGCGGCCATCGGGACTGAAGCTGATGCAGCGCTCCTGGTCGGGGGTGTTGGTGATGCGTTTGGTTGTGGGGTATTTGACGGATGTCACATAAACATCCCCGCGCACCACGAAGGCCACTTCCGTAGCGTCCTTGTTGACCGACATGTTTGTAGCTCCGGAGTTGCGGAAGCTCTTGATGAGGTCGGAGTTGTAGTCATCGATGGTGATTGTGACATTGATTTTCTGCGGCTCGGCTCCGGGGCGCAGGGTATATAGCTCACCATCCTGGCTGTAGGCAAGGATGCCGTTGGCGGATGCGGAGAGTGAGCGCACAGGATGTACGGTGTAGTTGGTGAGCTGCTTGGGTCTAGAGCTTCCGTCGATGCACCCTTCGTACACATTGAGCACATTGTTGTTGAGCTCGCTCAGATAGTAGTAGTGGTTGCCATCGGCACTCCACACCGGGTTCATGTCGTGACCTATGAAATCGGTGAGCTGTGTGAACTTGCCGTTGTCAACAAGCCAAAGGTCGGCGGTGCTTGAGGAGCGTTCATGTTTACGCCATATATTCTCATACCCTTTGCGGTCCTGATATATCATTTTGCCATCGGCACTGACTGTGGCGGCTCCCATGGGGAGCGAGAGATACAATTTCGGTCGCGCATTTGCCTTGTTGATGTCAACTGAGTAGGTCTGGGTGCCGAAAGGAGCCTGGGCTGAAGTGCGTCCTGGCATCCCTGCGGTGGTGAACAGAAGTTCGCCACCCGGCAGAAATGCGATGGGGGTTTCTGTGCCGGACGATGTGGTTATTCTTCGGGCTGTGCCTCCGTTGGCCGACACCACAAATATGTCGTCGGAACCTTCACGGTTGCTGCGAAACACTATTCTGCTTCCGTCGGGGGTCCATAGTGGAGAGCTGTCGTAAGCGCTTGACGATGTGATTTGACGGGCTTCACCACCACTGGTGGCAACGGTGAAAATGTCGCCTTTGAATGTGAACGCCACTTTTGTTCCGTCGGGCGAAATGGCGGCGTCACGGAGCCACAAAGGCGAGTCTGTGGCCATGGCGGCTGATGCCAAAGAGAGTCCAAGGGACAAGCATAATGCTTTTTTCATAAGTCAATGTGTGAATGATGAATTTTACGCAAAATTACATAAAATTCCGCTGATTATTCACAACTTAATGAGAATGTGGAGCTTTTTAACAGCTTTTTTAGTTGCAGTGTGGGTTGTGGGGGTGGTACAGCCATCCCCGGAAATCGGTGCCGAGCGACTTCACATATCTGTGCCAGTAGGAGTCATGGGCACCGGTAAGCAGTTTGTGATGGTCCTCACATCCGGCCACTGCCCACACTTTCGACTCAAGCTCCTCGTCAAGCTGCTCTCTGCTCCAGCCACTGTAGCCGATGAAAAATCTTATGAACCCCTCAAGCGGATAGCCGGTGTTGACATACTGCTTCATGGAGGAAAAGTCACCACCGATATATAATCCGGGTGTTATTTCATTAGAGTCCGGGATGATTTCCGGACCGAGGGTGTGCATGAAAAAGAGCCTGTCGCATGACAACGGACCTCCGCAATACACCGGGATATGCTCCTTGCGGGTCACACCTGTTATCAATGAGTGGAGGTAGTAAGAGGTGGAATGGTTCATCACCACGCCCATAGCGGTGGCTCCCGACTCATATTCTATCAGCGATATCACGGAATGGCGGAAGTAGTCTTCGCGCAGAAATGGCTCGGATATGAGCAAGGCTCCAGGTTGGGGCGAAACCTTACTTGCGATATTGATATTGAAAATTTCCCGGTCGTAATCAATCATCATGTTTCAAAGATAGTATTGTGGTTTTAAATCCGCAAGTATGAATTGTTAAAAATGTCGGTTGTTTACCTTTTGACAACACTTTTGTGGGAATTCATGTTGTAAATACTGAGATATTGGTTGTAAAACCGGCTCATTTAGCAGTAATTTTGTATCGGAATTTTTTTTACAAACTGACTATATATGGATATAAACAACATTCACTCGTCTGCCGACATAAAATCTCTCGGACCGGACGAGCTGATAGATGCGTGTGCTCAAATTCGCACCGCACTCCTTACCAAGCTGTCGCGCCACGGTGGTCATGTGGGTCCCAATCTCGGAATGGTGGAGATGTCAGTGGCTCTTCACTATGTGTTTGATTTGCCGAAAGACAAGATTGTGTATGATGTGTCCCATCAAAGCTATGTGCACAAGATGCTCACCGGACGCATGGAAGCGTTCACTGATCCTGCCCACTACGATGATGTGACCGGCTATACCAACCCCAGGGAAAGCGCGACTGACCTGTTTACAATCGGTCACACCTCCACCGGCGTGAGTCTAGCCGGCGGTCTCGTGAAAGCCCGCGAGCTTATGGGTGGTGACGAGAATATCATAGCTGTGGTTGGCGACGGGTCGCTCAGCGGCGGCGAGGCTTTTGAGGGGCTTGACTATGCAGCCACTCTCAAGAGTAAATTTATAATTGTGGTCAATGATAATGAAATGTCGATTGCCGAGAATCATGGCGGACTATACTCTAATCTCCGTGATTTGAGAGAAAGCAACGGCCAATGTGAGTGCAACTACTTCAAGGCCATGGGGCTTGATTATAGATATGTGGCCTACGGCAACGATTTGAGGTCTTTGATCGAAGCCTTTGAGGATGTGAAGCGATTGGATCATCCTGTGGTGGTGCATATCCATACTCAGAAAGGGGAGGGGTATGCTCCTGCTGAAGCCCACAAGGAGCGGTTTCATTTTTCGGCACCGTTTGATGTCGCCACCGGCAATCCGCTGAATATGAATGAAGCTCCGGATTATGGAGATATCACGGCTGAGCATCTGTTGGAGATGATGAAGCAAGATCCGTCTGTTGTGGCTATCACCGCCGGAACTCCCGGTGTCATCGGGTTCGGACCGGAAAGGCGTCGGCTGGCCGGCGAGCAGTTTGTGGATGTAGGCATCGCCGAGCAAGAGGCTGTTGCTCTCGCATCCGGCATTGCCAAAGGCGGCGGCAAGCCATTTTTCGGCGTTGTAAGCTCGTTTGTGCAGCGTGCATACGACCAGCTTTCGCAAGATATGGCCATTAACTCCACTTCTCCGGTGATTGGTATATTCTATGGCACCGTACTCGGCATGAATGATGTCACACACCTCGGATGGTTTGACATCGCCTTGATTTCCAATATCCCCGGTGTGGTATATCTGGCTCCGACATGCAAGGAGGAGTATCTGGCGATGCTCACATGGGCTATGAAGCAGAACGGTTATCCTGTGGCTCTCCGCGTGCCCGGCACCAAGGTTGTGGAGAGCGGTAGGACATACACGTCGGACTACTCTGACATTAATAAATACAGTGTTGAGCATAAGGGAGATTCCGTAGCCATTATCGCTGCCGGTGCTTTCTTCTCCCGCGGTGAGCAGTTGCGAAAATTGCTCGCAGATAAAGGCGTTGATGCCACCTTGATCAATCCTCGCTTCCTCAGCGGATTGGATGTGGAGTTGCTTGACTCGCTTCGTCGTGACCATCAACTTGTTGTTACACTTGAGGACGGTGTGCTTGATGGTGGCTTTGGCGAGAAGGTTGCTCGCTTCTACGGCACCGATAAGGATATGATAGTGAAATGCTACGGATTGAAAAAAGAGTTTGCCGACAGGTACAGCTATCAGCAGATTCTCGAACAAAATCATCTCATGCCCGAGCAGATGACAGACGAGATTCTTGCCACTCTGCATTGATATAAGGATAAAACGTGTTACAACCGTGTGTCATAACAAAAGTTAAAACTTTTGATTCCGGCGCGCGGTTGTTTCTTTTCTTGGTGTCTTGTAGTTGATTGTAAATCAAAGAAATGTATGGTTTGTTCTTCTGCTTGATTCTATATATGTGAAAAATTAGACTGATTTTTATCATAAATTTACAGAATTTCACACTGTGCACAAAAGTTTCAGAATGTGCATTTTGGGCTAATACCGCTTGTATTCACAGTTTCACGACCGTTTTGGAGCGGAATGTCAGTTTAAAATTCACATTTGTTTACTTTAAATGGCTCTCAAATCTTAAAATCAGCGTGCATATATATAATATGTGGGGTTTGGGCAGTTTGCAATCCGATTGGATTCGGAGTAACTTTGCAGCATCAAACTAATCTACTCCGCAACGGATACCAATCGAAAATGTACCATAAAATCTTTGCCATATTAGCCATGATAGCTTCGTCAATCACTGCGATTGCCGATCCCACACCCGATGTCAAACCGCTCTATGATTTAAACAGCACCATGAGCGTGCTTGACGCCAACCATAGTTCGCTTTATACCGGCGATGTGTATATGCCCACTTTGGAGGAGATGCTCGGTGAGCCCGTGGACAATTTCGGCGACATTATCGACAATCAGTGGCTCAAGGATGGATTGGTGGATTATGCAAAGAACTATCTCGGCACCCGCTATCGTCATGGAGCTAAAGGCCCGAACGCTTTCGATTGCTCCGGCTTCACAAGCTATGTGTTCCGCAAGTTCGGCTATCAGTTGAGTCCGGCATCGCGCATGCAGGGCACACAGGGCGAGCGCGTGGATATTGCCAATGTGGAAGTAGGCGACCTGATGTTCTTCAGCGGTCGGCGTGGCGGTTCAACAGTGGGCCACGTGGGGATGGTGATAGATGTGGATCGCAAAAACGGCACACTCAAGTTCATCCATGCCTCTACAAGCAAAGGTGTTGTGATACAGAGCTACCCCGATGGAGCCTACTATTCGCGCCACTTCCTTCATGTGCAGCGTGTGATAGATGTGGAAAGTCCCATAGCGAGAAATTAAAAAAATTCTATATTTGCGTGTTTTTGCGGGATTGATATTCGCTAAGAGCCTGTCCCAAGAAAAAATAAAAGATACCGTTGTCTGCCGGCAGCGGTATTATTTTTTATTGGCTAAAGAATTGATTTTGTCTTTTTTTGTTGGTGCAGATTGCAAAGTTTGTTAATTTTGCAGCATATTGACCTTAATTCAACATGATTAAACAAATCATACTATAATCATTATGGCAGAAAAGAAAGAATTATTGTTTGACCAATTTCCCCCGGTGAGCACCGAGGAATGGCGTGCCAAAGTTGAGGCCGACCTCAAGGGCGCTCCGTTTGACAAGAAATTGGTGTGGAGAACTAATGAAGGCTTTAATCTTCAGCCCATGTATCGCGCCGAAGATATCGAGGACTTCGACACCACCAACTCGCTTCCCGGCGAATACCCCTACGTGCGTGGTATTAAAACTGACAATGAATGGCTCAGCAGACAGGAAATTATTGCAGACACCGCTGAAAAGGCCAACGAAATTGCCCTTGATGTGCTTGGCAAAGGCATCAACTCACTTGGACTCAAGGTGAAGGATGCCGCCGACATCGCCGTTCTGCTCAATGGCATCGACCTGAGCAAGGTGGAAATCAATCTGGTATGCTGTCCCAAAAAGGCCATCGCTGTGGCCACCGCTCTTGTGGATTATATCAAGGCCAACAAAGCCGAAGCAACCTTCCGCGGCTCTGTGGCGTTCAATCCGTTCAAAAAGGCTTTGAAACATGGTCAGCCTTTCCCCGGCGACATCGCTCAGATGGGTGCCGATATGGTGAAGATTGCCGCCCCTGTTGAAGGATTGAGGGTGCTGTCGGTTGACAGCGAGATGCTCTCCAATGCCGGTGCATATATTTTCCAGGAACTCGGCTATGCTCTTGCTTGGGGCGCTGAGTGGCTCACCCTCCTCACTGACAAGGGTCTTTCCGCAAGCGAAGTGGCAAAACGCATCAAATTCAATATGGGTGTGTCAAGCAACTATTTCATGGAATTGGCAAAATTCCGTGCCGCCCGTATGCTTTGGGCACAGATTGTCAAGCAATATCCCGGCACTGTTGATGCCGATTGCAAGCAGCATGTTCATGCCATCACTTCGCGTTTTAACCAGACAATCTACGACGCTCATGTGAATCTGCTCCGCTCCCAAACCGAATGTATGAGCGCCGCTCTCGCCGGTGTGGAGTCAATCACTGTCACTCCGTTTGACACTCCCTATCAAACACCTGATACATTCTCCGAGCGTATTGCCCGCAACCAGCAGTTCCTCCTCAAGGAGGAGAGCCATCTCGACAAGGTGGTTGACCCTGCCGGTGGCAGCTACTATGTGGAGACTCTGACTGTGTCAATTGCCAAAGAGGCTTGGAAATTGTTCCTTGAAGTAGAAGAAAAAGGTGGTTTCCTCACATGCGTCAACGACGGCTCCATTCAGGCTGCCGTGCGCGAGACAAGTGCCAAACGCCACACTGATGTTGCCCGTCGCAAGGAGATTCTTCTCGGCACCAACCAGTATCCGAATATCAACGAAACCGCTGCCGCAAAAATCGTTACCGATGGTTGTACCTGCTCTTGCGGCCATGGCGAATGTGACACAGACGCCGGTCTTCCCACTTCGCGTGCAGCCAGCGATTTCGAAGCTCTGCGTCTTGCCACCGAGGCTTCCTCGCATCGTCCCAAGGTGTTCATGCTCACAATCGGCAATCTGGCCATGCGTTTGGCGCGTGCTCAGTTCAGCACCAACTTCTTTGGATGTGCAGGCTACGAAATTATCGACAATCTCGGGTTTGACACAGTGGAGCAGGGCGTGGATGCCGCTCTCGCCAAGGGTGCCGATGTGATTGTGCTTTGCTCCAGCGATGATGAATATGCCACCCTCGCTCCTGAAGCGTTCAAATATCTTGATGGCCGTGCCGAATTTGTGGTTGCGGGTGCTCCCGCATGCATGGAGGAGCTCCAGGCTGCCGGCATTAAGGAATTTGTGCATGTGCGCTGCAATGTGCTTGACACTCTCAAGGCTTTCAATGCACGTTTGCTTAAATAATAGAAAATTCACCCATCGTTAGAAAATACAACTCAATATGAGACCCAATTTTAAAACCATAGATATAACGAAAGATGCCTTTGGTGCTCAAAATGAAGCACCGGCAGCGGGTGAACAGTGGCTCACCCCTGAGCTTATCCCCGTTAAGCCCATCTATACCAAACAAGATCTCGAGGGGATGGAACACCTCAACTATGTGAGTGGTTTGCCTCCGTTCCTACGCGGTCCGTACAGTGCCATGTATCCTCTGCGCCCATGGACTATCCGTCAGTATGCCGGATTTTCCACAGCTGCTGAGTCAAACGCTTTCTATCGCCGCAACCTTGCCTCCGGTCAGAAAGGTCTGTCTGTGGCTTTCGACCTCGCAACACACCGCGGCTATGATGCCGACCACGAACGTGTGGTTGGTGATGTAGGCAAGGCCGGTGTGTCAATCTGCTCGCTCGAGGATATGAAAGTGCTGTTTGACGGTATTCCCTTGAACAAAATGTCGGTGTCGATGACCATGAACGGTGCTGTGCTTCCAGTGCTTGCGTTCTACATCAACGCCGGTTTGGAGCAGGGTGCCAAGCTTGAAGAGATGGCCGGTACCATACAGAACGACATCCTCAAGGAGTTCATGGTGCGCAACACCTATATATATCCGCCCGAATTCTCGATGCGCATTATCGCCGACATATTTGAGTACACTTCGCAGAACATGCCGAAGTTCAACTCTATCTCCATCTCCGGCTACCATATGCAAGAGGCCGGCGCCACCTGCGACATCGAGCTTGCCTACACTCTCGCCGACGGTTTGGAGTATCTCCGCGCCGGTGTGAATGCAGGTATGGATATCGATGCTTTTGCTCCGCGTCTATCGTTCTTCTGGGCCATCGGTATGAACTTCTTCATGGAGATTGCCAAGATGCGTGCAGCACGTATGCTTTGGGCAAAGATTGTGAAGCAGTTCAACCCCAAGAACCCCAAATCGCTCGCTCTCCGCACCCACTCGCAAACATCCGGCTGGTCGCTCACCGAGCAGGATCCGTTCAACAATGTAGGCCGCACATGTATCGAGGCCATGGGTGCCGCTCTGGGTCATACTCAGTCGCTCCACACCAACGCTCTCGATGAGGCTATCGCACTGCCTACCGACTTCTCCGCACGTATTGCCCGCAACACTCAGATCTATATCCAGGAGGAGACTATGATTACCAAGCAGGTTGACCCATGGGCTGGTAGCTACTATGTGGAGTCGCTCACCAACGAAATCGCTCACCGCGCATGGCAGCATATACAGGAGATTGAATCGCTCGGCGGCATGGCCAAGGCTATCGAAACCGGTCTGCCCAAGCTCCGTATTGAGGAAGCTGCCGCACGCACTCAGGCACGTATCGACTCCGGTCGTCAGACTATCGTCGGTATCAACAAGTATCGTCTTGACCACGAGGACCCCATCGACATCCTCGAGATTGACAACACCGAGGTGCGCAAGGAGCAGATTGAGCGTCTTGACGATGTGAAGGCTCATCGCGACGAAGCCAAGGTGAAAGAAGCTCTTGAAGCTATCACAGAGTGTGTGCGCACCAAGCAAGGCAATCTTCTTGACCTCGCTGTCAAGGCTGCCGGCCTCCGTGCCACATTGGGTGAGATTTCCGACGCATGCGAAGCTGTTGTCGGCCGTTATAAAGCAGTAATCAGAACTATTTCAGGCGTGTATTCCAGCGAAACCAAGAATGATCCCGATTTTGAGAAAGCTCAAAAAATGTGTGAAGAATTTGCCAAGCGCGAAGGTCGTCAACCCCGTATCATGATTGCCAAGATGGGTCAGGACGGTCACGACCGTGGCGCTAAGGTTGTGGCGACAGGATATGCCGACTGTGGCTTTGATGTTGACATGGGCCCGCTGTTCCAGACTCCTGCCGAGGCTGCTCGTCAGGCTGTGGAGAACGATGTCCATATCCTCGGCGTAAGCTCGCTTGCTGCCGGTCACAAAACTCTCGTGCCGCAGGTGATCGAGGAACTCAAGAAGCTCGGTCGCGAAGATATCCTTGTCACCGCCGGTGGCGTTATCCCCGCACAGGACTACGACTTCCTCTACAAGGCCGGTGTTGCTGCCATCTTCGGCCCCGGCACACGTATTCCCGCATCAGCCATCAAGATGCTTGAAATCCTCAGCGAAGAATAATCTTCCAACATACATTTTAACAGGGGCATCCACTCACGGGTGCCCCTTGTTTTGTTTAATTGCAGTTAAAAGTAAACAGACTCTAAAGCAGTAACTTTTTCGTTTAATAACGGGTCGGTATATTATCTCCCTGAGTAATATATTGATGATATAAATCAAAAGCACACGTCTCCGGGTGGGGGCGTGTGCTTTGTGTTAGGAATAGGACAGGGGATTAGCGGAGGGTGCCGGCTTCGGCCTGCTGAATCATCTGCTGGTTGGCGGTGATGTAAACTTCTACTCGGCGGTTCTGGGCGCGTCCGGCTTCGGTATCGTTTGAGGCAACGTAGTCGGCCATCGGAATACCGCGGGCGGTGAGTCGGCTGGCGGAAACGCCGCTGTTCTCCAGATACTGCTCAACGGCGTCGGCACGGCCTGTGGCCACTTTCTGATTGGCCGCCATGGAGCCTACATTGTCAGTGTAGCCGAAAATCTGCACGTTGGTTTGTGGATTATTGTTGAGCGAAGCGGCAAACTGGCTGAGGTCGGTTTTGGCGTTTGCGCTCAAAGAAGTGCTGTTGAACGGGAATAGGATGCCGCCGTCAAAAGTCACCTTGATGGCCTGGAGACCGTTCTGGTCGGTGACACTTTCCACTTTCGCTTTGTCGGCAAGTTCTTGCTCAAGCTGCTGCTTCTGCTTGTCCATCTTGCGGCCGATGAGAGCACCTGCGCCTGCACCTACGGCCGCGCCAATGGCTGAGCCGATGCCGGCACCTTTACCGCCGCCTATCAATGCGCCGAGTCCGGCACCGACGGCTGCGCCACCGCCGCCACCTATCAACGCTCCTTTACCGGTGTTGGTCAAACTGTTGCACCCGGAGGATGCCAGGAGGCCTACGCACAAAATACCTGCGCCTAAATACTTGATGAGCTTCATAGTAGTATCTGTTAAATGTTAAGTGTTAATTTTAACTATGTGCAAATATACACATTTATTCTTTTCGGTTATTATAAATACACACTATTGAACAAAAATGTTTGCGATTTTATGTAAAGAAATCGTAATTTTGCAATATAAATATAGTTCCTAACATGTTTGGTCACAATTATACATCATATTTCTTGAAACACAAGGGCTCAACCCTGATATATCATCTGTCTGGTTTAGTGGCTTGTGTGGCATGGGGCGCATCGTTCATCGCCACAAAAAATCTTATTAATGACGGCTTGAACCCCGTAGAAATATATATTTACCGCTTTTTGATTGCATATATATGCACTTTGCTGATATGTCCCACACCGCTGTGGAGTCATTCGTTTAAGGATGAAATGATGTTCCTGCTTTGCGGTGTGTGCGGTGGCTCAGTGTTTTTCATATCCGAAAACACTTCGGTGCAATATACTCTTGTGTCGAATGTGTCGCTGATCACCACCACATCGCCCTTGATAACTGTGATGATTGTGGCAGCGCTATACAAGAGCCAACGGCCCACGGGCGGATTTATATTCGGCTCGATAATGGCGTTTTTGGGCGTGGCATGTGTGATTTTCAATTCCAGTTTTCAGGCTCAGGTCAATCCGTTGGGCGACATGCTGGCAGTGGTGTCGGCAGTGGTATGGGCAGTATATTGTGTGCTGCTCCGTCCCCTCGGGTCGGTTTACAGCAGTTGGTTTATAAGCCGCAAGGTGTTTTTCTACGGCATTATCACAGCCCTGCCGTTTTTGGCAGTCGAGCCGCATTTGACACCTATCAAGGAGATTGTGACCAACACCTCTATGCTTCTCAATTTCGGATTTCTCGGATTGGTTTGCTCTATGCTTGCCTACGTGCTTTGGGCATTGTGCATAAGTCGTCTGGGCTCCGTGAAGTCGGGCAATTATCTGTATATATCCCCGATTGTCACACTTGTACTGTCGGCATGGTTGCTTAACGAGCCGATTACGCTGATAGGTGTGATTGGGTGTGTGATGATTCTCGGCGGTGTGATTCTCAGCGAGAAGCTTGGCCGCAAACGAGGTCTGGCAGCCTGACAAATCAGCTGAAAAATTCTATCTCGTCAAGTGTGCGGACTGCAATTTTGCGGGTCAGCGGTTCGTCGCGGTCTATCTCCTGCTGAGCCATTGCCTTGATTTCGGCCGGTTTGGCTGCGATGAAATGCCATAGAATCCTCAATGCGGCATAGCGCCACAGGGGGTTGTCGCTTGTAATATATTTTGAGGCAAGTTGATATGCAAAGGGTAGTTTGCGCAGGAGCTTGTGGCATAAAATGTCGGTGGCTTCAGTGCCAACGCTGCTTTCAATCCATTGCGATGCTTCCTCAAGGGTCATCTCTTCCACCGGAAACATCATGGGAGCCAGCAGCATACTCTCGCGGGTAGGGGTGTCGTGCCATAGGGTGCGGGCCAATCCGGCGTTAGCACCAAACGATTGCGCTATCTCCTCAAGCTGGGGTATATTGACTCCCATTATGAGTCTGTGGGGCGACTTCGCTTCGCGCAAAGCTTGAGCCACAATGCCGTTGCGCATGGCGTAGATGCGTCGTTTAACTAATTGGATATCGTTGAATTGAGTCATCGGAATACGGATTTATGAACCCAAAATTAATAAATGTGGGTCAATTCTCCAAAGGTTTGCATAATTGGTGCAAAGATGATACCTTTGCATAAATAATAGTGAATATATGAACTTGAAAAAAATAACTGTTTCACTGTGTGCATTGATGTCTGTGGCAGCGAGCCTGTTGGCCGCAGTAGAGGACCTTCCGGTGAAGGTGGTCAATGGCAAGAAATACCATTATTATACTGTTCAGCCGAAGGAGAGTGTGTATTCTCTCAGCCACAAGCTCGGCATATCGCGCCAGGATATAGTGAAGTACAATCCATCCGCTGAGGATGGTCTTAAAGCATACGAAGATCTGATTTTCCCGCTTACCGGCGAGGAGTTACCCACTGCACAAACTCCTTCCAGCGAGGCTGTTGGTGAAGTGGTATCCAACAGCTATGAGGTGAAGAAAGGGGACACTGTGTATGGCCTGTGCCGCCGATTCGGTGTGTCACGCGAAGAGTTTCTCCGTCTCAATCCCGGAGCCATTGATGGTCTCAAAGCCGGTGAAACCGTGAAACTCAGGGACGGCTCTGATCCGAAACCTGCAGCGGTCTCCGCCACATCTGCCCCCACTCAGCGTACTGAGGTTGAGTCCGCACCCCGCCAGGCTCAGCCGGTGAATAGCCCGGAAGTGACCTATACTATAAAAGAGGGAGAAACTCTCTATCATATATCCAAGGAGCATGGCACCACTGTCGAGGCTATCCTTCAGGCCAATCCTGAGCTTGATGTCACTGACTACAAGATGGGTATGGTGATTGTGATTCCGGTGGCCGACTCCGCTGCTCATGAGGTGGCTCCCGCCGAAACCATCGGGTTTGCTCCGGAAGAAAAGCCGGTGGTGACAACCGATGAGTCGGACAGCTCGTCCAATGGTATCGTTATCGCACTGGCACTTCCTTTCAATCTGAATGTAGAGAAGGCCGACCGTCAGGACAAGGTTTATACTGAGTTCTACAAAGGGTTCCTGCTGGCAGTGGACAGCATGCGCAATTGTGGCACACCCATCAAGGTGATGGCGTTTGACACCGCCGATTCCATGGATTCAGTGCGCAGCATCCTGGCTAATCCTATGCTTGCCGAGGCCCAGGTGATTGTTGGCCCCGGAGATGCGAACCAGCTCAATGCTTTCGCCAACTATGGCAAGGAGAGGGGTGTCGAGGTGCTGAATCTGTTTCATGTCAAGGATATAAGCTATCGTATCAATCCGTCAATGATGCAGGGCAATATCCCTCACGAAGCAATGTATGAAAAGGCAGCTGACTATCTTGTGAATAACTTGAGAGGAGCAGTGCCTGTGCTGGTAAAAAGCCGCAACGCTTCTGCCGACAAGGCCGAATTTCTCACCATCCTCAAAGGACGGTTTGATTCCCGCGGAATCAACGCTGTGGAGATACAGTTTGACGACCAGCTCAAGCTCGATGACCTTGAGTCGATTGACAGAGCGGGGTCGTTCACATTCATTCCCGTGACCGGAAAGAGCGATGAACTGCAGAAAATGCTGTCAACGCTCATTGAATTCAAAAAGAACAATCCTTATCCTGATGGCATCACATTGTTCGGCTATCCCGAATGGACCACATTCCGTGGCGATATGTTAGCCAAGATGATTGAGATGGGCACCACAGTGTTCTCGCGTTTCTACACAGTGCCAGAGGATGCACAGCTCAAGCAGGTGGAGGATGTGTTTGTGCGATGGTATGGTTCGCCTATGGCCTCGCTCGTTCCCCGTCAGGGACTGTTCGGTTTTGACACAGGTATGTACCTTATCAAAGCCCTGAAAGCCAATGGAGGCGATTTTAATCTTTTCACGCCTGCCTACAATGGAGTGCAGAATGGCTTTGATTTCCAGCACTCCCCCGGCGGAGGATTTGTTAACAACGATTTGTATATCATTAATTTCCGCACCGATGGCCGTGTGGATAAGGAGTTGCTATGAACGGTAAGCAAAGGGTGATAGCTTTGGCGCTTGTCGCGCTGATGGGGATGATATACGGTGGAGTGTTGAAAGCTCAATACTATTATTCCCCTGAGTTCAGTATCGGTGGACATGCCGGTATGACCATGTCATCGATGGCTTTCGCTCCCAAGGTGAAGCAAAGCATGATTTCCGGTGCCATGTTTGGCGTCACTGCCCGCTACACTGAGGAGCGTTTCTTTGGGCTGATTGCCGAATTGAATCTTGAGCAGCGCGGTTGGAAAGAGAAGTTTGACGATGGCACATCGTTTGAATACAGCCGCAGCCTCACCTATATACAGATTCCGTTTATGACCCATTTCTATTTCGGGTCAAAGAAATTCAAGGGGTTTGTGAATCTTGGACCAAGTGTAAGCTTCCTGATTGGTAATAAAGTCAGCAGCAACTTCAACTATGCCAATCCGGCAGCAGTGGAGGGGTTTGATATTGACAACCGTCACACCTCCCAGATGAGTATGGAAATCAAAAACAAGTTTGACTACGGTGTGGTTGGCGGTGCCGGTATGGAGCTGATCATTAAAAGAAAACACTCAATCATGCTTGAGGCACGCTATTATTTCGGCCTCGGCAATATCTTCCCGTCGGCTAAAAAAGATGAGTTTTCTGCCAGCCGCAGCACAAGTATCGAGGTGTGTCTGGGCTATATGTTTCACTTGAAATAACTGTTGTCAGAAACTGATGTTTCCCTTGGCATAGAGGATTTTAAACACCAGCTCCTCAAGCAGGGTGTATTCGTTCTGTCGGCTGCCCATACCTTTGGTTTTGGCATCGAAATCACGAATGGCTGATATGATTTCTATACTCATGTAGGCGTTGTAGCAACGCATGGCGGCATTGAATTTACGCAGTTGGAATTCGTATTTCAGTCCGAGCGCTTTCATCAGCGAGGATGGCGATTTGTCGCGGGTGAACTGTGCTATCAGCAGCTGTGAGAAGAAATTAAAGATTGCAGCCGTGATCAGCACGGTGGGGTTGTTTTTGGGATTATTGCGGAAATAGTTCACAATTTCCAGAGCCTTTGACGCATTTTTGATTGCGATAGCATCCACAAGTTCAAAAGAGTTGTAATCCTTGCTTATGCCCACATTGCGCTCAATGCTTTCGGGGGTGATTGTGGCTCCTTTGCCCAATATCATGGCGAGTTTTGTAATCTCGCTGTGCATTTTGGCCATGTCAAGTCCGATATGGTCGCGGAGCATCTCCATCCCTTTGGGCTCGATGTTCAGTCCTTGCGACTTCACAAGGCCCTCGATGGCAGAGTCGATGTTGCGCTCATTGAGTTTTTTTGATTCAAAGATGGCACCGCCGCAGTTTTTGATTGCAGCAATGAGATCTTTGCCCTTGGCCTGTGCGCCACGGCATATTATTGCCAGCACTGTGGTGTCGGACGGATTGGAAACGTATGAAGCGTATTTGTTTAGTTCATCGGCGGATACCGACTGAGCCTCTTTGAGCACCACCACAACCCTGCTGCCAAACATCGGATACCTGCGGCATGTGGCATTAAGCATGTCGGGTGAAGTGTCCTTGGCATAGAGTGTGTATAGATCAAAATCCTGTGCATCAGTGGGAATGATTGCTTCAAATTGTTTCACAAGTTCGTCGGCGTAGTACCCCTCTTCGCCGTGTATCAGATACACCGGAGAAAGATGGTTGGACGATATGTCTTTGCACAGTTGCGCGTATGTGAGTGCTGGAGTGGAGGCCATGGCGGCAGTCTGATTATTTTTTCGTAAATTTACGCATTAATTTCAAAATCCGCAATGAAAATAGCCGATCTTCCTACACTTGCGCTTCCGGAGTATGACATACCGTTGAAGTCGGATTCTGATATGGACCGTATTTACGACCATTTGCGCCGGAAATGGGTGGCCCTCACTCCGGAGGAATGGGTGCGTCAGCGGTTCGTGCGTTGGCTTGAGGCTGAGCGTGGCTATTTCGCCGGCAGAATTGGCAATGAGATTGCCATCACACTCAACCGCACATTAAGAAGATGTGACACCGTGGTGTATGACGCTCAGCGTGCTCCGCTTATGGTGGTGGAGTATAAGGCTCCCAATGTGCCTGTCACACAGAAAGTATTTGACCAGATTGTACGCTACAATATGGTTGTGGCAGCGCCGTACATAGCCGTAAGTAACGGAATGCGGCATTTCTGTTGCGCAATCGATTTTGAATCGCGCAGCTACAGATTCCTAAGCGATATTCCCATGTATCAGGCTATCTCTCAATAGTATAGTCCACACATGCTCTGTCGGCCTTGAGCCCTTTGATTATCTCTACAGCGGCAAGATGGGCGGGGTGGGCGGAGTAGGCTGCGATATCCTCAGGAGTGTCGGCATCGGCAATAAGCGTGAGGTCCCACTGTTCGGCAGGGTTCTCATTGATACCTACCTGAATGGCTTTTAGACATTCTATTTCGGACGGAAGCGCAACGAGCGCGTCGCGAAACTTGGTGGCTATCTGTCTGCGCTCCTCAGGAGTCCCGAGAAAGCGGAATGTTACAACGTGGCGTGTCATGATATAATATGTTATTTAGCGTACATCCGTTCGCGGGCTGCAAGCACGCGCTCATCGGTGATGTAATCATCATAGTCCATCATCTTGTCGATTATGCCGTTGGGCGTCAACTCTATGATTCGGTTGCAGACGGTCTGGATAAACTCATGGTCGTGGCTCGACATCAGCACCACGCCTTTGAAAGACTGAAGGGTGTTGTTGAAAGCCTGAATCGACTCAAGGTCAAGATGGTTGGTAGGGGAATCAAGTACGAGGGTATTGGCATCACGCATCATCATGCGTGCTATCATGCAGCGCATCTTCTCGCCACCCGACAGCACGGATGCTTTTTTCAGCACATCTTCGCCGCTGAACAGCATTTTGCCCAAGAACCCTTTGAGGTAGATTTCGCTGGAATCGTTGGAGAACTGGCACAGCCAGTCCACAAGATTGAGGTCGGTGTTGAAGAACGATGAATTGTCAAGCGGCAGATAGGCGGTGGTGATGGTTTGCCCCCAATCGTATGTGCCGGCATCGGCTTTGCGGTTGCCGTTGATGATTTCAAACAAGGCGGTCATGGCACGCGGGTCGCGGCTGAGGAATGCCACCTTGTCGCCTTTCTCAATCTGGAAATTGACATCGCTGAACAGAACATCACCGTCCACACTTGCACTCAAGCCGTGAACTTCAAGAATCTTGTTGCCCACCTCGCGCTGAGGGGTGAAAATGATTCCGGGATAGCGGCGCGATGAAGGCTGGATCTCTTCCACATTGAGCTTCTCAAGCATCTTTTTGCGGCTGGTGGTTTGCTTGGATTTGGCCACATTGGCACTGAATCGCTGGATGAACTCCAGTAGTTCTTTACGTTTTTCCTCGGCTTTTTTGTTCTGCTGCTGCTGTTGACGGAGAGCGAGCTGGCTTGATTCGTACCAAAAACTGTAGTTGCCGGCAAAGAGAGTCACCTTATTATAATCAATATCGAGAGTGTGGGTGGACACAGCATCAAGGAAGTGACGGTCGTGGCTCACCACAAGCACAGTGTTCTCGCAATTGGACAGGTAGTTTTCAAGCCATGCCACAGTGTCAAGGTCAAGGTCGTTGGTGGGCTCGTCGAGAAGCAGGTTGTCGGGGTTGCCGAACAACGCTTTGGCAAGCAGGACTCTCACCTTTTCTTTACCGCTGAGGTCGCGCATGAGCATATAATGCTTATCCTCCTTTATGCCAAGGCCCGAGAGCAACATGGCGGCATCGCTTTCGGCGTTCCACCCTTCCATCTCGGCAAATTTCTCTTCCAGTTCGGAAGCTCTGATGCCGTCGGCATCGGTGAAATCCTCCTTGGCATATATGGCTTCTTTCTCTTTCATTATGTCCCAAAGCACGGTGTGGCCCTGAAGCACGGTGTCCATCACGGTGAAGTCGTCGAATTTGAAGTGGTCCTGTTCAAGCACGCTCATACGCTCGCCGGGGCCCTGGGTGATAGTGCCGTGTGTGGGGGAGAGCTGGTTGGAAAGGATGCGCATGAGAGTTGATTTACCCGCGCCGTTAGCACCGATTATACCGTAGCAGTTGCCCGGGGTGAATTTCATGTTCACATCCTGAAACAGAACGCGTTTTCCAAATTGTATGCCAAGATTGTTTACCGCTATCATAATATTATAGTTTTTTGCGGGTGCAAAGGTACAAAAAACATTCCTGATATGAAAAAAGCAAAAATAATTGTGGGTAATCAAAAAAATGTGTAAATTTGCACTCCGATTGCGAACAATAACGAAAATTAATATACGGCAATGAAAAGAACATTTCAACCTTCTAACAGAAAGAGAGTAAATAAGCACGGCTTTCGTGAGAGAATGTCCACCCCTGATGGCCGCAAGGTGCTTGCACGTCGTCGCGCCAAAGGCCGTCTGCGTCTGTCTGTAAGCTGCAGCATCGCCAGCAAGTAATCTGAATTTACTCTTTCAGGCATAAAGCCGCCGGAAGCTTGTTTCCGTGCGGCATTTTTGCGTTTCAGCTGTCTGAACAAATTAGCCGCCATGGGTGTTGAAGTAGTATATTAATTAACATTCAAGCTAATATTTTGATATGGATAAGAAAACTTCAACCACCAGCGCCGAACGCAATTACGCTACCAAGAACTATCCCGGTGTGGCTATTAATGATGCAGATGACAATAAGAATACTGAAAAACTTCAGAAAGAGCGTACTTGCACTCTTGGCAACAATCCGCGCAACCAAAAATAATTTAAATTCCTTTATTTATTCACCCATGGGTCTGTAGTTTGCAGCTCATGGGTTTGTTGTGGCCTTGGCCCATTGGGTGGAAGGCCACGATTGTGTGATGGCGGATGAGCTCGGTGCCGAGCAGCTGAGCCCGCAGAAGTGTGTTATGGGGTAGGTGCCTTGGTAGGCCACATAGTAGCGTCCGGTGTGTACGGCTGCAATCACGCTGTTGGCCAATGATTGCCTGAATTCACTGTCATTACCGGCGGTCATAATATCCACATATTCGCCTAAGTCATAGAACAGTTCTTCCCCTGCGAATCCTCCGAACGACTGAAGGTTGGAGTTCCAGCTGTCATTCCAGCTGTATTGGCTGTTAATACTCTTCATGGACTGTGCGAGCTGCTCAAGCGAGCTGCTGTCGATGGCGGCCAAGGTGCCGTATGGATACAGATAGTTGGAGTAGTATTCCTTGAATTTATTGCATACGCTGTTCCAGTCCGGGTCATCGTCCAGCAGCATCCGTCCGATTGATTTGTACGGTATGCCGGCACTCATGATTTCCGCCGCCGAGAGCACGGTGACATCTGCCACATTGCGCAGCTCGTATGCCACCTCAACGCCACCCATATAGCATGCGTCAAATACAAGATATTCCAGATGTGTGCCCGAGTGCTCAATGGCCTGCGCAAGAGTGCTCACATCGGTTTGCCATTGAAGGCTTATCCCGCCAAAGTAGCGTGTTTGAGGTGCATCGGCAGCGGTGCTGTATAGTTTAAATGTTTGGTAAGTGTTTATATACGGTTCCAAGGCTCCGGTGGGAAGCCACCCTGTGCCGTGGCAACCTATAGTCATGGCGTAGTGATTGGCTGGTGCCAACGATTTGACATCGGCAATGATACTTGCTATTCCTTCCACAGTGTTCAGCGTTATGGAACTGTAGGTTTTCAAGATGTCGTAGCTGCCGTTGGTTATTTCAATCAGCTGTGCATCGGAGCCGGATGTTGAGAAAAACACCACCACCTTTTTGTCGGCAACCGGATCCCGGGCTAATATGCGCTGCATGTCATACATATTGTTGGCAAGGTCGGAGGTCAAGGTCTGGCTCCATGGCATATACATGAGCAGGGTCATCTCCACAGGTTCGGGTTGGCGAAACTCTTCTTCGGCCACAGGCTCATTGTCATCGCTGCAGGCGCAAAAGGTGGGCATTATGAATAATGCTGAAATTATAATGGAGCTGAGATTTTTCATACTGATGCAAATGTACATAAAAAATAAAAAGAGACTACTCACATAGTCCCTTTTTATGAGTTTCCAATAGGTACAATTTCTAAGGTAAAAAAGATTGTGTTAGGTTTGCGTGACAAAAGTAGTGCAATTAAGTGAGGTGGAGCAATTAAAATATATGTTATTTAGCACTGTTTTTATACACGCTTTTCCTCTTTCCGGGCTCAAGTTGTTGGTGCGCTGAGTGTTGCGAGAATTTGGCGAAATTCCACCAAATGTTAATTAATGATAAAATTATTCAGTTTTCATTTTTTTTATGAAAAACTCCTCTCCGTTCCACACTCCGTAGGTCATCTGCTCATAGCAGTCGCCAAGTATGAGTATTCTCGCCGTAGGCGATATTTTCTGGTCAACAACCACATGCCGGTGGCCGAACACATAGTAGTTGATTTCAGGATGATTCTTTGAATAGCTCTTCACGAATTGCATCAGTTTGTCATTGTCGTCAAGTACAGTCTGAGTGTATCTTGTGCCGGTGGCGCGGCTGTGTCCCGACCACCGGTGGGCAAAGTTCACGGTCCAGCGTGGATGGATGGCGCTGAACAGCACCTGTGCCCAGCGAGCACGAAACAGCGAGTGCATCAGCCTGTAGGAGAGTCTCATCTCGCCGACGCCGTCACCATGTTCCATCAAAAAACCGGCACCGTCGATATCCGTTACATAGGCACCGTCAATCACCTTCACACCGGTTTCCGATGGGAGATAGTCGAATATCCATATATCATGATTCCCTTTGAGCCACACCACTTCCACGCCGTTGTCGGTCAATTCGGCCAATGTGCCTAAAAAGCGGGTGAACCCTCGGGGCACCACGTATCTGTATTCATACCAGTAGTCGAGCACATCGCCAAGCATATATATGGTGCGGGCCGTTGGAGCTATGCTCCTAAGCCATCGGCATATGCTGCGTTCATGCTTGTGCGGGTCCTTGATGGAGGAGGCACCGAGATGGAGGTCGCTGATGAAATATGTGAGATTGCGAGCCATTATTTTACATTCTCTAAAGAAATCCTAAATCAAGTTTTGCTTCCTCGCTCATCATATCCTTGTTCCATTCAGGCTCGAAAACAATGCGGATGTCCACACTTTTTATTCCTTCAATGCTTTCAAGTTTGATGCGGGCATCCTCAACAAGGAAATCAGCAGCAGGGCAATTGGGGGCGGTGAGGGTCATGTCGATGGCCAGATTGCCCTCATCGTCAATATCAATTTTGTAGATAAGGCCAAGGCTGTATATATCCACCGGAATCTCGGGGTCATACACGGTTCTCAGCATAGTGATCACTTTCTCTTCAAGAGACAGTTTTTCTTCCTGGGTCATATTTCGGGGTTGAATTTTAGGTTGGAAATATCATCTGCCGGCTTTGGTCGGAAATATTGTTGCGACTGTTCGCGCACTTTCTTTCTAAGCAATATCAGCGTGAGCATTGTCGGGAACGCCATAAGCGCATAAAAAAGATCACACAGCCCTACGGCGGCTTTCAGTGGCACCACGGCAAACAATATCAGCGACGCTATGAACAGATAAGTATATACTTTGGCTCCGCTTTCGCCCATGAGATAGGCTGCGCATCGCTGGCCGTAATAGCTGTAGCTGAACATCGACGAAAGGGCGAAGCATGCCACAATTGCCATCAGCATATATTCACCGTAAGGTATGCCGGAGCCGAATGCCTTGAGAGCCATCTCCAGACCTTGCGCTGTTCCGGTACTGAGTGTGTCGGCGGGAATACAGAGCAGCACGGAAAGAGCTGTGAGTGTGCATACAAACCCTGAGTCAATAGCCGGGCCGAGCATTGCCACAAGCCCTTCGCGCACAGGTTCGGTATTGGAGGATTTGCCATGCATGATGGCGGCTGTGCCTATCCCGGCATCGTTGACAAGGGCTGCACGTCGTGCTCCAATGATTGCCACTCCGGCAAGTGCTCCCCATCCGGCTTCAAGCGAAAAAGCGTTTGAGAAAATCGTGGCGAACACTCCGCCCACATGGTTGAAGTTGGTGACAATAATGTAAAGAACCATTATGAAATAGGTGGCAACCATAAAGGGTACCAGCACTGAAGCCACTCGGCTTATACGTTTTATGCCGCCAAGCACCACTGCTGCCACTAATGCTGCAATGGCTATTCCTGTCCATAGTTTTGCCGTGAATCCGGATGTGATTTCAATGAAATTGCCGGCTGTGGCCACGGTCGCTTCGGTCAATTGGTTGGCATTCATGATGCACAGGGTGCCAAACATTCCGGCCACCGCAAAAAACTTTGCCATCGGCAGCCACCGTTTTCCCAAACCATGGTGTATGATATGCATGGTGCCACCCTGGTGCTCACCATCGCTATTGGTGGAGCGGTACATGATGGAGAGTACGCCTTCATGGTATTTGGTGCACATCCCCACAAGGGCACTCACCCACATCCAGAACACAGCACCGGGACCACCCATGGCTATGGCGATGGTCACACCGGCAATGTTGCCCATCCCTATGGTGCCGGCCACAACCGATGCTAATGCCTGAATGGAGCTTATTTCGCCGGACTTCTTTTGCGCCCGGCTTCTCCTTATGGTAATCAGAGCCTCGGGCAGCCGTTGCAAAGACACTCCGCGTGAGTATAAAAAGAGCCACACACCACCGCCTATCAGTGTCACAAACAGCGGAATACCGCATACGACATCTGCAATGGCGGTGATGTGTGATCCAAGAGCATCAAGCATATTCACACAAGATGCGCTATATGGCTGTCCCTGTCGCCTTCAAGAAGGTCAACCACGGGAATTTCAATCATAGTATAGCAGCCCGGTGCCTGACGCATGGCTGCACGCGCTGCGCCAACGAGTATCTGGGCGGTCAATGCCGGATTGTTGATTGACATATTGAACTCGAAACGCTGGTTTTGAGTCGTGCCGCTCACTCCCTTGCGCACCATGTTCACTCCGTGGCCCATATCCTTGACTTCGTCAACGCTTGCCACTTCCATCACATGTGTTTCATCGCTTGCAAAGTAAGGGTCGGCCTTCACGGCTGCTGCCACATCCTCAAGTTTCGCGCCGTCCTCAAGCTCTACATACACCATGCGGCGGTGTATGCCGGTGCCCAGAGGAATGGTCATGGAGAGGGCGTTTTTCACGCCCTTTTTGGATTTGACGCACACTGTGTGACCCATACTCATTCCGGGGCCGAAGTTGGTATAGGTCAATCCTTTGGGGGCTGCCGCCTGCATGAGGGTGCGGACTATAGAATCGCTACCCGGATCCCATCCGGCTGAAATAACAGCTACGGTACCGTGTTCTTTGGCTATCTTGCCAAGGTTGTTGCGGAGTTCAGGGATAAGGGTGTGGATGTCAAAGCTATCCACAGTGTTGATGCCTTTGGCCAGAAGAATGCTTGCGTGCTTCTCGACTTCACGGGTGGGGGTGCAGAGAATAGCCACATCAACCTTGCCGAGATCATCAATGTCGGTCACCACTTTATACGGAGCAAGTTCCTCTGGGTTGTTGGCCACTGAGCGGCGAACCACACCTGCAATCTCAAAATCAGGAGCCTGGGTCAGTGCTTCAAGTACGCTCCGGCCAATATTGCCATATCCTACAATGGCAGCTTTGATACTGTTTTTCATCATAGGATTAGAGTTTTGAAACAATACTGTTGGTGTCGCGGGCAATCATCAGCTCTTCATCAGTGGGTATCACAGCCACCTTCACTTTGGAATCGGGGGTTGAGATAATTGTTTCGGTGCCTTTTGTCTTGTCGTTAACGGTTTTGTCAAGTTTCACGCCCATGAATGCCAAAGGAGCGCACACATTCTCACGCACTCCAGTCTGGTTCTCGCCGACGCCGCCGGTGAACACGATGGCATCCAATCCACCCATCTCGGCAGCGTATGCTCCTATATATTTGATGATGCGCTGCTCATACATTTCCAGAGCCAGATGGGCGCGTTCGTTGCCTGCTTTGTCGGCCGCTTCTATCTCGCGCATATCGTTGGATATTTCAGTGACACCTGCCACACCGCTCTCTTTGTTGATGATGCGCTGTATGTCGGCCGAGGTGTAGCTATGCTTGTTCATGAGGTATGTGATGACACCGGGGTCCACATCACCCACACGGGTGCCCATCATCAAACCCTCGGTGGGAGTGAGGCCCATAGAAGTGTCCACGCTCTTGCCGTTGAGCACAGCGGTGATTGAACCGCCGTTGCCGATATGACATGTCACAATTTTGGAATTGTCGGGGTTTAGGTTCAAGAACTCGCAGGCTTTCTGTGACACATAGCGGTGGCTGGTGCCGTGGAACCCATAGCGGCGCACGCCGTCCTCGGAGTAGAATTTGTAGGGGAGGGCATACATGTAGGACTTGGCGGGCATGGTTTGATGGAAAGCTGTGTCGAACACACCCACTTGAGGCACACCGGGCATAAGGGATGTGATAGCCTCGATGCCGGTGATGTTGGCGGGATTGTGGAGTGGGGCAAGGTCGTAGCAATCTTTCACCTGTTGGATTACCTCGTCGGTGATTAGTACGCTTTGGTTGAATTTCTCACCACCATGCACCACACGGTGGCCGACAGCGTCAATCTCACCAAAGTTCTTTATGCACCCTTCCTTGGGGTCGGTGAGTATGTCGAGAATAGCTTCCACGCCTTGTTTGTGGTCGATATGGCCAAGATCTTTGATCTGTTTGCTGCCGTCAGGACGCTTGAACTTCAGAAAGCCGTCGGGGAGTCCGATTTTCTCCACGCCGCCCTCGGCCATGGTGACATCAGTGTCGGTGTCGATTAGTTTGTATTTCACAGAGCTGCTGCCGCAGTTAAGCACAAGTATTTTCATATCTGTTGATTATATAGTCGTTAAAACAATGGCTGATTATTTGGAGTTTTTAAGTCCTATAGCCTGATTGCATGTCATGATTATGGTTTTGTAGATATCTTCGGGGAAGCATCCTCTCGAAAGGTCATTGACCGGTGCTGCCAATCCCTGGAGCACAGGGCCCACGGCCTGAACATTGCCCAAGCGCTGCACCAGCTTGTAGGCGATATTGCCAACCTCAAGCGACGGGAACACAAGCACGTTGGCGCGACCGCTAAGCGGGCTGTCGGGACATTTAGCCTGAGCTACACCAGGCACTATTGCGGCATCGCTTTGTAGCTCACCGTCAATAATCAGGTTGGGATTGAGTGCTTTTGCTATTTCAAGAGCTTCCACCACTTTATCTACGCGCTCATGTTTGGCGCTCCCTTTTGTGGAGAAACTGAGCATGGCCACCCTCGGTTCGATACCGGCGATGTCGCGGGCGGTTTGGGCGGCTGAGAGTGCTATCTGAGCAAGTTCGGGGGCGGTGGGGTCAGGAACAACGGCGCAGTCGGCAAACACCATGATGCCGTTGGTGCCGAAGTTGAGTCCCTCCGGGAGGAGCATTATGAATGCGCCGGACACCACATCGATGCCGGGCTGTGTCTTGATCACCTGAAATGCAGCGCGAAGCACATTTCCGGTGGTGTTCATCGCACCGGCCACCTGGCCATCGGCATCGCCGTTCTTCACCATCAGGCATCCCAGATACAGCGGGTTGGCAGTGGTGAGACGGGCTTCTTCCATCGATATTCCTTTCTTCTTTCTGAGTTCAAAGAACAAAGGCGCATACTTGTCAATAATCTTCTCGTCAGCCGGATCAACAATTGTGGCTTGGTCAATATGTGTGAGCTTTAGCTCTTTGGCCATCGCGTGGATGTCGTTGGGGTTGCCTATAAGAATGATTTTGGCAATGCCGTCGGCAATAATTCTGTCGGCGGCGGTAAGGGTACGGGGTTCGGTTCCCTCCGGAAGCACAATGCGCTGTGGCATGGCTTTGGCCTTGGCGGTCATTAGTTCAAAAAGCTTCATGATAGAATGCTGTTTTTAGGTTCTATTTCTACTGCAAATTTACTCCTTATCATTGAAATATGCCAATTGCGTACCGAAAAAATGAACTATAAAATCAAATCGGATGTTATGAAATCAGAAACTAATTTAATCATCTACATTATGAACGATAGCAAACGCCATGTGCGTCCCAACCTTTGGCTCATCATTGGAGTCGTGATTCTTATTGTGCTTCTTCTGTTGTGGCTCACTTTTGCCGACCTCACCGGTGACACTGATGTGGCTGCCACCATTCTCCCCATGGTGTCTAATCTAAAACTATTCTGATATGAACGAAGTATCTTTGACATTCACCATCTGGCTCTCCTGGGGGCTTGTGGGTGTGGTGTTGGGCTACATGGCGGGGCGCCTCACCAAGCCGTCGGGCTCATTGTGGGCCAATCTGTTGATTGGCATCCTTGCCGCCATTGGCGGTGGATGGGGTTTTGTGACCCTTTTCGGATGCACTGACAAGATGATTTATGCCTCGCTTCTTGTGGCATTGGCCATGAGCGGGCTGTTCCTATGGATTCTCAATCTGCTGTTGCGCAATCGTCAGCCCGATGATGACGAAGACTTGCCCGCTTGAAATAGCAAGCAGTCATGATGTGCTCTTAGGCTGCGGCTTATGACACATACTTAAAAAAACGAAGTGGGCCGGAATTTAATTCCGGCCCACTCGATGTGTTTTGTGAAAACTGTAGCTTCAAGTGAATTACTTGTTGACTACGCGGCGCTCTTTGATACGAGCTTTCTTGCCGGTGAGATTGCGCAGATAGTAAAGTTTTGCGCGACGAACCTTACCGTACTTGTTGACTGTGATAGAGTCGATGAACGGAGATTCGATGGGGAAGATACGCTCAACACCGATGTTGTCGCTGATTTTACGAACGGTGAAACGCTTTTTGTTCCCTTCGCCCGAGATACGGATCACTACGCCACGGTACTGCTGGATACGCTCTTTGTTACCCTCTTTGATGCGATAAGCCACTGTGATGGTGTCGCCGGGGCCAAACTCGGGATGTGTTTTGCCGGTAGCAAATGCTTCTTCGGCAACTTTAATTAAATCCATTTTCTTTTTAATTAAAATGTAAAACAATACTCGCAATGTAAATGGGCTGCGTGTCCCACCAGAGATTACGAATTTTCCGGCTGCAAAGGTATATATAATTCTTTACATTGCAAAATATTATTTGCCGGCTTTTGCGGAATATTTTCAAAAAGAGGCGTTAATTTTGCCTTTTTATGCTCTTGAGGGCGTTCAGTAGATTGGTCACCTGGGTGCGCATCTCCTTGAGGCGTTCAACAGTGGCATGGCGCCGTTCCACCCCCTTAGGATTGCTGCGGATCTGCTCCTGAGCCGCATCAAGCTTCAGTCCGCGCTCCTTGACAAGGTAATGGATCATTGATATTTTTTCAATGTCGGAATTGGTGTAGAATCGTGTGCCATGCTCATTGCGGCGAGGCTTGATGACAGTGAACCGTGATTCCCAAAACCGCAGTGTGCTCTGGGGGATGTTCAGGATTTCAGCCACCTCGCTGATTTTGTAGTATTTTTTATCAAGCGTGTCCATGATTGTTTGCAAAAGTACAAAAATTGCTCTAATTTTGCACATTATTTATTTTACGCGTATGCGTAATCAGTTGCAAAAATAATAAATCAATTCATAATACAGCAACAAAATGTTGACAGCTAAAGAAATTCGCGAGTCGTTCAAGAACTATTTCGCCGACAAAGGACATAAAATTGTTCCCTCGGCACCTATGGTCATCAAGGACGACCCCACTCTTATGTTCACTAATGCCGGTATGAACCAGTTCAAGGATATCATCCTCGGCAATAAGGCCGCCAAATACACCCGTGTGGCCGATTCTCAGAAATGTCTGCGCGTATCCGGCAAGCACAACGACCTTGAGGAAGTTGGCATGGACACATACCACCACACCATGTTCGAGATGCTCGGCAACTGGTCGTTTGGCGATTATTTCAAATCTGAGGCTATCGACTGGGCCTGGGAATATCTGGTGGATGTACTAAAGCTTGACCCTGAGCGTTTGTACGCCACAGTGTTTGAAGGGTCGCCCGAGGAGGGTCTGTCACGCGACGATGAGGCTGCAGGATATTGGGAGCGTCATCTGCCTAAAGACCATATCATCAACGGCAACAAGCACGATAATTTCTGGGAGATGGGAGATACCGGCCCTTGCGGTCCCTGCTCGGAGATTCATATTGACCTCCGTCCGGAAAGTGAACGCGCGGCTATTCCCGGTCGTGAACTTGTGAACCATGATCACCCTCAGGTTATTGAAATCTGGAATCTCGTGTTCATGCAGTACAACCGTAAGGCCGATGGTTCTCTTGAGCCGCTGCCCGCCAAGGTGATTGACACCGGCATGGGTTTCGAGCGTCTGTGCATGGCTCTCCAGGGCAAAACATCCAACTACGACACCGATGTTTTCACTCCGCTCATCAACAAGATTTCCATCCTTTCGGGCAAAGAGTATGGCAAAGATGCCAAAGTTGACATTGCCATGCGCGTCATTGCCGACCATGTCCGCACCATCTCTTTCTCCATAGCCGATTCACAGCTCCCGGGCAATGCCAAGGCCGGTTATGTAATCCGCCGTATTTTGCGCCGCGCTGTCCGCTATGCCTACACATTCCTTGGCCAGAAGAGTGCGTTTATGTATAAGCTTGTTGACACTCTCATTGACTCTATGGGTGAGGCCTATCCCGAACTTCCCGCTCAGCGCGACCTCATCATGAAGGTGATCAAAGAGGAGGAGGATGCTTTCCTCCGCACTCTTGAAAACGGAATCCGTATGCTCGACACTGCTATCGCTGCCGCCAAGGCCAATGGGCTTACTGAGATTTCCGGCAAGGAGGCATTCGTGCTCTATGACACCTATGGTTTCCCTCTCGACCTCACCGAGCTTATTCTCAAGGAGAACGGCATGACTCTTGACCAGGCCGGTTTTGATGTGGAGATGCAGGCTCAGAAGCAGCGTGCACGCAATGCTGCCGCAGTGGAAACTGACGATTGGGTGGTGCTTCGTGAAGGTGAAACCGAGTTTGTGGGTTATGACCTCACATCCTGTTCCGCCAACATTTTGCGCTATCGCAAGGTGAAGCAAAAGAAAGGAGAGTACTATCAGATAGTGCTTGACAAAACGCCTTTCTATGCCGAGATGGGTGGTCAGGTCGGCGACCGTGGTACATTGACCGATGCCGAAGGAAATGTACTTGAGATATACGACACCAAGCGCGAGAACGGCATGGCCGTGCATCTTGCCGCCAACCTCCCCGTGACTCCCGAGGCTGAGTTCGTGGCCGCTATTGATGAAAAGGCTCGTCGGGCCACTTCCTGCAACCACACTGCCACCCACTTGCTGCACAAGGCTCTCCGCGATGTGCTCGGCACCCATGTGGAGCAGAAAGGTTCGTTTGTGTCACCGGAGGTTCTGCGCTTCGACTTCTCCCACTTCCAGAAAGTGACCCCGGAGGAGCTTCGCAAAGTGGAGCATCTGGCCAACGCAATGGTGCGCGAGGCTATAGCTCTTGACGAGCACCGGTGCGTGCCTATCGCCGAGGCTAAAGATATGGGAGCCATGGCTCTGTTCGGTGAAAAATACGGTGAAGAGGTTCGTGTGATCCGATATGGAGAGTCTGTTGAGCTTTGCGGTGGCACACATGTGGCCAACACCGGCAATATCGGTATGATACGCATCGTGTCGGAGAGCAGCACCGCCGCCGGCATCCGAAGAATTGAGGCTATAACCGGCGAAGCTGTGGAAAACGCCCTCGACAGCATGAGCGACACCATCCGCGAGATTGGCGCAATGTTCAACAACGCTCCCGATCTCATGGCCGCGCTGCGTCGCTCGGTGAGCGAGAATGCCGACCTTCGCAAGCAAGTGGATGAGTTCATGCAGGAGCGTATTGCCAATATTGCTGCCAAGCTCCTCGAAAAAGCGGAGAATATCAATGGCCACAAGGTGGTTGGTCTCATAGGTCCGAGAATTCCTGATGTGGTGAAGGGCGTGGCGTTTGCCGTGCGCGCAGCATCGCCTGAAAACACAGTGTTTATCGCTGCCACACACGATGTGGCCAACAAACCGCTTCTTACAGCCATGGTCACCGAAGATCTCACCAAAGAGGGGCTGAATGCTTCTACTATTGTGCGCGAGGCAGCCAAGTCCATCAAGGGCGGTGGCGGCGGTCAGCCGGGCTTTGCTCAGGCCGGCGGCAAGAACGCTGATGGTCTCAGCGAAGCATATCAGGCCATGCTCGCAATGCTCAAAGCTTGATATTCAATCATATTATTTCAACGGAGCTACGCGGTCATCTGTGTGGCTCCGTTGAATTTTTAGTATATTGGTGAGCAAAGGGAGCTGATTTTGTGTTATCTTTGTATTGAATAAATTTTATAAGAGCTGATGGCTAATAAAAACAATCCTTCTTCGCCTTCCCGATCTCGCTTTGCTGCGCATGTTGCCAAAGTAATGGCATGGTGGAGATATGTGAGTGTGGGAGTGTGGCGTGACCAAAGGAGAACATGGAAAGTCAACACTGTCAAGACCATCAATCTGAGTGTCCGCTCATTTCTTAGCTCCGATTTGCAGAGTCAGGCGTGTGCTTTGACCTACAGCACTTTGCTTGCGATAGTCCCAGCATTAGCTCTTCTGTTTGCCATAGGCCGTGGTTTCGGATTCCAGGATTTGCTCAAACAGCAACTATACTCTTATTTTCCATCGCAGCGCAGTGCGCTTGATGCGGCCTTCAATTTTGTCGATTCATATCTCGCACAAGCATCCGAAGGGATATTCGTAGGCGTCGGTATCGTGTTTCTGCTATGGACCATGATTTCGCTGCTGAGCAATGTGGAAACATCGTTCAACTCTATCTGGAGGGTGCGGCAGGGGAGAACATTCATGCGTAAAATCACTGATTATCTCGCCATATTGCTTGTGCTCCCTGTATTGATGATATGCGGCAGTGGTTTATCGATACTGATGTCCACGGCATTGCGCAATCTTTTGCCATATGAATGGAGCAGCTCAGCTGTGACATTGATACTTGACTGCGCGAGCTATGTGATTACTTGGGTGTTTTTTGCCGCGGCCTATATGCTCATCCCCAACGCTAAAGTTAAGCCGCTCAGCGCCATGATATCGGGTGTGGTGGTGGGCACTGCATTCCAGGTGCTTCAATGGCTGTTTCTCACCGGGCAGCTGTATGTGTCGAAATACAATGCCATCTATGGTAGCTTCTCATTCCTTCCGTTGATGCTTATATGGCTGCAACTGGTGTGGCTGATAACGCTTATAGGCGGGGTGCTGTGCTATGCTTCCCAAAATATAGGACAGTTTAATTTCAGCGATGATGTGGACAATATATCGCTTGACTACCGCCGCAGTGTGATACTTGTCATTATGGCAATTATATGCAAGCGGTTTGTACAGCAGAAGCGGCCACTCAATAGTTCGGAAATTGCTCAGACATACAATCTTCCAGCCAAGCTTGTCACACGCCTGGTGCTTGATCTTCATCGCGTGAGGCTTATCAGTTTTATAGCGGCACCGGGAGAACTGCTGGAACACCCGCTCCAGCCGGCTGTGGATGTGTCGGACCTGACCGTGGGCGAGGTGATTCGTAGGCTTCAGACTGATGGCGCCAGCAATTTCATCCCTGATTTCAGCTCCCACTACGCTCAGATAATTGCCGAATCCAATGCTGTGACAGATGCCATGATCAAGGTGGGCGATGAAACAGCCATCATATCTCTCGGCATTAAAGATACTGATATTTAACGATCTCTAATTATAATATTTCATTACAATGAAAGAAGTTATTGCAACAACTGCCGCACCTGCGGCAATCGGCCCCTACAGCCAGGCCATCAAGATTGGCAACCTTTTGTTTATCTCCGGTCAGATTCCTGTGGATCCTGCCACCGGTTCAATTCCCGAGGGCATAAAGGCTCAGACAATGCAGTCCATCTCCAATATAAAGGCGATACTGTCGCAGGCAGGACTGTCGATTGACAATGTGGTGAAAACAACTGTGTTTCTTGCCGACATGAGCCTTTTCGGCGATATGAACGAGGTGTATGGCAAAGAATTCACCGATCCCTATCCCGCACGTTCGGCTGTTGCTGTGAAGGAGCTTCCCAAGCAGGTGCTTGTGGAGATAGAGACCATCGCCACCTTCTAAGAAACATAATTCTCATCGACAATATGGCTGCATCGTTATCCAACGGTGCAGCTATTGTTTCAACAGGTCGGCGACAACGAATGAACTGCCTCCGACAAACACACTGTCGCTACACTCACATTCTCTCATAGCCATTTCGTATGCTTCTTTCACATCAGGGCATATATCTCCGTCCAATCCATGCTGCGCTGCAATTGCCTTCAACCGCTCTGCGGGCATTGCACGGTTCACGGATGCCTGTGTGAATATAAGCCGTTTGTTGGAGATGCCCTCAATCAGGTGAAGAATTCCGCTCACATCCTTGTCACCTGCAAATCCGATAACGATATGCTTTGTGCCGGGCATACGATTGATTTGCGGTGCGAGCCATTTCCACCCTCCGATATTGTGGCCTGTGTCGCATATCCTCAGCGGATTGTGGCCGAGCACCTGCCATCGGCCTTGAAGTCCTGTAAGAGTGGTGACATTGGCCAACCCTTGTCGTACTGCTTCTTTATTGATGGTGAACCCAATAGCGGCAAGCTGCTTAAGCGCGGTGATCTCGGTGGCGAGATTCTTCTTTTGACAATCGCCTGCCAGCTCGTATTCAAGCACTCCCCATTCGGGAGTGTTGATATGAAAACGGTTCTGCTCATTGCGTCCGATTCTTTTTTCTATCCCGGTGTCTTCCGCGAACTGTATGGGGCACCCCACCTCGTTGGCTTTGTTTTCAAACAGTTCCCGCACTCCGGGGTTCATAGCCTCGCCAATCACCACCGGCACCGCCGGCTTCATGATCCCGGCTTTTTCAGCGGCTATAGCTTCCTCAGTGTTGCCAAGCAGATTGGTATGCTCTAGCGATATGTTCGTGATGACGCACATACTTGGGGTAATGATATTTGTGCTGTCAAGCCTTCCGCCCAATCCCACCTCTATCACAGCCACATCCACCTCGGATTTGGCGAAATATTCAAAGGCCATGGTCATGGTGAGCTCAAAAAACGATGGTGAGCAGTCGGCGTGCATCGCCTGGAAGCGGCTGACAAAATCCACCACATATTCCGGCTCTATCATCTGCCCGTTGACTCTTATACGCTCCCTGAAGTCGGCAAGATGGGGCGATGTATAGAGTCCCACTTTGTAGCCTGCGCTCTGGAGCACAGCTGCAATGCTGTGGGATGTGGAACCTTTGCCATTGGTCCCTCCCACATGGATGGATTTGAATTTGTGGTGCGGGTTGCCGAACAATCCTGCGAGTTGCCGGGCGGTGTCCAACCCCGGTTTATAGGCCCCGGCTCCGATGTTTTGAAACACAGGAGTCTGTGTGAACAAATATTCTGTAGCTTCGCTGTAAGTCATTTCAATACAATATATATCCTGCGATACCGGCTATGATTATCACTAATATGGGGTGTATTTTGGCGAAATACACCATGATGAACGCGCACACGCAGATAGCCACACTCTTTATCACATCCATCTGTACATCCCCGAAATTGGCCGAGTTCATAAGCAGCAACGCTGCCGATGCGATAAGTCCTACAACCACGGGTCTGAGCCCGGAGAACACACCTTTGACCAGTGCGCTCTCTTTATGCCGGGTGATAAAATGGCTCGTGTAGAGGGTCAAAAGGTAGGAGGGCATCACGACTACGAGAGTGCACAATATCGAACCAAGGATGCCGAATATAGGGGAAGTCAGGGCCGGAGACGACATCCCGGGTGCAACATATCCTATGTATGTGGCGGAGTTGATACCTATAGGCCCGGGGGTCATTTGAGATATGGCGACAATGTCGGTGAACATCTGTTCCGACAGCCAGCCCGGTCCTACTATTTCGCGTTCAATCAGCGCAAGCATGGCATATCCGCCACCAAAACCAAACAATCCGATTTTGAGATATGCCCAGATAAGTTTAAGATATATCATTTCGTATTGTTTTTTATCTGTTTCAATGTGTGGGTGAACCATATATACCCACCGATGCCCCCGAGCACTATATACAGGATGGGGCTTGATACCACAGGCCATTTCGACCATATCAGGAGCGCTACCGCTATCGGTATTATCGCTGTTTTCCAGTTGAGCCTGGCAGCTTTGGCCGCTGAAATCACCGGAGCTATAATCAGTGCCACCACTGCCGGGCGTATCCCTTTGAACACCGGAGAGAGAATGGAATTATTTTTGATCATGTCGGGGGTCAGGAAGATGGCTATCGCCAATATTATCATGAAAGAAGGGAGTATAGTGCCCAGCGCGGCGCACACCGATCCTTTCACACCTCTTAGCTTGTCGCCTACGGCCACTGAAATATTCACTGCCAGGACTCCCGGAAGCGACTGCGCCACTGCCAGCAAATCAAGAAATTCTTCTTTCCCGAGCCAATGATGTTTGTCCACTATCTCGCGTTCTATAATCGAAATCATGGCCCAGCCACCCCCGAATGTGAACGCTCCGATTTTGAAAAATGTGACAAACAGCTGCAAAAACATTGATTTATTAGCCATACATCATGTAATCAAAAAACGGTGCAAAAGTACTCATATTTCCCCGCTCAAGCAATTAATTGTTGTATCTTTGCATCCAATTCAGCCGGTAATGAACATTTTGCCCGTTGGAGTATTTATATTACATAGGCTGATTTATAATTTATTTGATACAACCATATTCAAGATGTTACTCATGAAAAAGTGCTTTATTATTCCGGCAGTGGCTCTCTTAAGCCTTTCTGCCTGCAACAGTCGCCAGGTTGCTGTCACCACTACCGGGCAGGTCAAGACCGAAACCACAAGCCAAACAGAAGGGGCTATTGAGCATGTGCTTTATGGGCAGTGGATTGCTTCCAATGTGGGCGGTGCCGCTGTCACCGGTGACAACCGTCCCTATATGGTGTTTGACAAATCATCGTCAAACCCTTTCATTGTCAACTGCTACGCTTTCGACGGATGCAATGTGCTGAATGGCTCTTTTGCAGTGACCCCCGGCGGACAGATGAGCCGCACTTCCGATTTTTTGTCAACTATGAAAATGTGTCCCGATGCCGAGTATGAAATAGGCTTTACCATGGCTGTCAACACTGTTCACAGCTACGCTATCGAGCAGGTGGGTCGCGATTACCTCCTTTATATAAAGAATGAGCAGGGTGCCACTACCATGACTCTCCGCAAGAGTGACCTCGGATTTGCTAACGGTGCATGGAAGGTGGTGACTCTAAACGGTGCGCAGGTGCCGTCCGATTCTGAGATGCAGATGGTAATCGATATTCCCGAGCTCAAGTTGCACGGCAATGCCGGGTGCAACACCATGAATGGCTCCATCAGCATTAATCCCGACAAGCAGAATTCTCTTGAATTCAAGGATGTGGCCACCACCCGCATGACCTGTCCCAATATCAATCTCGAGCAGCAATTTCTTTCAGCGCTCTCTCAGGTGACTTCGGTCGAGCTTGCCAAGGACGGTAACCTATTGCTCCAAGACGCTTCCGGACATACTCTTGTCCAGCTCAAAAAGCTCACACTTAAATAATTGATTTTATTCCACACAATAACGGCGGGCACAATTATTGTACTCGCCGTTTCTGTTTATGTCAGGGTGCTTAAAGCACCTTGGTGTATAGTTCTACGATATCCTCAAGGGTCACCTCGCGGGGATTGCCCGGTGTGCAGACATCTTCAATGGCCTGTTGTGACAACGCCGGTATATCGGCGGCGGTTATGCCAAGCTCACTTAGATGTTGGGGAATGCCAACTTCTACGGCAAGTGCTTTCACCGCATCGCAAGCTGCTTGCGATGCCTCTTCCTTGCTCATTCCTGTGGTGTCAACCCCCATAGCTTTGGCTATCTCGGGATACTTGTCCATGCAAGCCGTCATGTTGAATTCCATGACGGTGGGGAGAAGCAATGCGTTTGCCACCCCGTGGGGCACATCAAACAGCGAACCCAGCGGATGAGCCATGCCGTGAACCAATCCCAAGCCTACATTTGAGAACGCCATCCCCGCTATATATTGGGCCACGGCCATTCCGTTTCTTGCTTCCTCGTTGGTCGGTTCCTCAACAGCCGTGGGCAGATACTTGTGTATCATACGTATCGCCTCGATTTCAAACATATCCGACATTTGCCATGCGCCTTTGGTGATATACCCTTCAATAGCGTGGGTCAGAGCGTCCATGCCGGTGGCCGCTGTCAGATTCTTGGGTAGCGAATACATCAATTCTGCATCAATTATCGCCACGGCCGGTATGTCGTTGGGGTCCACACACACCATCTTCTTCTGCTTGTCTTCGTCTATAATCACGTAGTTGATGGTGGTTTCGGCTGCGGTTCCGGCAGTGGTGGGGAGTGCTACTATCGGCACACTCTTCTGCTTGGTTGGGGCGCACCCCTCAAGCGAAATTATGTCGGAAAATTCCGGATTGCGGGCCACAATTCCAATCCCTTTGGCAGTGTCAATGGCCGACCCTCCTCCAATAGCCACTATCACATTGGCCTTGGAAGCCTCAAATGCCTTCAACCCGTCTTTCACATTGGTTACTGTTGGGTTGGGCTTCACATCGCTGAACACATCGTACTCTATGCCCGCTTTGTCCATCACTTCCGTCACCATGTGGGCAACGCCGAACTTTAGCAATCCTTTGTCTGTGACCACAAACACTTTCGTTGCGCCCAAGCGTTTCAAAACTTCAGGAAGCTCCTTGCGTGCTCCGGGGCCGAAATACGAAACTTCATTAAGAATAAATCGATAACTCATATTGGTATAGATAAAAAATTAGATAGTTAGAAACAGCAGGGGCGGTCTATCTACTGATGGCCGCCCCTGAAGTGTAGGTTGCACTTTATCAATCGGTGATAGGATGATATTGTACAAATGCCTCTATAGCCTCGTAGGAAGCGAGACCGAGCTTTTCATACAGGCTTGCAGTGGCGCGGTTGCGCTCCTCGGCACGCTGCCAGAACAGGCGGTCGTCATCACCAAGGAACGGAGCGTTTTCCATCTGGCTCTGGTGCTTGAGGATAGAGTTGCGCTTGAAGCGGAGTTCCTCAGGGGAGATGGGCACAGCCATTTCAATGTGGTCAATTTCCCATTCTGCCCATGCACCGCGATACATCCAGATACGGCAATCGTTCATCCACTCTTCGTTGCGCAGTTCGTACAGTGCGGCGAGCACAGCATCGGTGCACACTCTATGGGTGCCGTGGGGATCGGCGAGGTCGCCGGCCACGAATATTTCGTGGGGTTTCACATCCTCAAGAAGTTTCTTGACAATGTTGATGTCGGCTTCCGAGAGGTCGCCTTTCTTGATTGTGCCTGTTTCGTAGAAGGGGAGACGGAGAAAATGGATGTTGTCGTGCTTCACTCCGATGTAGTGGCAGGCGATAGTGGCTTCAGCCTGGCGGATCATGGTCTTGATCTCGCGGATGTCAGCTGTATCCATCTCACCGGCTTTTTTCTGCATCACGAAGCTGCCAACCTCCTTTGAAAGAGTTTCATACCCCTCGGTGTTGAATTTGAACATCGGAGCAATCTTGTCCATCATCAGGAAGTAGCGCATCATATCTTCATCGCCTACGGCAATATTGCCCGAAGTTTCGTATGCCACATGCACATCGTGCTTCTGGTCAACGAGGCGTTTGAGTGTGCCGCCCATCGAGATTACATCGTCATCGGGGTGGGGAGAGAACACAATCACGCGCTTGGGATACGGATTGGCACGCTCGGGACGGTAGGTGTCGTCGGCGTTTGGTTTGCCGCCGGGCCAGCCGGTGATGGTGTGCTGCAGGTCGTTGAATATTTTGATGTTCACATTGTAAGCGGAACCATAGAGGGCAAGGAGTTCGCCGAGACCCCAGTCATTGTAGTCTTTGTCGGTGAGTTTGAGGATAGGCTTGCCGGTCATGTCGCAGAGCCAAACGATGGCGCGGCGGATGAGCTTGTCGTTCCATTCGCACGAAGTCACCTTCCAAGGCTGCGAAATTCTTGTCAGGCTCTCTGCTGCGGGGAGGTCAACCACCACTTTGGCGTGGGGATGATTCTGCAGGAACGAGGAGGGAACCATAGGTGATGCAGGTTCTTCCACTGTCTTTTTAATGATGGCTGCACGGTTTTCGCCCCATGCCATGGTGACGATGCGTTTGGCCGACAGGAGGTTGGCGATGCCGAGTGTGATGGCTGTTGTGGGAGCGTTTTCGCAGTTGAATTCGGATGCGATGCTGTGGCGTGCCTCACTGCTGAGTAGCACAAGACGGCAGAACGAAGAAGCAGCAGAGCCCGGTTCGTTGAAAGCGAGAGAGCCGGTAGCACCGATTTCGCAGATGGTGAGGTCTATGCCGCCCTCATCCTCAATTGATTTTTCGTATGCCTTGCATGTCTCGTACATGTTTTCTTTAGTGACAGCATTGTCAATGGTGCGGATGTTCTCCGGCTTGATGTTCACATGGTCAAGGAGCACATCTTTCAAGCGTTTGAGTGTGCTCGGGCCTTCCGGAATGAGTGGGAAAAACTCGCTGATGTTGTAAACAATCACGTTTGAAAAATCCACCAACCCTTTTTTGTAAAGGTTGATAAGAGCTGCGTATGCGCTGTGGGTGCTCAGTCCGCTACCGAGAGCGAGCACGCATTTGCCTTTCTGCTCAACGCTGCGTTTGATGTTTTTTGCTATCTGTGCGGCAACATATTCGCTGCCATCGGGCACGGTTTCAAAAATACGGGTGTAAACCTTTTCATCGCGGGTCAGTGCGGCCAGCTCTATCTCACCCTGAGGGTCATAGTAGCGGCGCGGAATGCGATCCAGCTTGATTTGTGAACTTAAATTGGTTTTCATATAGGTACGGTATGATATTGGTTACGGTTACTTGCACACAAAGTTACACAGAATTTAATTAATTGCAACATCTATTTTATCAAAAATTCATCGGATTTCCAATACTGATTTTTGAGCGTCTTAAAATTTTGCATATAAGCGGGTTTATTATTATTTTTGTGGTCACCAATACCTATAACCAAATTTTGCACAGCAATGAGACTCATCATCGAACCTGACTACGACACCGTTAGCCGGTGGGCTGCATGCTATGTGGCAGCGCGTATCAATGAAGCTAAACCAACTCCCGAGCATCCTTTCGTGCTGGGTTGCCCCACCGGCAGCTCCCCCCTTGGAATGTATCGCCATCTCATCAAGCTCAACAAGGAGGGCAAAGTGTCGTTCAAAAACGTTGTTACTTTCAACATGGACGAATATTGCGGTATCCCCCGCGACCACGAGCAGAGCTACTACACTTTCATGTGGACCAATTTCTTCAACCAGATTGACATCCTCCCTGAAAATGTGAATATCCTCAACGGCAACGCTGAGAATCCTCTTGAGGAGTGCGCCCGATACGAGGAGAAAATCAAGAGCTACGGTGGCATCGACCTGTTCCTCGGAGGTGTTGGCCCCGACGGTCATATCGCATTCAATGAACCCGGCTCGTCGCTCACTTCCAAAACCCGCATGAAAACTCTCACCCGCGACACTATCATCGCCAACTCGCGCTTCTTTGACAATAATGTTGACCTCGTGCCGAAAACCGCTCTCACTGTTGGCGTGGGCACCATCATGGCTGCCAAAAGTGTGCTCCTGATTGTCAATGGCCATAACAAGGCCCGTGCGCTTCGTCACGGTGTGGAAGGTGGCATCAGCCAGATGTGGACCATCTCCGCTCTCCAGATGCACCCCAAAGCCCTCATTGTGGCTGACGACGCTGCTTGTGAGGAGCTGAAAGTTGGCACCTACCGCTATTTCAAAGATATTGAAAGCGCTAACCTCAACCCTGACACACAACTTTAATTTACCAATATTTAATTCATTGACAAGCGGGGCCGTGTTCACAATCGAACACGGCCCCGTAAATTTTTGTCAATAATGTGTCACACTTTGCCCAGCTCTATTGATTCACCGGGTTCGTGCAGGCAATGGCAGCTGGTGGTTGCGGGTGCGTAGTCGGCGAAATCGCATGCTTTTCTGTAGTCACCGTTGAAATGCATCGGGAAGAAATCTTTCACGGCTATCTTCTGCAGGAAGATTCTCGCTCCGCGGGCCATATCTGAGCCAAGACGGGTGTCAACAGGGAAAAACGCAATGTCCAGAGCAGGCACTTCGGAAGCTATGCGGTTGACAATCACATTGTACTCCTCATCGGCTTTCTCCACCTCCTTGAAGGAGGCTTCGTCCTGCCAGTGCCAGTCGTTGAGGTCGCCGGCGTGGAATATGGTCTCTTTGGTGCCGGTGGTCACATAGAAGCTCACCCCTTTGTCGGTGCTGGGATAGGCTTTCACGCTCACACCGCCTGGAAGACCTTCAACATAGTCGCCCGCGCTCATCCCTTGCACGGCAAGAGTGGAGGGTATATCCTTGGCCGGGATGTCGTTGCTCAGCACATACACACGCTTATGGTTCTGAGCTATCTCATACACTGATTTATTGTAATGGTCGGGATGATTGTGTGTGGCCAGAAAAATAACCGGTTTGTCAGGATTCTGATCCAATATGCGGTGCAGTGCGTGAGAGGGGTCGCGCACATAGTCAAACACCAGAATCACCTCGTCGGTGGTTACTGCGAAGGAGCTGTGCTCCAAATACGTTACTCTGTTCATAATATGATATGTTATAAATCTATGCTAAGGCCATCAGTGGCAATGGTCACCCCTTCGGGAAGCATGCGGCTTACTTCGGCGTGAAGCCCCATGTCGTGGCTCAGGTGGGTGAGATATGCTCTCTTGGGCTTTACTTCATTTATAACACTCATACAGTCGTGTAGGTTCATATGGGTGGGGTGCTCTTTGATTCTCAGCGCGTTTATCACCAAGGTGTCAAGTCCCCTGAGTTTTTCCATTGTATGCTGCGGGATACTCTTTGCATCTGTGATATAGGCAAATTTTCCAATGCGGAATCCTAATATCGGCAATTCACCGTGCATCACTTCAAGCGGCTCCACATCTATTCCGGCGGCCTTGAAGTTGCCGTTCCCCACCGCATGCAGATTAAAGGTGGGCACTCTGTCGGGATGCGCGGGATGAATGCTGTAGGGCATGCGGGTGGCGAGGTCGTGAGCCACATCCTTGCGGCAATACACATCCATGCCGTGGTGGGTGTAGCAGTACGGCCGGAGATCGTCCATGCCTCCCACGTAGTCGTAGTGGCTGTGTGTCACCAGCACGGCATCTATGTCGGGAGCACCCAAGTCAATAATCTGCTTGCGGAAATCCGGCCCGCAATCTATCAGCAGGCTTTTGCCGCCGATATGAAGCAAAGCCGAGCAACGCAACCGCTTGTCGCGCTGGTCAACCGAGCGGCATACATCGCAGTTGCACCCAATCTGTGGCACTCCTGTGGATGTGCCGGTGCCAAGAAATATCAATCGGTCTTGTGTCATTGTCTGAACGATCTCAACAGTCCGTCTTCAAATATAAGGTATTTGCCGTTTTCGTAGCTCCACACTTCACGCAACACACTATAGCCGGCACGGCGGTCGATGTTGTCGGGAGCACCGAGCGACAATCTGCATTCGTCGCGGGTCATATCCTCTTTTACTGTGCCGTTGACTATGTGGCGCCACACCTCATCGTTGATGTTTGGGTAGCGTGTCCTGGGATTGGACAGCGAGAAAAGGGAAGCGAAATTCCTCGGTGCTTTAAGGTCTCGACCCACCGACATGAACAGGTGAAATCTGACTCCATCCTCATCTTTAAGCACCAGAAGCACCGGATAGAATGATGATCCGGGTAGCACATCAACCACAGTGGCTTTCACATATTTCTTGCCGGTCTTAGCTTCGTTCTGCTCATCGTAGCGGTCCCGTGACAACAAATAGTATGTGGCACCGGCCATCTTCTTCTTCACGGCTTCCACCACGCTCAGCTCTATTGTAAGCGGAATCTCCACTTCGCTGCGCTTCGCCACTTCTGCCATCGGCGCATCCATCCTGTAGGCCACAGTGACACCATCAGGAGTCATGAATCGCAGCTGTGCCACAGATTCGCCGGTTATGGATGTAACATCCTCGCTTCCTATATATGTGAGCGTTTCTCCTTTGAGATTTTTCTCTTTCCCGGCTTCCGGGCCAAGGAGCATGGCCAACTTATTGTCGGTTACCAGCAGCTGTTTGCCCGGAGTCCACTCTCCAAGCTTTTCGTGCCGCACATCGTCAAGATAGTGCTGCTCCGGCGTGGTGGTTACATTCTGCTTCTTCAGGTCGGAAGAGTCGATTTTGGGTGTGCTCTCCACCCCTGTGAAGCATGCGCTCAGCGCGCCGGCCATCAGTAGATATGATGACCAACGCGCTGATTTCGCCAATAGTTTCAATGCTCTGATTGTCACTTTTCTGTTTTAGGGGTCAGCCCCATGTTGTAGAATATGAACGAATACAGATCGGTGTATTCATCTATTACTTTGCTCATAGGTTTGCCTGCTCCATGACCGGCGTTGCTGTCAATCCTGATGAGTTTGGGAGCGTCACCGGTGTTGGATGCCTGAAGCTGGGCGGCGTACTTGAAGGAGTGTGCCGGCACAACGCGGTCATCATGGTCGGCGGTAGTCACCAAGATTGCGGGGTAGGGAGTACCGTCGTTCTTGATGTTGTGGAGCGGTGAGTAGCCGAGCAGGTAGTCGGCCATATCCTTGCTGTCGGCACTTGTGCCGTAGTCCGAGGCCCAGTTCCATCCTATGGTGAAGTTGTGATAGCGCATCATATCCATCACACCGACACGGGGAATAGCCACCTTGAACAGGTCGGGACGCATATTCACTGTGGCACCAACCAGCAATCCGCCGTTGCTTCCACCCTCGATTGACATATATTCAGGTGAGCTCCATCCTTCATTAATCATATATTCGGCGGCGGCAATGAAGTCGTTGAACACGTTCAGCTTGTTCATCTTGGTGCCGGCGGAGTGCCAAGCCTCGCCATACTCCGAGCCGCCGCGAAGCGATGCCTGTGCGTAGATGCCGCCGTTTTCAAGCCACAACATTCTGTTGGGGGTAAACCCGGGTGTGAGCGATACGTTGAAGCCGCCGTAGCCGTAAAGATACACCGGATTCTTCCCGTTCTTTTCCAGTCCTTTCTTGTAGGTAAGGAACATCGGAACTTTTGTGCCATCCTTGGAGGTGTAGAACACCTGCTCGGTCACATAATCATCGAAGTTCACGCCTTCCACATCGGCTTGTTTCACGAGTGTGCTCTTGCCGGAATCAAGATCGTAGCTGTAAACGGCTGAGGGATATACAAAAGATGTGAAGGTGTAGAACACCTCTTTCTCTCCCTTGTCGCTTGACACTGAGGCTGTGCCGAAGGTGGGCAGTTCTATCTCGCGCACCTGGCTGCCATCAAGATTGTGAACATAAAGGTGTGTGGCGGCATCCTTCTCATAACTGAGTATCAGCTTGTCGTCGGCAAATTGTGCGGATGTGAGCACATTCTTCTGTTCGGGCACAATTTCTGTCCATACCGAAGGTGATTTGATATCAATGGCCACAAGGCGATTGTTGGGAGCTCCTTTTGATGTGAGCAGATATATCTTGCCGTTTGCCACACCGACAGGTTCTACGGTGTAGTCCTGCGACGGTTCTATCATATTCCATCCCGAATTGGTTTTCAAATCCTTGAACATCAATCCATCGCCGATGCCTGCTCCTCCGGTGCTCACAAACAGGAGGCCGGACCCTTCGGGCACGTAGGCCGAATGGAAATGAAGCGGATTTTCAGGATCCTCATAAGCCAGCTTATCCTCGCTCTGCGGAGTACCGATGGCGTGATAATATATCTGGTGGTTCTCATTGGCGTTGCTGAACTCTTTGCCGGCTTCGGGGCGGGGGTATGCGCTGTAGAAAAATCCGTTGCCGTGCCATGAAGCACCTGTGAATTTGGCCCATTCCACATGGTCGCTCAAAAGATTCTTGGTGGCGGTGTCCATCACATATATTTCGGTCCAGTCGGAACCGTTGCGCGAAATGGTATAGGCAGTGTATTTGCCATCAGGAGAAGGGAATACGCCCGTCAAAGCCACGGTGCCGTTGTCCGACAGCTTGTTGGGGTCAAGAAACACCTCCGGCGTGCCGCCGAGAGAGTCCACTCTGTACAGTACCGACTGATTCTGCAATCCGTTGTTCTCATAATAATAATATTTGCCATCCTTATGCTTCGAGGGCATTCCGGATTTTTTGAAGTCGTTAAGCTCAGTGAGCCTTTTGCGGATATTTTCACGATACGGAATCTTGCTCAGATAAGCATTGGTCACCTCATTTTCCGCCTTGACCCAAGCGAGAGTGGCTTCTGCGGTATCATTTTCCAGCGGTCGGTATTTGTCCGCCACTTCAGTGCCGAAATAATTATCCACTGTGCCATCTTTAGGCGCTTGAGGGTATTCAAGTTTCTGCTGTGAGCAAGAACACAATACCCCGGCTGTAGTCATAATCAGTAAGGATTTAGGGCTGATTTGCATAATCTTTTCAAGAAATGTGTTATTATTTGTGCAAAAATACACAAACTTCGTCATTATTCCCAACTTTTTTATATTCCTTAGCATATATATAAGTTGAAGCAACAGTAAGCCATTTTTGTAACTATACTATTTATAGTGGATTAGTAAATTTTAACATAAATAATCCCGCATAGCTATTGACAACTCAAAAAATACCACTACCTTTGCACTCACAAAACAACAACATCGCGGGGTGGAGCAGTGGTAGCTCGTTGGGCTCATAACCCAAAGGTCGTAGGTTCGAGTCCTGCCCCCGCTACTAAGAGAAGTTGATAGTCCTTGACTGTCAACTTCTTGCATTATGTAGTCCCGCATCGCATCAGGGCAGGGGACAGGTGGCTTAGCTTATCATAATAACATATCCCAATCTAAGGCTCAACGTAAATAAGTAAATAAATGGTATCCTTGGCGTTGTTGCCCGCAAGCCGAGCATGATAGCCATGAGGCGACAGAGCTGAGCAAGTTCGAGCGCCACTATCGCCGTCTGGCCGTATCTACGAGCGCGTGCTGGCGCTGGTGGAGCACTGTATGCCTGACGAGATGGCTAACGAGGCTCCAATTTAATGTAAGAGCTAGAGGTAGGATGCTAAAAATCTATCCATCCATCCGTCTATCTCATCTCATCTCATCTCATCTCATCTCATCTCATCTCATCTCATCTCATCCTAAACGCTAAAGACCGTTTGAGATTATAGGGCGGCGCTATATTTTCTGCCGCTGAGCACAGCATTATATATGGCACCATTTACCCCGATATGTTATTTAACATAATCGTGTTTATGTAACTCGTGTTTGGGGTGCACGAGAGTGTGTTATTGTATATGTTATGGTACATATCCTATGCTTTTTTATTGGTTGGATGTTTTCGGTTCGTGAAAAATACATTAAATTTGTGAACGAAACATTTTAACGTTGAATGCCATGAAAATAAGCCGGATACTGGTTGTTGTTTTTTTCTTTTTGATTTGTGCACACGCCGGAGCTGTCAAGCGGATTCAGTTGAACGATTACGGTGTGAAGCCCAATACGGGCAAGGATATGACGGTGAAGATGTACAAAGCCCTGGCTAAAATCAAGGCTCAGTGTGTGGCGGAGGATAGTGTGACACTTCTTCTTTCTCCGGGCAGGTATGATTTTCATGACACCAAGGCTAAATCGTATCCTTATTACATATCCAATCATGATCAGGATGGATCCAAGCGCGTGGCTATCAATCTGGATGGATGGAGCAATTGTACTCTTGATGGATGTGGTGCCGAGATTGTATGTCATGGCGTGATGCTCCCGATAGCGATGGTCAATAGCACAAACTGTTCGATATCAAATCTATTAGTGGATTTTGCCAATCCCCATATTTCGCAGATTGAGATAGTTGAAAACAGTTCTTCCGGCATCAAGTTCCGTCCGTCCGATGAAGTGAAATACCGAATTGAAAACCATCAATTTGTGGCATACGGCGAAGGCTGGGAGCGTAAGCCGAACTATGGTATGTGCTTTGAAAAGGATTCGCACCATATCCTCTACCGTACAAGCGACACTTGGTGTGGTGTGGATAGCGTGGTGAAGATGAAAAACGGGTTGCTCTACGCTCCCCGATGGATTAACCCCCAATTGGTTCCTGGCACGATGGTGACTCTCCGCACCTGGCACCGCCCTGCCCCGGCCATATTCCTGAGCTTGAACAAAAACAGCTCAATATCAGGCGTCACCGTGCATTATGCCGAGGGTATGGGATTGTTGGCTCAACTGTGTGAAAATGTGACGCTTAACGATTTTAGGGTGGCGTTACGCCCGGATGGCGGACGGTATTTCACGACTCAAGCCGATGCCACTCACTTCAGCGGGTGCAAGGGTAAGATTGTGTCGGTCAACGGACTGTATGAGTCAATGATGGATGATGCCATCAATGTGCACGGCACATATCTGAGGGTAAAATCTGTTGTCGCTCCCAACGCTGTCAGAGCGGTCTATATGCATGACCAAACCTACGGTATGCCTTGGGGGTATCCCGGTGATTCTGTGAGCGTTGTCAATTCAGCTACTATGGATTATGCCAAAGAACGCTTATCAATCAAGGATATTACAAATGTTTCCCAAAAGGAGTTTATAATCACATTCACCTCTCCCCTTCCCGACTCCATTGATTTTGAGAGCGGTGTGGGACTCGAAAATCTCAGTTGGACGCCGGAAGTGCTGTTTGCCAACAATATAGTCCGCAATAATCGCGCCCGTGGTTCATTGTTCAGCACACCGCGGAAAGTGGTGGTGGAACACAATCTTTATGACCACACATCGGGTAGCGCCATTCTTCTCAGCGGCGACTGCAACGGGTGGTATGAAACCGGAGCTTGCCGCGATGTGACCATACGCAACAACCGGTTTGTCAATTCATTGACCAGTCAGTTTCAGTTCACGGAAGCGATAATATCCATCTTCCCCGTGATTCCGGATCTTGCCAAGCAGCAATCATATTTCCATGGTTCCCCGCAAGGGATTGTGATAGAGAACAATGATTTTGTCACTTTTGACACTCCGCTGGTTTACGCCGTGTCGGTGGACGGATTGAAGATCGAGAACAATAAAGTGACTCACAACAGTGACTTCCAGCCCTATCATCCAAATCAGTTCGCATTCAATCTCCGGAGAGTCAAGAATGTGAAAATCGCCGGCAATCAGAACGACACCGGCGAATTGAGCGTGAAGATCGATTGATTATTCGGATGCTGATTCTTCGTTGAAGGTGCGGGCCTGCTGGCTGCGCGACAACTCAAGCTGTTTTTCAAGCTGAGTTTTACGAATCTGAAGCACTTTCATATTCTTGATAAGTCCTGCAGCTTCATGCATGGTGGCTAACGCTTTGAGTTGATTGTCAGGCAGAGGCATTGACCATTGTTTCAATCCCGAGAAAGTTAAAGTGAATTTGGCGTCAGGATGCTGCTGCGCGAGAGCACCGATAGTGTCACACTCCGATTGCATGAAGGTGATCACTTCTGCCCCACCCTGCTTGTCGTTGCGTTCACCGTCGTATGCCACTGTCGCAGTTTGTGCCGAAGTGCCGTCGAGCATTGAAATAGCCACGGATGTGGACCCAATAGATCTGTTGACAGAGGATATGATGTAGAATTGGCCATCGGGTGTGATGCGGGCATATACACCCGGAGAAGCAACGGGACTTTTTCCTTCAAAGCCGGCATATACGAAATAAGGCTCAATGGGGTTGTCCACCTTGATGATGTATTTGCCAAGGCTGTCGCTCTGCAGCTGACATGTGGCCAGTAAGCTGTCGGTAGCAGACAACTGCCGGAGCGTGAGCTTTTCAATAAGCTGCGGACGGAGATGTATCCCCTGTCGGCGCACATCCACCTCGCCGGGATAAGCTTTGTCAATGCTGTCAAGCAGAGTCTGTGCCTGCTCATAATCGCCGGAGTTCATCAAATTTTCGGCCTCGGTGTAGAGCGCGGTGGCTTTCTCTTTGTCGGATGAGGAACATGATATCATCAGGCTACACATTATTGCGGCCAGGGAAATCTTAAGGTTAGTTGCTGCGTTGCACATCTTTAACTCCTTTCACTGTTTTGATTTTCTTAATAATTTGGTTTAGCGACTCCTTGTTGGTCACTCCTACCACAAGAAATCCGTTGAACAAACCATCGTGGCTCTCAATGGATATACTTCTGAGGGTGGCATCTTTCTCTTTGTTGATGATGGATGTGATGTTGGTCACAATACCTATGTCATCAATACCCACCACACGTAGAGTGGTGCCGAACTGCTGTCCGAACTTGCCGCTCCAGCGGGTGGTTATGATTCGGTAGGGATAGCGTGCGAAAATGTTGGCCGCATTGGGACAATTCTTGCGGTGGATTTTGATAATCCCTTCCGCGGATACGAAGCCAAACACATCATCGCCGTAAATGGGGTTGCAGCATTTGGCAAGGCGGTAGTTGATACCTTTCACATCGTTGCCAATCACAAGCACATCGCTGTCGGAACTTTGCGCCGCAGCGGCTTCTTCCGATGCCTGAAGCTGAAACTCTTCCGCCGACCGTTTCTCCTTGTCATCGTCCACCTTGCGCTCCATCAGTTCATACTGATTGATCACATCGTTGACATCCAGCTGCTCAGAAGCGATGGCGTTGTAGAAGTCAGTCACGGTTTTATATCCAAGCTTTTTAATTACGCGCATCAAGGTAGCCTCTTCCATCTCCACCTTGCGGTTCTTGAAGCGGCGCTGGAGCAGCTCCTTGGCAAGTTCCGCCGAGCGGTTGGCCATTTCATTCACAGCCTGGCGCACTTTGCTTCGGGCCTTGGAAGTGACAAGAAATTGCAGCCAATCGAGTTTGGGCGTTTGATTGGTGGAAGTGAGCACCTCCACAGTGTCGCCCGACGACAGCTTATGGTTGAGTTTACGGCTTTTGCCGTTCACCTTTCCGCCAATGCACTTGCATCCGAGTCCTGAATGGATGTTGAATGCGAAGTCGAGCACCGTAGCGCCCAGCGGGAGCTTGTAGAGATCGCCCTTGGGTGTGAACACGAATACTTCCTTGTTGTACATGTCCATCTTCATGTTCTTCATGAGCTCCATAGGTCCGGAGTCGGCGGTTTCAAGAATGTCGCGCACATGGTTCATCCATGTGTCAAGGTCGCTTTCGCTCTTGATTCCTTTGTATTTCCAGTGTGCGGCGATACCTTTTTCTGCAATCTCGTCCATCCTTTTGGAGCGGATCTGCACCTCCACCCATTTGTTTTGCGGACCTTTTACTGTGATGTGCAGGCTCTCATAACCGTTGCTCTTGGGAATGCTGAGCCAATCCTTGAGCCTTGCCGGGTTTGGGGTGTACATGTCGGTGACCACTGAATAAGCCAACCAACATTCCGGGCGTTCGCGCTCGGGGGCAACATCGAGAATCACCCTTATGGCAAACAGGTCATAGATATGGTCGAGGTCAGTGTTCTGCTTCTTCATCTTGTTCCAGATGGAGAAGATTGATTTGGTACGACCTTTGATGTCAAACTTCAGTCCTTGCCTGGTGAGTGCCTCTTTCACCGGAGCTATGAACGATTCAATATAAGCATCGCGGCTCTTCTTGGTTTCGTTAAGCTTGCGGGCGATGCGTGAATACATGTCGCGGTCGGTGTATTTGAGCGACATATCCTCAAGCTCGCTCTTTATTTTGTACAGACCCAGCCTGTGGGCCAAAGGAGCATACAGATAGCTCGCCTCGAAAGCCACTTCGCGCACCAACTCCTCGGCGGGATGATGGTTGATAGCTTTCATGAGCACAAGGCGGTCCACAATCATGATGATGATAACCCTGATATCCTCGGCGAAAGTGAGCAGCAGCTTGCGGAAATTGTCACTTTTTACTGTGGCCTGCTTGCTGTAGAGACTCGACACCTTGCTGAGCCCGCGGATGAGAGCTCTCACATCTTCGTCATCCTCATCCATGTCCACACCAAGGTTATACAGCACCACGGCAAGCACCATATTGCGGTCAGCTCCCATGCTGTCGCAAAGGGCAATGGCCACATTCAAAGAATGAAGCACAGGATGGTGTCCGAATCGGGTGCGGCCAAAAAGATTGTTGGAGGCACCTGCAGCCACGCGCTCACGCAGATGCCGGGCCTCGGAAGCCGATATGACATCTGAGGTGAGCTTCCGCAACATTCGGTAGCTGGAGTGAAGCGAAAGCTTTTCGGCGGATGTGAAATCTAAGTTGCTCATAGCAAGCTGAATCAAAAAGAAAAAAAAGCAGCCGGGCGATAAGCCGGGTTATGTCGGTCGTGACACTTCCCTTGCGGGGACATCACGACGTTTCGTCATTTATCTGAACTTACGGTTGCCCGCAAGCTTTAGCAGCCTACCCCCCGACAATGGACGAGCAGCCCTTGAATGTCGGTATATTTGGCCTTGCAACCCATAAGGTGTGCGGCACGCGATATCACTGTCGCGTCCGGTGAGCTCTTACCTCGCCTTTTCACCCTTACCTCCGGCGATGCCAAAGGCGGTTGTTTTCTGTCACACTACTCTGCAGTCACCCACAGCTTCCCGTTAAGAAATATGGTGCTCTATGTTGCCCGGACTTTCCTCACACCGCATATACATCGGTGAGCGACGAAATGCCCGGCTGCTGAGTGCAAAATTAAAAAAATAGTTTGGTATCACCAACAAATTTTTATCGCAGAGGATATTCGTCTTGATATATCAGCTGGCGCAACGAGGTGGAGTAAGTGCAATAGGCCCATATCCAGTTGATGAGAACCGTGAGTTTGTTGCGCATCCCGAGGATGGAAATCAGGTGGATAAACATCCACACCATCCATGCCAAACGCCCCGATAGCTTCACCGATTTGAGGTCGGCTACAGCCATGTTTCGTCCCACTGTGGCCATCGTGCCTTTATCGCGATAGACAAACGGTGTTGAATCCTCCAACTTCCGGTTGAGATTACGGGCCAGATTGATGCTCTGCTGAATAGCTACCTGAGCCAGCTGTGGATGCCCGGAGGGATAGCGGTCGGTGGACATGTAGGCCATATCGCCCACCACATATATATTGTTGCTTCCATCGGCAAGATTGTGGGAGTCCACCTTTATTCTTCCACCTCGTGCAAGTGTAGGCGAGAAGCCTGTGAAATTAAACGAATTGGCCACAATCCCAGCTGTCCATATCACCATGCCCGACGGTATCTCAGCGCCATTGTCCAGGAGAGCTGTATGGCCTTCGTAGCTTTTGAGAAAATGGTTGAGAACCACATCCACTCCTAATTTGCCGAGATACTCACAGGCTTTGGACTGAGCGTTGCGGCTCATTGCTCCAAGCAACGAACCGGTGCCCTCCACAATGGTGATTTTAACCTCTGATGCCGGTATGGCGGTGTATTCGCGGGGAATAATATAGCGTTTCATCTCGCCCAAAGCACCTGCCACTTCCACGCCTGTGGCACCGCCACCTATCACAGTGAAGCTGAGCAGTTGCTTGCGTTTTTCAGCATCAGGTTCCAGAGAGGCTCTCTCCAGCCGCTGGAGCACTTCATCGCGGATGCGCTGAGCCTCGGAAGCCGACTTGAGGGTGTAAACTTTCTTTATAAGGTCGGGATTGCCGAAAAAATTGTTTGTGGTGCCGGCAGCGAGCACCAGTATATCGTAATGGATTGTTTCATATTGTGTTGACACAGTCTGCTCTGCGGCGTTGATGTCGGTCACTTGGCCGAGCCGATACTCCGCTCCTTTGGCGCGGCCTTTTCTGAGCTCTCTGCGAAACGGGAACGAGATGCTTCCGGCATCAAGTCCGCACGACGCTATCTGATAGAACAGCGGTGGAAAGCCGTGGAAATTGTTCTTGTCCACGAGTACCACACGATATTTCCGTTTGTCGAGCTTGCGTAAAAGGGTCAGCCCTGCAAATCCTCCTCCGATGATTATCACACTCTTTTTCATTGTCAATAGTTATTTAGCACATTCTAAAAACGTATCTTTCACTGTTTCGGTTTCGCGTAGGTATGGATTGCAAGTGCGTTAAATTTGTTTAATTGCAGAACTGATTGACTGTGTGCAAAGGTTATAGTTTTAAAATTAAAGTTATTGGTAATCATGCTTAATCTACGAGCCGTTTTACTTTTGTTTATATCAGGTGGAGTGCTGTTCAGCGCTCATGCCGGTGGTGATTGTATCGTTGATTCAATGCCTGCTAATTATTTATATGGAGAGCTGCAATCTCCGCCCTACCCCGTGGAGGACCAATGGTGGAAATCGTTTGATGATTCTCTGCTTGATTCATTGATTGCCGCCGGATGTGCCAATAACTACGACCTACGGATTGCAGCCAAGCGTGTGGCTATAGCCCGCGAAAGCGTGCGTCAGGCAAAGTCTGCATATTATCCAACCGTCGGAGTTTCTGCCGGATGGAGCAGGAGCAGGGAATCAGGATATGCCGGGACTGTGAAAACTCCTGCCGTCACATCTTCGGCATTCAGCATCGGAGCGAATATGAGCTGGGAGATTGACCTTTTTGGAAAGATAGGGTCAAGCGTCAAGCAATCAAAGGCGTTGATGAACGCCACAAAGGCCGAAATGAACGGTGCAATGGTGAGTATGTGTGCCGAGATAGCCACACAGTATTGTGCGCTGCGCACCTATCAGGCGGAATAAGCTGTTGCCAGGGAGCATATCAAGTCGCAATCCGAGGTGCTGAAAATTGTGGAGGCGCGTCATGAAGCGGGATTGGCCTCGAAGCTTGATGTGGCCCAGGCAAAAATGATATATTACTCCACACAGTCATTGCTTCCTCAGGTGGAGGCTTCCATAGATGTGACCATCAACGCTATTGCGGTGCTTTTAGGCGTTTATCCCGGTGAACTCGCCCCAAGATTGAAGGAGCCGGCTCCCCTGCCGGACTACCGGCGGCTGCTGGCCACCGGGGTGCCGATGGATTTGCTCCGCAGGCGTCCGGATGTTGTGGCCGCGGAGTATGAGCTCGCAGCCGATGCGGCAGCTCTCGGTATAGCCAAGAAAGATTTCCTGCCGACTCTGACTCTTGAAGGATCAGTGGGCTCAATGGCTCATTCGGCCAAAAATCTGATGAAGAAGGGCAGCCTCACATATACCATTGCCCCTACACTGAGTTGGACCTTGTTTGGTGGTATGAGCCGTAAAGCAGCGGTGGTGAGTGCCCGCGAACAGATGCAGATGGCCATGGATCAATATAATCTCACCGTGCTCACAGCCGTGCAGGAGGTGGAGAATGCTATGGCTCAATATTTCAACGAGCTGAAGGAACTTGACCTTATTCAGCGTACTCTCGATGAGGCAAATGAGGCATTCAAACTTTCGCTTGACCTCTACAAAGGAGGATTGTCCGACTTCACTGATGTGGCCAACGCGCAGATTTCAATGCTGGAGTATGCCGACAGGTTGACGACCACGCAGGGAAGCACCGCCGCACAGCTCATCACTCTCTATCGTGCCATCGGCGGCGGATGGGACAATTATTCCGATAATACAAAATAGAAAAGATAATGAAACCGTATGTAACCTTTGCCATTATGGCACTTGCACCGATAGCTTTGGGCTCGTGTGGCCACAAGGATGATGCACCAAGTGATAATAAAATAACCGTGGATGTTGCCAGGGCAGAAACCGATTCTGTCACCCTTTTCCGCACCTACCCCGGTGTGATTACCGCAGCCGACATGGTGCAGGTGGTGGGTCGTGTCAACGGTACGCTTCTGAAGCAGTACTACAACAACGGTGACTTTGTGAAGAAAGGCCAGTTACTGTTTGCCATCGAGGATACCAAATATCGCGATCTTGTGCAGGAGAGCCAGGCTTCGCTCGCCTCGGCGCAAAGCGCATATGAATATGCCAAAAGTCATTACGCCGCCATGCAGAAAGCTTTGGAAAGCGATGCGGTGTCGCAAATGGAGGTGAAACAGGCTCTGAACGCGCTTGAGCAGAGCGAGGCATCTATACGCACAGCCAAAGCGCAGCTGCAGACAGCAAGAACCAATCTTGGATATTGCAAGGTGTATGCACCGTTTGACGGCCGCATGAATGCATCCTCGTTCAGCGAAGGTTCTTACATCAATGGTGAAGGCTCGCCGGTGGTACTTGCGTCGATATATTCCGACAGCAATGTGGATGCCAATTTCTCTATAGAGGATGCCTCGTTCATAAGGAGTTTCACGAACCCCAACAACCGCGATAAGATCAATTACGATTCCATACCGGTGAATTTCAATGAACAATTACCCCATAAATATTATGCCGACCTCAGGTATATATCGCCTGATGTTAACACTGCCACCGGAACCATGGCTCTCCGCGCTCGTATCAGCAATGAGTATGGTGAGCTGAGAGACGGAATGTATGTCACTGTGTCGCTCCCCTACAAGGTGGATCCCAAGGCTGTGCTGGTGAAGGATGCCTCGATATCCACCGACCAGCTTGGAAAGTTCGTTTACACCGTAAACGACAGCAACAAGGTGGTATATACCCCCATCACTGTCGGCGATATGGCCAACGACAGCATGAGGGTGGTGCTGAGCGGCCTTGAAGGAGGTGCTGCTTATGTCACCAAAGCTATGCTTAAGGTACGCACCGGCATGGAAGTTGAACCAAAATATGTGAAGTGAAGCCATGTTCTCAAGATTTTTTATCGACCGTCCTATTTTCGCCGTTGTGCTGGCGATTGTCATGGTGCTTGCAGGATTGATCACAGTCAAGTCCCTGCCGGTGGCGCAATACCCTGACATCACCCCGCCCACGGTGGATGTGATGGCCACTTATCCCGGCGCTGATGCCGCCACTGTAGCCTCCACCATAGGTGTGCCGCTGGAGGAGCAGGTGAACGGTGTGGAAGATATGATGTATATGAGCTCGTCAAGTTCGGATGGATCATACAATCTCACCATCACTTTCAATGTAGGCACTGATATAGATATGGCAGCTGTGAAGGTGCAGAACCGTGTGTCGCTCGCAGAGCCTAGCCTCCCCTCCTCGGTCAAACAGCAAGGTGTGCAGGTGATGTCGCGCTCCAGCAACATCATCATGTTCCTCGCTCTCGAGGCAGATGATCCGCAGAGATATGATGCTCTTTATCTCACCAACTACGCCAAGCTCAACATTGTTGACGAGCTGTCGCGCATCGATGGTGTCGGGCAGGTGGGTGCTTTTGGTGCCGGCCAGTACAGTATGAGAGTGTGGCTCGATCCTGAACTGATGAGGGTGAGAAAGGTGTCGCCCTCGGAGGTCACCGCCGCCATCGAAAGCCAGAATATGCAGGTGTCGGCCGGTAGTGTCGGTACATCCCCGAGTTCCGACGGTACTGAATTTGAATTCACCCTCACCACCGAAGGCCGCCTGAAATCAGCGGAGGAGTTCGGTAACATTGTGATCCGTACTGAAGCCAACGGTGCGATGTTGCGCCTGCGTGATATAGCCAAAATCGACCTCGGCAGCCAAAGCTACGATGCCATTGCGGAAGTGGACGGCGAAGGTGCGGGACTGTTGGGTGTGTATCAGTTGCCGGGAGCCAATGCGCTTGAGGTGGCGAAAGCCGTGCAGAAAAAAATGGATGACCTCTCGCAGTATTTCCCCGAGGGTGTCCATTACAGGGTGATAATGAACTCAACCGATTTCGTGACCGAATCAATCGACGACCTGCTCATCACTTTCCTTGAAACAACATTGATTGTGATGTTGGTCATCCTGCTGTTTCTCCAGAGCTGGCGTGCCGTTGTGATTCCTATGCTCACCATCCCTGTGTCGTTGATAGCCACGTTTGCGGTTATGAAGCTGATGGGGTTCACCATCAACACATTGACATTGTTTGGCCTTGTGCTGGCGATAGCGATAGTGGTGGACGATGCGATAGTGGTGGTGGAGGACTGCTCACGAATAGTTGACGAGGGGAAGATGTCGCCCCGTCAGGCTGCCGTGAAAGCGATGAAAGAGCTTACCGGTCCGGTGGTGGGCGAAGTCCTTGTGCTGCTGTCGGTGTTCATCCCTACAGCGTTCATCAGCGGCATCACGGGTGAGCTGTACAAACAGTTTGCCCTCACAATTGCTGTGAGCACCGCATTCTCCGGATTCAATGCCCTTACACTCACTCCGGCACTGTGTGCGCTGTTTCTCCGTCCGTCGAAGCAAAGCGGTTTTTTCCTTTACAAATGGTGGAACAAAGGATATGGAGTTGCGCTCAATGCGTATGTGAAAGTGGTGGGCACATTCCTCAAGCGCCCGTGGGTGGCCATAGGTTTGTACATAGTTATCACAGCTGCTGCATTCTGGGGATTTTTCGCCATGCCTACTTCGTATGTGCCCGAGGAGGATATGGGATATTTCATGGGGTCGGTGCAGCTTCCTACCGGAGCCACTCTGGAAAGAACGCAGAAGGTGCTGGATGAGGTGACGGCCCGTGTGGAAAAATTGCCTGAAGTGCAGAGTTGTATGAGCATAGCCGGTTTTTCGTTCATCGGTGGCTCAGGCAGCAATATGGGTGGTGTCAGTGTGACACTAAAGCCTTGGTCCGAACGCAAAGGTAAAAGCCATGATGCTGAATCGGTGATTGCAAAATTCAACAAGGTGTGTGCGGATATCCAGGAGGCTGAGGTGTTTGCGTTCAATCCTCCAAGCATCCCCGGACTCGGTATGTCGGCTGGTCTTGAAATGCAGCTGTTGGATATCAACAACTACGGTGCGTCGCAGATGCAGCAGGCTCTCAACGCTGTGCGCACTGCTGCAGAGAAGGACCCGCGAATTGCTTCTGTACGGTCAGTATATCAAGGTGAGGTGCCGCAGTACAAACTGAATATCGACCGTGACAAAGTGAAGACTCAAGGGTTGGTGCTTGCCGATATCTACAATGCATTGTCAGCATATCTCGGCGGTCAGTATGTGAACGATTTCAACGAGTTTGGCCGTGTGTATGAAGTGCAGATTTCGGGCGATGCTCTTGCCCGCGACCGCATCAATGATGTGCTTGCTTTGACAGTGAAGAATTCCGCTGGTGACATGGTGCCAATGGCATCGTTCATGAGTGTGCAGGAGGTGTTCGGTCAATCAAGTGTGGACAGATACAATATGTACGAAACCGCCTCGCTTACCGCTACTCCCGACCATGGTGTCAGCTCATCGTCAGCCATCGCTGCCATGGAGGAGATTGTGAAGAAAGAGCTTGGCAACTCCTACGGATACGCCTGGACGGGTGAGGCATATCAGGAAACCCAAGGAGGCACCACCGTGAGTGTCGTTATGCTTTTCGCCGTGATAATAACATTGCTTGTGCTTGCGGCGCAATACGAAAGCTGGACCGACCCTGTGGCTGTGATCATATCGATGCCTACTGCCATTCTCGGCACCGCTGTGGGTTGCTTCATAATGCAGCAGAGCATTGACATCTACACTCAGATAGGCGTGATATTGCTGCTGGGCTTGTCGGCTAAAAACGCAATTCTGATTGTGGAGTACGCCCGGGACTTCCGGAAAGCCGGACAGGATATACGGCAAAGTGCCGCCGATGCGGGTAGAATACGATTCCGTCCTATCATGATGACAGCGCTGGCGTTCATATTCGGTGTCATGCCGATGTTGTTTGCGAGCGGTGCGGGCGCGGCCAGCAGAGTGTCACTCGGCACAGCTGTAGTGTTCGGTATGGCGGTCAACGCTATTGTGGGCACACTCTTCGTCCCCAACTTCTGGGAACTGCTTGAACGGTTCCGTGAAAAATACCTTGCAGGACTATTCAAAGGTGCCGGAAGCGACAACTCCACACCGGCATCCGGCGGAACAGTTTAGAATGTTATTAGAAATCCAAACGCTTATATCGGGAGCGGGCGATGGCACGGGAACGCAAGTTGAAATGCCACCACTCGCTCCTGAGTGGTTTCCAGCCTCCCGCGGCCATCACTTTGCGCAGCAACATCCTGTTGTTGCGGGCTTGTTCTGTAATTACCCCGCGGTCCACAAGCTGCTGCTCCTTGTCGATATTGGCTTCCGGTCCGAGGTGGTCCACATGGGTGCCCATATCGAGTTCGTTGCCATGTTGGTCTGCTATGGTTATGTCAACTGCAAGTCCGTAGTTGTGCAATCCTCCGCCATTAGCCGGATTACTTACATAGCGTGCTTTGGATGTGCCTTGAACGGCCTTGTACATAGTGCGCTGCACCGACATAGGACGGGCTGCGTCGCATATCTTGAGTGTATATTCGGGATGCAGTTGCTTAAGAGCCGATTGAGATTTCTGCAACGCTTTGGCAGCCTCAGGATGCACATAGGCGCGGGTGAGGGTTGTGTACATGGTTTTGCCAACAAAATTGTCATCCCGGGCATACATCAGGCTTACAACTATTTCAGAGTCAATTGTGGATACATCCACAAATCCGAGCGATGCGAGCTTGTCATCGAGAGCTGCCGCTGAAATAAGTGGCGGAAAAACGGAGGCGAAAAGCATTGAGATGAGCGATAAAAACTGTTTCATGGGCTCAAATTTAGCAACATTTCACTAAAAAGTGAGCAGTCACAGATGCATATTTCATACTTTTGCAAGCATGAAATCACTTAAAGCAATTACCGCAGGGGTGTGCATGCTGCTTAATTTGGTGGCCGCAGCCCAGATAAATACCGACCAGGTGCTCAAAATAGGACGAAATGCGCTGTATTTCGAGGACTATGTGCTGTCAATCCAGTATTTCAATCAGGTGATAGCTGCCAAGCCATATCTTGCGCAACCGTATTTTTTCAGAGCATTGGCGAAATTCAATCTTGACGACTATGCCGGTGCCGAGGCGGATGTGTCAACAGCCATCGAGCATAACCCTTTCATAACCGATGCCTACGAGCTAAGGGGTGTCACACGGCAGAACCTTGGCAAGATCAAGGAAGCGGTGGAGGATTACGACAAAGCATTGTCCATCCTGCCCGAAAACCGCGGCATACTTTTCAATAAAGCTTTGGCTCTTGAGGAGCTTAATGATTACGACAAGGCGCGGGATGCGTTTGATGCTTTGATTAAGCATCATCCTCGTTTCGACGGCGGGTATTTGGGGCGTGCCAAACTCTATCTGTCGCTTAAGGATACTGCCTCGGCTGTCAAGGATATAGACAAAGCCTTGGAGCTGAACAAGAATGCTGTTAACGGATATGTGATGCGTGCCGATATTGCCATCAATTCGCATGGCGACTATCAGCAGGCTTTGGCTGACATGGATGAGGCTATCAAGCTGCAGCCGCGTTATGCCGGATATTTTATCAACAGAGCTTTCCTGCGCCACCAAACCGATGACTATTACGGTGCCATGAGTGATTATGACTATGCTGTGCAGCTTGACCCGCTCAACGCCGTGGCTCTCTACAATCGCGCTTTACTGCGGGCTGAGGTTCATGACTACAACCGTGCCATTGATGATTTGAATCAGGTGATTGCATTGCACCCCAACGATTACCGAACGCTCTACAATCGCGCTATTGTACTCAAAGAAAAGGGTGACTATAATGACGCTCTCAAGGATGTGAATAAAGTAATCGAGGCATATCCCGACCTTGCCGCAGCCTATTTCCTTCGCTTCGACATCAAGCGGCTGAAGGGGGATAGAAGCGCGGAAAAGGATTATAATCACTCGCTGGCACTTGCAAAGCAGCGTGTTAAAACAAAATCTTCTGACTCCGGCAACACGGATGCATCCTCTTCCGGCAGCATGGCGGAAGTGTTCGGCCCGGGTATCGGAAATCCCTCGGGCGATGACAGCGAACCGCAGGAGGTAGTGGCTGCGCGATTCTCTTCACTGCTCACCATCAGCGACAATTCCTCGGTGGAGCATGAATACAACAATAAGAGTATCAGAGGTAAGGTTCAGAACCAGAACATGAGCATCGAGATTGAGCCTATATTTGTGCTCTCATACTATTCCTCTCCCACCGAGCTGAAACCGACTTCGGATTATATGCGCGAAGTGGCCGACCTCAACCGCACAAAGTCGCTTAGATTTATGCTTCAGGTCACCAACCGTGAGCCATCGCTGAGTCAGGAGGATGAGGTGCAGCGTCATTTTGAGTCGATTGAATATTACAACTCTTATATCTCCACCCATGCTGTCCGTGCTGTGGACTATTTTGGCCGCGGCATGGACCAGATGACTGTGCATAACTACAAGGCTGCCGAGGAGGATTTCTCCAGAGCCATTGATGTGATGCCTTCGTTTGCATTAGCCTTCTTCATGAGGTCGGTAGCGAGATACAAGGAGAATATGTCGGATGCCGAGACCATGTCCGGAAATTCCGAAGCCGGCAAGCTCAATATGCAGAAAACGAGGGTGGCTTATACAAATGTGCTCGCCGACCTCGACCAGATGTTGAAACTGTCGCCCAACAGCGCCATTGCATATTTCAACAAGGGAGTGGTGTATGTGGAAATGCAGGACTACACTTCGGCGCTATCGGCTTTCAACAAAGCCATAGAACTTGAACCAACTTTCGGAGAGGCTTTCTACAATCGTGGATACGTGTATTTCAAGTTGGGTAACAGAGCACACGGTACCGCCGACCTCAGCCGCGCCGGTGAACTGGGAATAGTGCCGAGCTACAATCTGCTCAAGCGCATGAGCAACTAACTTGAAGATAGTCAATGTCCATTGAATTATCTTTGGCATTGATTGAAACTTTGTTCATGCCGGCTTTAAGCGGCAGGGAAAATTTGAGTTCTTCAAATCCATCGGTTGTGTCTTTGTCCAAAACCACTTCCCCTGAGTTTGCCATTGCAGTCACTACAGAAGGTTGAGGAATGTTGATACGTACTGTGAAATTGTATATTCCGTCTTTTTCCACGTACACATTTGGAAATATTATCATATTGGCGTTTGCCCAATACACTCCTCCCCCACACCGCTTGTCAAAACGCAGATATGGAGTGTCGGCTTCCACAGGACTTATTATATTCTGGTATCCGTCCACGTAGGTTGCTTCAGCTTCGTAGAGCGTGCGATGACTTCGTTTTGTCCCTTCCACCAGATAGATATAACTGTTGTGGGGCTCCACAGTCTGCTCAATAGCCGACAAGTAACCGAGCTGAATGTCAGTGAACAGGTCGGTGGCTGTGATGTCGGAGTCAAAAAGCAGTTCCTGAGCCGATACAGACATTTGCAACGGCGCATCGGTGGGATTGAACAGCGCAACGGCGCGTTTCAATCCATTCACTGTTTCGAGGTCACGCACAAGCACTATCCCCTCCCCGATATGCTTTATTGGATATGCTTGCTCGCCCAGAGAGTCTTGGTTGATGGCTATCAGGTTGCGGTTTTTAAGGATTGCGAGCGATTGTTGTGGAATAGAGGTGAGGTCACACCCTATGAGCAGCGGAGAGTTCATCATGCACCAAAGGCCAAAATGTGTGCGTTCCTCCTCCGGCGACAACCCTCGTCCTATCTCGAGCATATCCATATCATTGTAATGTCCACGGGATGAGTAGCCGCTGAGATACATATTCCGACGAATGATGCTCAGCACCGATTCCCAGGAGCAGTTGATGTCGGGCGATATGCGCCAGTCGGAGGCTATTCTTGACACCCATGTGCCCGGGAAAGTCCATCGGCACACGCTCAATTTCACATCTTTATGTCCAAGCGAATCAAGAGTGTTGCGTATGTGTGTGTACCGTTGCCTCGGGTCGAGGTTCAGATGCTGATGATTTTGCCGTTCATCGCCTCCGCAAAAATCTACTTTTATGCGGTCAAACCCTATAGAGTCAAACAATAGCTTGCAATCCTGCAGCTCATGGGTGAATAGTCCTACATTTTGCGCAATTGTGTCGTTGTCCCAGAAATTGCCGCAAGTGTTCAGTCCGGCATCGCTGTATATTCCGGCTTTCAGTCCGAGGCTGTGGATTTCCTTTACAAGGTCTGTAAGTCCGTTGGGAAATCTCTGTGGATGAAATTTCAATTCTCCTGTTTTCGGGTCGCGGCCGCCGAAAAATCCATCGTCAATATTCACATATCTATACCCCAACGAGTCAAGTCCCAGATCCACCAAGGCTTGGGCCTGAGTGTGGATCAGAGAATCGTTGATGTTCACGCGATACGTGTTCCATGAACTCCAACCCATGAGTGGGCCATCGGCCAATGCGGTGGATGTGAGGGCGATGATTGCCAAAAGTGTGTTAACGATTTTCATCAGGACATCTGTTTTTGGAGTTGCAATATTCGCTCAGGTCGCATCCCGAGCATTTGTTGAGTTTGTTGCGGCGTTTGGCACGGACGGTTCTTATCACCCATAGCAAGCATAATATCAGGGCTAACGCAACCCCGCCAATCTGCACAATATCGTTAAGACTCATCGGGCGTTGATTATCAATGGAAGCACTATGTCGGTGAATTCCGATTCAAAGTTGGGCGTGAATACACCTCTACCCAGATAGGCGGCAATATCTGTCACGCTCCAAAATCTCACTTCTGCAACCTCATCGGGGGATGCTTGAAGTGTGGTGTCGAGAGGCATTTCAAGGTGATATACATGCACGAGCTCACGTTCTACCGGGCTTTGAAACGCATATTTGTGGACCAACCGGGCTTGCGTGGCGACAATGCCCAACTCCTCTGAACTCTCTCTCAGGAGTGCAGCCGCTATCGTTTCACCATAATCCACATGTCCTCCCACTGCGGTGTCCCATTTATCCGGCTGAATCTTTTTGGTAGCTGACCGCAGCTGCAAAAGAAGATACTTTTTGTCGGGCGTAGTGACATGGAGATGCACCACAGGGTGAAGCAACATGGTTCCGCCATGACATTCGGTACGTGTGGCTTTGCCCACCACTGTGCCTTGCTCGTCAACGATTGGAAAAAGTTCGTCAGTCATCAGGTGAAATTTTTCTTTATAAGTTTGTTTAATGCCGATGGAGTCAGGGATTTGTCGTATTGGTCGTATGGCAACCGCATGGTACACCCTTCCTTGTAGCGTGAGCACCCGAAAGCAGCCTGGCCGGCAAGCAGATGGCCCTGCTTGCACACCGGGCATATCACTTGCTCGAGTTTGGTGATACGCTTGGCTCGTGGCTTGGATGAGGATTCAGCTTTGCCGTTGGGTTTGGATGTTAGTTTAGGCTGTTGGTTTTCAATGACTATGCGGTGGTAACTGTTGTCGGACATCACCGAGGTGACAATCCCTCCAATCAGCTGTTTGAGTTCGTTGATAAACTCTCCGGCGGAGTAGTCGCCACGCTCAATTCGGCGAAGTTTATTCTCCCACAGTCCTGTGAGTTTCGCGCTTTTGAGCAGCTCCTCATCAATCAGGTTGATAAGCTCTATGCCCGCGGGAGTAGCCACAATATTTTTGCGCTCACGGCGGATGTAGTGGCGCTTGAACAATGTTTCAATTATGGCCGCACGGGTTGACGGCCGTCCTATTCCGTTCTCTTTGAGCGCATCGCGGAGCTCTTCGTCATCCACAGTTTTACCCGCGCCCTCCATTGCTCTGAGCAATGTGCCTTCGGTGTAGTATTTGGGCGGCTGGGTGGCTTTCTTTAGCAGCGAAGGAGTGTGAGGTCCGGACTCGCCCACCGTGAACTCCGGCAAGATACCGTCGGAGTCCTTGTCGGAATCTTGTGCCGAATCATTTTCCGCTGTGCTTTTTGAGCTGGCATATACGCTTCTCCACCCGGGTTTGGTGATAACCTTGCCGGTGGTTTTGAACTCCACCTTATCCACTTTGGCATTGACTGTGGTGGTGTGAAATTCGCAATCGGGATAGAATGAGGCGATAAACCGCAATGCAATCAGATGGTACAGTTTGCGCTCATTCCCCTGAAGAGTGGTTGGAGCCATGCCGGTGGGAATTATGGCATGGTGGTCGGTGACTTTGGAGTTGTCAAATACTTTTTTGCTCTTTGGCAATTTTGTTGTCAGCAGCGGTGCAGTGAGATTGGCATAGGGCGTCATGTTTTTTAATATCCCGGGCACTTTGGGGTAAATATCCTCGCTCAGGTATGTGGTGTCCACACGTGGATATGTGGTCACTTTCTTTTCGTAGAGCGACTGAATAAGCTTCAAACTCTCATCAGCGCTCCAGCCCCACCGCTTGTTGCATTCCACCTGCAGCGAGGTGAGGTCAAACAATCTCGGCGGAGCTTCTTTGCCTCCTTTGCCTTGCACATCGGTGATGGTGAGCGGCTGCCCTGATATAAGTTGCATGGCTTCGTTGGCCTCCTGCTCGCTTTTGTAGCGTCCGGCTGTGCTGTTGAATGTGGCACCGCGATACAAGGTTTTGATTTCCCAATAATCTTCCGGTTTGAAATTGTCAATCTCAAGCTGACGCTGCACTACGAGCGATAATGTAGGTGTCTGAACCCTGCCTATTGACAGCACTTTTCCGGGCTCGGAATATTTAAGCGAATACAGTCGCGTGGCGTTCAAACCGAGAATCCAGTCGCCTATGGCACGGGACAGCCCCGCATAATAGAGATTGTTGAACTCGCTCTCAGGTCGCAGATTCTTGAACCCATCGCGGATTGACTCATCGGTAAGCGAGGAAATCCAAAGCCTTTGGACCGGACATTTTATCCCGGCTTTCTGCATCACCCAGCGCTGAATCAGCTCACCTTCCTGTCCGGCATCACCGCAATTGATCACTTCGTCGGCTTGCGTTATTAACGATTCGATTACTTTGAACTGGCGTTTGATGCCGGTGTCGTCTATCACCTTGATGCCGAACTTGGGCGGTATCATGGGCAGAACGGATATGCTCCACCGCTTCCATCGCTCTGTGTAGTCGGCAGGTTCCTTGAGTGTGCAAAGATGACCGTAGGTCCAGGTCACCTTATAATGCTCATTTTCATAGTAGCCGTCGCGTTTCACATTGGCTCCGAGGATGGAGGCTATATCTTTGGCCACGCTTGGCTTCTCGGTGATGCAGAGTTTCATTTAACAATCCAGGTGGATTTGCCACGTGGGCCTGTGATTATGAATACTATTTTGTCGTTATGTTTTTTCACTGCAGGAAAATCTATCTCAACAGGCAGATAGGGAGAGTCTTCCCATTGAAACCATCGCTCAGGGTCAACGCCGTCGAGGTCGGTCATGGTTAGCTGTTGGGCACCTATCGACATCAGGATATTGTCGATGCGCGATGCTGTGTGGGGTGTTCCCTTGAGTCGGGCATAGACGCGTGTCAGGTCAGTGCGGAAGTCGATACTGTCAACAACGGCATCGAGCGCGCCGCTACATTGCGTGGAGCAGTGGCGTACACGCTGACTCCATGCATTCAGGCCGATGAGAACGGCTATTGCCGCTAAAATGATACGCTTCATAATCCGAGCTCCTTAGCTTGATTCCAAAGGGTGTCCATCTCTCCGAGAGTCATGTCCTTGAGGTTCTTGCCAGCTTCTTTGGCTTTTGACTCGATATAGTTGAAGCGATTGATGAACTTGTGGTTGGTTTTCTCCAAAGCATTTTCGGGGGTGATGCCATAGAGCCGGGCAGCGTTGACAAGAGCGAAAAATATATCGCCCATCTCCTGCTCCATCGCTTCGTTGTTGCCGCGCATTGCTTCGGCTTCAAATTCGGCAATCTCCTCCTTCACTTTGTCCCACACCTGCGAGCGCTCTTCCCAGTCAAACCCCACATTTGCGGCTTTCTCCTGCACTCTGTAGGCCTTGATGAGTGCGGGCAGCGCCGAAGGAACACCGGCGAGCACCGTCCGGTTGCCATCGCGTTCCTTCAGCTTGATTTGTTCCCAGTTGAGCTCCACCTGATGGGCTGTGGAGGCAGATATATCGCCAAACACATGAGGGTGGCGGAATATCAGCTTGTCATTTAGCGCATTAGCCACATCCGCCACATCAAACTCACCCTTTTCTTCTCCAATCTTTGAGTAGAAAAGTATGTGCAGCAGCACATCGCCAAGCTCCTTGGCTATATTTTTGGAGTCGTTGTTGATCAGTGCTTCACACAGTTCATAAACCTCTTCAACTGTGTTGGGGCGCAACGATTCGTTGGTTTGCTTTCTATCCCATGGACATTGAACTCTCAGGATGTCCAGAGTGTCAATAACCTTGCCGATGGCTTCGGTTTTTTCTTCGCGTGTGTGCATATCAATCGTTAGATATTTGGGCGTATTGTTTCATTCCGGCCTCAATCCAGTACATGAACTCCGCCACATTTTCATTATATGAATAAGGCTTTGCGAGGGCATTGCCGTTATTGTCGAGAATCACATAGAACGGCTGGGTCGAGGCTGCAAACTTATGACGCTGCAGGTAGCTCCATTTGTCGCCTATGGTTTCCAGTTTGATTTTCTTGCCGTTTTCAAGCACGGTGATAGGTTCTGGCAGTGAAGCCTTGTCGTCCACCATCAGCTTGACGAGCACAAAATTTTCCTTGATGAGGGTGCTCACCTCCTGAGTGTCAAACACCGCTCCCTCCATCTTGCGGCAGTTTACGCAGCCGTAGCCGGAGAAATCTATGATCACCGGTCGGTTGTTGTCGGCCGCGTATCTCATTCCCTCCTCATAGTCATGGAACTCCTTGAATTGTCCACCTTCGTAGAGGTTGAAATCCTGAGTGTAGAGCGGCGGCACGAATGCGCTTACCCCTTTGAGGGGTGCGCCCCACAGGCCGGGCACAAGATAGATGGCGAAGCTGAACGATGCCAATGCCAGGAAGAAACGGGGTATCGACACATGGTCAAGGTCGCTGTCATGTGAGAACTTCAGCTTGCCGAGCAGGTATATGCCGAGCAGTGCGAAGATGACAATCCATAGCGACACAAATACCTCTCTGTCGAGTATCCCCCACCCATAGGCAAGGTCGGCAACGGACAGGAATTTGAGCGACAGAGCGAGCTCAAGAAAGCCGAGTACCACTTTCACGGAGTTGAGCCAACCGCCCGAGCGGGGCATCTCCTTGAGCAGCGACGGGAATATGGCGAACAATGTGAACGGAATGGCAAGTGCCAAGGCGAAGGCTCCCATTCCGATGGCCGGACCGCTTATGTTGCCCATGGTGGCAGCTTCTACAAGCAGAGTGCCGATGATTGGTCCCGTGCATGAGAACGATACGAGTGCCAGTGTGAATGCCATGAAGAAGATGCTGAGCAGGCCGGTGGTCCTTTCGGCTTTTGAGTCAACGGAGTTGCTCCATCGTGCGGGCAGTTTGATGTCGAACGCTCCGAAAAATGAGATTGCGAACACCACCAGCAGCAGGAAAAACAGTATGTTGAACAATGCGTTGGTGGCAAGGTCATTGAGCTTCCCGGCTCCGAATATCATGGTTATAGCCAGTCCAAGCACAAGGTATATTACTATGATGCCCACACCGTAGATCATGGCATCGCCGATGGCACGTTTGCGATTGGAGCTTCTTTTCAGGAAGAAGCTGACTGTGAGTGGTATCATGGGCCATACGCAGGGGGTGAGCAAGGCGATGAGGCCGCCGATGAATCCCCATATAAATATGTGCCACCACGAGGACCCGGAGATGTCTGTGATTGTGTCGGGACCTATCTCAGGATAATCCACCGGTGTCCAAAGCTGGTCGGATGTGATTTGTGTACTGTTGTTTCTGTTGTCTGTTGGCAATGCCACTGCGCTGCTGTCGGAAGCAGCTGTTTCAGAGGTCGCGATATTGCCGTGGTTGAGGCTGAAGGGCTCTTTTGTGGGAGGAATACAACTTTGGTCGTTGCACCCCTGGTATTCCACATACCCCTCGATTTTGCATCCGTTTGTGTCGGTGAGTTTGAAATTTCTGCGGAATGATACATCTGCATCCCACCAGCCGAGACGAAGGTGGAATATCATGTCCACCTTTTCAATCGGAGCGCGGGAGGGTGTGATTTCATCCGTGAATTCCACTCCTGAAACCTCGGAGAACACAAAGCTGGTTGGTCTGGGTCCACCCTCAGGAAGTTGCAGCGCATACATGTGCCACCCCTTGCTGATTGCGGCGTTGAACTCCACATACCCCTCAGTGTCCGAGGTCATCTGGAGCTGAGAACTCCATTGCACCGGTTGCACAATCTGAGCATTGAGCGATTGATTCAGCAGTGCTGCGATAGCTATGAAAAAAATATAGATATGCTTCATTATTTCTTGATATGTATAGGCTTGGTTAAAGTTTTAGTGGTCGGTGGTGCGCATGTTTCATCGTTGCACCCCATATAGTTGACAGTGACAGAGATCTGTGCATCGGCGGGGTTTGTCACACGGAATTTTCTGCGGAAAGTCACATCGGTGTCCCACCAGTTCAGATCAAGATTGAAAATGGCATCATGCACCTTTTTAGGAGCTTGGCTGACAGTGAGGTCGCTGATAAATTCCACGCCTTTGCTTCCGGCAAAATTGAATGTTGTGGGTTTGGGACCGCCCTTGGGCAGTGTGGTGCCGTACAGATGCCATCCGGGAGTGATTATGGCTTTGATAGTGGCAACGCCTTCTGTTTCGGAGGTCATCTTCACCGACATGCGCCATGATGCAGGCGAGGCACTGTTTTGAGCAGTGGCCGACAGGCAGATTGTGGTTATGAACAGCAGCAGTATTATTTTAATTCTGGTCATGTTAAGAGAACGTTTCATGAGTTTCATAATGCAAAGGTAGTGATTTTACGTGTGATATTCTCCCGCCTTTGTGTTTTTTAAGAAATCTGCGTCAATCGTGCCTTTTGTGAGGGTTTGATTCTCAGTGAAGTAAGTTAGTTGTGGCCGAAAAGTTATCAAAATTGGATTTATTTTATTATCTTTGCCCCATAATTTCACCCATAATATGCGTATTTAAGCATGAATCAACGTAAGGTATTATTTATTTCGCAGGAAATCGCCCCATATACAGCCGATACTAAAGAGGCTCTTGCCGGCAGAAAAATCCCTCAGGGAATCCAGGAAAAAGGATTTGAAGTTCGCACATTTATGCCTAAATACGGTTCCATTAACGAACGCCGCAACCAGCTTCACGAGGTGATAAGGCTCAGTGGCATGAATGTCATCATCGATGACACCGACCATCCCCTTATTATTAAGGTGGCTACTCTCCAGCCCACCCGTATGCAGGTGTATTTTATTGACAATGATGACTACTTCCATCACGGGCCGAGCAAAGACCTTGAAATCCACAGCTCCACCGCCGACAATGATGAGCGCATGATGTTCTATGTGCATGGAGTGATTGAAACTGTCAAGAAACTGCGCTGGGAGCCCGCTGTGATTCATTGCATGGGTTGGATTTCGTCGCTCGTGCCTCTGTACATTAAAAAGATGTATCAGGACGAGCCGTTGTTTGCCAATACCAAGGTGATTTACACTCTTGACGGCGATAAATTTGACTATACCCTTGATCCGAGATTTGTAGAAAAACTCACCTCCGGCCCATTCAGAGCTGAGGATGTCGAGGTTTTGGGTAGCGAGCCTGTTGATTTCGTAACCCTTAATAAGATTGCCATGCAGTATGCCGACGCCATCGTGCAGTCCGATGACACTGTGTCGCAGGAATTGATAGATATGGCTGCCGCCAGCGGTAAGCCATTCATGCCATTCACCTCCCACGATACCATTGCGGCTGACATCGCCGACTTCTATGGTTCGCTTATCGGAGAGAATTGATTTTTTTTGAAAGCAGCTATGAGCTTGAATAAATATTTTCTTATTGGTGCCGGAATATCATTGTTGATTGCCGGTACTTCCTGTCAGGATGAAACATCCGAGGTTGGAAGCTCGCTTGTGAGCGATGAGTCGGAAGTGATTATTGATTCTCTGTTCACTGTCACAGGTCATTCCGAGCCCAACAGTTCAATTTTGTCACGCACCACCATGCAGCTGCTTGGCAGCATCAATGCGCAGGAGTATGGACAGTTCACATCAGGCTTTGTAACCCAGTTCATGCCCGCGCAGAATATCGAGACCTCCGGAGTGTCGGTCAACGACATCGACTCGGTAAAGCTGGTGATGTACATTCGTCCCGGCGGATTCACCGGTGATTCCATTGTGCCGATGGGGCTGACTGTGTATAAACTCAATCAGCAACTCCCCTCCTCTATCACCAGCGAGTTTGACCCCGATGGGTATTATGACAATCAGCCTTGGGCTTCAGCCATGTATTCGGCCAACGCGCTCCACAACGATTCGATAGCCAACCTGGCGTTCCGCACCGTTTCCGTGGATCTCCCCCGCTCATTCGGTCAGGAATTGTACACTGAATATGTGTCCAATCCCACCACATTCACATCTCCGCAGTTGTTCTCCCGCTTCTTCCCCGGAGTGTATGTCAAGAGCACTTTTGGTTCCGGTCGTGTGATGAATATTGTTGACACCCGTATCAATCTGCATTTCACTCGCCACGAAACAATTGGCTCCGGCTCATCCGCTCGCGATACTGCCTATCATTTTGTAAGGTCATATCTCGCGGTTACTCCCGAAATCATCACTGACAATTTGATTGACTATAACATCAGTCCCCAGCTTCAGGCGCGTATCAGCAATGGTGAATCCATCCTCGTGGCCCCCGCCGGAACGGAAGTGAAAATGAATTTCCCTGTCAAGGATCTGTTGGCATCGTTCCGTTCGCAAGGTCAGGGCACTGCTGTGCTCAACACAGTTTCGCTGTCCGTGCCTGTGGAAACCATACAGAACAGCTTCGGTATCGAGCCGCCCGCAAATGTGCTGTTTGTGCTGAGCAAGGATAAGGATAAATTCTTTGCCAACAACAAAATCAGCGATGACAAAACATCTTTTTTGGCCTCTTATAGCAAAACGGATGGGTCGTACAATATCCCTGATATGCGCAACTATATCCTTTCGCTACTTGACAAGGAGACTATCACTGCCGATGATTACACATTCACTATCACCGCGGTAGATGTTGTCACCGAAACCTCATCAAGCGGCTACTACTACGAACAGTCCTATATCACAGGTATCAATCCGTATGTCAGTATCCCGGCAATGGCCAACCTGCGATTCGACAAGGCAAAAATTAAGATGACATTTAGCAAGCAATCTGTAAATTATTAGTAACTTTGCAGTCAGCTTTTCGGCCGCAATAGCTCAGTTGGTTAGAGCATCTCATTCGTAACGAGAAGGTCGTGGGTTCGAGTCCCACTCGCGGCTCTGAATGTTTTGAGCTTCAGCAGATAATGATTCTACTGAAGCTCAAACTATATTTATGTGGAATTAAACCGGCTCCCAAACATTTTGTTTTTGAGTCAAATCATCTCACGGAGATCTTACTATTTCCGGACGGATGCAACAATTCATTGATTTTGCAAAATACCATATCAGTTGCTGGAGAAATATGAGCGGTATTCAACCGGAGTTTTTCCCACCACTTTTTTGAAAAGCCGCGAGAAATGGGCCGGATATTGAAATCCGAGCTTGTATGCTATTTCCGAAATGCTCAGGAGCGGATTCATCAATTGCTCCTTGGCAAGCTCCATCAGATGGTGCTGTATGTGCTCGATTGGCGAATGTCCGGTTTCTTTCTTTACCAAGTCGCTGAAATACTTTGGTGAAAGGCACAATTCTCCGGCACACCATGCCACACTTGGGGTACCCTCCTGCAGTTGGCGTTCCTCGGCGTAATAATTATGGAGCAGGTTTTCAAAGCGGGTGAGAATATCGGAGTTGACAACTTCGCGGGTGATGAACTGACGCTCGTAGAACCGCAGGCAATAATCAAGAAGCAGCTCAATGTTGGTGGTGATTAAGCGGCGGCTCAATCGGTCAATACTGTGATTGAGTTCGGTGCTGATTTTTTGCAGGCAGTCAATGAATATGTCCCGCTCCTTCTGCGACAGGTGCAAAGCCTCATTCACTGCGTAGGAGAAAAATGTGTACTCCTTTAAGTGTGATGCCAATGCAGTGCCCCGTATGAGGTCGGGGTGGAAGCATAGTGCCCACCCTTTGGGCTGAAACACCTCTCCGTTATCTTCCACTCCAATCACTTGCCCGGGGGCTATGCACACCACTGTGCCCTCCTGATAGTCGTAGGACTGGCATCCATAGATGAGGTTGCCGCATTTCACCTCTTTCAGAAACACAACGTAGAAACTGAAAGTGTGGCGCGCATGACGCATCGGTTTGGCATCCTCCAGATTGATCACGCTGACAAGGGGGTGAACTGTTTCCACTCCGAGTATATCGTTGTACTCGGAGATGCTGTTTATGTTCAACGGTTTTTCCTGCATGGCCTTTAATTTTTATTCACCGCAAATATAAGTCTTTTACGGTATATGATTAGCCATATATTTGTGGAATATGAAATTAGGTCAATAAAAACCGGAATTTGTATAAACGGTATGTTTTGATTATGGTGTAATTTTGTAGCACGGCTTAGGGCAATCGTGAGCAAGCACGCATATCTGTTAATTATTGAATTGAAATACTGAAATGAAGAAATATATTTTGTCAACAATTATAATTGGTTGTTCAATCATGGCAAATGCAGAAAACCCAACAAGATTAACCGCTGATGAGGTCAATCCTAATCAGACAGCCGGACGCGTACAGCTTGGTGAGTTCGCGCCTAAATTCGCTGAACTTAATGATGATGTTCTTTTCGGTGAGGTATGGAGTCGTACAAATAAGCTATCAAAGCATGACCGTAGCATAGTTACCGTCACTGCCCTCGTTAGCAGTGGTATTATTGACCAGTCGCTCGGCTTTCATCTTCAGGAGGCAAAGAAAAACGGTGTGACCCGGACTGAAATATGCGAGGTGCTGACCCAAGTGGCTTTCTATGCCGGATGGCCCAAGGCGTGGGGAGCGTTCCGTCAGGCTGTGGAAGTATGGAAAGACTCAACCGATGCCGCTGATGCGAAAGAAAAATTTGAGCAGGAGTCAATATTCCCCATTGGAGAGCCCAACACGGCTTACGCCCAATATTTCATCGGCAACAGTTATCTTGCTCCGCTTTCCACCGAACAGGTCAATTTTTCAAACGTGACATTTGAGCCTCGTTGCCGCAACAACTGGCACATCCATCATGCCACAAAAGGCGGAGGTCAGTTGCTTGTTGGCGTCGCCGGACGCGGCTGGTATCAGGAAGAAGGAAAACCTGCTGTCGAGATACTCCCCGGCACTGTAATCCACATCCCGGCAAATGTAAAACACTGGCATGGGGCAGCCTCCGACAGTTGGTTCTCTCATCTCGCTTTTGGAGTTCCGGGAGAAGAGACCACTACAGAATGGCTTGAACCTGTTGTCGATGGAGAATATGACAAACTGAGGTGAATACCTTCGGAGGGTGGATTATTGCCAATTAAGAATCAGAGATAATCATCCCTATGGGGTGTGAACACATCGACTACTTCTCCTCCCTCTATCACTTCAAACGAGTGAGGCGTATTTCCGGGAATAGCGTATGTGTCACCGGGATGCATTATCACATCAATCTTTTCTTCGCAGTCCACAATTAAGTGATATGCCCCGGAAATCACATATCCGCACTGTTCGTGTGGATGGGTGTGAAGAGTGGCAAAGTCTCCCCTGACATAGTTCATTTTTGTCACCATTGATCTCTCTCCAACTGCCAGCGAGTCAAGATTGACACCCTTGAATGTCTTTTTAATGGCATCTTCACGCCGTACAAATATTTTTCTATTCATGCTTTGTGATTGTTTAGAGTGTCAATTCCATCTGTATATCTCCACGAGCGTATGCCGGATGGTATTCGGGCAATTCTCTGAATCCGAGTTTACGATAGAGGGCTATCGCCGGTTTTAGTCTGGTATTGCTTTCAAGAAACAGCATTTCTCCGCCCAATTCACGCGCTTTTCTAATAACGGCATCGCATAGTCGGCGGCCTACGCCTTTTCGCTGTATGGAATTGTTGACCGCAAGTTTTGCCAGCTCAAAATCGTAGCGGGATTCTTTCGGCATGGGACACAGGGCACATACACCAACTGGAAATCCATTGTATAAGGCTACGAATATATGGCCACCTTTTTCAAGGATATGCTTTTCCGGATTTTCCAATACCTTAATGTCATGGGGCTCAAGTTCCCAATATAATTCAATCCAGTTGCGGTTGAGCTCATAGAAAGCCTGTTTGTATTGAGGCCGGTATTCTATAATCTCAACTTCTGAATGCTCGCGTTGTTCCTTAATCTCTCTTACCCGGTCGAAAATGGATTTGCGCCCGAGAGCTTTCTCCCAATCGGCGATGGCTGCCCATAGGTCATTGTCACATTCCGATGAAATCTGTTCAACTGCACGCTCAACATCACGGAGCTGGGCAATAAGTTCTTGTGAAAGCCTCTTTCCACACTCGGAGAGCGTTATCAGTGTGCATCGGCGGTCAGCTTTGTCATCCACCTCGGTTATAAGTTCTGCTTTCATCATCTCCTTTACGATTGTGCTGACCGATGGGTGGGATTGCCCTATTTCTCGCGCAATGGCAGTGACACTCTTAGGTTGTTCGTCTGTGAGTGAGTAAAAAACAGGAAACCATTTGGGCTTTATGTCAATGCCATAAAGTCCGTAGATGCTTGCGGCATCGCGTGTAAGCGTTTCTGTCAAGACTCGCAGCCTACTGCCGATTGCCATTTTCCCTGTGCGTTCAAAGAAATCCATATATGTATCGTATTTAATTTCGTAATTGATTACGCAAAATTATAAAGAATTCTTTACTTGCCAAAATTTAATGGAAATTTATGTCGGCAATGGATATAATAATATGGTTACCGGTTTTACCAGTTTGTTATATATCAAATAGTTTGTCGTGTGGGTAAATCATATCAATGAACCACATGACAATTGCAGCAACAATAGGGAATGTGTACCACATCCATGAGGTAGCTTTCATTGCGGCTACTATTAAAAAAAACAATGTGAACCATATTGTCAAATCAGATAGCCATACATTTACGACTATCTGTTTTGGCTTTTTGATCCATAGCCATAAAGAATAGCCTATAAATAAAGCAAATGAAGCAGAAGAGCAGACCACCGGCAATTCCATTGATTTCAAGTACCCAACTTGCAGCAATGAAAGCACGCCCATAACATAAAGTACGTTAAGCACTTTGCTGTTAAAGAACGCATAAAGCCTCCTATGTTTAATTTCCTGTTTCATTTCACAAAAGTATAATAAATTCCGTAACAATCCGCATTCTCATTATATTTTATTCGGCGGATGTTAGCATTGATAAGCTGTGTAAGTCGTTGGGGCTCGTTAAAGTAAACTTTCTTGTCGGCCATTTAGTTTTATATTAAAAAGTGTACACTATGGCTACTATTTTACTCTATATTGGAATTGCACTAATTGTTGTAGGTTGGTTTACATTATCGTGGTTTGCTGCAAAGCAAATGAACGCACAAAAAGAATATGAGAGGCTTCCTCAAAAGTGGGAGGAAGTCAAGCAAAACCTAATACATAAGCGTTGGATCTGCCGTAGCCTAATCATTCTCGGTCTGATTGTCATAATCATTTCCTTGTTGCTTTAAGTCAGGAAATAACACATCAAACTCCAAATCAACTTCCTGGCTTGTGTCCATTTTTATGGCATTTTCAGACAATGCCTAAAAAGAAAAAGTCCTGTAAGTAAGCTACTTACAGGACTTTTGTCTGCCTTTTGGCGGAGAGAGAGGATAGTGAACTTTCTCTCCAATATTTTGATAACCAAATGTTTATATAGGCTTGCGTCTTGCGTGTAGCACGAGTGTAGCACAGGACTGTCACAAGGTGTCTTTCCCTTGTCTCCGTTTGTCTGCTCTATATCCTCTGATACGCTTGCAAAATTACTAATTAATTCTGAAATTGAACCCACCTAATGTGTTAAAAATCCGAAGAAAAGACTATTATTACCTATTCATATATTTCCAACTGGCTTTCCTTATATTGATAGGCATGATGTAACTGATAGTCTAAAGCGGAGAGAGATTTGGCGGTCAGTGTTGGCGGCGTGAGGTCGTCAAAAAGTATCGGGCAAGCCTGACACCATTTGACAACCTCTCGCCTATGGGCAGAGGCTAAACACCGAGTATTGCCAACGCCTTGCGGTAAAGCATCGGGGACGCTGCTTTTTACCTCAAGTCTTTTTGGCGACACACCGTGTTCTTAACGCCTTTGCCGGATGTGGAATTTTGACCGCCAAATCACTCTCCGCTTGTTCAGCAATCCACGGGTATAGACAATGATGTGAAATCATAGACTATGCCTGACAGGGATTGGGTCTTATTTATTGCTACAGCAAAACATTTGCACCGAAAGAAGCGATTTAGACTTTATGTAATATGCCTATTGCCATCAGTAAACGATGGCAAGGGTAAATCTAATATGTTGTAGTTCGTTTTCACCGACACGGAAACTTAGCTCCAATTTATGGCAGTCAAATCAACTAAGGAAGCCTTGCTTGCTCGTAATTGAAAACGTGTGGAGCAGGGCTATTCTTTTGCCTTTTTGATGAAAAAATCTCCAGACTTCCCATTGGTCAGCTTGTATTTTTTCATCAAAGGGCGAACAGCCCTTTTCGCTCTCCACACGCGATAGTTTCAACGAGCAAGCAAAACTTCGATAGTCGATAGACGCATAAAAAAAATGTCGCACGATGAAAACGAACTACAACATATCAAATTCCCGAGGCAGAGCATCCATCTCCAGTCTCAACCGCATAAAAAGGTTCGTCCTTTGGGTGGTGGCGATAGTTGGCGTAATCATCTATTGGGTGCTGATAAGACCTATATTCCGAGGTGTCGGTTGGATAATATCAATACTCACCGCGATACTGACAATCTATTGGATATTAACAATACTCTAAATATTACGACTATGGCAAGCAAGAATGAAAACAAAGGTAGTATGGCGTTTGCAGACACCATTCTGCAATACCTTGAAAAGAGAGCCGAGAATGACGCATTATTTGCCGTCAAGTTCGCCAATCCGCAGAAATCAGTTGATGATTGTGTTTGCTATATCATTAACGAGGTTCAGAAAAGCGGTTGTAACGGCTTTACCGATGATGAGATTTTCGGAAAAGCAATCCATTTCTACGAAGAAGCGGAGATTGAGGTTGGCAATCCAATTAACTGCAAAGTGGTGGTAAACCATACGGTTGAATTGACCGAGGAAGAAAAGGAACAGGCACGACAGGACGCAATAGAGCGTCTGCGCCAAGAGGAAATGGCGAAGATGCGCAAGCACACCCAACCCAAGCCGACCACCGAAAAGAAAACCCAAGATGTTCAACCAAGTCTTTTCGACTTTTAACACCGCACTGCTATGAAACCAAAAAACAAGATACAGAAAGAGGTGGCAAGACTATCAGCAACTCTGCCCAAACTTACTCCGGCTCAAACTGAATGGGCATATAAGAATGGGATGGAGCATATCGCCTACCGCACCAAGAAAGGTAATATCACCTGCCCCGATTGCGGTCACGAATGGCACAGCGATGACAGCACAATTTCCGACACACTTTTCGGTTGCCGTTGTCCGCACTGCGGAGCGGAACTCAAAATAGAGGAAACACGCAAGCGCACCTACAAGAGAATTTCATATATCGGTTATCTTACTACATGCCGAGGTTATCAAGTATATCGTGTGGCTATGGCTAAATTTGAGAGCCGTAAGGGAGAACCCTGCCGTTTCTATCTTTTGGAGGTTATGCAGCAATGGATAGCACCAAATGGAACATCTACAGTCGTGGCACTCCGCAGGGGTATGGGATTTATGTATTACGACCTTTGGGTATGGGATAGCTCTCTGGAGGTACGCTCAAACTCCGACACATACGACTATGTGAGCGCACAAGCGTTGATGTATCCCCGTTACAAAGTGCTACCGCAAGTAATCCGCAACGGCTTTGATGGCAAGTTTTATGACATCAACCCAATCCGTCTTATTGCCGTGTTACTCTCCAATCCAATGGCTGAAACTATGATGAAGGCTGGAGATGTTGAGATAATGAAATACTTTCTCACCAATCCGCGCACCTGCAACATCTGTTGGAACTCCTACAAAATTGCAAAGCGTCACGGATATACTCTCAACAACATTTCAATGTGGTGTGATTATATCCGTATGCTAAACGATTTGGGTGAGGATATTCGCAATCCCAAAAACATCTGTCCCCAAGACCTCAAAGGCGCGCACGACGTGATAACACGACGCATCAATGCCAAACGAGCAAAGGAAGTCGCAGAAAGAATGCGACAAAACGAAATAGAAAGGCGTGAACGTGAGCAACAGAGGTTACTCAAAGAAAAGGAAAATGAAGATACGTTCATTGCCTTAAAATCAAAGTTCTTCGGATTGGTAATCACTGACAACGAGTTGACAATCAAGGTACTTGAAAGTGTTAATGAATACTATGAGGAGGGCAAGACGCAGAATATCTGCGTGTTCGGAGCGGGATACTACCGAAAGGAGGACTCTCTCATTCTTTCAGCGAGGATTGGCGGAGAGATAATTGAAACCATAGAGGTTGACTTGCGTACCCTCAAAGTGGTGCAGTGCCACGGCAAATACAACAAGGACACCGAATACCACGACCGCATCATCAATCTTGTCAACAGCAACGCCAAGTTAATCCGCAAGAGAATGACCGCCTAAATGTTTAACCGACCTGCGTCAGCAATGGCGCAGGTCACAACACCCAACCAAGATGAATGTAATAATTGAAAGTCTGATATTTGACTTTGACGATAAGATAAGAGCGATTGTGCTTGACCTCATAAACCGCATATTGCTGACACGCAATGAAACCGAACTGAGAGAAACAGTAGCCGTATGCGCCGAGCGTACCGAACTCAACAAGTTTTTTCTATATGGCTACGGTAAACACCACTTTTGGGTAAAGCAACGCCTTGTCAGCAATACCGCAAAGACATTCGACCAGCGAATGATGATTGTGAATTTCTAAAACTCCAATGAATATGGCAACGAAAATGACCGCCAACGGAGTGAGCACAACCACCGCTCCCG
>URCF01000002.1 GCA_900546365.1 uncultured Porphyromonadaceae bacterium
CTTACGTTTATCACTATCGAGGCCTTGGAGATGGCTTTGAGGGAGCGTTCGATGCCAATTTTTTCGATTGTGTCGTCGGTTGACCTCAGCCCGGCGGTGTCCATGAAACGGAACTGATAGTCGCCGATTTCGAGTGTGTCTTCCACCACATCGCGTGTGGTACCGTGAATGTTGCTCACAATGGCTCTATCGTCACCGAGGAGTGCGTTAAGCAGCGAGGATTTGCCAGCGTTGGTGGCACCTACGATTGCCACGGGGATGCCTTGCTTGATGGCTGTGCCTTGAGCGAACGATTTTTGGAGGCGGGTCACTTCGCTGTGGATGGCCTGAGCGAGGGTGAGCAGATGCTGCCGGGAGGCAAACTCTACTTCTTCTTCGGAGAAATCAAGTTCGAGTTCAAGGAGGGAAGCGAGTTCCAGAAGTTTTTCGCGCAGAGATTCAAGTGTTTTGGAATACCCTCCACGCATCTGGTTGATGGCTATGCGGTGGGCGGCTCTGGAGTCGGATGCTATCACATCGGCCACGGCTTCGGCCTGCGCAAGGTCGAATTTGCCGTTGACAAACGCTCTGCGGGTAAACTCTCCCGGCTCGGCCAACCGTGCTCCGGCAGCCATGAGTGCGTTGAGCAATTCGCGCTGCACAAATCGCGAGCCGTGGACGCTGAGCTCCAGCACATCCTCGCCGGTGAATGAGGCGGGGGCCAGAAACGGTGTGGCCACGCCTTGGTCAAGAGTGTTGCCTTGCGAGTCAAGGATAGTGCCAAGATGGGCGCTATGCGATTTCATGGCGTCCAGCGGCTTGCCTTTCCAAATTTTCTGCACAACTTCCAGCGCTTTTGGTCCGCTGACGCGCGCCACAGCGATACCGCCCACTCCGGGAGGCGTGGAGATGGCGCAGATAGTGTCGTCGGAGGAGTGGATGTGAGTGTCAATCATCGTTTTGAGTTCCATTTATGAAAATCGCATTGGCTCTCCACCGCAGTCTCGATATTATCGGGAAGAGCTGAGAAGAAATCGTATCCTGTGGCCGATTCCACACTGTCAATCGACACTGCGGCCGCCTGCATGCCGCCTTCCACGCGGTCGTTGGGCATAATGAACCCGATGCCGCTCATAGGGTGTGTAAACGGGGCGAGCACCACTTTGAAGAACTGCTTGGGCACCGCCACCCTGCTGTCGCCTATAAACTCATCGGGGCGGGCGGTCAATATTGGTCCGCAGATGATTATCAACGCGCTGTCGCGCTGCGCCCATTTGCGGCAATTGGCTTCAAGTCTGTTCCATGCGCCGGTGTTTAGAGCCTTGGCCTGAGGGCAGATGTTGGTGAGATAAAAAGTTTGCCTCATGGCCTCGCGACTCCATTTCATATCGGCGGCGGGGGCCATATGTCCTCTGTCGTAGCCGGAATAGCTGTAGTCCCAGGTGTCGGCACACCCCTCCACTTCGGGGTCGGCCATAAACTTATTGAGCCGGGGCACATCGCCTTGAGTTTCATCGGCAGTGAGTTCCCACACCACATAGTTGGGGATATGGAGCTGCGGATTGAAATTCACATCCATACCCTCGTAATGTACCATCTGCTGCGGCAAGCCCGAAGGCATATTCACCTTCATCAGCTCCCTGGCGTTAACTCGCCACTCCGGCGCATCATTTCTGTCGGGGCCGGAGCATTTGCCATACATATACACCGAGGCCAGCAACAGCACCACTATGGCCATCATAGCCCAAAGGCTGAGCGAGCGCCACTGAAATCCACTTCTATTCATCGTCAACGGAAATTATCAAGAAGGTTCACGATTGTGTCAACATCCTCATCCGAAAGATATTGACCGATGGGAAGACTGAGCACCTCCCCTGCCAGGCGTTCGGCCACAGGGAGAGGCGAATGTTTCAGCCCCCGATAGCAAGGCTGCCGATGCGGCGGACAGGGATAGTGCACATCCGTGCCCACACCGCGGGCATCAAGATATCGCTTCATGCGGTCGCGATGTTCCGGCACACGCACCACATACTGGTGCCACACGCACTCCAATTCATCTCGGACCGGCATCAACGGGAGCTCAATCAATGGGTTGACCACCCCGCAGCTGTATTTTCGGGCTATCTCCGCACGCCTTCGGTTCACCTCATCAAGGTGATTGATCTTCACCATCAGCATTGCCGCCTGAATGGGGTCGAGCCGGGAATTAAGTCCAATATATTGATTATGATATCGTTCAGTACTTCCATAGTTGGCCAACGCCCTTACTGTGCGTGCCAGTTCAGCATCATGGGTGAGCACCATGCCTCCATCGCCCAGCGCGCCGAGATTTTTGGTGGGGTAGAAACTGATTCCCGCAGCATGACCCAGACCACCGGCCATATGCGAGTCAAACAAACCGGCCGCTCCGCTGCGGGCACCCAAAGCCTGGGCGCAATCCTCCACTACCAGCAGCCGATGGTCCGTAGCCAGGCGGGCAAGCTCATCGCTCCACGCCACACGACCGTAAAGATGCACCGGCATCACGCCCTTGGTGCGTTCCGTCAAAGCGTTACGCACCCCGGAGGCTGTGAGGTTCATTGTTACCGGGTCAGGGTCCACAGCCACAGGCACGAGTCCCGCCTGCGACACCGCGAGAAACGATGCTATATAAGTGTTGGCCGGCACAATCACTTCATCGCCGTCGGCAAGCATACCCATCGCCTTGTAGGCCATGAGAATCAGGCGCAGAGCATCCAGACCGTTGGCAACACCGACAGCATGGGGCACCCCACATCTGAGTGCCACTCTGTCCTCGAGCCGCTCCACCTCCTCGCCGCCGATATACCGCCCGGAGGCGATCACCCGGGCAGCAGCAGCCTGCAGCTCCTCAAGATACGGGTCGTTGACCAGCTTCAAATCAAGATGCGGAATCATACCTTGCCCCCGGTAAGCTTTTTGAACAGATCTATATCGCGCACATAGTCGGCCTCGTCGAATTTGTCGGGACAAAACGACAGACACACACTCCCGGTGGAGAAATCCTCCAGCGACCGCCATATCCCGGCGGGCACATAGAGAGCCTGATAGGGGCGGTTGAGCGTGACAAACTTCCATTCAACTCCATCATACAGCTTCACCATAAAGCTGCCCGAAGCGGCTACAATAAGCTCCTCCATGGTGTAGTGGGAATGCCCTCCACGGACGGCATCCGAGGGGATGTCGTAGATGAAAAAAGTGCGTTTGATGGCAAACGGCAGCAGCGATGAATTTTCGGCCACAGCTATGGATCCGTCCTCGCTTCCATGTCGCGGCAGCTCGATGATACGGCACTGCTCCACGCGTGATATTTGATGGCTATTGGAGGTCATGGCTGATAATTTCGTGAAACAAATCAATATCGCGGATATAGTCGGTCTCGTCATATAGCGCCGATGACAGCACCAGCGCCACGGAGTTGGTGGAAAAATCCTCCAGCTCGCGCCATGTGAGCGGTGGCAGAAAGAGGGCCTGATGAGCTCTGTTAAGCTCAAACCGCCTTGGGCCGTCAACGCCGTCAGTCACCACATCAAAACTACCCGACAGAGCCACAATAAGCTCGTATTGCGAGTAATAGGCATGACCATAGCGGGTGCGGCCCGACGGCACATCATATATCCAATAGGCCCTCATCGGCTCAAACGGCATGGTGCTGGGATACTGCAGCACAGAAAGATTGCCTCTGGGATCGCGGATGGCGGGCAGGTCAAAAATCTGAAGTTTATTCAATTCCATCTTCGGCAAGAGCTAAGAGATATTCCCCATACGCATTATTGCGCATGGGAGTGGCGAGCTGCCTGAGCCGGTCAGCGTCAATCCATCCCTTTCGGAAAGCTATTTCCTCGAGAGCCGCCACCTGGAAACCCTGGCGTTTCTCTATCGAAGCCACAAAATTGGACGCCTCGAGCAGCGAGTCGGTGGTGCCGGTGTCAAGCCATGCAAATCCGCGTCCGAGCGGCTGCACTTTAAGCTTGCCAGCCTCCATATAAGCCTGATTGACAGAGGTGATTTCCAGCTCACCGCGAGCCGACGGCTTCACCTGAGTGGCCACATCCACCACACTGTTGGGGTAGAAATACAATCCCACCACCGCCAGATTGGAAGCAGGACACTCCGGCTTCTCTTCTATTGACACGGCATTCCACTGGTCGTCAACAGCCACCACGCCAAAGCGTTGCGGATCCTTCACCGGATAGGCGAAGATAGTGGCACAGTCAGCAGCTGCAGTCTCCGCAGCCTTTTTCAGCATACCTGTGAACCCCTGGCCATAGAAAATATTGTCGCCGAGCACCAGACACACATCGTCATCGCCCACAAACTCCCGACCAATCAGAAACGCCTGCGCAAGTCCCTCGGGGCGCGGTTGCTCAGCATACTCGAAGTTCACACCCATCTCATGCCCCGAGCCAAGCAGACGCCTGAACATAGGGAGATCGTCGGGGGTGGATATTATCAGTATGTCGCGGATGCCGGCGAGCATAAGCACCGATACCGGATAGTACACCATCGGCTTGTCATATACCGGCACCAGCTGCTTGCTGATGCCCCGGGTCACAGGGTAGAGACGCGTGCCGGAGCCCCCGGCCAGAACTATGCCTTTCATAACTGTTTCAACATATCATCACGATGTTCATACATCGTGTCGTAATATTTTTGGTAATCTCCAGATGTAACGCTTTCCACCCACTCACGGTTGTCAAGATACCAGCGCACGGTTTTGGCGATACCCTCGGCAAACGGAGTTTCGGGATACCATCCAAGCTCGGTGGCAATCTTGGTGGGGTCGATGGCATAGCGCATGTCATGCCCGGGACGGTCGGCCACGTATGTGATCAGCCGTTCATCAATCTCCTCAGGGTCGATGGACAGCAGTTTGCGATAATGTGGCTCGGCGAGCATGAGGTGGCGGATTTCACGGAGCACAGTACGCACAATGTCGATATTCTGCTCCTCGTTGAAGCCACCCACATTGTACACCTCCCCTGCTCTGCCGTTGCGGAGCACCATGTCAATAGCCTTGGCGTGGTCAGCCACATACAGCCAGTCGCGCACATTCTCGCCCTTGCCATACACAGGCAGCGGCTTGCCCTCGAGCACATTCTTGATCATCAGCGGAATGAGCTTCTCCGGGAAATGATACGGTCCATAGTTGTTGGAGCAGCGGGTCACCACCACCGGCATACCATAGGTGTGGTAATAGGCCATAGTGAGCATATCGGCAGCAGTTTTGGATGTGGAGTAAGGAGAGCGGGGACACAGCGGCGAATCCTCGGTGAAGAAGCTGGAGCCGAAAGTTTTGAGGTCGGTCCTACCCTCTATCACACGGGCCACCTCCTCGCTCACCTCAAGAGGATACGCAGAGTCAAAATCCTTGCTCAGCGAGCCATACACCTCATCGGTGCTGATCTGCAGAAACCGCTTGCCGGGTTTGTACACCGGAGCTCCGTGCTCATCCACACCCTCAAGCCACGCATGGCGGGCACAGTCAAGCATATTCTGAGCACCGAGAATATTGGTCTCGAGAAACAGGCGGGGATTGGTGATGCTGCGGTCCACATGGCTCTCGGCAGCAAAATTGACCACATAATCGGGGTCAAACTCACTGAACAGCCGCTTCACCAGCTCGGTGTCGCCGATATCGCCTCTCACAAACCGCACATTGGGCAGTTCAAGTTCATCTTTGAGAGTCAACATGTTGCCCGCGTATGTGAGCGCATCAAGCACCAGAATATCAACCTCCGCGCCCCATTTTTCAAGCAGGTATTTGACAAAATTGGCACCTATAAATCCGGCACCACCGGTAACTAAATACTTTCTCATCAACCGTTATTTCTTGGATGGGCATACCTTTTTGTCACCGCAGCCCTTCTTGTCACCGCACTTCTTGCCATTGCAATCTTTCTTCTTTCCGCAGCATTGCTTGGCCGCCGAAGGGCACGCGCTCTGCTCGGCGCAAACAGTTTTGGCAGCCTCACCACAAGCCACGGTGGCTGTGTAGCCTATCTTCTTGAATGCGGCAGCAATCTTCTCGGGATTGGTTTTGGCAGCATCGTATGTGATAGTCACAAGCTGGTCGGGCACCGAAGTGTCAATCTGCTTCACACCCTTTTCATAGCGGATGTTGGACTTGATTTTGTTCTCACAGTTCTGGCAAGTCATCTGAGGCAACACTGTGAACTGGACAGTAGCATAGTCGGCGGCCATCACCACCACAGCCACCATCATGGCGGCAAAAAGGCTGAAGATACGTTTCATTCTTTATATCGTTTAATGATTATTACATAATACAATGCCACAAAGTTAACATCAATTCGTCACATTACGAAATCTCCGCCGATAAAATCAATAGCGGTTCCAGGTGTAGCGGAACCCCACATACACATTCGCGCCATGAAGCGGTGCATACACCATAGTGGCATCAAAACCGGTGCCCCAAGGGTTTTCGCCACCGATCACAGGCCGCTGCTGACGGTAGTTGGTGAGATTCTCGCCACCCACATACACCGCCCAGTGGCGGAAATTGCGGGTCACCTGTGCACTAAGCTGTGGATATGCCTTGTATTCAGGCTCCCACGACAGCCCGCCATCGGCCATACGGTAGGGCGACGGCATCCGGCCTCCACCGGTCACAGAGCAGGTGACATCAAACTGCCACAACCCCATCATCGGCGCATACCCCACGGTAACGAGCCCCTTGTGGCGCGAAGTGAGCGGCTTCTGCACCAGCCCCTGCCCATAGTCCACATTCACATCGGTGAATCGGTAGGCGGCGGTGATGCTCATATCCTGTATCAGCGGATATGTGGCCTCCACCTGCACGGTGTGGGAATAGGAGCGTCCGTTCAGGTCGCGGAAATACACAGCATGGGGATTGGAGTCCATATCCACCAGCAGCTGATGGGTGAAATGAGTGTAATAGTATTCTCCCTCAAGCTTCAGCGGTTTGTTGGCCACATACACGGTGTAGCCGAGTCCGGTGCCGAAATTCCACGCCTCTTCCTGCCGCACATCGGGGTCGAAAATCAACGCTCTCGACGATGCGAGCAGAAACGCATTCTCAGCCATGATATGGGGTGCACGGTAGCCGCGTCCGGCCGACACATTCCATGTGAGCGCATCTGAAATGTTCCACCGCGCATGAAGTCTCGGGGTGAACATCGACCCGTAGTCGGTGGAATAATCATACCTGACACCACCCATAAGCAGCAGCTTGGAGTCGGCATTGAAGGTGTATTGCGCATACGCTCCGGCCACAGTTTCATGCTGCTTCCACGCCCACGGCTCCACAGAAGCATCGTGACTCAGGCGCAGCTGCTGCGAATAGCGGTCGTAGTTGCAACTCAGGCCCACGCTCAACTCATGGCGCTTGGTGAAATTGCGCTCAAACATCAGCTGGGCATACAGATTGCCCTGCGCCACATGATACAGCTTGCCGCCGTAATGCGAATGCTGGTTATTGTTGCTCCCCGACAATATCAAGGCCACATTGCCATTGTTGGCATGGTCAAATATATATGCGTTTTTGGCAAATGCCTCCCAGCGCACTGTGGAGATATTGATCTGATACAGCGGCAGCTCTGACATCATGTCGCGATGGTGCTCACTTTGGCCGCTGCGACGCTTCTCGGCAAGGAACTTCACACCGGCCTGACCTATATAATTGCGGCTCACGTAGGCCCATCGGTTCATCACCGCCACCTGGTCCACGCGGGGCATATCCATAAAGGAGTCATGATTGGAATCGTGGTCGGCGGTTGACTTCTCGCCATGCACCAGCAGAGCTGTGCTCAACTCCTTGGTGATCCACTGGTTGGCATTGGCGTTCACCTCCAGCTTACCGTTGAGGTCGGCATATCCGTTGGCCATCACCTCCTGCGGAGCCTGAGGCTTCTTGATTTCAATATTGATCTGTCCGGAAATCGACTCATAGCCGTTCTTCACCGAGCTCGCACCCTTGCTCACCTGAATCGACTGTATCCACGGCCCAGCGATATACCCCAAACCATAAGGCAAAGCCGAACCGCGGAAATTGGGGATATTCTCGGTGAGCATCTGCACATACGTGCCGGCGAGGCCAAGCAGCTTGATTTGCCGCGCACCGGTGGCGGCATCGTTATAGCTCACATCCACCGAAGGGTTGGTGGTGAAGCTCTCGCCGAGGTTGCAGCACGCCGCCCTGAACAGTTCCGTGCCCGAAATAATCTCGGTGTTCACCGGATCCACACGCAACCGCCGGCGACCGTCAGCACGCTTGGTCACCACCACCTCGTCGAGGTCCAGAGAGCGGTCGGTGGTATCAGCAGGCTCTTGGGCCTGAATATCAATGGAGAAGAGAGAAAGCAGCAGAATGATTATTGCAGTCTTTTTCATAACAGCCGCAAAATTACAACAATTTGGAATGATTACAAACTGCCGACGCCACAATCTGTATATCTGCAATTTCAGCAAAAAACATCATTTTTCCCAAACATTTACACCCCCTGTCTGTTTTATTCATAAAAACATCAATAAAAAAGTAAATAAAGATTTAAGTTTTTAAGGCAAAAATCGTTAAATTAAATAAAACTTATTATCTTTGTGCCGAATTTATCAACACTAAAATCAACTTCAGATGAAAAAAATGTTTCTTATTGCTGTTGCTGCTGCAAGCATGATGACAGCTCAAGCTCAACAAGCATTGGAAGCCACAAACTTCGGCTCCAATTGGTCTGTAGGTATTGATGGTGGTGCCACAACACCCCTCACAGGGCACGCTTTCTTCGGAAGCATGCGTGGCGCTTTTGGTCTTCATGTTGAAAAGCAGATTTCTCCTGCTTTCGCCCTCGGCGTTGAAGGCTTGGCCGGTATCAATACTTCTTCGTGGTACAGCGACATCCACAGCAAAACCGCCATTGACAACACCTACGTTGGTGCTTACGGTAGCGTAAACCTCTTCAACCTCTTCGGTGGCTACAAATGTGATGGCCGCTTCTTCGACATCGCCGCTGAGGCCGGTGCCGGTTGGGGACACCTTTATTATAATGGCGACGGCGACCACAACTATTTCGCCACCCGCGTTGGTTTGAACTTCAACTTCAATGTCACCAAAAACCTTACAATCGCCCTCAAACCGCAGATCGTATGGAACATGAGCGATGTTGATGTTGCCCAGACAACTGCCGCCTACGACATCCACAATGCTACTTTCAACATCCTTGCCGGTGTCACCTACCACTTCGGTAGCTTCAAGTGCGTTGAGCCCCTCAACCGCGCTGAAATCGACGCCCTCAACGCTAAGGTTAACGAACTCCGTGGCGAACTCGATGCTGCTACCGCCGCTACTGCCGCTGCCGAAACCAAGGCTAACGCTCTCGCTGCTGAGCTCACCGCTTGCCAGAACCGCAAACCTGAAGTTATCAAGGAAGTAAGCAACAACCTCCAGAGCGTTCGCTATATCTTCTACAAGATTGGTAGCTCCAAGATCACTGCCGACCAGCAGCCCAATGTGGAAATGGTGGCTTCGTTCCTCAAGAACCACAAGAACGCTAAGGTAGTCATCAAGGGTTACGCTTCTCCCGACGGCAACCTCGAATTCAACAAGAAACTCGCTGCTGCCCGCGCTGAGTCAGTGAAGACCATGCTCACCAAGAAATATGGTATCGCTGCTGACCGCATCACCGCTCAGGGTGAAGGTATCGGTGACATGTTCAAGGAAGAAAGCTGGAACCGCGTTTCCATCTGCACCCTCGAAGAATAATACCATCCGGTTCTAACTATACAAAAAGCACCTGCTTTTGCAGGTGCTTTTCTTTTTTCACTCAATTTGTAGGTTTATAACGATTTATTTGTATCTTTGCACCATATTGACTACACTAACCTCCAATATCAAAACAGAATCTATTCACACATTTCTACCTTATGAAAAAATTCATTTTAGCCGCCACAGCTCTCGCTTGCCTGATGCCTGTATCCGCTCAGAAAGCTTATGAGAACTACGGCTTCCGCTCCAACTGGAGCATCGGCCTTGACGGTGGTGTCAGCACACCCGTGCGCGGACACTCGTTTTTCACCAACATGCGTGGCATCGTAGGTCTTCATCTGCAAAAAGGCATCTCCCCCGCTTTCGCCATTGGCGTTGAAGGATATGCCGGAATCAACACCTCCTCTTGGGAAAAAATCTACTTCACCAACCATTTCGACCGTCCCCAGGTAGCCACTGCCCGCAGCACCACTGCCTTTGACAACATGTATATCGGAGCATACGGATCTGTAAACCTCTTCAACCTCTTCGGTGGCCTCCGTTGCGACGGCGTGCGCATATTTGACATCGATCTCGTGGCCGGTGCAGGCTGGGGCCACAACTTCAACAGCCCCCAGGCTTTCGCTCCCTATGCCTACGGTGTGCGTGACCAGAACTATTTTATGACCAAAGCCGGCTTGAATTTCAACTTCAACCTCAGCAGCGTGTTCACCCTCTCGCTCAAGCCTTCAGTGTCATGGAACATGACCGGCACCGAGTACACGCCCCTCGAAGTGGAATACACCTCCGCCGCCTACACTTCACGCAAAGCTTACTTCAACTGCATGGTGGGCGTTTCTTTCCGCCTCGGCTCACAGTTTGAATGTGTGACCCCCAAGGATCCCGCAATGCTTGCCGAGCTCAACAATCAGGTCAACGACCTCCGCGCACGCGTTGAATCCCAAAACGCTGCCACCGCTGCCGCTGAAAGCCGCGCCGTGGCTCTCGCCGAGCAGCTCACCGCTTGCCAGAACAAGAAACCCGAAGTGATCAAGGAAGCCGACAACTCCCTCCAGAGCGTGCGCTACATCTTCTATCGCAACGGTTCCTCCAAGATCACAGCCGACCAGCGTCCCAACGTGGAAATGGTGGCCGCATACCTCAAGGACCAGCCCAAATCCAAAGTGGTGATCAAAGGCTACGCTTCCCCCGATGGCAGCCTTGAGCTCAACAAGAAGCTCGCTGCCGCCCGCGCCGAATCGGTTAAGACCATGCTCATCAACAAGTATGGCATCGCCGCCGACCGAATCACCGCCCAGGGCGAAGGCGTTGGCGAAATGTTCAGCGAAAACAGCTGGAACCGCGTTTCCATCTGCACCCTCGAAGAATAATCTCCATCTTATTCTTTCCCCACAACGGAGGCTGCCTGACGGTGTCAGGCAGCCTCTGTCATATAAGAAATATAAGTTTTATAGGAATTAGAGGAATTATTATCTCCCGATAAATTTGTTTTGCCCAACCTTTGGAGTATATTTGCAGGGAGTTCGCTCCCATACCTATCTTTCGACCATGAAATACGTTTCTCTGCCCGACAACACCGACCGCAAACTACCCTTCTATCTCACTATGGAGGAGTATGTGGGCTCACACTATCTGGAGCCCGGCACCGACCTTTTCTTTATGTGGCAGGTGTCCCCGACGGTTATTTTCGGACGCAACCAGATTATGGAGCGCGAAGTGAACCTTGACTATTGCTCCGCCAACAACATCGACATCTTCCGGCGCCGCAGCGGTGGCGGGTGCGTGTTTGCCGACAGGAGCAACATCATGTTCTCATACATAACATCCTCGGCAAGCAGCGTAGCCACAACATTTGAACGCTACACCTCCATAGTGGCTGAAATGCTCCGCTCGCTCGGACTCGATGCCACAAACACCGGGCGCAACGACATCCTTATCGGCTCGCGCAAGGTGAGCGGCAACGCCTTCTACCATCGTCCCGGCCACAGCATTGTCCACGGCACAATGCTGTTTGACACCGACATGGCCCATATCCTCAACGCCATAACTCCGTCCAAAAGCAAGCTCGACGCCAAAGGGGTGGCTTCGGTGCAAAGCCATATCACCACCCTCAGCGAGCACATCACGATGTCGATAGATGAGTTCAAGCAGTACGCCCGCAACTATCTGTGCGGCAGCGAGGAAATCACCCTCACCAAGGCCGACACCGAGCGAATTGGAGAGATGTCCAAACCGTACTATTCCAAAGCCTGGATTGAAGGACACACCCCCAAAGCCGCCACATTCTCAGCCCACAGGCGCATCGAGGGCGTGGGAGAACTCGATGTGACCATCAACACCAGCCGCGGCACCATGGCCAACATCAACATCGGAGGCGATTTCTTCCTCCTCGGCGACCTCGACTCGCAGCTGCTCGCCCCGCTGGAAGGTACGCCCTACAATCGCCAAGCCGTGGAGCAGGCCATCGCGCACCTTAATGTAGGCGAAATCATCCACGGACTCACCAACCAGCAATTTGTCAACCTGTTATTCTGAATACCAACACAACTATGGAAGAAATCAAACCTACCTGTCTCCACGACAAGCACATTGCCCTCGGAGCGCTGATGAGCCCTTTCGGAGGGTTTGACATGCCCATCCAATACCAGGGCATCACCGAGGAACACAACGCCGTGCGCCAACATTGCGGTGTGTTCGATGTGTCCCACATGGGCGAGATCAACATCTCCGGCCCCGATGCCGAGAAATTCGTCAACCATATCTTCACCAACGACATCACAAATGCCCCCGACGGAAAGATTTTCTACGGCATGATGTGCCGCGAGGATGGCGGCACGGTGGACGACCTGCTCGTTTACAAGCGCGGCGACAACAATTTTCTGCTGGTCATCAACGCTGCCAACATTGACAAGGATGTGGCATGGATTGAGCTGCAAGCCAAAAGTTTTGACCTCGAGATCAACAACCTCTGCGACCAGCTCGGTGAACTCGCCGTGCAGGGTCCCGAGGCTGAAAAGGTGATGGAGCAGGTGCTCGGCATCAACTGCTCCCATCTTGCATTCTACACCTTCGAGGAAATGCTCCTTGACGGCGAACATATACTTGTGAGCCGCACCGGTTACACCGGCGAGGACGGATTTGAGATATACGCCACCCACGAGGTGATCCGCTCGCTCTGGGACCTCCTGATGGAAAGCGGCCAATGCATCCCCTGCGGACTCGGTTGCCGCGACACCCTGCGCTTTGAAGTGGGGCTACCTCTCTATGGCGATGAGCTGACCGACAACATCACCCCCATCATGGCCGGACTCAGTATCTTCGTGAAGCTCGACAAGCCGGAATTCATTGGCCGCGCAGCCCTCGCCGCTCAGAAGCAAAACGGCCCGGCCAAGAAATTGGTGGGACTTGAACTTCTCGACCGTGCCATCCCCCGCCACGGATATGAGGTGCTCACTCCCGCGGGCGAAATCGTGGGCCATGTCACCACCGGCTATCGTGGCATAAGCGTGGACAAATCCATCGCCATGGCGCTCGTTGACGCCAACCACGCCATCCCGGGCACCGAGCTGCTGGTACAGATACGACGCAAGCAGTTCCCCGCCGTGGTGACCTCCAGGAAATTCTATAAAAAAAGCTATAAGAAACAACCTTAAAATATTGATTATCATGAGCAAAATTCTTTATTCCGAAACACATGAATATGCCCGCATCGACGGCAATATCGCCTATATCGGTATCTCCGACTACGCTCAGCATGCTCTCGGCAATGTGGTGTATGTGGATATGCCCGAAACCGGCGACGATGTGACCGCCGGCGATGATTTCGGCGCTGTGGAGAGCGTGAAAGCCGCTTCCGACCTCATCTCCCCGGTGAGCGGTGCGGTGGTGGAAATCAACGAGCACCTCATCGACAATCCCCGCCTCGTCAACGAAGACGCCATGGCCAACTGGATTATAAAGGTAGAGATGACAGACCCCTCCGAACTCGACAACCTCATGGACGAGGAGGCCTACAAACAGTTCTGCGAAAACGAAAGCCACTAACCACCACACTTCCCAACGTTATGCACAGATATTTCCCTCACACACCCAACGACATAGAGCGGATGCTCAACCGTTGCGGGGTCGGTACCCTCGACGATCTATATGCCGATGTGCCGGAGGAGATACGCCTCAAGCAACCCTACAATCTCCCGCCGGAGATGAGCGAGCAGCAGGTGCGGCGGTTTTTCAACAATCTCGGTGCCGACAATGAGCAACTCGTTTGCTTCGCCGGCGCGGGATTCTACGACCACTACACCCCCGCTGTCATCCCGCAGATGATGAGCCGCGGTGAGTTTCTCACTGCCTACACACCTTATCAACCCGAGATATCGCAAGGCACGCTCCACTATATATTTGAGTATCAAAGCATGATGGCCAACCTCACAGGCATGGAGGTGAGCAACGCCTCGATGTACGACGGCACCACTGCCACCGCTGAGGCCATGATGATGGCCGTGGCCCATGCCCGCAAGCGCAACAAAGTGCTGATCAGTGCCACCGTGGCTCCGGCCGTGCGCAAGGTGTGCGCCACCTACGCCCGCTACCATGGCATCGAGCTGGTGGAGGTTCCGGCCACGGCAAACGGCGTCACCGACCGCGACTTCATCGCTTCCGCGCTTCAGGCCAACGATATTGCCGGAGTGATTGTGGCCACGCCCAACTTCTACGGCATTCTTGAGGATTATTCCGGCCTCGCCGACCTCTGCCATGAGCATAAAACCCTGCTGATTTTCAACGCTGTTGCCTCCGACCTCGCCTGTATCAAAACTCCCGGCGAGTGGGGAGCCGACATTGCCGCCGGCGATGCCCAGAGCCTCGGTATGCCACTGAGCTACGGCGGCCCCTATCTCGGGTTCCTATGCTGCACCAAAGCATTGATACGCAAGCTCCCGGGACGAATTGTGGGTGCCACCACCGATGCCAACGGCAAGCGGGTGTTTGTGCTCACCCTGCAGGCCCGCGAGCAGCATATCCGCCGCGACAAGGCCACCTCCAACATCTGCTCCAATCAAGGGCTGATGTCACTGTTCACGGCAATGTACCTCTCGGTCACCGGACCGCAAGGGCTCCGCGAAATAGGGATGGAAGGGTACAACGGCGCACATTATCTCGCCGACCGACTGGTGAACACCGGTAAGTTCAAGCTCACCTATCCCGACAGCGAGTTCTTCAACGAATTTTGCCTCACCGCCACCGGCATCAACCTCAATGAGTTGATGGACCTTTGCGTGGCAAGCGGAGTGCTCCCCGGAGTGGTCATCGGCCCCGACAAGCTGCTCGTGGCTGTCACCGAAACACGCTCCCGCGCTGAAATGGACTTGCTCGTGGAGCTGGTCAATAGAGTTTAACACCTTCATAACCAACCATTCACTATGAACAGAGATTTATATGGCAAGCTGGTGTTTGAGCTTTCGCATCCCGGTCGGCGTGCCTTGAAAATAGATTCCAACAATTGTCCCGAGGCCAGCCCGATTCCGCACGCCCTGATGCGCAACACGCCTCTGACCCTCCCCGAGGTGGACGAACCCACTCTCGTGCGCCACTACCACAATATGAGCACCAACAATTTCGGCGTGGACACCGGTTTCTACCCCCTTGGCTCATGCACAATGAAATACAACCCCCGCATCAACGAGGAGATGGCCGCCCATCCCATGTTCTCCGGACTTCACCCATACCAGCCCGAAAGCACTGTCCAGGGTGCGCTTGAGGTGTACTACACTCTTCAGGCGGCACTGAGCGAGATTGGAGGAATGAGCGAATTCACCCTCAATCCGTTTGCCGGAGCCCATGGTGAGCTCACCGGACTCATGGTGATCAGGGCATATCATGACAGCCGCGGCGACAAACTGCGCACCAAAGTGATTGTGCCCGACTCCGCCCACGGCACCAACCCCGCGAGTGCGGCGGTGGCAGGACTCAAGGTAGTGGAGGTGAAAAGCATGCCCGACGGCACTGTGGATCTGGACGCGCTTCGTTCCCTGCTCGACAACACTGTGGCAGCCGTGATGATGACCAACCCCAACACTCTCGGCATCTTTGAGCGCAACATCCCTGAGATTGCACGCCTCGCCCATGAAGCCGGAGCACTGATGTACTACGACGGTGCCAACCTCAACCCCATGCTCGGCATGGCGCGTCCCGGCGACATGGGTTTTGATGTGATGCACATCAATCTCCACAAAACATTCTCCACTCCCCACGGTGGCGGTGGCCCCGGGGCCGGGCCGGTGGGTGTGCGCAAAGGTCTTGAGCAGTTCCTCCCCGACCCGAGGGTGGTGCGCAACGACGATGGCTCGTTCAGCCTCACCGGCGGCAAGGAATCGCTCGGCGCGGTATCCGCCACGCTGGGCAACTACGCTGTGCTGCTGAGAGCGTTGAGCTACATCCTCTCGCTTGGGCAGAACGGACTGATGGAGGCCGGACCGCTGGCCACCCTCAACGCCAACTATGTGAAACAATCGCTCCGCGACGCCTACCTTCTCCCCATCGACACCGTGTGCAAGCACGAATTTGTGTTTGACGGACTCAAGGACAAGAGCTCCGGCGTCACCACCCTCGATGTGGCCAAGCGTCTGCTCGACTACGGCTACCATGCGCCCACCATCTACTTTCCGCTCCTGTTTCACGAGTCGCTGATGATTGAGCCCACCGAAACTGAGAGCCTCGACACTCTCGATCAGTTTATCGAGGTGATGCATCGCATTGCCGCCGAGGCCGCCACGCAGCCCGAGATGGTGAAATCCGCCCCCCACAACACTCCCGTGTCGCGACCCGACGACACCGCCGCCGCCCTCAACCCGGTGGTGACTTACACACAGATGATTCAACAATGATTAGCTACGACCTTATTGTGATAGGCAGCGGTCCCGGCGGCTACACAACTGCCGCCACCGCTGCCGCCACAGGCCTCAATGTGGCCATTGTGGAACGCGACCTCCCCGGTGGCACCTGCCTCAACCGCGGGTGCATACCCACCAAAGCGCTGTGCCGGAGTGCCGAAGTGGCCCTCACCGTGCGCTCGGCCTCGGAGTTCGGAATGATTCTGTCCGAAGCCGCGGTGGATTATGCAGCCATGGTGTCGCGCAAAAACCGTATTGTTGACGAGCTACGCCAAGGCGTGGAGACACTGCTCGGCAAAGTCACCATTATCAAAGGTGAGGCCGTGTTCAATTCTCCGACAACAATCAGTGTCGGCGATTTGCAATACACCGCGCCACGCATCATTGTGGCCACAGGCTCACGCCCGGCCACCCTCCCCGTGCCGGGGAGCGAACTCGCCGTCAACAGCGATTTCATGCTCGCCACCTCCAAGCTTCCGCAGTCGCTCATCATCATTGGAGGCGGCGTGATAGGCATGGAGTTCGCCTCCATCTATTCGGCTCTGGGCGTGGATGTCACCGTGGTGGAGTTCTGCAAGGAGATTCTTCCGCCATTCGACTCCGATATAGCCAAGAGGCTGCGGATGAACATGAAACGCCGTGGCGTAAAATTCCACACCTCCGCACAGGTCACCTCCCTCACATCCGGGCCCGATGGCATAGCGGTAAATTTCACCTGCAAGGGCAAACAGAATTCCGTATCGGCCCAAACAGTGCTCATGGCCGTGGGACGCACTCCGGTGCTCCCTCAAGGACTTGAAGCGCTGGGCATTGCCATGACGCGCAAAGCCATAGCCGTGGACAGTGCCATGCGCACATCCCTGCCGGGAGTTTACGCCATCGGCGATGTCAACGGCCTGTGCATGCTCGCCCACGCCGCCGAGGTGCAGGGACGCGTGGCCCTCGGGCTGGAACCGATGCCGCAGGTAATCCCCTCCGCAGTGTTCACCATCCCCGAATGTGCAATGGCCGGACTCACCGAGCAGCAATGCGCAGACCAGGCCATACCCTACGCAACAGCGCAGACCTCATTCCGTGCCAACGGCAAGGCCATGGCCATGGGAGAACCCGACGGCATAGTGAAAGTGATTGTCAACTCCCAGACCAACGCTATCATCGGCGTGCATATCTGCGGAGCACACGCCGCTGACCTCATCCAGGAAGCCGTCATGGCCATGAAAGCCGGATTCACCGCCGCCCAAGCAGCCGAAGCTGTCCACGGCCACCCAACCCTGAGCGAACTGCTCCTCGACGCCTACCGCCGCCTACAACCCACTCCATAACCCAACCATCCACTGAATCATCATGGAGGCCACCCGACAAAAATCAGGTGGCCACCATTCTATTTCACGATATATCAATACACCACCTTATCGGTGCGGGAGCCGACGGTGCGGATGTAGAGCTGACCATGTTCAGGACGCTCTACCTTCATCCCCTGCAGATTGTGATATACAGGCACGGCTTCCGTCTCCGGAGCTACAACTTCTGGCATTACGATGGAAGTGTAGTCGCCGTTCTCAAACCCGTAGATGGTCTTGAACTTGCCCCAAACCGGGTCGGCGCGATACAGCTCCTCGCTCCCTGCCGGCACCTTCAGCACACAATCGTCGATATTGTCCATGAACTCAAACGAAGTGGCGTTGGTGGGTTTGTAGCATTTTCTGTCGGCAAAATCATCTATTTCGGTAATCACCGGTGGCACTGCACCGAGACACACCACCTCCGTGAGATTGGGGCACTCCATAAAGAAATATCCGTAAACCGGCTGAATGCTTGTCACGTTCTTGTACACATAATCATTGTAACCGTACTCAATTGACGGTACATCCGGAAACACCACCCTCTCGAGATCTATGTTTTCGTCAACAACGCAATCTCCGATAGCCATATTTTGCCATTTGGGCAGCTTCAGTTCCTTAATCCTCATGCCCCGAAACGCATTGTTTGACAAATATGGATTCATACCATTGAAATAATCAGCGTGAGTACCATCTTCAAACACAAGCTCCTCTATCATAGAGCCAGAGAACGCGCACCAACCCACCGAGCTCAGATTGCCACCTAACACGAGTTTTTTTGTGGTGACATCGACCAATGTATTCGGTCCAATACTCCTGACTTTGGGCATATATACTTCATCAGGCAATTTGGCACTACTGAGACACCCTACATACAGCAATTCAATATTGCCAAAATTCATGTCCAAATCAATTCGTTTTCCGTTGTAGGGGGAGCCAAAACAATGATCTTGCAGTATATAAATACCATTGGGAAGCGACACTTTTGTGTTAGGTTTCACCCAATCCATAGCGAACATTCCTATTTGCTTCACTTCATATTCTTTGCCATTAATCACCACTTTACCCTCGACCACTATATCACCGGAAGGATAACCGTCAGGATACTTACCGTAAGCAACTTCTGCACACGATTTCATTTCCTTTGTGTCAAAATAAGTGTCGTAATATATACCGTTTATATACGCACCCGTTTCCTCCTGCGCAAATACAGCAGCCTGATAGCACAGTGCCACCAGCAACAACAATATCGTTCTGTTCATATAAATCATAGTTTTAGTTAATTATTGATTTTAAGAGGGCTGTCCTGTATTTAAATTAACGACATTGGCGGCGTTCATGCTTATAGCACAAAGAGCCGGGATGAGAGAGATTTTTTCATGATATAAATATTTAGAAGTTACTGGATGGCTGTGTATTGGTTTTACTTGATAAATATTTTAAATTGGTATTTTTTGCAAATATAAAATAATTTTATACATACAGCACAATATTTAATCACGAACAGATTGCTATTTATTATTTTTAACATTTAATCAACTCGCAAACCACGAATATTAACTCATTTTAAGGCAAAACAAGTATTTCGCAACTGCTCACCCCCGCAATACCACGCCCCGACAGGAGCCGAGCAGTCACACAACAAAGCAATCATTCAACCAAGTCAAGTAGATAACTGTCATGAACAGGCAAGGCTACTCAATTGATCAGCAGCCCTATAACGCAAGTATTTCAGCACAAATATCTATTTAACTTGGTGCAACCCTACTTAATAGTCAGTTAAGTACTATGCAATGGCACATCCGCCACCGGCATCATGATAAATCTGGGTTAATAGTAGATGGGCACGCAACGCTCAAGATAGGCGCGGGCTTTGCTCCACTCTGTGTAGATGGCTGTACTATTGGGGATAAGGTGGACAGGATGCTCATTGAGGTCGCAGCGCACATATATGCGTCCCGACTTGCTGCGAAACAGTATCAGCTGCATGTTGGCCGCCATCGGCACCACATCAAAATCTTTCCAATGCAGCCCCACGGTGTCGAAATAGTTGGTGAGATAGTAGCATCCCGGCAAGCGCATCAGCGACAGAAGCGGCATCAATGTCTCCGCATGGCCGAAACGCAGCTGCACAGGAGCCACAGATGTGCTGTCGGCAAGAAACTTGTCGGTGGTGCTGATAAGGTCGAGCAGCAGCGGCGACGCTATCTCGGCGGGCACGCTGCTCACGGTGCTGGCGGTGCGCTGCATATACTGCCGGAAGTTGAAAATGCTCCACAAGGTGTTATACTCCTTTTGGGAGAAATATTTGCTGATGTCGATATGGATGTTCATGGCATTGAGTCCGGCGAGCACGGAATATTGCGCCATAGCCACATCTGCCGAGTCGGCACCAAACTGATATTTCGCTCCGAGCACACGGCGCAGAGGCTCCATGGTGATATTGGCGGAGGTGAACTCCTTGATGGGGTCGGACAACTGGCTCCCCTCGCGCAGCTCCTTATAGTCGTGCGACAGGTCGAAAAAGCGCATCAGTTGCGAATTTTGGCGCCCGGAAGAGGTGTAGATCTCCACCTTGTTGTCCATACGCGAAAGCTGATGGGTGAACTCATACATGCTCATTATGCACCGGGGCGAGTAGCTGCTCAGGGCCTCCACCGTGCGTTTGTTGATCAAAGCGGGATAAGCCTTGGCCATTCGCGACGCTATCCCCCGCTGCTCGGCCATGCCGAGAGAGTCCAGCGCTCCCCAGCGTCCGCCGATGATGTTGACCACTCCCTCGGTGAGGGTCAGCAACTCCTTGCCGCGGGGAGTGATGGTGCCCTTGTCGCGGGCATCGCGCAACGCCTCCATCAGCGTGGTGGCATGCTTGGGCGTGGCGGCAAACCGGGCGCCATGGCGCCCCACATGATTAATCATGATGGGAGTCAGAGAGTCGGGATGCGCCACCACCTCTTTAGGGGCGGGATAGGGGCGCGACGAACCCTGACATTCGTCCCAGCTGTATTCTGTTGCTGTCGGGTCGGCGGCATAGGAGCACAACACGCTCGTCATGGCCACGGCCAAAAATATTATGCGGTGCATAGGTGTGAAGATTTGGAATCTGTTTACTATCTTTGTATTTCTAACGAACATCCACGCCCGGATGTTGCTCAAAAGTACAAACTTTTATGCATACGCTCCAACTGATAGCCTCACAAATATCACAAAACCATCTTCAACCGGCTCTTGAGATGCTCAACGACTTCATCCGCTCCCATCCAGACAATGCAGAAGCATTGTTCATGCGCGGCAAACTGTATTGGAAGCTCGGGAACCGCGCCGCAGCCACTTCCAGCTATGCCGCCGCAGTCGAACTCGACCCCGACAGTCCCGCCGCAGCAGCCCTCGAGCAGGCCCGCACAATCGAAGCCTTCTTCAACCCCGACCTCCTCAATCCATAAAAGGGCAGCAGATCAGTACTCCACAATCAGCCACCACAAAGAAAAAAAGATGAAAATTGTCAACAAAATTTAAATAATATATAAAATAATCACTATATTTGCCCAAACTATCCAAACTAACCAAGCAATACATAAAAACATAACATAACTAAAATCTAAAAAATGAAAAAAGTGATTCTATTGGCTCTTGCCACCGTAGGGATTATGACGGCACAGGCACAAAAAGCCTACATGGCTCCCGGATTTGACGACAATTGGTCGTTTGGTCTTGACGGAGGCGTTACCACAACCGTGAAAGGACACGCTTTCTTCCCCAACATGCGCGGCGCTGCGGGTGCACACCTGCAGAAGCAGCTCAGCCCTTCGTTCGCTCTCGGCGTTGAAGGTATCTGGGGTGTGAACACATCTTCATGGTACGACTACAAACGCTCCACAGCTTTCGACAACTCCTATGTCGGAGTATATGGAGCCGTGAACTTGTTCAACCTTTTTGGAGGATATAAATGTGATGGCCGCTTCTTCGACATCGAGGCTGTGGCAGGCGCCGGTTGGGGACATGAGTACGCCAACGACGGCCCCAACGAGGACGGCGAGAAGGATTTCAACTACTTCTCCACCCGTGCCGGTTTGAACTTCAACTTCAATGTGAGCCGCTATGTGACCATCTCTCTCAAGCCTTACATTCTCTACAACATGACCGGCTCCAAATATCATCCCCTGGATGTGGAGCAGACTTCAGCTGCCTATGATGCCCGTCAGGCCAACATCAATATTCTCGCCAGCGTAAGCTACCACTTCGGTGGCCGCGACTTTGAATGTGTGACTGCACGCAACCAGGCTGAGCTCGATGCCCTCAACGCCAGCATCAACGAGCTCCGCGCCGCCATTGATGCCACCAACGCCAAGGGTGCTGCCGCCACTGCACGTGCCGCCGCTCTCGCCGATGAGCTCGCTGCCTGCGAGGCAAGCAAGAAAAACGTGGCCAAGACTGTGGCCGACGCTGCCGGCAATGTTCGCTACGTGATGTACGGCTTCAGCTCCTCCAGAATCCCCGCCAGCCAGATACCCGTTGTGGAGATGACTGCCGAAAACCTCAAGAACAATCCCAAGGCCCGCTGCATCATCGACGGTTACGCCTCTCCCGAAGGCAACCTCAAGTTCAACCAGCGTCTCGCCGCTGCCCGTGCCGAGTCGGTGAAGAAAATGCTCGTGAAAAAATACGGTATCTCCGCTGACCGCATCACTGCTCAAGGCAAGGGTGTTACCGAGATGTTTGACAAGCGCGCCTGGAACCGCGTTGCCATCTGCACCGTGGAAGATTAAGATCTTTCCATCATTCTTTTCATAATATATGCGCGGAAGAGTCCGAAAGGATTACTTCCGCGTTTTTTTGTTCCAACGGCACAACAATAACGGGCCACACATTGTTATATATACGTTCATCACTATGGGTCAAATCCCATATTCAATGCTATGCAATATATTCAGAAAATCAGTTGCGGCGCTCTCTTGTTCCTGTCCTGCGGAGCCAATGCCGCCCATGTCAACCTCATACAATCGGCCATCGACTCCCTGACCGCCAACCGCTGCGTCAAGGCTTCGGTGGAGTTTTCCGTGACTATGCCCCAGCTCAACGATGATGTGGTGTACAATGTGGCGATTGAACAGACACCCCCCAGCGGCAACGCCGCCCTCCTACCCTACGACTACATCATCGACTGGGAGCTGACCGGAAGGGACACCCCGGTGAAAGGGTTCAGCGCTTATTTCAACGGCCACCACTACCGCTACGCCAACGAGCGGCTGCAGGAGTATCACACAGAATGGGATTCCATTCCGTTCCGCACGGCCAACAATGGCGGCGTGCAGCGGCAAGCCCAGTTTGCCAACCTCCTCCCGGCAGCCTTGGGATATGAATTGAAGAAGATGGCTTCTGACGAGAGATATCGCCTGACAGTACACCCCGACACCATGGTCAACGGCACCCGGCGCACGGTGATTGATGCCGTGATGATCATCAACGGCTCCACCGCCATGGAGGGGGAATATACGCTTGACAAGCTCACCCTCATGCCGGTGAGAACGGTGCTGGAAAACAATCCCGGCGCACTGAGCGAGCAGACTGTCACCGTGAACTATACCGACCTCTCCACCTGCCGGCAGTGCGACAACATCTCCGAGCAAACTCTCATGACCATATATCCGGAGCAGTTTGAAAAATACCGCGAGAGCAATTTCCGCATCGAGAATCTCCCCGGCACACGCCTGCCCGGGTTCGCTCTCCCCACCTCCACCGGCGAAAGATATTCGCGCCATTCCTCCGACAGCTTCCGAGCCCCCACTGTGATAGCGCTCATGGACGCATCCACCGGATTTGCCAAAGAGATGGTCACCGACCTGCGCAGTGCCGTAGGAGCACTCCCCTACGAGGCCGACATCATATGGGCGTTTGTCAACAACAATATCGATACCATTGAAGCCATCGTGCCGTCACTGCTCCCGGGCGAGCATCTGCTCACCTCAGCCCGTTCGCTCGCCCGCGACTGCGGTGCATCCTCGCTCCCGGTGCTGATAATGGCCAACACCGACGGCACTGTGGCCGATGTGGTGCTCGGCTACAACAAAGATATCCCCACGGTTGTTATACAGAAAATGGCTCTCATACAGCCCTGAACAAGTCAACAATACAAAACATTGATATATGGAAACAGTTTATTTCAAAGGTACACCGTGCCACACCTTCGGCACAATGCCCGCAGCGGGCGATGATGCTCCGTGCTTTCACCTCACAGCCGTTGACCTTGGACGCGTGCAGTGCATGGATTTCAAAGGCAAAACAGTGGTGCTCAACATATTTCCGAGCCTCGACACCGAAGTGTGCGCAAGAAGCGTACGCAAATTCAACGAAGAAGCATCCGGATTGAAGGACACCGCAGTAATATGCGTGTCGATGGATCTCCCCTTCGCCATGTCGCGGTTCTGCACCGCCAACGGCATTGAGAACGTGATCACCGCATCAGCATTCCGTTCGCCCCTGTTCGGCCAGAAATTCGGCGTGCAGCTCGTTGACGGCCCGTTGGCCGGACTGCTGGCAAGAGCTGTGGTTATCATCGACCGCGACCGCAAGATTGCCTACCGCGAGCTGGTGGAGGAGATTACCGACGAACCCGACTATGCCGCCGCCCTCAGCGTCCTCAAACGATAGCCCCTCATACTATGAACAAGCATAAGGCGTGACTCGGAATCCCGGGTCACGCCTTTGTTTTTGCTGTGATGTCGGATAGGCCGATGGGCGGCACTATTCCTCCTTGCTGCGATTCTTGGCTTTGTTCTTGTTTTTTGTAGCGGAGGAGTCCATATCCTTCTCCTCCTTGAGGTCAATTTCCTGCTTGTTTTTGTCAAGCACCTTGTACTGCAGATATGCGAGCGACTGGTCGGGCAACACCTTGAATTTGCTGCCGAGCTCGAGCCTCCATTTACGATAGGTGGAGATCAACCCTTTTTTGATATATGCGTCCACAAACGGGTGGACATACATGATGAAATCCGTTTGCTTGAGGTCGTTGACAAGATACTCAAGCTTCTCCTTGAGAGTGTCGGTGAACAGGAGCGACGGCTGTACCACTCCTTTGCCAAAGCATGAGGGGCATGTTTCGGTGGTGGTGATATCCATAGCCGGACGCACACGCTGGCGGGTGATCTGCATGAGGCCGAATTTACTCAGGGGCAAAATGTTGTGGCGGGCACGGTCGTTGGCCATCACCTCTCGCATATGCTCATAGAGTTTCTGCCGGTGCTCGGCCTTGCTCATGTCAATGAAGTCGATCACAATAATGCCACCCATGTCGCGTAGCCTCAGCTGACGGGCAATCTCGTCAGCGGCACGCATATTCACCTCGAGGGCGTTGCTCTCCTGGTCGTTGGCCGCCTTGGAGCGGTTGCCGGAGTTCACATCCACCACATGCAGAGCCTCGGTGTGCTCGATGATGATGTAGGCACCGTTTTTGAACGACACCGTTTTGCCAAACGAAGATTTGATCTGGCGGGTGATGTTGAAGTGGTCGAAAATAGGCTCTGTCTTGGTGTAGAGCTTGACAATATCCTTGCGCTCGGGAGCTATAAGATTCACATATTTCTGAATCTGCCCGAAAGTGTCGGCATCATTGACATAGATGCTTTCAAAGTTGGGGCTGAAAATGTCGCGGAGCACACCCTCTATGCGGCTTTTTTCTTCAAACACGAGAGCCGGAGGTGTGGCCTTCTGAGCCTTTGCGAGCATGTCGTCCCAATATTTGAGGAGCGTCTTCATCTCATGGTTGAGCTCGGCCACACGCTTGCCCTCGGCAGAGGTGCGGATAATCACGCCGAAATTCTGCGGGCGGATGCTTTCGATGAGCTGGCGCAGACGAAGTTTTTCTTCTGTGGTTTTGATTTTTTGGGATATCGACACCTTGTCGCAGAACGGTATCAGCACCATATAGCGTCCGGTGAGGGTGATTTCTGTGGTCAGACGCGGCCCCTTGGAGGAAATGGGTTCCTTGACAATCTGCACCAGGAGCTGCTGGCCGGGCTCAAGGGTGCCGGCCACAGTGCCGTGCTTGTCAATGTCGGGGAGGAGCTTCATTTTCTGAAGCGAAGGCACGCGCTTCTTGTCGTCAAACAAATTTTTGAGAAGCGCGGAATAGGAGGAGAACTGTGAGCCAAGATCTAAGTAATGGAGGAAAGCGTCCTTTTCATAGCCTACATTGACAAAGGCGGCATTGAGCCCGGGCATCAGCTTCTTCACTTTAGCCAGGTAGATGTCGCCGACAGCGTATGCCACATTGCGCGCTTCCTTCTGGAGCGACACAAGGCGGGAGTCCTCAAGGAGCGCTATGGACACCTCCGAGGGCTGTACGTCAACAATAAGTTCGCTTTGCATTTGCTTAGAGTCTAATCAAATAAATGTTATACATCAAATAAATAACACAAAGAACAAACTTTCACGGGACACTCGTGGTTACACGTAAATCCTGCGCTGAAGTTTGTTCTTCGTATATCGGTCCAACACACTGGATGCCGGACAGCGTCGGGAAGTAGAAACCGGCCTATGGGCTTATTTCTTCTTATGACGATTCTTTCTCAGACGCTTTTTACGCTTGTGAGTAGCCATCTTGTGGCCTTTACGTTTTTTTCCGCTGGGCATTGTTAGGTTATTTAAATAAGGTTGATAAAAATGCTATATAAAAAAGGATCTGCCTATGGAGAGATTATTTCACCTCTTCCATGAACACTTTTGCGGGCTTGAAAGCGGGGATTTTGTGCTCAGGGATGATGATGGTGGTGTTCTTGGAGATGTTGCGGGCGGTCTTTTCAGAGCGTGTCTTTACAATGAAAGAACCAAAGCCACGGAAATATACGTTTTCACCATGGGCAAGAGAGTCCTTCACAACTTCCATGAACTTTTCAACAGTAGCAAGAACAGCGGCCTTTTCAATACCGGTGGTCTTGGAAATCTCGTTTACGACGTCAGCTTTAGTCATTTTATTAAGCTTTTTAATATTGTGATTAAATACTTTGATTTACATAGGCTTAACACACAAGTACGGCACCTGCGCATTTTGCAAGTGCAAATATCGTATTTTTTTTGCAATTAGCGGCTACCTTGAGGCAAAAATTTAACAATAAATGTCACTTTAGCACTATTTTATCAGTGTTGTCACGATAAAAGGCCGGAAATCTCATCCAGATCTGCCGCCACAATGCACCCCTGCGCGGCGGGTATTCCGGCTTCGGCGGCACGGGCCGGACGGTAGTGAACGGCATGCCATCCGGCGCACATAGCACCCCGGATGTCGGTGGTGGGATTGTCGCCGATCATCAGATGGAGCCCCGGGTCAGGCACCCCGGACTGCCGCATGGCATACCGGAATATACGGATATCAGGCTTGTTGACTCCTATGTCGTCGCTGAGCACCGTGCAATCCACCCACGGCGACACCCCGGCTGTGTCCATCTTGCGATACTGAACCTCCTTGAATCCGTTGCTGAGCACGCCGATCCGGGCTCCGCACTCCTTGATATGGCGCAGCAATGCCATGGCTCCGGGCATGAGGTGTTTCTCCTGAGCGAGGTAGTCAAGATAGAGCGGGTCGAAACGGCGCGACATCTCCTCGGCCTGCGGGCGCGGCATTCCGGCATTGACCAGCGGCATGGCAAAACGCTCCATACGCAGATAATCGCGTGAAATTTCACCTATATTATATTTAGCCCACAAGGCATGGTTGTGGAGCTCGTAGTCATTGATCCAGCCGGCGGGCTGCTCCCACCAACGGCTGAGTCCCCCGGTGCGATAAAGACGCTCGAGGGCGGCGCGGGAATTGGTGGCGAAGTCGATGATGGTGTCGTCGAGATCCACCCACACCATAGATATAGGATATTGTTTATTGAAAATCATAGAATTTCCACCATTTTGAATCCGACGAGTCAATCACCGGCTCCCCTTCATGTGAGCGCAACCAATGCACCACGCGGAGGGTGACGGGAAGTATCAGTATCTCATAGAGGGTTTTGAGCACAGCCTGCGTCACTATCAGCGCACCTATCTCCGCCCATCCGAGCACACCTGCAAAAGCTATCGGGAAGAATATGGCCGAGTCCACGCTCTCGCCCCACAGGGTACTGACAATGGCGCGGAGCGAGAAACCGCTCCCGTCACCGGCTGATGCCTTCATACGGCTCATCACGTATGCGTTGACCATCGAGCCGCACAGAAATGCCGTGAAGCTGGCCACAAATATGCGCGGCGCAGCGCCAAACACCAGCGACATCGCCTCCTGGCCTGTCCATTCGGGCGACCCGGGAAGCCACACAGCCATCTGGAGCAGCAGCGATGCCAGCAGGTTCATGGCAAAGCCGAGCCATATCACAAACCGCGCCCGGGCAAACCCATAAATCTCCACTATGCAGTCGTTGAGGATATAGGATATCGGAAACACTATAAATCCGGCCGTGATGGTAAGCGGTCCGAGGGTCACGGTTTTGATTTCCATCAGGTTGGACACTATAAGGCACACACAGAACAGCACTGTGAGCAGCAGAAATGTGAGCGAGAACTTCGCTCTGGAATCTTGTCTATTCTTTTCCATTGTTCTTGTTTTTTACGAGGTAGCAAGCACTCGGGTTAGATTTTATGTGTGGTTCAGTACACGTTGATATAGCTCGACTGTCTGTCGGGCTATGTTGTCCCAATTGTAGGGCGACAGGTCATACACTCTCGGAGTGGCGTTATTATCAAGCTTCCGCTGCAGAAGAGCCGCAAGCGCATCCACATCGCCCACCGGATAGAAATCCTTATCTTCAAGAGCGGGCAGCAGATTGGCAGGGATATCGCTCACAGCCACATCAATACCGTAGCTCATGGCCTCGAGAAGCACAATCGGCAGCCCCTCATGATAAGATGGCAGGCAGAACAACGCCGCATTGGTCATCAGCTGGTTCATCTTCTCGCCACGGATGAATCCGGTGAGCACCACATCGTGCTTACGCGCCAGCTCCTTGAGCGAACGCGAATAGGCATCCTCATGGTCAGCATCGCCGGCTATGGCAAGCCTGAACCCTTGCGGAGACACCTTGGCAAAGGCCTCTATCAAATCATGGAAACCTTTCTCCTCGACAAAGCGCCCCACAGCCACCACATATTTCCCCGGTTCAAGGCCAAGGGATGATATATAGTCAGTGCGGGCGGATTTAACCGGCACCTCCACACCGTTGAATATAAGCTCTGTGTCGGTGCGCCCGTAGCGCGAGGCAAGTATATTGGCAATCACCTTGGATATCACTATCACTTTGTTGCTCCACCTGGCGCTCATCCGCTCGCCGGTTTTGAGCGCCGTTTTAGCCAGCCGTCCCCACTTCTGACGGTCGTAGTCGGGGCCATGGTTGGTGGACACAACCTTCATCCCCATCAGTCGCGCAAACGGCACCATCAACCCCGGACCTATGGCGTGCACGTGAATGATATCGGGATTAAGCCGGCGCGCCTTGATGACAGCTAAGGCAGTGTGAACCACCGCCTCCACACTTTTCTTTCGCGGAGCATACACATCCACCAGCTTCACGCCCCCATACTCTTTCAATCCGGGCGATGCCTCCGTGTAGGGAGTACGGCGCACGATTGTCACATCATGCCCCATGGCGGCGATACGCGGATAGAGCTGCTGGCAGTGTGTTTCCACACCGCCCTGAATCTCAGGGATGCCGCGAGTGCCTATCACCACTATCTTCATGGCTGCAATCTACTTGTTGCCGTTAGCGTCAAGATTACCCTGACGGGGATCCTGCCCCACATCACACCATTTCTTGTCAAGACAAGCCGGCTTGCCCACCATTGAACGCAGCTTGTTTTTAAGCGCCCAGGTGGCAGGATATTTCACATATTTGTGCATCACCGGCGAAGCGGTGCCCACCATCCAGCAGTTTTTGGGACATTTGCGCACCATTTCCCGCACATGCTGAGCCTGATCACTGTTCCATATAGTCATGAAGTCAGCATCGTGGATGTTGCCCATCGACTCTTTCCAGAACTTATCCTCCATACCGTTGCAAGGATACACCTCGCCCCAGGGGTCGATAAAGAAGTTGGCCGAGCCGGCCTCGCAGGGAAGCATCCGGCGGTTGCCCTCGATGTAATTGATCAGTCCCATGTTGAACCACGCACGGAACCACGACTTGGGGTGCTTCTCCGACAGCTGCCATTTGATGAGAGTCTCGAAGTCGGCACACACCTTGTCTTTATTTGTTATACTGTTGTCATCCTTATGGAAATAGTAGGAGTTGTGGAACGCCGCGGTGGCAAACTCCATATTGAGCTTGCGGCTGAGCTGATACAGCTCCAGCATGTCGGAGGAATTGTTGTTGGACACCGTGCACCCAAACCCTATATCCTTAAGCCCCATCTCGCGTAGCTTCAACAGGGTTCGATACCCTTTTTCAAAACCGCCTTCGCGGCCCCGGAGCTCGTCGTTCTTATCCTTGAGCCCCTCGATGGATATGCGTATGCCGATATTGGGAAACCGCTTGGCAAGATCTATCACCCTGTCGTCATACCAGCCGGAGGTGGATATCACTATGCGGGGGGTGTGCTTGTAGCACTCCTCCACTATCTCGGCCAGATCTTCCCGGATGAACGGCTCTCCACCGGTGAGATTGATAAATTTAAGTTGAGGTAGCGACCTGAGGTCCTCGGCCTTGATCTCCTCCTTTTTGTCGGTAGGATTTTTCCAGATGTTGCACATCTTGCAGCGCATAGGACATCTGTAGGTCAATATTATAGATGCATCAGTAGGCTGTTGTGGTTTCATACTCATGGTAGGTAACATATCAATAACGGAAAAACCGCACTCGATATTGCACACCTCGTTAACATTATTTATAAATGCCCAGCGGCGCTAAAATCGTTGAAAATATCAACAAAGGATTTAGCAATTTCCGTATTGAGCAATCGCGGCCGCATACGATGGCAATTAGCCACATATTCAGCATTATTGTCAACCACCTCAGCTAAATCATCCTCGTTCCAATCATCCTTTACTATTCCGAGCAAATTATCACGAACGAATTTAGAAGTAGCAGGAATAGAATTCATAACCAAAGGTGTGGCGGACACTATTGATTCCGGAATCGACACCATATTCAAATCACTACGGGTGGCCACCATAAAAAGCTTTGAAGCACCCACATATGAGTTCAACTCCTTTTGGCTCAGGAATCCAAGAAATTCAACTTTAGACTCTATCCCAAGGGATTTCACTAACTGCCGCAACTCTTCCTCTTTATTGCCGCGTCCGGCTATCAGCAAACGATAATCGGAATATTTAGCCTTTGATACGAACTTGGCAAACTTTTTAATTATGTAGTCAACGCGTTTACGTTCCGACAATTGCGATGATGTGATCAATACATCTTTTTTGGACAAGCATTCCTTGAATTTATCTCCATCCACGCCATGGTCAAGTATTTTTGCAATCACTTTTGATTTCAGATACTTAGAAATGAATTCAGATGCCATGATTGAACGAGGCACTATTCCCACTATATTTTTATAGGCAAAGGGACACACCACATTATACCATATCTTAGACGGAAGATTGTGCAACATCTTGCTGTGACACACGCGCTCCTGCCATATAATCAACTTCTCAGGACAAACTGAAGCCGCAACATAACTACCAATGGACATACATTCACTTGATATAACTATGTCATACTCCGCGGCATGATCACTTAAATATCTTCTAAGTCCACTTGGACAAGGGACTGTTGCAGGTTTGAATATCGAAGTCCATTTTGACTTGAAAAACAACACATTAAAATCATACAATTCCGACTCAACGGGCTTGTATTCCTCACTGGCTAAAAGCGTCACTCTATGTCCGGCTTCAACAAACCCCTTGCACATACCATGTATCATGGTATCCTTTATACTTGGGACTTTTCTTATAATGCCCCATTCAGGAGTATATAATATCAGATTTATAACAAGTATATTCATATACTAACACTCATTATTTGACGATACATATCGACACTTTATCGGCAGGCATACCCGCAAGCATAGATTTGAGAGCAGAGCGTTTCACCTTGCCAGAAGGCACAAACACAAGCAGCCTTGCCGACTGTTCGTCGATGGTGTGGGCCAGTTCGTATGCTCTCTCGGGATTAGGAATCTGCACAAACAGATAGTTGCAGCCACCCAATTCTGAAGCAGCATCTTTCTGCCACGCCTCGCTGAGGAGCGTGTCATTGTCCGATGCCGGAGCACTCTGCACCACCCTTCGTCCGATGGCCATCAACGACTCAACAAGAGCGGGTGCCACTGAAGCTCCGGCACCATCCACCGACATCCAATATACCCTGTTGTCGGAAGGATTGTCAACCAATATGGCGCGGAGCTTGTTGAGCTGAGCCTTGCTGCCGTCATACTCCACACTGTTGGCCTCTACTGAGAGCGGAGCCAGGTCCATGAGGTCTTTCACCTTACGATAGCGCAGGGTCAGCCACAAAGCCAGGCACGAGGGGCAGAAAATACCGAGGAACAGCATTATCACAAACACCAGATATTTAGTCATATTGTCAGGCTTGAGGTCGCAATAAGCCTCCTCAAACACAAATCCGAGAGTAGAAGTGCTGTAGAGCTGGAGCATCGACTGCTCGCGGCTCTGACGCAAAAAGGCATACAGTTGATTTTTGAGAGTCTTGTCGCGCACTATTGATGTGTATTCCAATGTTTTTTGCGGCACATCAACCAATTTGGATGTAGCGGCAGCAGTCACATTGTCCATAGACGCGATCTCATTCTTTGACTTCGCTATCATCTTTTCCGCAGATTCAATCATCAAGCCTCGAAGCATATCAATACGTTGGTTCAATTGCACCAAAGCAGTATTGTTTTCCGTTGCCGAACGCAACAATTGACGCTTGCTCCATACCGCCTCGTTATATGATGTCACATTGGCATCAGGAATCCCCTCCACCACCGGCACAAACTCCTCACCACCGGCATCAGTCTTCATGGCAGCAAGCACTTTTTGGTAATAGTCGAGAATCTGACGAGCCTGCACATCAGCCATTTTATTGTTCATTGCGGTTCCGGCAAGCATCGAAGCCGTTTCAGGAGTAGCGAGTAGCCCATCCTTAGAAAGGAAATCGGCCTCCTTCTTCTCCACATCACCAAGCTCTGTCATCAGCTTGGCAATAGCGCCGTCGTAGTATTCCACTTCTTCGGCAGCGCGGGAGTGGGTGCGCTGCAGGCGCTTGGCGTTATATTCCGCCATTATGGCATTGACCACATCCATACCCATCTGACGGTTGGGAGCCTTGTACTCCACAAGAATGGCATCACCAAGCTTGGAGGCCACATCGATAAACAATGTCTTGGTGAGGAGCTTGCAAGCAATTTCATAGCTTGTCACCGACACCTTGACGGTTTTGTAAGGAGTATTGTCAAATTCGGCGGTTTTGAGCACCATAAGGTCACCGTATTCAGTCTTGACTGTTGTGGGAAGCTCCACATCTTCAGCCTCGCCAACGGTACGGCCAAGCAACCCTTTGGTCACCTTTACATCCACTTTGCCGGAGTCAAGGATATCCACCTTCACCTTCAAAGCCACCCGCATAGTGTCGAAATAACCGGGGGCCGCCTCAACAGCGATAGGGGAATTGCCCCAAAGCACCTGCTTGTCGCCGTCAAGTCGGGCGGTATAGGTGCGGTTGAGCTGCAGATTCTTCACCACACGCATCGCCACATCGTGGCTGTTCATGATTAGCATCTCGTTGTCCACAGCCGCACCGCCGAACCCACCGATGGAGAATGTCTTCATCATCTGGTCCATGCCGCCGGCACCGCCGCCCATCTCGCTATCCTCCACGAGCAGCTCACCGCTGGCCTTATACTGCGGCAACGCCACAAACCAGTATGCCACCGCAAGGGCAAGGAATCCAACCACCGAAGCCACATAAATCCAGCGCAGTTGCTTCACGGCCCGCCAAAAACGGCGCAGATCCAATATGTTTTCACTCTTAGCCATATCTTATATATATTTTTTTGTTACAGATTGAAGTTCCAATTTCTCCTCATTTTGCCCATCCCTGACCTTTGCTCCTTGACCGCATACATAGCCGAGAAGCATCATAGAGGCAACACCCGGTCCTTGCGCAAGAGTATTACCGCCGATACATTCAATAAGCAAAAATATGACAATATTCACACCTATCACAATTTGATACCGATATTTTTCAGCATTTGTCCTCATTAGCGTCTTAAGATAGGAATAGGCATACACCCAAAACCACACGAACAACACTAAGCCAAACACCCCAAACTGCGCCAGCAAAGGATAGTAAGCATCGCAAATAAACATCGGCTCCGCCTCACTGAGGCCATACACTTTGTCAATACCATACTCATGATATACCCCCGAATATGGGTCTGTTGATGAAGAACTCGCAAACGATGCCAACCCTGTGCCAAACGGGAAATGATCCAAGAGTATCATTCCTCCTGTCAGATACAGCACCGGACGCGCAAAAGACTCTATCACTTCGGGGTCAAAACGAGTAGCATCAACATTGCCGGATATAAAATAGTAATCAAATTTCTGCCACCCTACAGCTACAACGAGCAGCAGCACGCAGCACACCACAGCCAAATGTCCCGGTGTCAACCGCTTCAAGAAACCGGGCCTGTAAATAAACATAAAATACAAGGCCACAACGACTTCGCCATAATATTTCGACCGGCCACAAACCAATCCCATAATAAGCAGGAATGCCACTACCAACAAGTTTTTTCTACTAATGAATCCATCGCTGTCAATGGACACATATAGATATACCATAGCACTTATAAAAATAGTCGTTCCACCTATATATGGGTGGGCCATCACAGCGTCAATCACCGCGTTGCCACAGCATAAAACCACAAACGAAATCACCGCATTTACCAAAGAGAGCCCCTGAAGTATCAACTTTTCCATGGAATTAAACTCAGGTTTCATGCCCAACACAACAGAAAACGCGATATAAGATTTCATCTCAATCACAAAATCCACTAAAGTAGCCTTGAAAGAGCTATAATGCACGGCCACATTAGAATACACCAAATAAAACAGCATTATACCAATGAGCATCATCATCAGACTGTAACTGCGCCATTTTTTATTGACGACACAATCTATAAGTCCAATTATGAGCAGTAAAAGATAGCACAATTCATCAGAATATATCACATATGATTTATTCGGAATCAAACAAATGAACCCGAATATGAATATCCATGCGATTATTCTGTCGAACTTTATCAAGGGCTATCGCGTAAGTGCTATGATTAGAGAGGCTATAACCGATACAGTGCTGACCACAGTAGAAATGACGGAAAGCTTGTATCCATTGTTCTGATTATACTTTGAATTATCTTGCTTCACCTTATTGGCCGACACAACCACAACATCCTCATTCTTGAGCCAGAAGTAGGGACTCTCCACCACCTTTGCATCATGAAGGTCAAGCTTCTGATACTCGATAGTGTCGTCTCCTGTGCGGCGCATCACTAAAATATTGTCACGTAGCGCATAGTCACCCAAACCACCACAAGCGGAGATGGCATCAAGTATGCTGTAACGATCCTGTGTGGAATATAGCGTGTGTGGCTGATTCACCTCTCCCACAACAACAACACGGAACCCTTGAATCGACACATACACCACGGGGTCTTTTACATACTCGCTGATACGCTTGGTGAGGTAATCCTTCAGTTCCATCTGGGTCATACCCTCCACATGGATTTTACCAAGACGCGGAAAGTCTATATTTCCCTCCCTGTCAACCTCGTAGGGCTTTATTGCCGGAGTGCCGGAAAATTCAGTTGCACCGGGAGAGGCAGGATTGATATACGGAGGGTTGAACTCCGCCGAGGCAGATTGCACTTCGCTTTGCACTGTAATCACCAAACTCATCTCCGGCTCAATCTTCACCACTGTGCTCGGCACAGTGAGGGTGCCACTGTCGCCGGGAAGATTCTCAAATATATTCAAGTCATGCTTGGTTGAACCGCACGATGACAAGACAAAGATTGCTACTAAAGAAAATATTGAATATATCTTTTTCATGCGTATGTAAATCCTGGTTTATTTTCAAAATACAAAGATATGAATTTTATTCGTCATTTAGCGTCAAGCACTCCAAAATAAATATCTTTGCGCTGTTTTAAAGAATTCTCCATGGAAAATTTTTCCACCATAGCGATACACTGTGGAGCCATCGACAATCGCACATCGGCATCTTCCAATCGCTTAATAGCATCAGCAAACATCTCAGCATTATAGGGATCAGCTACCAGTATGCCGGTATCCCCATCGACAACATAGTCCTTAATGCCTTGCACTGCCGTGCCTATCATGGGCACACCAGCACACAACTGTTGAATGCCAGCCATCCCCAAACCTTCGCGAACCGAAGGGATTACCCCTATATCCGCTATATGACATAACTCATCCACATCATTTCTAAACCCCAACATCCTGACATCAATCCCATATTCTGATGCAAGCGACATGATAGAATCTGTGATATCAGTTCCTCCATGTTCACGGCCACATATCACATATACAAATTTGTCTTTATTGGGTAAAAGGCTCAATGCCTCAACGATAATCTTGTGATTTTTGCGAATTGATATTTCGCCAACCGCAAGTATAACAATTTTATCTTCGGCCAAACCAAGTTCGTCCCTTTTGGCCTTCCTATCAATTACAACATCACGATATTTTGCTATATCACACCCCACGCCATCAATCTTATACACATTGGGGCAGTGCAAAGATTGAGCTTTAATCTTATCATCGGTGTTGATCGTGACGATGGCATCACACATCCTGCTGCACACATCCTCAATCGTCCTATATTTCAGCCGCGTTTTTTTATCAGACAGATGCGTCCATGCCAAACCGTGAGACATGTAAATTATCTTCAACCCTTTGCGTCTCATACCCAAAGCCGCCATCCGCACAATCATACCGACAATCGGAGTGTGGCATATTATCGCATCAAATCTCTCAGCTTTTAAGAGACGGCGGTATCGGCGGAAACATTTAATATTGGTCTTGGTCAAAGGCGATTTGGAGTCACAACGGATATCCACAAATTTGGCTCCCAGCCGGTTAATCTCCGCAATAGTCTTCTCTTCGTCAAATCCATTGTCTGCTGCAACAGTCACCCTATAGCCCATATCAATGAGCATGGATATATCTTCCATGAGAAACCACATGAATCCTACAAGATTAACGGCAATCAGCACTTTTTTTTCACATTGCATGTTAAATGTCTCTTATTACTACGAATGGGGCTTTGTTATAAAAACTCTCGCTTGAGGGCTTTTATTATACGACACAATAAAAATATAAACTGAATAGTTAATAAGATATAAATACATCAAAGCCCTAATTTTTTATAATGGCAGAAACCTTAACAAAAACTGTGGTTAAAGGCACCTTCTGGTCAGCCTTGAATCGCTTCGGAGTCATGGGGTTGCAATTCATCACATACGTGATTCTTGCCCACATACTTTCGCCAAGCGACTTCGGTGCAATTGGGATGCTGTCAATATTCATCGTTTTATCTCAAACTTTTGTTGATGGCGGATTCAATAGTGCCCTTATACAGAAAAAAGACCCCACAGAAGTTGATTTTTCAACAATTGTGTTCTGGAGCATGGGTCTCGGTGCTTTTTTGTGCGGCCTGTTATATTTGACAGCTCCTCTCGTAGCAGAGTTTTACGATATGCCTATACTATGTTCTGTACTGAGAGTCATGGGTGTCTCCATAATATTCCAAGGAGCAGCTTGTATTCAAAACGCCAAGCTTCAAAAAGCCATGAAGTTCAAGAGCTTGTCAATTATAGATTTAAGCAGCAATTTATTAGCAAGCATTGTGGCCATAGTCTCCGCTTACCGAGGAGCTGGAGTATGGGCTCTTGTATTACTCATGATGACCCAAAGTATCAGTAAGTTCTTTTTACTTTTGATTGTCACACGCTGGCTTCCAAAACTGTGCTTTTCATTCAGCTCTTTCAAACAATTGTTTTCGTTTGGAGTATTTATTTTCATGGGAAATATAATGGAAACAATATCCAACAACATTCAAGGGCTGGTTATTGGCAAAAAGTTTTCTGCCGCTCAAACTGGGTACTACACTCAAGCCAACAAAATGGAGAATATTGTCGGACAGTCCATTCCTCAAATCATTAGCACGGTAATGTATCCCTTATTCTCTAAGCTACAGAATGAACGTGACAAGCTGAGAAACCTAATAGTCACCGACATAAGAATTATTTCGTTTGCAGTGTACCCATTACTGTCAATCTTAATTATTTTCGCTCCCGACATCATAATGCTTTTGTTCGGTTCCAAATGGCTTCAATCAGCTCCCTATTACAGAATTTTATGTGTTGGAGCTTTCTTTTTTTCCATCAACAATATCAACTTCTACGCCGTAGCATCCAAAGGAAAATCCAAGATATTGTTTTATGGCTCCATATATCGCTTCGCCATGATGTGTATCCTTATAGCCATAGGTGTGAATTTCGGCATGATCGGATTGATGTGGAGCTTAGCCATAAATATGGCCAACATCTTCTTTACCAACGCTGTCTTTTGCCAGCACTATGTCGGGACACGCATAATCGATGAACTGAAAGCCATGGCACCCGCAGTTCTACTAAGTGCAGCAGCCTCTGCCATAACTCTTATTGCATATCATTCGCTATCCTTGCTATGGGGATTCGGAGTGCTTATTTTCATCATCACCTATATTTCTTTTGCCGCGATTTTCAAAGTCAGAGTCCTAAAAGAAATTAAAATCATATTAATGAAGTTTACAAACAAATAAACACAATATATGACATCATCTAACTCAAAATACGACAAAAAGGCTGTAATACTGACTCTGTTCCGAGCGAATAATATCGGAGCATTTCTCCAAGCCTACAGCATGATGGATCTGCTTCAAAACCTTGGCTACGACACATCCTTTGGATTTTTACCCGACAAAACAGCATCCAGACGCAGTTTGACCCACAAGATTTTAGGATATATTAAAGCCGGGGATATACGCAAACTACTGTGGAAAGCAAAAAATGTGTCCATGTATAGGGAAATCCAGGCCACACTACCAGCAACTGATTTGAGCGACAAACCGGTGTTTGATGCCGCTATTATTGGCAGCGATGAAGTGTGGAGCATCAACAACCCAAACATAGCTCACCAAGCATACTATTTAGGGCATGAGGTTAACGCCGCCCATAAAATTGCGTATGCCCCATGTGGAAACGGCATAACCGCATCTGAGTTTCGCCAACTCGCACCCAACGAAAAGTTCAGCGAATTCACAGCTCTTTCGGCACGAGACAACGACACTTTGAAAACAGTTGAAATGATTTCCGGCAGAAATGTCACAAGAGTAGTGGATCCTACCATGCTCATTGAATCGTTTGACCATAAAATAGTAGATTGTAAGGAAAAATCACCATTCATCCTTGTTTACAGTTATGGCATTGACAAGCAAATGGTAAAAGCAATTAAAAAGCTTGCAAAGAGCAAAGGACTAAAACTTATCAGTGTTGGCACATACAATAGTTGGTGTGACCAAAACGTAATTGCCGACCCCTGGGAATTTCTCGGATATCTGAAAGCAGCCCGATATGTAATCACTTCCACATTTCATGGCACTATTTTATCAATAAAATTTAATAAGCAGTTTATTTGTTTAGCCGCTAATACTTTTAAGGTTATTGATGCACTGAGTTTCTATAACCTCTCCAATAGAAATGCGTCTTCTCCCGAGCAAATTCCACATCTTTTTAACCAACAAATAGACTACGATCCTGTTAACACTATAATTTCCACTTCAAGAAACACATCAATGCACTACTTGAAAAACGCTCTCGCAGAATGAAAGCTTTTGCTGTAAAAAACAAAAATACTACTACGAGATTAAGATCTCGCTCGGGCGGAGTCTTTCCAGCTCTCTCCGACTTCATCCTGAATCAGAACGGTTCTGTTTATGGATGTATCCTCAATTCTAAACTTGAAGCCGTCCATACACAAGCTCTTAACAAACCGGAAAGAGACGAAATGTGCGGTTCCAAGTATGTGCAAAGTTGTAAGAGTGATATGTTCAAACTGGTAAAGTCCGACTTAAAATCTGGTAAACATGTATTGTTCTCAGGGACTCCTTGCGAAATTGACGGACTTAAGTCATATCTTGGCCACACCGACATGTCTCGTTTAGTACTGATAGATATAGTATGCCACGGTGTTCCGAGTCCACTACTATGGAAAAAATATCTGAATTTTGTGGAATGTAAAACCGGCCAAAAGGTTATTAAGGCTGATTTCCGAAACAAAAAGGATTTCGGATGGACATCAAACATTGAAACTCTATATCTTAGTGATGGCACTACTTACAATTCCCATGACTATGCGTCAATATTCTACAGCCACTATCCTTTACGCCCAAGTTGCTCCCGATGCCCATACAAATCATTACAACGGTGCGCCGACATAACATTAGCCGATTGCTGGGGCATAGATAAATACCAACCCGAATTCAACGACAATAAAGGAGTTTCATTGATTCTCATCAACACATCTAAGGGTAACGAAATATTCCAATCAGTTGTATCACAATTTGACGCCATAGAAGTAGATATTAAAAATTTCCTACAAGCTCCTCTTGATCATTCATTCAAGGTAAACAAACACAAAAGAGAACTTTTTTGGAAAAAATTGCAAGAAAAATCTTTTACATATATCGTGGCAAAGTATGGAGCCAACAGTTTAGAGGAAAAAATCAAGAGATCGCTTCACAAATTATTGCCGAAATCCATAGTGAGACAATTAAAAAAATTATTAGGACGATAGTTCAATATGGAAAAATCATACCCAATTTTGTTTACTGACAAGGAGGAGTGTTGCGGATGTACGGCATGCTATGCTATTTGCCCGACCCAAGCTATCTCTATGACAGCAGACATTGAAGGATTTCTATATCCGATGATTGACGAAAAGAAATGTATCAAATGTCACGCCTGCATTAATGTGTGCGCCTTTAAAGGTGTTGATAAGAAGTGAGGGGGAGGGAGTGCGGGGTGCGGGGATTTTTTGTACCTTTGCGGCACTATGATTGACCCTGTTTTCTACTGTATAGATCTTTCGCTGACGGCATGGGTGCTCACCGGAGCATCGGTGCTCTGTGTGCTGCTTCTGATACTCCTTTGGGATTGGAGAGCGCGGCATATATGGCGCCGAGCCGCCGCAGACAATGAGGCCCCTATGCCTGCCGATGAGGCGTTTCCGCCAGTGAGTGTGGTGGTGATAGCCCGTGGCGACAGCCGCAATCTTGCCACCCTTCTTCCCGACATCCTCCATCAGGACTACCCGGCTCCGCTGGAGGTGATTGTGGTCAACAATGAGCAGTCGTCGTCCACTGCCGATGTGGTGGGCTCGCTGCAGCTCTCCCACTCCAATCTGTACATGACCTACGTGCCCGAGCATGCACGCAACCTGTCGCGACGCAAGCTGAGCATCACTCTCGGCATCAAGGCTGCGCGCTATCCGTTTGTGGCCCTCACCGAGGGAGGATGCCGCATCCCCTCGCCGCTATGGCTCCGCAGCATGATGCGTCACGCAGCGATGGGCAAGGAGCTGGTGATAGGGTTTGCCACCGATGTGGATGAGCCTGATGACTCGCAGCCGCAGCAGATGCGCGGAGCAAGATTGAGAAATTTCGACCGCGTGTGGAATGCCGTCCGTTGGCTGCCACGCGCCATTGCCCATCATCCCTACCGCGGCACCGGGGCCAACCTTGTATATAGCCGCGAGCTGTTTTTCAGTCACAAAGGATTTTCATCTACGCTCAACATGGTGTATGGTGACGACGACCTGTTTATCAACGAGATAGCCACAAAGAGCAACAGCGCTGTGGAGTTGAGCGAAAACTCCCGCGTGGTGGTACCGCGTTCCCTCCCGCGCTATATGCACGGCATTGAACGGCAAATGCGTGCGTTCAGCCGCCACGACCTTCCATCATCACCATGGCTGCTGATGGGTGCATGCTCCATGCTTTGGTGGATGTGGCTCGGATGCTCCATCGCGGCATCAGTTGTCGGATGGCCCTCACTTGTGCCGATGGCAACTGTGGTTCTCGCTGCCATACCGCTCTGGATAGTGTCGTGCCGTCAATGGCGACGCGCCTCCAAGGCTCTGGGACTCCGTCCGATGCTGATGATGGTGCCTCTGATGGCTCTGTGGCATCCTATCTACAACATCCGCTACCGCATCGCCGCCCGGCGCAACCGCAAGAACAAGTTCACCAACCGCGCCTAAAAATTCAGCCTGACACTCACATTCTCCACTTGCGCTCCAACCGGTGCATGAGGCTTGCTCACACGCACATACCCATTCTTTACCGCAGGCCATCGTTCCAACAACGCATTGCGTATCCGTCCGGCCACATGCTCCAGCAGTTGCGATGGCTCGCCCATCTGCTCACGCACTAACTCAATTGCTTCGGCATAGTTCACGGTGCCATCCAGAGAGTCATGCTCCACCGCCGGAGTAGCATCAATCTCCAGCAGCAGGTCCACCACGAACTCGTTGCCAACCGCTCTCTCCTGAGGCATAACGCCGTGACGGGCAAACAGATGTATGCCCGTCACTTCAATCGTCACAATATTGTTGTCCATCATTTTCTGCGGCTGCGTGTTTTCTCCTTGGAGCGTTTATGCTTGCCACCTTTGGCCGATATAGCCTGACGGGCGGTCACTTCCTTGCCCATGTCGTCCTCGCCGGGACGGCGGCCGCGGTCATCCACCAGCACAAAGTCGAGCTGCTTGCGCTCAAGGCTTGTGCGGGCCACACGCACCTTCACCTCATCGCCCAGACGGTAGCGCACATTATGGCGGCGACCTATCAGGCAATAGTTGCGCTCATCGAAATCGTAATAGTCATCGGCCAGGTCGCGGACCGGCACAAGACCCTCGCAAAGGTTCTCGTTAAGCTCCACATAAAGGCCCCACTCGGTGACTCCGGAAATCACGCCGTCGAATGTTTCGCCAAGATGATCGCCCATATACTCCACCTGCTTGTATTTGATGGAGGAGCGCTCGGCATTGGAAGCCAGCTGCTCCATATCGCTCGAGTGCTTGCACTGCTCCTCGAGCTTTGCCACATTCACGCTTCTGCCGCCGTTCATATACCGGTCGAGCAGACGGTGCACCATCATGTCGGGATAGCGGCGGATCGGCGAGGTGAAATGAGTATAGAAGTCAAATCCCAGACCATAGTGGCCAATGTTCTCAGTGGTGTAAACCGCCTTGGCCATGGAGCGTATGGCAAGGGTGGAGAGGAAATTCTCCTCACCTTTCCCTTTCACCTCGGCTAGCATTCGGTTGATGGAGCGGTTCACCTCGCGTGCCGAGCCGCTCTCCTTCACCTTGTAGCCAAACGCACGCGCGATTTTGCTCAAATCGGACAGCTTGCCGGGGTCGGGCATATCGTGCACACGATACACAAACGCTTTGGCCCGCTTGTGTCCCTGCGGCTTCCCTATGAATGTGGCCACTGTTTTGTTGGCCAGAAGCATGAACTCCTCAATAAGTTTGTTGGCATCCTTCGACTCCTTGAAATAGGTGCTCACGGGATGGCCGTGCTCATCAATTTCAAACTTCACCTCTGCGCGGTCAAACTCCACCGAGCCGTTCTCATAGCGCTGCGCCCTGAGCACCTTGGCCATAGCGTCAAGCGCAAGAATCTCGCGGGCATAGTCGCCGTGGCCGCTCTCGATCACATTCTGCGCCTCCTCGTAGGTGAAGCGGCGATTGGAGCGGGTCACAGTGCGGGCTATCTTGGAGGAATATACCTTGGCATTGTCGTCCATCTCAAAGATGCACGAGAATGTGAGCTTATCCTCATCGGGGCGCAGCGAGCATATACCGTTGCTCAGATGCTCCGGAAGCATAGGCACCACCCTGTCCACAAGATACACTGATGTGGCTCTCGTGCGGGCCTCCTTGTCGAGCAGCGTGTCGGGCTGCACATAATGCGTCACATCGGCGATATGCACACCCACTTCATAATGTCCGTTGGGCAACACTCTGAACGACAGCGCATCGTCAAAATCCTTGGCATCCTTGGGGTCAATGGTGAAGGTGGTCACATCACGCATATCCAGTCGGCTGGCCACCACCTCGTCGGTGATTCCGGCATCAATCTTGGCAGCCGCCTCTTCCACATTCTTCGGATAACGGTACGGAAGGCCAAACTCCGCCAGGATGGCGTGCATCTCGGTGGTGTTTTCACCGGTTTTGCCCAGTATATCAATAATTTCGCCGATAGGGTTCTTGGCATCGTCGGGCCACGAGGTGATGCGCACCACCGCCTTGTCGCCGGTCACGCCACCCTTGAGCCTCTTCTTGGGGATAAGGATATCGGTGGCCAGATATTTGCTGTCGGTCTGCAGAAAAGCATACTGCTTCTCCACCTTGATAGTGCCGATGAAAGTCTGGTCCTTGGCCTCGATGATCTCCATCACCTCCGCTTCGGGCTCCACGCCTTTGCGGCGGGCGGCCACAATCACCTTCACCTTGTCGCCGTTGAGAGCATGCATGGAGTTGCGCTCGGCCACAAACAGCGTTTCGCCATCCTCGTCCGTCACCACTGAGTTTTTGCCGTTGGAGCGGCGCACAAACACACCGGTGGTCACATTGCTGCGGGCAGGAGCTTTGTATTTGCCCGGCGAGGTTTCAATAAGGTCACCGTCAAACGCCATCCCGGCCAGCAGCATAGCCACCGAGCGGTGGGCGGCGGGAGTGTCGGCGCCAATGGCAAATGCCACCTGCTTGTAGTTGAATGTGCCGTTCTTCTGCCGGTTTATATAGTTCACCACCTCTTGACGCAGTGTCTTGGCGGTTAGTTTCTGTGATTCTTGTTTTTTAGCCATAATAACTGAATGGTTGTTGGTTATGAATATAACAATCACGCGCCACAGATTGTTATGCTGATTTTATGCTTGAAGCGTGCCCGCCACAGGCCATTGTTCCAAGGCCGTGGATGCAGGCACGCTCCCGTGATGCTGTCCGAATATATATTATATATGCGTTATGCGTCGATATTGGCGTAGTTGGCGTTGCTTTCGATAAACTCGCGGCGCGGCTCCACATCCTCACCCATCAGCATGGAGAATATACGGTCGGCCTCAGCGGCATCGCTGATATGCACCTGCTTGAGCAATCGTTTTTCGGGCGACATGGTGGTGTCGCGCAGCTCCTCGGCACTCATCTCACCAAGACCCTTGTAGCGCTGCACCTTGGTTTTGTCGCCATACTTGGCGATAAACTGCTGCACCTGGGCATCCGTCCAGCAATACTCCTCATTTTTGCCTCGCATACATTTGTACAACGGCGGAGTGGCAAGATACAGATAGCCGTTCTCGATGATGGGACGCATACGGCGGAAGAAGAATGTCATCAGCAGGGTGGCGATATGGGCGCCATCCACATCAGCATCGGTCATGATGATAATCTTATGGTAGGCCAGCTTACTGATGTTCACCTCTTTCTGGTCCTCTTCAGTGCCGATGGTCACGCGCATGGCCTTGAACAGGCTTGTGATTTCCTGATTGTCAAACACCCTGTGCTCCATAGCCTTCTCCACATTGAGGATTTTGCCTCGCAGCGGCAGAATGGCCTGGAATGTGCGGTCGCGGCCCTGCTTGGCAGTTCCACCCGCAGAGTCTCCCTCCACAAGAAACAGCTCGCAATCCTCAGCATGACGGCTCGAACAGTCGGCCAGCTTGCCGGGAAGACCGCCACCGCTGAGTGGCGACTTGCGGAGCACTTTGTCGCGGGCGTTGCGGGCGGCATGACGGGCTTTCGCAGCCACTATCACCTTGCTCACAATAGCCTTGGCCTCGCGGGGATGCTCCTCGAGATAGTTGCCCAGAGCCTCGCTCACCGCTGTCTGCACAGCGCCGATAGCCTCATTGTTGCCGAGCTTGGTTTTGGTCTGACCCTCAAACTGAGGCTCGAGCACCTTCACCGACACCACGGCTGTCAACCCCTCGCGGAAGTCGGACGCATCCACTGTCACCTTCTCCTTCTCAAACATCTTGTTATCGTCGCCATACTTCTTCAGAGTCAGTGTGAGGCCACGACGGAAACCGGTGAGGTGTGTACCGCCCTCTATGGTGTTGATATTGTTGACAAACGAATATACATTCTCGTTGTAGGTATTGTTGTAGGTCAGAGCCACCTCCACAGGGATGCCGCCACGCTCGGTGTTGAGATGTATCACATCGTCAATCAGCGACTCCTTGTTGCTGTCGATATACTCCACAAACTCCCTCAGTCCGTCCTTGCTGTAGAAAGTCTCGCTGCGGGGCACACCATCTTCGTTCACCTCACGCATATCTGTAAGCTTCAGGGTGATGCCGGCATTAAGGAAGGCGAGGTCGCGCAGACGGTTGGCCAGGGTGTTGTAGTCATAAACGCTGACAGTGAATATCGAGGAGTCCGGCAGGAATGTGACAGTGGTGCCGGTAGTGTCGGTTTCGCCTATCACCGTCAGCTCCGATGTGGGCTTGCCGCAGGAATACTCCTGCATATACACTTTGCCGTCACGGCGCACCTCGGCGCGAAGATAGGAGCTCAGCGCATTCACACACGACACGCCCACACCGTGCAGACCGCCACTCACCTTGTAGCTGCCCTTGTCAAACTTACCACCGGCATGAAGCACTGTCAGCACCACCTCAAGGGCGCTCTTGTGCTCCTTCTCGTGCATATCCACAGGAATACCGCGGCCATCGTCCACCACCGTTATCGAATTATCCTCGTTGATGGTCACTTCTATATCCTTGGCATATCCTGCGAGCGCTTCGTCAATGGAGTTGTCCACCACCTCATACACCAGATGATGAAGACCTTTCTCCGATATATCGCCTATATACATTGCCGGGCGTTTGCGCACCGCTTCCAAGCCTTCGAGCACCGTGATATTACTCGCGCTGTATTCTTCTTCTCTTTCTGACATTATTGTTTACGTTTTATTTTCATGCCCTGTGCCTCCACGGAGGCTCAACCGTGACGGTTTTTTTGAGCAAACAAAATTACAAAAATTTCCGCTTCCGTGCAAAAAAAAATATCGCCACACCCACCCACAGCAAAAAATAAAAATTCCACCATTTCTGTCAACCATCGGAATCATCAGATTCACAGCGATTACCCCGCGTCACGCCACATTTTGATTTGTGAAAAAATGTGAAAATTCTACCCAAACTATTGCACGGTTCAAAAAGTCGCCTTACCTTTGCATCGCTTTTAAGCCATCGGGGTGTAGCTCAGCCCGGTTTAGAGTACGCGTCTGGGGGGCGTGTGGTCGCAAGTTCGAATCTTGTCACCCCGACTGAAAGTGCTGGTAGCATAGCTGCCGGCACTTTTTTGTTATACCCCGCCATCGGAGGCCGGCCACCGGAAATTTTGCATTAACAGCAGTCAGCAACTATAAAAAAAATCCGCGCCGGTGTGGGCGCGGATTCAATATATGCAATAATAATTCAAAAGTTATGCCTTGCAAGCTGAGTCATCGCAATGGCAGGCATCTTCGCCACAGCCGCCCTCAGACGAGCAGTCGCAGCCATCGCCGCACGAACCGCAGCCACAGCCGCAGCCACCTTGCTGAAGTTTTATCTCATCCTCCGAAGCATCGCGCACTGCAAGAATAGAACCCTTGAAGCGCACATCCTTGCCGGCGAGAGGATGGTTGAAATCCATCTTCACATCCTTGTCGGTCACTTCACGCACCACACCTGTGATACGAAATCCGTCCTGGGTCATCATGGGAAGCGCAGCGCCTGGGCGCACTGCCTCGCTGTCAAATTTCCCGTCAATCTCAAACACTTCCTTGGGAAGAGTGGCCACCTGCTCGGGGTCGTAGGAGCCGAACGCCTTGGCTGCCTCTACCTTCACATCAAAGGTGTCGCCAACTCCGAGGCCATCGATCGCCACCTCAAGCGGCTCGATAACACCACGGGTCACACCGAAGATAATCTTTTCGGGATCATCGGAAGAAGTCTGGTGAACAAGCTCTTCGGAGCCATCTGCATCCACTTTGTACAAGTCGTAGCCGAGCTCCACATATTTTCCGGGTTGAATCTTTTCCATAATCTTTTATCGTTTTTATTTAGGTTAGTAGTGTCAGTGACTACAACAAACATTGTGCCAACGAAGTTGACCTGCCACTGCTTTTATATATTAACGTATCAACACCCCTTTTTATTGTGTTCAACAAACCGCTAAGCATCAAAACTTTAACACTCAAGACACAGAATTAAAGAAATTTTTCCTCATTTATTTTTGCCATTTACATTGTTCTTTGTAATTTCGCAGCAACAAAACACTCTCAAACAAACCCCAACAATATCCGAAATGAAATACGACATTGTAGGCAGCTTCCTTGCCCCAGATGATTTTCACACAGTCAAATCACAATTTGAAGCCAACCTCATCCCCCTGTCAGCCCTCACAGCAGCTGAAGACGCCACAGTGCGACGCATCGTTGACCGTCAGCTCGAAGCCGGCCTCAAGGAGGTGACATCCGGAGAAGTGCGCCGCAAATATTGGGACCGTGATTTCTATTTCCACCTTCAGGGTGTGACGCGAGAGCGTGTGGAGAGCGGACGCGTTTATCAGGACGAAGAAGCCTTCACCGATGTAATCCGCTTCACCGACCGCATCGCCTACAATCCCCTCCACCCGGTGTTTGACGATTTCAAGCAACTCAAGGAGTACACCGGATCCCGTGCTTCATGCCGACAGACACTCCCTTCGCCCACCAATATGCTACTCGACATCCTTGACCTCAGCGAAGGGCACCCCGAACGAATCTATCCCTCTCCCGACACCCTCATCGATGATCTCGCCTCGGCATGGCGCCTCACCATCCAACACCTTTACGAGCTCGGATGCCGCCATGTGCAGCTCGATGACCCCGACTGCGGACACCTCAGCAATCCCGAGTTTGAGAACAGACTTGTGCTGGGCGGGATCGACCTCAACAATCTTCACGCCCAGGTGATAAAACTCATCAACGACACCATCGCCGATATGCCCGACGACATGAAATGCTCCATCTTCATATCCTCCGGCTCCACCATCATCCCCAACTGGGAGGCACACGACACACCAAGCAACTTCATGCCCAAGCTGCTCGCCGGAATCAATGTGAACCGTTTCTACCTCCCGTTCCGCAATGACAAACCCGAGACTCTCGCCATACTGCGCTTCATCCCCAACGGTCGCGAAGTGGTGCTCGGACTGATGGATGCACACTCCCCCATCCCCGATGATGCCGGCGCCATTGCCGAAACCGTCCACGAGGCACAGAAGCATATCGACCCTGCACTGCTCGCCATCAGCCCGCGCACAGGGTTCAAACTGTCGGAGTTCGCCATCCGCGGCCTCACCTACGAGGACCAGTGGCAGAAGCTAACCCGCCTCGCCGACATCGCCGCCGCACTCTGAGCCACAAGGACCTTACCGACGGCCAATAGTGTCAAACAAATTCTGCGTGGCATCCTGAAGCATATCCAGCACCAGCTCAAACCCCTCGGCCCCCTCATAGTACGGGTCGGGAACACAATCATAGCGCGAGAAGTCGCCAAACCATTCCGCCATTCCCATGATCTTCGCCTCCGCTTCCGGCGTTGGCGCAAGCTCATGCAGGCGGTCAAGATTTCCGCTGTCCATGCCTATTATAAGGTCAAAATCCTCAAAATCGCGCTCCCGCACCTGACGGCATATATGGTCGAGCACCAGCCCGCGGCGGCGTGCGTGAGCCCTCATGCGGCTGTCAGGCAGCTCACCGACATGCCAGCCGCCGGTGCCAGCCGAGTCTATATCCCACCGGGCATCATCGCCGTGCTCACGCACCAACGCTTTCATCACGCCATCAGCAGCCGGGCTCCGGCATATATTGCCTAAGCACACAAACAGCACCCGTATCTTGTCCTTTCCCCGGAGCGACTCCACTATTGCATTGAACCGCCCGTCATTCTTATTTATCACCATATCGTCAGAGAATATTTACTTTTCGTTTATTGCACAAAGGTAAGCCATTTTTGCTTAACTTTGTGCCATTATGCACACAGGCATCACCATATCACCCCTCGGAGGGCTCGCCAACAGGATGCGCGCCATCCTCTCCGCCCGCGCACTCGCTGCCGATGCCGATGTGCCGTTGCGCGTGCTTTGGAACACATCTTCCGAGCTTGGATGTGCCCCGCAATGGCTCTTCAACACCCGGACATGGGAGTTTGACTGGCGCACCACATCGCCCCTCGCACACCACTGGCTATGGAAACCGGCCGGCAAAGCGAATCTCTTCCTCCCGGCATTGTGGCAACCGCTGCGGTTCCGCCACCGCCTCAACGGCACAGAAACAGCCTCATCGCTCATTGATGATGCCAGACAGGGGATATATATCACTTCCGGACAAACCTTCTACCCCTACCAACCATCTGATGCCCAACGTATCTTCGCCCCCACCCCGGCCATAGCCGCAATGGTGGAACAGAAGCTCGAGCCTATGGCTTCACACCGCAAAGTGGGCGTGCATATCCGCCGCACAGACAATACCGAATCAATCATCAACAGCCCCGACTTCCTTTTCACCTCTCTCATCCGCAAGGAGCTTGAGTCCGGCTCCGACACCATGATCTACCTCGCCACCGACAGCGAGGCCACCAAGCAGAAATTGCTTGGTGAGTTCGGCAACAAAATCATCACAAGCCCGCATCAGGCATGCCGTTCCTCACGCCAAGGAATGATGGAAGCCTGGGCCGAGATGCTCACCCTCAGCCGCATGGACATCATAATCGGGTCATTCTACAGTTCGTTCTCAGAGATGGCCGCACAGATAGGCTCAACGCCCCTCCGGATTGCCTCGCAGCGATGACCACAGCTTCTTCGCCGCATTGTCAGCCGCACGCTCCGTACCGAGCCGCCGCCGCACCAGGGCATACCCCTCGAGCTGTTTCACCCTGCCTGGCGCGCCCGGCAGTATATGCTCCAGCTCCGCTTCCACGCCCTCCACTGTGCATTGATGCACAAGCATTTCAGGAATCACACCTGCATCGGCTATAAGATTGGGCAGCGTCACATAATCCAGCTTTATCAGCCTGCGCATTATATCGTAGCTCAGCTTCTTGCCATTGGCGCGGTAGCAAGCCACCTGCGGCGTGCCGGCCAAAGCGCACTCCAGAGTGGCAGTGCCGGAGGTGACCAGCGCAGCCTCAGCATAATGCATCAGCTCAAGAGTGGAACTGTCAATCACCGGCAGCGAAGTGTACTCCTTATATATATTGCGGTCTATTGACGGAGCTCCGGCCACCACCCCCTGCATCCCGGGGTGCATGCGCGCCACGGCATCCATCACAGGCAGATTGTTGCGTATCTCCCCGCGGCGGCTACCGGGTACGATGGCAAGTATCGGACGACAGTCGAGATTGTGGCGGCGGTGGAACTCCTCCATCGGCTCCATCGCCATCAGCCTGGCATCCACCTCTTCAAGACTCGGATTGCCCACATACTCGGCGTTGACACCATGGCGGCGGAAATATTCCACCTCAAACGGCAGGATACTCAATATCATCCTCACATCCCGGCGCAACGCTTTCACCCTCCACTCCTTCCATGCCCACACCTTCGGGGCTATGTAGTAATACACAGGTATGCCGCGACTGCAGGCGTAGGAGGCCAGCTTGAGATTGAAGCTCGGATAGTCCACCAGCACCAGCGCATCGGGCCGGAAATCATCAATGGCACGCCTTGCCGTGCGAAAATTGCCAAGAATCTCACGGAGGTGTCTCAGCACCTCGCTGAACCCCATGTAGGCCATCCGGCTGTAATGTATCTCGGGATTCTTCCCGGCTGCAGCTGCCATCAGGTCGCCACCCAGAAACGCAAACTCAGCCTCCCGGTCCTCACGCTTTATCGCCGCTATCAGATGCGAAGCGTGCAAATCTCCTGATGCCTCTCCGGCCGACAAAAAATATCGCATACCTATCTATAATGTTTAAGCCCCCAAAGGTAACAAATAATTCAGGAATTATTGCTACCTTTGCGCCCACATATATAATCTCATACCAACACCGATTTTTCATGAAAGATCTCTGGCTATTGATGCGGCGCTTCGTGCCTCCATATAAGAAGTACCTCATTCTCAACATCATCTGCAATCTGCTCAGTTCTTTCCTCACCCTGTTCTCCTTTGCGGTGGTGGTGCCGATTCTTGAAATCCTCTTCAAGGTGCGCGAAGACACCTATACCTTGATGCACTTCGGTGGTAGCGAGAATGTCAAAGATGTGATAATCAACAACCTCTACTACTACATCCAACAGACTATAGCCACTTGGGGTGCCACCAACACCCTCGGACTCCTCGCCGCGCTGCTTGTGGTGATGACCATGCTCAAAACCGGCACCTCCTATTTCGGCGCATTCTTCATCATACCGCTGCGCACCGGCATTGTGCGCGACATACGCAATTTTGTTTACGACAAAGTCGTAAGCCTGCCCATATCATTCTTCACCAACGAACACAAAGGCGATGTGATGGCCCGAATGACCGGCGATGTGGCCGAAATCGAGAACTCCATCATGACCTCGCTCGATATGCTGTTCAAAAACCCCGTGATGATAATAGTGTATCTCTGCATGATGATTGCCATCAGCTGGCAACTCACGCTCTTCGTCCTCATCCTGCTCCCTTTGGCCGGATGGGTGATGGGCATCATCGGCAAACGACTCAAACGGCAAAGCCTTGAGCTCCAGCAGATGTGGGGCGCACTCATGAGCAACATCGAGGAAACCCTCGGCGGATTGCGCATCATAAAAGCCTTCAACGCCGAGCAGAAAGTGCGCAACCGTTTCCACTCCGCCACCTACGACTATCTCCGTCAATGCAACAAAGTGTCGCGCCGCCAATGTCTCGCTCACCCCATGAGTGAATTTCTCGGCACCTGCACCATCGCCATCGTGCTTTGGTTCGGCGGCTCACTGATTCTTTCCGGCGATACATCGCTCGATGCCGCCGGGTTCATCTACTATCTGGTGATCTTCTACTCCATGATCAACCCCGCCAAGGAGCTTTCCAAAGCCGCCTACTCCATCCAGCGCGGCCTCGCTTCCATGCAGCGCGTTGACAAGATACTCAACACCCCCAACCCCATCACCGACCCCGCCAACCCCAAACACATCAACCATCTGCAGGGCGAAGTGAAATACAACAATGTCACTTTCGGCTACAACAAATCAGTGCCCGTGGTGATTGACGCCAACATCACCATCAGGCCCGGCGAAACAGTGGCTCTCGTGGGACAGAGCGGCAGCGGCAAATCCACCATGGCCGACCTCCTGCCCCGCTTCTACGATGTGGACAAAGGGCAGATCACCGTGGACGGCATCGATGTGCGCGACCTCACAGTCCACGACCTACGCTCCTACATGGGCAATGTAAACCAGGAAGCTATCCTCTTCAACGACTCGTTCTACAACAACATCACCTTTGGAGTCAAGGACGCCACCATGGAGCAGGTGATTGCCGCCGCCAAAGTGGCCAACGCCCACGAGTTCATCATGGCAAGCGAGCATGGCTACGACACCAACATCGGCGACCGCGGCTGCCGGCTCTCAGGCGGACAGCGCCAGCGCGTGTCAATAGCCCGCGCAATCCTCAAAAACCCACCCATACTCATACTTGACGAAGCCACTTCCGCACTCGACAGCGAAAGCGAACATCTGGTGCAGGAGGCCCTCGACAGGCTCATGAAAGACCGCACCACACTCGTCATCGCCCACCGGCTCAGCACCATACGCAACGCCACACAGATCTGCGTCATGCACGAAGGGCATATTGTGGAGCGCGGCACCCACGACGAGCTCATGGCCCTCAACGGCTACTACACCCGCCTCGTCGAGATGCAGAATCTCGGCTAACCCCCGCTACAACCAAGCGTTCTGACGCTCCTTGACAGCAATGGAATCTCCAAGCATACGGATGAATTCCTGCATCGATTTCTTGCGATAGGTGTCTTTCAGAATATGCACACACCCGGCCATCTCATTCTCCGGAATGTCAAGCGGAACTGCCTTCACACCCGTTTCATTATGGATGGTAGCCTCCGCAAGCACGGTCACAAGCATACTCTGCCGAATGAGTTTGAGAAGAATATTCACCTCATTCAGCTCTATGCGCACCCGCAACGGGTCATGAGCTGAAATAATGTTGTCAAAGGTGTTTCGCGCCTGCAACCCTTTTGACGGCAATGCAAGGTCGTATGTCCGCAACTCCGCAACAGTCACCTTCTCCTTACTCGCCAGAGGATGATGCTCACTGACTATTGCCGCCAGATAATTCTGAAACAGAATATGCGATTCAACGCCTTCAATACTCTGGGTAGGCTTGAATGCCAGCACAAAATCCACCACTCGCTCCTTCAACAGTTCCATAAGCTCATTCATAGGCTTATAGTATATATCGAGCCTGATTTTCGGATATTGCTTCATGAACAGCAGAAGCGTCTCAGTCAAAATCGGGCTGAACGAGTAGGTCACGCCTATCGACAGCGAGCCGGAGGCAAGCTTGTTCAAATCATTTATCCGGTCAGCACATGATTCCGCTTCGTATATCACCCGCCTCACATGCGGAAGTATCAACTCTCCGGCTTCAGAGAGTGTCACTTTATGGCTGCTTCGTATCAGCAACGGCGTGTCAAGCTCATTTTCAAGCTGCTTGATTTGCTGGGAAAGGGTGCTCTGCGTGATGCAAAGCATTTTGGCCGCCTCTGAAAAATTCAAAGTCTCGGCCACTTTGGCGAAATATTTAAGCTGGCGTAATTCCATCATGGGGCTGCATAATATATTGCAAATATAGTGAATATCAACTTATCTCGTGGCTTGAAAGGCAATTTTCCGGAAAATAAAAATAGGGATTGTGGCTCCTACAACCAAGCACACCAGGATGCCACAACACATCATTCCATTATAGGAAAAGATAGAGAAATAACGGTCGAATGTCTGCTGCTGCTCTGACAACAGACTCAATGCCAATCCTCCAAATGTTTTATAGGCATACACTCCCGGAATCATCGGCAGTAGTGACGGGAACAAACACGTTTCAGCAGGAAACTTCGCGCATGCCGCCACAAGGACCGCCAGAACGCCAACAACAAATGCAGCGATGAGGGAGGCCGGAATTATATGAAGCTGCGCAGAGGCAGTCATCAATATGAAGCGCAATGAATGACCTGCCGCGGCTATCACCGCACACCATAGATAAGCCCTTTTGGGCGGCCTGCTTATAGCGGCAAAACCGATAGCTGCTATAGCTGCGAACAATGCATCTTGAAATATTTGAAAATACACATCCATGACATATAGTGTTAAAACATTCCGGAATCCATCAGCAACATCGCTGCACATAACCCCATCGACAGACAGCAAGTGAGCACCACAGCATCAGCAAACCTGCTGATGCTGCACAGGTAATGCCTGTAGATCATATCGCTGAAAGAATTTATAAAAGGAATCCCCGGCACAAGGTAAAGCACACTCGTTCCCAAGGCTATATCGGGTGTCGTGCCGAGACCGAACAAATAGTCCGATGCCCCCATCACAGCCGACACAAACGAACACACTATGGCCATCATCCTGACATCAACACCTCCATCAAGCAGCAATATCTTAAGGAAATAGCCGGCAAGAGTGGCAACGCCAACCACACCCATAGCCACCATATCGCCTCCGAACAGCCTGCAGAACGAGGCATTGGCAAATGCCACAAGAAGCATCACTATCCATCTGTTCTGCCGGTCATTGCGCACAACATTTTCCAATCGTGCCTGTGCTGTGGCGAAATCCACCTTGCCGTCCGCTATCTCCCAGCTCAATTTGCTAAGGAGCGTATTGATATTGAAACTTATCACATTACGATTCACCGTAGCCGTGGCCGATTCCATTCCGGGCTTCCCTTCTTTCCACAGCGACAGCTGAATGTGGCGAGTCATTATGGTCATTTCCACCTCCATACCATACGCCTTTGCAATTCTTCCCACATTCTTCTCCAGCCGGATACAAGTGGCTCCCGCACCCAGAAGCCTCGCGCTGTATCGCGACAGAAAAAGCATCAGCTCGTCCACCGAGGGGGATTCATGACCACCTCCCTTCTCAATCCTCATAGTCATACTCATCTATTTTCTTTGGATCAGGGTCGCCCGGGATATAGAATTCCTCTCGTTCTGTAATGAAACCCAGCAGTTTTTCCTTCTGCTTCGAACTTGGCGATGCCGCATGACACAAACGGACAACCAAAACAACGACAAACAGGCCCACAATCAGGCACCATGTAATAAGCGGTGTATTCATTTCTACAATATGGTTTGATTATTATTTCAATGCAAAGTAACAAACCACAGCATTGCCGAAATTCCGTTTGCTATTGATTGTTTCTATACCGCCTATTGACAGCACATCTTTTATGCAATCGCCATGCAGTGCGTCATAAAAAGATGAGAGCCTTGTCTCACGACAGAGCTCTCATTCACATGTTGTAAAGTGTATACAGGGATGTTATTAAATATTAGCGTACCTGTTTCGGCACGTTTTTGTACCAAAACACGCACAAATGTATGCCTATTTTTCTACGCATCAAAACTTTTTAACACTTTTTTACTATATTTTCCTTTCCACATCCTTTTTTTTGATTTTTAGCCTCTTTTCAAGGTTATCACCGAGAAAAAGCGTAACTTTGCACCGCAAAAACCGCCTCCTTGAGGCACATCTCTAGATATCAATCATTTAGCATATTTCAATACATTTTTCAATCAATGGAGTGGTTAACTAATCTAATCTGCCCGGGAAGCGAATCGCTGGCAAGCACCCTCGTGCTCTATTCTTTCGTGATAGCAGCCGGTGTATATCTCGGCAAGCTCAAGGTGGCCGGAGTGTCGCTTGGAGTTACTTTCGTCCTGTTCGTGGGCATCCTGATGGGCCATTTTGGCTATGTGGTCAACGCCGAAGTCCTCAAGTTTGTACGTGAGTTCGGTTTGATTCTTTTCATTTTCTCAATTGGTATTCAAGTAGGTCCCGGTTTCTTCTCATCCTTTAAAAAGGGTGGTGTGAGGCTCAACATGCTTGCGGTGCTGGCCATAGCGCTCAACGTGGCCATCGTGCTGATCATATTCCTCATTGAGAACGGCAACACCGAGATCTACGCACTGGTGGGCGTGATGAGCGGTGCTGTCACCAACACCCCCGGTCTTGCTGCCGCACAGCAAACCGCCGGCACACCCGATGCCATCAACACCATGGCCATGGGTTATGCCGCCGCATACCCGCTGGGCGTGATTGGCATCATCGCCTCTATGTTTCTCATCAAAGGAATTTTCCGTATCAAGACCGACAATGAGGCTCAGGCTATAGCCGACGAGCTCGAGAGTGCCCAGAACAAGCCCGACATCATCTCTGTGGTGGTCACCAACCCCCTAATTGACGGCAAATCTCTCCGCATGCTTCACGACATCATTCAGTGCGACTTCGTGATCTCCCGCCTTATTGACGCCACCGGCGAAATCATCATCCCCACCTCCGCCACTCAGATCCACACCGGCGACAAGCTCTATGTGGTGCTCGCCTCCACCGATGTGGAACGATTCGAACTCCTCGTGGGTCCGCAGGAGGATATGGACTGGGAAGCTGCCTCGCCAAGCGAAGTGGTGTCGCGCCGCATTGTCATCACCAAGAGCGAATACAACGGCGTGGCTCTCGGCTCACTCCGTCTCCACTCGGCATATAAGCTCAACGCCACCCGCGTGAACCGTGCCGGCGTGGACCTCCTCGCCTCCCCCAACCTCCGCCTCCAGATGGGCGACCGCATCACTGTGGTGGGCGACATCAACGACATCTCCCGCTTGGCCGACAAGCTCGGCAACTCCATGAAGCGCCTCAACCAGCCCAACCTCATCACCATTTTCGTGGGCATCATGTTCGGTATCATCCTCGGCTCCATCAATCTCGGCATGGGCATGAAACTCGGCCTTGCCGGTGGTCCTCTTGTGGTGGCTATCCTCCTGAGCCGTTTCGGCTACAAGTTCAAGCTTGTCACCTACACCTCATCATCAGCATCACTGCTCATGCGTGAGCTCGGCATCTGCCTTTTCCTCGCCTCTGTCGGCATCAGTTCCGGCGCAGGATTTGCCGAAACAGTGTTCAACCACACCGGTATGATGTGGGTCATCTGGGGGTTCATCATCACCTTCGTGCCGCTGGCCATCGTAGGATGCATCGCCCGTGGGGTTTACAAAATCAATTTCCTCACCATCATGGGTCTTATGTCGGGTGGCTACACCGATCCGCCGGCACTCGCCTACGCCGGCAACAGCACCGGCAGCGACACCCCCGCCGTGGCCTACTCCACTGTCTATCCGTTGACAATGTTCCTGCGAGTGGTGGCCGCACAGGCTCTCATCCTGATCTTCGCATAGAGCAGCAACCGCACTATAGCAAGAGGGTTGGCCTTCCGGTCAACCCTCTTTTCGTATCCGAGCGTATGCTCAGACAAAGCGATCAATCATATCCTCGAGCTCCGAGGCCGGTTTCTCGCCTGAATCGCGCCACACTTCCTGCCCATCCTTATAAAGGATCCATGTGGGAAACGATTTCACTTTGAATTCTTTCATCAGATTCTCGTGGGCCTCGCCCTCGATCTGAATTATATGGGCTCGGCCATCATACAGCTCCTTGAGGTCCTCCACCACCGGCATCATCTTTTGGCAATGAGCACACCAGGTGGCATAAAACTCAAACAGCACCGGCTGCGAACCGTTCAAAATATCGTTTATATCCATAACTGAATTGTTTGACTGTTTTGATAAACTGTTTTGTCAAGAAATATGCTCGCGGAGCTTAGCCTCGAGGATGTCGGCCTGATGCAGGCCTGCGGCACGCCACAGAGCCTCGCCATTCTTGAACACTATGAGAGTGGGCACCGACTGCACACGATAGCGTGCTGAAATCTCGGCATTCTTGTCCACATCTATCTTCACGACATTCACGCTGTCGCCCATCTTGGCCTTCACTTGCTCCAGAATCGGGCCCTGCATCTTGCACGGGCCGCACCATGTGGCGAAAAAGTCAACCAATGTGGGTTTGGAATCATTGATAAGTTCGTTGAAATCGTTCATAATATATGAATTTTGGGATTTTATATTTTTCAGTGCGTCATTATAACAACCATCAATTACCAATAGTTGAAAATTTATCCATATCTTTGTGCTAATTAATCATAAATCTATACCTGACATGAATTTGAAAGCAATTGCATGTTCTCTCTTTCTCCTGGCGCAATGCGCCTCGGCATTGGCCTACTCCATCTGGCCTGTACCACGCTCTATAGCCACAACCGATGATGAGTTTCCGCTCTCCGGCCAGCTCACATTGGTGGCCGACAACGGTGTGGACGCACGTACCATCCAACGCGCCAAGGAAGTGCTTGACCGCGCCGGCATAGCCTACACCGAAGCATCGGAGGCGAACCCCGACGGCGGAAACCTCATGATAGGCATCAACGGCACTGACGGACAAGCCATTGAATATGCCACCGAACATAATGTGCCGCTCACAGTGTTCTCCACCGAGGGGTATTGCTTCGATCCCCATGTGGTGTTTGTGGACAACTCCAACATCCTTGTGGTGGGCGACAGCGAAGGCAGCTCATTCTACGCCTTTGCCACCCTCGAGCAGATGCTGGAGCAGGCCGAGGGCAACGCCCTGCAGGGTGCGCTGGTGCAGGACTATGCACACGCCAAATACCGCGGCCTTGTGGAAGGGTACTACGGCTACCCGTGGTCGATGGAGTCGCGCCTCAACCTGTTCGACTACATGAAGCGCTACAAGATGAACTATTTTGTATATGGTCCCAAAGCCGACCCCTACCATGCCGGCAACTGGAGAGTGAATTATCCCGAAACCGTCACCGACGACGAGCGTGCCAAAGGGCTGATCACCACTGCCGACATCCAGACACTTGCCGCTCACGCAGCGCAATGCAATGTGGACTTCGTGTGGGCCGTTCACCCCACCCTCGGATCCTACTCCATCAACCTCAGCTGGGTGGACGATATAATGACGAAATTCGAGCAGCTCTACTCGCTGGGCGTGCGCCATTTCGGTGTGTCGGTGGACGATATGTCGGGTCACCCCTCCAATCAGTCGCAGCTCCCCCACCTTGTGCAGCAGGCCATCGATGCAAAATGGAACACCGACGACACCCCTGCTGAAGATCATGTGGGCAATGTGCTGTTTGTGCCCACCTGCTACGCACTCAACTACAACGCCACCTACAGCCTGACCCTCATCAAGGATATCAGCCCCAAAGTGGAAGTGGCTTTCACCGGCTACGACTGCTTCTCCAACATCCGCGCATCCTCGTTCGCACAGATGGCAAGCTACATTGGCCGCGACCCGATTTTCTGGTGGAACAACCCCGTGAACGATGACCACGACAACTGGCTCTACATGCACGGCCTCACCGAGCGCTGGACCATCGAGCAGCACGGTCCGGTGGACCATATGCGCGGCCTTATCCTCAATCCCATGTGTCAGGGGCAAGTGTCGAAAATATGCATCTTCTCCGCTGCCGACTACAGCTGGAACCCCGATGGATTCAACGAAGACAGCAGCTGGGAACAGTCGCTCAAATCCATTGTCAAAACCAACGGGAATGTGGAGGCTCTCAAAAACTTCATTCGTGTGATGAGCGCCTACACCACCACCGAAACCAACACTCCCGAAGGTGAAGAGCTGAAAGAGCTGTATCAGGATTTCCAGAACTCATTCTCAGCCACTTCCATTCCCGAAGCCACAGAACTGACCGACGCCATGCAGAAATGTCTGGACGCCTGCGCTATAATCCGCACCTTCAAGGATAGCGAGGACAACGACCAACGCCTGTTCTACCTCGACCTCGAGCCGTGGCTCAACAAGGTGGAGGATATGGCCCGGATTGTGACCCGCGGCATAGAGTTTATGCGCGGCGAATCATCGCTCGACCATTGGGCCGAGTTCGCCGAAATAATGGATGCCGCCACCAACCTCCACACCAACCACACCATGCCGGTGCTCGAGGGGTCAGGCACAAGCACCTACGTGAACTATATGGAAGTTCAGCCCACCCCCGTGTATCTTGACCCGTTCATCGACTTCCTCGCCACCAAGCTCCCCGACTACGCTCCGGCTCTGCCCGCACGCGATAAATCACCCAAAGTGATCACCAACCTCTCCGCCCTGTCGGGAGTAGAGCTTGAATCCGATGATGCCCGGCGCGCCATCAACGGCCTGTCGGGTGTGGAGCTCGGCCTTGGCGAATATGTGGGCGTGTTCCTCAACCGGATAGAAGACATCACCATCACAAGCCCCGCACTTCCTGATGGAGTGGTGCTTGAATACTCCATCTCCGGCAAAGAGTGGGAAAAATGGGAAGGAGAAGAAACACCCATGGCATATTTCCGCCTGCGCGGCAACACCGAGGAGATTGTGCCCATCAACTTCGACCGCATCGAATACACCGCTCCGGTGACCGGAATCGTGACACAGCCCACAGCCAACACCAACATGGGTGTTTGGCAAACATACACGGTCAACAACGTGGTGGACGGCGATGAGACAACATTTTTCTGGAGCAACGCAGCACAATCGACAGGCGACTACATATTGCTTGACTTTGGCTCGGAAGCCCCGCGTGGCAATGTCACCCTCCTGTTCAACAGCGGCGATAAGCCTTCGGGAACTGCCTTGGTGCAGGTCTCCAACGATGCTTCACAATGGACCACAGTGGCCTCTTTCTCCAAGTCCGACATTGTCAACAACACCTATGAATGCTCGGCCAACGGAATTTCCGCACGCTATGTGCGCCTCTATCTCGACACCGTCACCGATGGATCATGGTTTCAGCTGGCCGAGTTCACCGTCGAGACTCTTGGTAACGCCCCGCTCGCAGTGGCATACGATGCTGAAAACAACCCCATTTCGGAGCTAAATGACATCTCGCTCACATCGCACTACAAAGGCGAAGGCGAAGGATTTGTGGAATACCAGTTTATTGAGAACCTTGACATTGAGGAGATTCACATCTACCACAACTCCCACTTCACCGAAGCCAACACACTGCCCACCATCAAACTGCTGAGCAACGGCGAATGGATTGAAGCAGGTGTGCTTGACGCTGAGCGCACCATTGTGCCTGTGGACAAGAGCCAGCGCCATGTCACCAAGCTGCGCATCTCATGGACCGATGGCAACGCTCCCGACCTCTACGAAGTGTATCCCGTTGGCCCCGAATACGTTCAACCCGCCGATGAGTACACCGGCATCGAAGCCATAGAAGCCGGAGCCGCCAATGGCGTGAAATTCCGCATGGCCAACAACACTGTGACCATCGAAGCCGCTACCGTCATCGTTTCGGTAGAGCTCACCGATGCCGCCGGACGACTGCTCGCCGGAGCCGCACCCGCATCCACACGCGCCGCGCTCCCCTGCACCGCCCCGATAGCCATCGCCACAGTGCACCTCGCCGACGGCACCACCCTCACCCGCAAACTCGCCGCCTCCCACTAATCCGGAGGCATCCACCTTTACAAAAGAGTCCGACCATGTCGGACTTTTTTTATACCCGCAAGAAGATAGATAGACTCAGGGCATTAATCGCATAGAGCATTGAATCTGTTGCTTTTTCAAAAAAATATAGTAAATTTGCAACGGTTTGACAGAGGTCAACCATAAAATATCATTAAGCGTTTCTTGCTTTATCCGTTACTGAAAATCGCCAAAATTTATTCTGAAAGGGTAATGCAGCTACAAACGCTCATGCGTGTCGTGTATCCACCCCTGCAATCAGGGATTTAGATATCCGATATGGCGTGGGGGTGTACTGTTTATTTTTCAGAATGGCGTTTGGCGATGCCACAGTAACAATAAACTGACATCGTTCCACGCTTATTTTTTTATAGTTATTTTTAGCCGACAGAAGGGAACGTGATAGAGGCAAAGCATTAATCATGAAACAATTATCATCATTATTGCTCTTAGCAAGCCTTATATCCATAGGCGGTTGCTCAGTGAACAAGGGCGCACAAGAGAGTCCGAAATCCGTGGTCAATCCCGGTGCTACGATTCAACCTGATTCGGTGGCTCACACAATTCTCGGAAGCGATGTTGAAGCCATTCTTTTTGCACCCGACTCCGTGTTGGTGGCGAAGATGGCTGAAACCACAAGCTCCACACGTTTTTCAAAAACGCAAACCTTCGAGCCGGTGACGCCTATGACCACAGTGGACAGCAATGACCTCAAGGCTTTGCAGATGCTTATATTAGCCGACGGCCACAATTACCACAATGATTCTATAATGGTGATGAGCCCCTGCATGCCGGCGATGCAGCTCAATTTTCACAAAAATAATGCACAGGTGAAAATGACCGTATCATTTTCCGACCATACCTGGATGCTTGAAAAGGATGGAAAAGAGTTGCTGAACTTCAATTATACTATCGAGGAACCGCTGAATAGAATCTATCACAAACTATAGGAGGGAGATTATGAGAAATAGACTTTTAACATCAGTCACAGCACTGATGCTGACATCTATGGCTGCCACTTCGCAAATAATGCATGCGGTGGTGTTCTGCGACACAGATGACGCAAAAATCGGCAAAGCCGTGGAGGTGGACCATGACAATCTGATCAAAGAGCTTGAATGCTATGCCACATTTATCGATTACGATATTTGCCTGTATGAATACTCTGGTGAAGACTGCAGCAAAGGGATGTTGCTTCAAGCCCTTGATGAGCTTGAAATCGCGCCGGAAGATATAGTTGTATTTTGCTATTCCGGCCATGGGACAAGAGCGATGAACAATGAGAACGACCCATTTCCACAGATGTGCCTTGGATCCTCACTTGACAGCGAATTTGTTCCGTTGCAATTCGCCATCAACAAGCTCAATGCCAAAAATCCCAAACTGCTGGTTTCATTCACCAATTGCTGCAACAAAGAGAGCGATATGGTCACAATCAAACCGTTGCTCGCTCAGGCCAATGGCCCTACATCGCTATCGGAGGTGAACACCGATGCGTTCAAAAAACTCTTTGCCGAAACATCGGGACAGGCCATAATCACCAGCAGCAAAGCAGGAGAATACTCATGGTGCTCGCCCACAATAGGAGGCTTGTTTATAACCGACCTGCTTGATGTGCTTTATCTTGTGGGACAGGACAAAATAAAACCGACATGGGAGGATGTGTTTGAAAACGCAAGGGCCAAGACTGCAGCCCGCACCATCACTACCAGTATAGCTCCATACAAAGCCACACAAACACCTTATTATAAAATAGTGCCCGGAGATGCAACCCCTAAGGATGACAAACGCGATAAAGTAACTGACAACAAAGACAAAGTGAGAGAAAATGACCCGCTTGCCGCAAGTCTTAATGACCTTGTGGATAAATCTTTGTCAACCGATGCCCGCTTGGGTATGATACCGTTTGTGCTCAGCAAATATTTTGCCGCCAACGGCAAAGTAAGAACCCTTGGCCGCAACGGCATGACAGTGGATTATGAGCCGGCACAGGAGTTTTTACGGAGAATTGTGCTCTCGCGCCGTATAGCCAAAATTGCAGTGGTGAAGCGTGATGGCAACGATAAGCATAAAGAGATCAGCATCCATGAAATTAATAATTGACAACACTATTGAATCATGAAAAAATTTGCATTATTAATCATATTCGCTTTTTCCGCCTTTGGACAAATATATGCCCAATCGGTGGACCTCACAGAAGAAGAAAAGGAAACCTTGACACGCCGCATTGAAGAAAAACTTGATGATTTCCAGTACTTCCTTCAAACTATGGCCGACAAGCGCAACTCACAAGAAGTCAGGAACAATGCCAAATCATCAAATATGAAATTGTTCATTGGCAATTGTGAGCCATACACAGGATACCACGAATGGACCAACCAAGAGATTAAATATCCGGCAGTGAAAATGGAGACATCATCGCTCAACAGAAAGCAAAGGAGCAAACAGACCATGAAGCTGTATTTCAATAAAATCTTGGGTGGTATGGGTTATGCCAATATTCGTATCGAGAAGTCGGAAACCGTGGTTGTTTCAAATTTCCGAAAAATCGGAGAGGGGAAATACGAAGCGTTGGCCACATTCTATCAGGATTTTCAGGGGTTCCGCGAAAGAGGAACTGTCGGGTACAGCGACAAAACACAAAAACAGTGCAAGATACACATTGATTTGGTCACTATCGAAACTCCTGATGGCAACGAAAAGTATTGGGAGGTAAAACTCGGTGACATGAAAGTATTGTCAACCGAGCGTCTTAAATAACAAAGATTATGAAACAGTTGCGGTTTATAGCCGTCATGTTCACGCTCCTGAGCTGCACTCACAGCCATGGGCAAAAGCTTGGCAGCCCGTTCAACGAGCAGGTGCTCTCGGCTCATGTGCACAGCCTCGAGGAGTTCATATCCCGAATAAACGGGGAAAATGTGTATCCTCTCGCTTCCGAGAATGACTCAGACAAAGTTCAAACCACAAGGTTTTCATTGTTTGACATTGACTTAATCAAACAGGCCGAAGACAGAGAGATGATGCTTGCACACGAAAAAGAGTTTGTGGACGCGCTCAAGGCATCCGGTGTGAAAATCAGCATGGCGAGTCCGCAGAGTTGGATTGCTTGCAACTTTGTCACAGAATACGAGGGGCGGGAGTGCAATCTGCGTCTTGATATGACAATGGAGGAGTTCAAACCCGGATATTGGCGTTGGGCCATATCGGATGTGCATGGACTTGAAACCGCCGGATTGCTCGGCAAGGCAACTGTTCTTCCGATTGACCCCATTGACCACGAACTTGGATTTATGACCATGGAACACTTTGTGGAAACATTTCATGATGAAATAGTTCATTCAAAATCAAGCAGAAAAGAGATTGACAATCTTTCGTTTTTTCTTGGACTGGCAATGAGCGGAAAACTAAAATTCAAATATTGCCCCCGGATAGTGTTCCATAGTGTGCAGGTACCTGGATGGGAAATGTGTGTGGAGCGCATAAACCGCATAGAATCATCCAATTCCGGATGGCTCATAACCGATTTCAAAAGAATAAACTAATCAATAACAACACAAACAAAATGAAAAAACTAAAAAAGGTGATTTGTGCTATACTGATAGCAGCTTTCTCAGCCCCGACAATCCATGCGGATGATCATTTGTTTTTTAAAGGTGACCTACAGTCAGGAAACATGTGGACAATGATGCTGAACATGGGTATTGCCGCATGGATAAACAACAGTGCCGGAGATTTTAGATACGACAGCTATTTTACGTTCAACGCAATCCATGATTCCGGATCACCCAGCACAAGCAGAACGTTCGGATTCAAACCTCATGATTTATTTGTTGATTATGGGACAGGTGTAAAAGTAGGTTACAAATCAGACAATGGAGGAGAATCATTTTTCAATTGGAATGCATACGGATCTTTTCATTACAAAGTAAGCTCATTTGCCATCAACACCATATTCAATGACCCTGAGAATAGAGATGAAAGATTGATGGTGAAAGAATATGACAATGCCATACACAAATTCCAAATTGGGATCGGTGCTTCTGCAATATTGGGATCGGAAGAATCAAAAGTCAGAGTGATAGTAGATGCAGGACTACGTTATAATATACCGTTCATTTACAGTGGTGATTTATTTGATGGTGCCGGTAGCCTGAATTCCGGAGTCAGTCCGATTTTCAGCGTCACAGCAGCAGGGGCAAAACACTGGATGAAAAAAGTAGGACTACAGATAGGTTTCTGGATGGAGTTCGGAACATATAAGCTGTTCAAAGAAAGCAAATATTTTGATTCCACTCCTTATAAATTCACAACTGCAGGCATTAACTTCACATTTTGTCCATGGAAAAATCGATTATGAGGCTCATCTCTTTTGCAATATTATTATCCAGCCACATGGCTGTATGTGCTAAAGTGCCCGAAAAAACCAATACATTTATCAATTCGGTTGAAAACTTATCATCCATAAGTCCAAACGATGCCAACAGCGCTTCCATACTGACCACAAAAATAATAAATTGCTTTACCGGCAGCAGCACCAGCCAGGGAACTGACATTAATAATTCCGAGCTCTACTTTCTTGGGCTAAATAATGCCAAATTCTCTTCAAGGACTTATTCCCGACTGCTGAGAAAGTATATTTTTGATGACAAAACTCTTTTTTCAAAATATACGATTCATGACACGGAAATAATTAAAGCTCCTGATAGAAAAGACACGCCTCGCTTTTATTATACTTACGTTGAGACCAGCATAAACTATAATGGACGAGTTTATAAATATTGGCAGAGGTTCAGCGAGGATCACGAAAAATCATTAGTAAGGGATAAAGGCATCAATCAGATCATAACTCAAGAACAACCTTTTGATAAGAGAATCATTGTTGATGGTGACAAAAACACCATGACAGCAAAGCAACTACATGACCTCGCAGCCGAATATTACACCCGCAAGGACTATACATCCGCTTATGACACATACAAAACTATCACCACGAAGTATGATTCCAATGCAGAAGGATGGTACCGGTTAGCCATTATGACACGTATGAAAAAAGGTTGCAAATATTCGGATTATAAATCCGTGGCCAAATCATATATGAAAAAAGCACGCGATAGAGCTTCCGGAGAGCTTCTTCGCAAAGCTGAAGATGTATTATATTACTGGGAACACCCGAACTTTTATTAATACAACTTACTCCATCCCATTTAATTATAAGCACGGCGACTCCGCGGAGCCGCCGTGCTTGTCGCTAACTAAGCAAGGGGGTGCAAGAGAAAAAATCGGAAAAAATGATGAAAAATTTGGTTTATAATATAAACTACATTATCTTTGCAACCTGAACAGAGCGGTAACGGCCGACCGCTCTTATTTAAAATCAACATGGTTTATATCATAAACCTATTTACAAACCCTCTAATTCCTCAACAAATGGAAGACAAAAAAATCAATGAAAGAGAAAGCATCGAGATTATCACTTCGATGATTGCCCGCACCAAGGAGCGGTATAACCTCGGCGACGGAAACATTATGCTTATGTGGGGGTATCTCACCCTTGGCGTCAGTGCCTTGGTGTGGGTGCTTCTTGCTGTGACTCACAATCCCGCTGTCAACTGGCTGTGGTTTCTGATATGGATAGTAGGCGGTGTGGCCACTCCGATTATGGCCCGAAAGGAGGCAGTGAGAAAAGGGGTGAAAACCTACACCGACAAAATCATTTCCCGCTTGTGGTCGATAGTGGGGTACAGCGCGATAGCTTGCACACTTGCCTGCCTGGCATTGACGCTGGTATGCGGGGTAGATGGCTGGAGTGCGATGTTTGCTTTCGCTCTCATCATAGTTCCGTTTGCCGAAATTGCCAATGGAATCGTGCTCAATGAATCCTCCTATATATGGGGTGGGGCTATCGGTTTGGCGGCCGGTATATTCCTGACTTGCTGTATTGCGGGAAATGTGGCACTGGCGGCATCGTGGGTCATGCCACTGTTCATAACGGCATATATCTTCATGACTATTATCCCTGGCCATGTTATCAACCATAAAGCGAAACAGACTGTATGAAAGAGCTTGATCCGCTGCTGCACTCGCAGCTACGACTTGCTGTGATGTCGATACTGATGAATGTTGACGAGGCTGATTTCGTTTATCTTAAGGATAAAACGGATGCTACAGCCGGCAACCTCAGTGTGCAGCTTGACAAACTATCTTCTGCCGGATATATCTCTATGGAGAAAGGTTTTATGGGCAAGAAACCCCGCACTGTATGCCGTGTTACCGACAAAGGGCGCAAGGCGTTTGAGGCGTATGTTGCGGCACTGAGAGAGTATCTCCACCTATAGCCTCAATCAATAATCGAGTTGTAGAGGGTGTATCAGAATTCTGATGCACCCTCTAAACATAACAACGAAAGGATTCGCCTGGGAGTAATCAGGATTAATATAAACGGCGTCTTCATAGTCATATCCGGTCGTTTGCCCAAACTTTTAGCGAGAATATTTGTTTGTGAAATAAAAAGCATATAACTTTGCTATATAAATGATAGCACTATGGAAGCAGCAATAAACAGAAAGTCGGCAATGTTCCGGTTACGTACAGAATTGTTGGAACGCCTAAAGCTATTGGCAGCGAGAGATAATCGCAGCCTCAACAACTATGTAGAGACCATTTTAATGGAAGTGGCTTACAATACTCCCAATGCAACAACGGTGGCTGCGATGAAAGAAGCAGAAGATGAGTCAACCCTCACCAATGTCGATATGGATAGCTACGATTCGTTCCTTAGTTCATTAGGCGTTAAATGAAAGAGATAAAGAGTGGCAAGCAGTTCAAGAAGGACTTGAAACGCTATGCCAATCAACCTAAGAAGCTACGGGAACTTTACAAGTTCGTAGATAATTATTTGAGAACAGGGGCTGAAATACCGCCTGAATATCATGCGCATATTTTGGTCGGTGATTATGCCGGATATATGGAGTGCCATATTCAAGGCGATTATCTATTGATTTGGATTGATGTGGCTTCTGAGGTTGTAAAGTTAATTCGCCTAGGCAGCCACTCCGAGTTATTTGGCTAAACACCAACAAAAGAAGTTAAAGGGGCAGACTATTGGAAAATGTGGTATCATTTTCCGAGAAGGCCTACATTGGTAATATAGGGGGTATGTTGGCAACATATATACGAAAATAGGCTGTCTAACTTCATTGTTAGACAGCCTCTCGCTTTTGTCATTACATACTTTCAAGGACAAACTGTTATTTCTTCTTGCCGAATAACGCACCGAGCACCATTCGGCCGACTTTCCTTTCAAGTCCTTGTCTTGTGGTGGGTATGCCAGTCTTTCGGGCTACTTTTTGTTTGACGGCGGTTATGCCGACAGCCCTTTTGAGAGAGAAGCTAAGTCCTGGAATTTTCATAAGTCTTTGATTAGTTCATTAAGTCCGTAGAACATGAGGAACACAAGACCCCAAAACAACATCTTGAAGAAGTTGCGCCACATGTAGAGCAGAATGAGTACAATCAGTCTCATTTTATTTACAGACCTTTATCGTTGAATGACTTTACCATCTTCTTGATTAGGGTGTCTATCTCATTGGCTATGCCACCCATGAATGCGGCTCTTGCAGACGGATTTTTCAGTTTGCCAAATCCCTCCGACTTCATGGTTTTGAAGTTGAGTTCGTTGCGAGGTGAAGCTATCGCACATGCGCCCCAATTTGGATCATCACTTTTGCATACATCTATTGATGGATCAACGCCCGTCAGTGCGGCGGCCAATGCAGGACCCGTTGCGGGGTCGTTGTTGTATCGGATACCGAAGAAGTATCTCTCCTTCATGATGATGGAGAATGTCACGTACTTCTTTCGGTTCTTTGTGCGGTAAATGTTGAAAGTTACACCGTAGCGCTTGTAGCGAGTGCTCTTGGCGTAATCCGCAACATCTGCGGAGAAGTCTTTCTTCTCGATTTCGTACCCTTTGGCGATGAGTTGGTCTTGCAGGGCATCCCAAAAGTAGCACTGCAACTGCTCATCACTCATATTGTCGGTTTCCACAACCTCACGACCAGCGGCCGCAATGGTCATGTCGCCCCTCACGAGCTTTGTGTTGTCGGGATTGGCCACTTTTACGGTGATGCCAAAGATGTCTTTCATCTTAGCCTCGAAGTTGGCAACTTGCAGATTACCTCTGCATGTCAGTTCGCCGCCCTTTACATTCTCTCCGCTACGGATGGAAGCAAGGGTGGCATTTTCGGGTGCGAACTTCGGACCCTTGTAAACTCGGAGTGTTGCTCCGAATGCGTCCTTGAACTGTTTTCTCAGACTGCTGACCGTCATACGGCCATTGATGTTAAATTCAGCCATTGTGAAGTTGTCTTTTAAGGTGTTTATAAGATTGTTTATTATTCCCATATAAAGAAGTGTTTGGTTTAGTTTATTTCATCCTTTTAAGAGATGCCTTTGCATTCTCAATATCTCGTTTTAGACTTTCTATACGCCTGTCATGCGATGCGGCTCGGTCAATCTTGGTTTTGCGGTAACCAGCCTTGTGAGTGGGTATTGCAGTTCTCTTTATCAATGCTGCATAATATGCGTTGTCTTTTTTCTTTGCTTCCCTCTCCTTGGCAATAGCGGCTCGGAGGTCAACAATCCGTTTCTTATAGTATTCCTTGCTCATGGTCAGATGTCAAGTTTATAGGTATCAGCTATACGTTCCCAAATACACTTGTTTTCTTGTAGGGATTTCTCTTTGTTGAGTTGAAAGACACCGACAAAGCGGTAGGTGTTCATGCCGAGCCAATCGGTGTATTTCAGGAATGTTATTCGTTTCACACCTTTATTAAGGTGATATTTCATGTGCCCTTCCCGTTCCGACTCGACTTTAGGATATTCCGTAATGGTGAGTTTGTCGGGAGACAACTCATTACACCACTTGGAGTGGTGTTCGTTAGGCCACCAAACGAGTTCTTGGTTTTCTTTGTTCGGAACCCATACAGCCGATACGCGCAGAAAACCACGGTGCTTTGGTTTCGTGCCGAATATCGCGGCTATATCATCTATCGTTTGGAGTGATACGTTGTCCTCAACTCTTAGAACACCTCTTTGACGGATTTCTTCGGGTGTGTCTGACCCTTTCCATGGCTTGATTTCGGTATTCTTAATCCGATGCCGTAATTTGCCTATCACTGCATCAGTGCGTTGGTTAAGCTCTGCAAGGGAGCAAGCAACGGCTTTTCCGTCAACCACATTATAGCAATCTATTACCTCAACATCTACGTGTTTTGAGATTTCTGCATTGCGGATATTGTCTGCTTCTTTGTTCTTGTAGTGGGCAGGCTCATTTATCTCAATGACAACACTGAGTTGCGGCAGATAGAGGTCTGCAAGAGCATACTTCCCTGCTTTTCGCACCACATATTGCTGAAACACAAAGTGAATGTCGGGATTGTCAAGAACATTCCAGATGCGGTGTATCACATAGCTTTCCAATCTCTTATGGGAGATTTTGGTTAGCATACGGGTGAGGTAATCTAATTTGTAGTCCATATTTCGGTTCTCGTACACCTACACATGAAAAAAGAGCGACAGCCAAAACTTTTTCTCATTTGGTTAATTAGGCTCTGGAATTGCCCTGACGCTCAAATAAGTAAAAAGCAGTCTGCGCCCTTGGAGGGTACAAACCAACATTTTGACTTATTATTTGTGGGCGTCAATATAAATTTTCCAGATTTAATTAACCCAAATAACTTGTCTAAAAGTCATGTTTGAAATATGTCTTGAGAAGTCTCTCTGTTTCTTGCTTCAGCGGATTTTAGTTTTACAATTCGCAAATTAAGCAATAATTTCCGACTTTTGCAAGTCCATATCGCAGAACTGCCTGAAAATATGTTTTATAGCATAAGAGCCATAAGTTGCTCTATGTATTCAGACTTCACGCAGATTTTGAATTATAGAGTAATTATACCGCCCGAAAGAGGATTTGTTAAATTTTGGAGAAAGAATTTTTGTGCTAAAGCACAAGTTTTTGTTGGGACATGCAGGCTCAAATTAATGCCGCTCTTGATGCGGCTGACAATTCGGAGGATGCGGTGAAGACCAAGCAAGAAAGTATATAGACGCGCATTGGTAATATGGGGGTCTGTTGGCAAAATATATACATATACAAAAAAGAGAGCCTGTTCAGACTCTCTTGTGATCCGGATGCGACTCGAACGCATGACCGTCTGCTTAGAAGGCAGATGCTCTATCCAGCTGAGCTACCGGACCGTTTGTGATTTTCAAGCGCAAAGATAGCAATTTGCTGCCACCTGCGCAAATATTTTTCAATCGGTGAGCTGCGACAACACTTGATGTATTTTGTCGTGTGTGGCTATCCGTGTGGGCACGAGCGGCAAACGGAGCTCGTTTTCAATATATCCCATGGCATGGAGCAGGCATTTCACTCCGGCGGGATTGCCATCTACAAAAAGCAGGCTGAAAAGGTCGGCGAAATGGTGGTGTATGGTGCGTGCGCTGGCATAGTCGCCATCAAGGGCGAGGCGCACCATTTTGGAGAATTCGCGGGGAAATGCGTTGCCAATGACGGATATCACACCCACTGCTCCGAGGGTGATGAGGGGGAATGTGATGCCATCGTCGCCGGATATGACCATAAATTCGGGCTTTTTGTGCTTGATGATTTCATCCATCTGGGTGAAGTTGCCGGAGGCTTCTTTCACTCCTATTATATTGGGGTGGTCGTTGGCAAGGCGGAGGGTTGTTTCGGCGGTCATGTTGACTCCGGTGCGACCGGGCACATTGTAGAGGAGCACCGGCAATGGCGATGCTTTGGCTATGGCGCTGTAGTGCTGGTAGATGCCTTCCTGAGAAGGTTTGTTGTAGAACGGCACCACCGACAGGATGGCGGAGTAGCCGGAGAAGTTGCCTGTGGTGAGTTCTTCCACGAGAGCCGCGGTGTTGTTGCCACCGCATCCGAGAATCAGAGGTACGCGCCCGGCCACTTTGTCGCGCACGAAATCCTTGACCTGAAGGCGCTCCTGTGGGGTCAGGGTGGCAGTTTCGGCGGTGGTGCCGAGCACGACCAAAAAGTCGATGCCGCTCGCAATCTGATATTCAACAAGCCGCTCAAGAGCCGGGAAATCAATGGTTTTGTCTTTACGGAACGGTGTGATCAGAGCCACACCCATGCCTTGGAGATTGACTGATGCCATACTACTTCAGAATTTTACCACAAAAATAAACAACGCTTGTCAAAATCACAAATCCCGGATAATATTATTGGAGAGCGATAGCGAGGATGTCGGCCGGAGTGGTGACGATGGTGTCGGCATAGTGGGCGCGTAGCTCATCGGCGGAGCGGAATCCCCACGACACTCCTATGGGATAGACTCCGGCCCGGCGTGCGGTGTCCATATCCACACCGGAGTCGCCGACATAGAGCACATCGGCTTTGGGGGTGGGATGCTTGGAGAGAATCCCGAACACTATCGAGGGGTCAGGCTTGACGGGCACATCCTCTTTCTGTCCTTCGATTGCCACCCATTCAATGGCGTGGAAATAGTGGCGGACGAGCCGGTCCACGCCGCCTTGATATTTGTTGGATGCCACAGCCACGGCTATACCGTTGGCGCGGAGCTGCTGCAGCAGTTCGGGGATGCCGTCGTAGGGGCGTGTGAGGTCGCAGCAATGCCGGTTGTAGTAGTCAAGGAAGTGTGGACGAAGGCGCTCAATGTTTTTGGGAGTGCGCATATCTTCGGGGAGAGCCCGTTCAAACAGTTTTGTAATGCCTCCGCCAACGAGGTGCTTGTAGGATTCGGTGGCGTGAGTGGGAAATCCGCACAGCTCCAGGGCGTGGTTGGTGGCGGTGGCGAGGTCGGCAATGGTGTTGAGCAGGGTGCCGTCGAGGTCAAAGATTACTAATTGTTTCATATCAAAAGGGATAACCCACGGAGAAATGGAGTGAGGTGTCACGTTTCCAGCGGGGATGGATAATAGGCCACGGCTCTTGGTTGAGCGCGGGATTATGGGCTTTGAAGCCGAGGTCGAGTCGGAGCAGGAAGTAGTTGAAATCCATGCGCAGGCCAACGCCGTATGCGGCGGCAAGCTGCTTGGCGAAACTGTTGAATTTGAACACGCCGCCGGGCTGGTTCTCATAGTTGCGGATGGTCCATATATTTCCGGCGTCGAGAAACAAAGCTCCTTCAAACACCCAGAACAGCTTCATGCGGTATTCCAGCGAGAGGTCAAGCCTTATGTCACCGCATTGGTTGATGAAGTCGGTCACAGAGTTGCGCGAGTCGTAGCTGCCGGGGCCGAGAGTGCGGACGCTCCAACCGCGCACACCGTTGGCGCCTCCGGCGTAGAAACGCTTTTCAAACGGGAGGACGCGCGAGTTGCCGTAAGGCACCCCGATGCCGAATCCAGCATGAAACGCCAGCGAGTGGCGCGGGGTGAAATTATGGGCGATGGTATAGTCCACCTCGGCTTTGGCATATTGTGAATACTGGATGCCGAAAAGCTCATACACGCCGTTTTTCCTTTGCTGGTGGCTGAGCGAGCTTATGGCATAGAGCAGGTTGCCGGCCACTTCGCCCGAAGCGCGCCAGCTGTACACATTGGTTTGAAACGGCTGCTTGCGGAGCGATGAGGATGCGATACGCTTGTTGGTGCGCCGGTAGGTGTAACCCATGCGCATAATGAAGTGATCCTCGTAGCTGTATCTGAGCAGCGGGTTGGTGGGGGCCACCTGGTTGAGAAAGTCGATGGTGCTTTCGGGAAGATATACGTAGCTCACGTCAAGGAGATCGAAGGTGCGCCGTTCGCGCCCCTGCCTTGCGGTCCATTTGTATTTCCACGCCGCCCCGGCAATGATGCGGGTGTATTCAGGGCGCTCCTGATAGTTGAACGACAGGGCCAGCTCGGTGCTTGCTTTTATGCGGCGTTTGTAGCCGGAGGAGAGCAGAGGGAACATGAATTTGGGGAATGTGATGCCGAGTTCACCGGCAAATTCAGTGTAGCGGTCGTTGATCAGACCGCCGAGGTTGCCCGACAGGCTCTCATAGTTGGCACGGAATTTGGCAGTGAGCAGATTGGAGCGGTGGGCGAGGTTGCGGTGCTGATAAGTGAGTCCTACACCGAAGCCAAGATCGCCCTCGGAGTTGGTTCCCTCCACCTCAAACGACACCCCCTGCTTTCTGTTGCGGCTCAGAAATATATAAGCGTCGAGCCACTGCTTGCCGTCCAGTTCGGGCTGAGGCACCATCTGTATGTTGATGCTCTTGATGATTCCGAGCTGGGCGAGCTGCTCGTAGGTGCGGTCCACCATGAAGCTGCGGTAGAGTTGTCCCGGCACGAGGAAACATTTCTCCACCAGGGTGGACGGCAGAATATAATGGTCCTTGCCGTAGATCACATCCACACCTTTATATACCACAGTGTCGGAAGCCGCGATGGTGTGGGTGCCGGAGGAAGTGATGCCGGCATCATCGGTCACGAATATCACCTTATTGATGTAGTAGGGTGAATGATGTGCCAGAGAGTCGGCCACATCAGAGCCGAGTTTGCGGGGCGGCTGTACAGTGAGCGTGAGGTCCACATCCTTGCTTCCGGCAGCAGTGTCGGCGATAAAGGTGATATACTCCTTGGTGAAGGCATAGTAGCCACGGTTGCGCAGCCGCTCTGTGATGAGAGCCCTTTCGGTGTCAAGCTCTGTGCGGTCAAGCAGGTCGCCGGGCCGGAGGGTGAAGTTGGCCGAATCGCGGAGCACAATCCCGGCCATAGCTGTGTCGGGAATATCGTAGATGATGGAGGATATGGTATGCGGCATCCCCGGACGGAGCCGGTAGCGCACCTTTATCTTCTTTTTGTCGTGACGCGGGATAGTGTCCACCTCCACTTGCGCATCCATATACCCCTTGTTGACAAGAGCCTGGCGGAGCTGGCGCTGCGAGGCATCGGTGAGCTCATCGCTGTATATCACCGGCGGCTGCCCCATTCGTCGGAGCCATTTGTTGTACCATTTTGTGGAGTCGTGGCCAGAAAGGTTGTAAGTGGCCAACTGGAGCTTGGCAAACCCGAGCACCTTGTGGTTGGGTGTCTGGCGAAGGAAATTGTAGAGGTCGGTGGTTTCCACCTGCGAAGAGTCCACCACCACAATTTTCACATCATCGAGCAGCATGGCACCGGCGGGTACATGGCGTGTGGAGCTGCAAGCAGCACACAGCAGCGCCGCGCACACAGCGCAGCACACCTTCACACATATATGGCCAATTCTGTTCACAATCCGCAAAGTTAGCCTATCGCGTGGGAATGGTGAAAAGATTTTACAAAAAAATCAGTAATTTTGCACCGTTTTTGTCAATAACACCCACATTCATCACTTATGAAAAGATTCCATACCTTCATGGCCATGCTATGCACGGCTGCAGTATCCGCGTTTGCAGCCGACAGCACAAAGGTTAATTATGTACCTGAAATCCACGGTGCTCTGCGCACCCGTATTGAGATGAACACCACTCAGGGGGAGTATCGGTTTCAGGTGCGCAACGCCAGGGTAAGCCTCGGAGGCAACATCGCCTCATGGGCCAACTATTTCGTGCAGACCGACCTGTGCGACCAGGGCAAAATGAAAATCCTCGATGCCTGGGCACGCATCAAACCCTCGGCGCAGCTCTATTTCCAAGCGGGACAGTTCAGGATGCCGTTTGGCGTGGAAACATTCCGTGCGCCCAACAACTATCTGTTTGCCAACCGCTCTTTCATGGGCAAGCAGATGTGCAACTACCGCGCCGTTGGAGCCAAGGCCACATACACTTTCGCCAAACTGCCTCTTGGCATAGAGGCGGGACTGTTCAGCCCCAACGCCATCGGCGACCACACCGGATGGAGCAAAGATGTGGCGTTCGCTTCCAAAGTATGGTACAAGCTGCGCAACGTAACCTTCACCACCGGCTTCAGCTCCATCCACCCCTCGCTGGTGCGGGCCAACCTTGTTGACGCCTCGGTGGTGTGGCAGGCAGGACGGTGGCATGTCGAGGGGGAGTATATGCACGAGCATTACGCCCACAAGGCCCACAAGGCAGCCCACAGCTATGTGGCTTTTGCCGACTATACCATGCCGGTGAGGGCGTGGAAATTCAACCGGCTGTCGTTCCAGGGGCGGTTTGACGGCATCACTGCCCACTCCTCGGCGATAGCCGGCGATGACAGACTGCTGATCACCAACAATCCGGCACGCAACCGTGCCACACTCGGAGCCACCATAAGCTACATCCACACCAAGAGCATCGGACTGGATCTGCGTGTGAACTACGAGAAATATTTCCGGCACCATTCCACTGCCGTCACTCCCGATCTGGCCGACAAGGCAGTGCTGGAGCTTGTGGCCCGTTTTTGACGATATTTTTTTGAACAGTGTTGGAGATGGATGGGATTTTGTGTAATTTCGCCACAGAATAACATTATAGATATATGATATACAAATTTCGTATTGTGTCGGATGAGGTGGAAAACTTCAAACGCGAGATAGAAATTGATGCTGACAGCACCTTCCTTGACCTGCGCAACGCCATTCTGGAGAGCGTGGGGTATGACAAAGGGCAGATGAGCTCGTTTTTCGTGTGTGAGGACGGCTGGGAAAAAGGCCGCGAGATCACACTCGAGGATATGGGCAGCGACTCGTCGGAGGATGTTTATCTGATGGACGAGAGTGTGCTCAGCGACTTTGTTGAGGATGAGGGTCAACGACTGATATTTGTGTTTGATTATCTCACCGACCGCTCGTTTTTCATGGAGCTCAAGCGCACCACCCCCGGCAAGCATCTTGATGCGGCAGTGTGCACCGCCTCGGTGGGTGACGCACCCGATGAGGGGGTGAACCTTGACGATTTCGATGCCAAGATTGATGCCAAGGCTGCCGCAGCCGCCTCTACCAGCGACATCGACGAGGATTTCTACGGCTCCGAGGAGTTCAACGAGGACGAATTTGATGCCGCCGGATACGATGAGTTCAATTTTGATTGATGGGGCGTCTGTTAGCCATTGACTATGGCCGCAAACGGTGCGGCATAGCTGTGACCGACACTCTCCGGATAGTGGCCACCGGACTCGCTACCGTGCCCACAGCCGGGCTTGTGGAGTTTGTGAAGCGTTATGCTGCTTCGGAGCCGGTGGATGCCATAATCGTGGGGTTGCCGCGCACAGTGCAGGGGCAGGAGAGCGAATCGATGCGCTACATCAGGCCCGGCATTCAGAAACTCTCGCAGGCGCTTCCCGGAGTGAAGGTGGAGTTTTTCGATGAGCGGTTCACCTCCGTGCTCGCCCACCGGTCGATGCTCGACTCGGGGATGAAAAAGATGCAGCGGCGCGACAAGGCGGTGGTGGACGAGATTGCGGCCACCATCATATTAAACGATTACTTGCAGTCAAAACAATATCAAGACCAATGAAACTACCTATATATCTTTACGGCCATCCGGTGCTCCGCAAAGTGAGCGAGGAGGTGACCCCAGACTATCCGGAGCTCAAAAAGCTCATTGACGATATGTATGAAACCATGTATTTCTCCGAAGGTGTAGGGCTCGCCGCTCCGCAAATAGGCCGTAACCACCGCATTGTGGTGATCGATGCCGATCCGGTGGGAGAATCGTTCCCGGAGTGTGCCGGGCGCAAGATGACACTCATCAACCCCGTGGTAGAGGTGCTCGAAGGCGACACCTGCTCCCGCGCCGAGGGGTGTCTGAGTCTGCCCGGACTGAGCGAGGATGTGAAGCGTGTGGAGCATATCCGCCTCAGCTGGACAGATGAGAATTTCCAGCCCCACACCGAGGAGATATCCGGGTTTCTCGCACGCATAGTGCAGCATGAGTGTGACCACCTCGAGGGAAAGGTGTATATCGACCATATCTCTCCCATCCGCAAGCAACTCATCCGCAGCAAGCTCAACAATATAGTGTCCGGCAAAACCCGCTGCGACTATCCCGCGAAATACGCTCCAAAAAAATAATCATTACCAAACCACAATCCTGACCAATTATGGCCGACGATAAGAAAGTGATATTCTCCATGGTGGGTGTGAGCAAAATCTATCCACCGCAGAAACAAGTGCTTAAAAACATATACCTGTCGTTTTTCTACGGTGCCAAAATCGGCATCATAGGTTTGAACGGCTCCGGTAAGTCCTCGCTGCTGAAAATTATTGCCGGCATAGACAAGGATATTCAGGGAGAGGTGGTGTTCTCACCGGGCTATTCGGTGGGGTACCTCGAGCAGGAGCCCAAGCTCGATGCCGACAAAACAGTGATAGAGATAGTGCGCGAGGGTGTGCAGCCGATCATGGACCTGCTGGCGGAGTTTGACAAAGTCAATGAGGCTTTCGGCGACCCGGATGTGCTGGAGGATCCCGACAAGATGGATGCCCTGATTGCACGCCAAGCCGAGCTTCAGGATGCCCTCGATGCAGCCGATGCGTGGAACATCGACTCCAAGCTCGAGCGCGCCATGGATGCGCTTCAATGTCCGCCCGACGACCAGAAGGTGGGAACCCTGTCCGGCGGTGAGCGTCGCCGTGTGGCTTTATGCCGCCTGCTGCTCCAGCAGCCTGATGTGCTGCTGCTTGACGAGCCCACCAACCACCTTGACGCCGAGTCGATCGACTGGCTTGAGCAGCACCTCCGTCAGTATCCCGGCACCGTCATAGCCATCACCCACGACCGCTATTTCCTTGACCATGTGGCAGGATGGATTCTGGAGCTTGACCGTGGCGAAGGGATTCCATGGCAGGGCAACTACTCTTCATGGCTTGAGCAGAAAACCAAGCGCATGGCCATGGAGGAGAAGCAGGCCAGCAAGCGCCGCAAAACTCTTGAGCGCGAGCTTGAATGGGTGCGGATGGCTCCCAAGGCGCGTCAGGCCAAGGGTAAAGCACGACTCAACTCCTACGACCGTCTGCTCAATGAGGACCAGAAGCAGCGCGAGGAGCGTCTGGAGATTTTCATCCCCAACGGTCCCCGTCTGGGTCAGAAAGTGATTGAGGCCACCGGCCTGAGCAAGGCTTACGGCAAGAAACAGCTGTTCAACAATCTGGATTTCACCCTGCCGCCCAACGGCATTGTGGGCGTGATTGGCCCCAACGGCGCCGGCAAGACCACACTCTTCCGCCTCATAATGGGACAGGAAGCTCCCGATGCAGGCACATTCGATGTGGGCGAAACCGTGAAGATAGCCTACGTTGACCAGACCCACCACGACCTCCTGCCCGAAAAGTCGGTGTATGAGGTGATTTCACAAGGCGTGGAGAGTTTCCGCATGGGTGGCCGCGATGTGAACGCCAGAGCCTATCTGTCGAAATTCAACTTCTCCGGTGCCGACCAGGAAAAGAAAATCGGAGTGCTGTCGGGTGGCGAACGCAACCGTCTTCACCTCGCCATGGCACTCAAGGAAGAGGGGAATGTGCTGCTGCTCGACGAGCCTACCAACGATATTGATGTCAACACTCTGCGAGCCCTTGAGGAAGGTTTGGACGACTTCGCGGGATGTGCTGTGGTAGTGAGCCACGACCGCTGGTTCCTTGACCGCATCTGCACCCACATCCTGTCGTTTGAGGGCGATGGCAATGTAGTGTTCTACGAAGGCTCCTACAGCGACTACGAAGAGTTCAAGCGTGCCCACAACGGTGGCAAGGAGCTGCCGCGCCGCCGTTACCGCAAACTGATGGAATGATGATTGCCCGGGCTGTTGCCGGAGCTGCGGCCATGCTGCTCTCCGGAGCGGCTTCAGCCGCCGACCGCCCCAACATTCTGCTGTTTCTGGTGGATGACATGGGGTGGCAAGACACCTCCGTGCCGTTTCACTCGGAACGCACGCCGCTCAACGAACGCTTCCATACCCCTAATATGGAGCGGCTCGCGGCAATGGGGATGAAATTCACCAACGCCTACGCATGCAGCATCAGCTCGCCGAGCCGCTGCAGCCTCATGACCGGGATGAACGCGGCCCGCCACAGGGTGACCAACTGGACTTTCCGCTACAACGCCACCACCGATGAGCCCGATTCCACCGTCATTCTGCCCGATTGGAACTACAATGGCATCCAGCCGGGCCCAGGCGTGCCCAACTCAGCCGTCGGCACTTCGTTTGTAGAGTTGCTCCGGATGCATGGCTACCGCACCATCCATTGCGGCAAAGCGCATTTCGGCTCGCTCGGCACTCCCGCGGCCGACCCTCTCAACTACGGATTCGACATCAACATCTGCGGCCATGCCGCCGGGGGCCTCGCCTCATATCTCGGCGAACAGCGGTACGGCCACGATGCCAACGGTATCGCCGTGAGCGGTTTTGCAGTTCCAGGCCTTGAGCAGTACTGGGGCAGCGATGTTTTTGCCACCGAAGCTCTCACCCGCGAAGCCATTAAAGCCCTGCAGGCAAACAGCGCCAGCGGTCAACCGTTTTTCCTCTACATGTCGCACTACGCTGTCCATGTGCCGATGCAGCCCGACAGCCGCTTTGTGCAGCGGTATCTTGACGCCGGACTCTCAGCCACCGAAGCAGCATACGCCTCCATGGTGGAAGGGATGGACAAAAGTCTCGGGGACCTGATGGATTATCTCGGGAGCACCAACCAGCTCTCCAAGACCATCATAATATTCATGAGCGACAACGGTGGCCTCGCGGCCCTCGGACGCACCCCACCGCTCAATCAGCAGAACGCGCCTCTCCGCAGCGGCAAAGGATCTGTGTATGAAGGTGGTGTGCGCGAGCCTATGATACTCTATTGGCCCGGTGTCACCCCGCAGGGGAGTGTCAACCATCAGCCCCTCATCATCGAGGATTTCTATCCCACAATTCTTGAGATGGCCCATGTGGATGACTACGATGTACCGCAACAAATTGACGGGCGCAGTTTTGTGCCGCTTGTCACCAACCCGTCCGCCCAAGCCACCGACCGACCGCTCTACTGGAACACGCCCAACACATGGATATCCGGTGACCACCGCGACGCCGGCATAGGCCAAACCGCTGCCATACGCAAAGGCAGCTATAAACTCGTGTACTGGTACAAGGATGGGAAAAAAGAGCTTTACAACCTCGCCGATGACATCGGCGAAACCACCGACCTCTCCCGACAGCTCCCCGAAATAGTGTCGGAGCTCAGCCGCGACCTCGGCAGATACCTGCGCCAAACCAACGCACAGCGCCCCGCCCTCGCCGCCACCGGCCTCCCCTGCCCTTGGCCGGATGAGTGACCGCCTCCATTGATGTAATTCTTATAAGTCCCTATGAAACCTGAACTTATAATATTTGATTTTGACGGCACCCTTGCCGACACCACCGCCACCATTCTCTCCACCTACGCCATGGCCATCAAGGAGTTGGGTACTGACAAACGCACTGATGCCGAATGTCAAGCCACCATCGGATTGCCGCTCAAGGAGGGGTTTCGTCAGCTCTACCCCGACTTCAGCGATGAGCAGCTCAGCAACTGCGTGGACACCTATCGCCGCATATTCAACCTCAATAAGCTGAAACTCATCCCGAAATTATATCCCGGAGTCAAGGAAACCCTTCAACAGCTTGAGGCACGAGGCATACAAATGGCTGTTGCCTCCTCGCGCTCCCGCGAATCGCTGATAGAGTTTTGCGAAAAATGCGGCATCAAGGAGCATTTCGCCCTGATACTCGGTGCCGACGATGTGGACCATGCCAAGCCCAATCCCGAGCCGGTGCTCACTACGCTCAACAGGCTCCATAAGGATGCCGCCCGCACATTGGTGGTGGGCGACATGCCTGTGGATATAGCCATGGGCAGCGGTGCAGGATGCCGAACTGTCGGCGTCACCTACGGCAACTCCTCGCGCAGCGACCTGACAGCCGCCGGGGCCACATACGTGATTGATTCATTCCCCGCACTCTTGGAGAATATAGTCGTGAGATAGTATGTTGAAAGCATTTGTAGCGATATTTTTTGGCGGAGGCATAGGCAGCGCACTCAGATATGCCGTCCAACTGCTGCTGCACGAGCGGATTGTAGCCTACAATTTTCCTTGGGCCACCTTTGGGGTCAATATTGTGGGAAGTTTCCTGATCGGGCTGTTCTATGCTGTGTCGGCGAAGTTCAACCTTTCGGATGAAGTACGGTTGCTTCTCACCGCGGGGCTCTGTGGCGGCTTCACCACATTCTCCACATTCAGCAACGACAATCTGATTATGCTCCGCAATGGCGAATGGTTCCTGTGCCTTGTCTATGTGATAGTGAGCGTGACTCTTGGCATTGCCGCCTGCCTCTTGGGTAGCAGCATTGTCAGATCCTGACTCCATTAAGTAACTCCACATGAGAGGTGCCACCGCACCGACAGGTCAGTAAACCACCAGCGACGAGATAACTTCGTCAGCTTTCTTCGGGCCGTATGTCTGCTCTATTATGGCTTTGGCAAAATCAAATGTTGTGCCTGGCCCCTCGGAGGTCACTATGTTACCATCCACCACTGACTTCTGCTTCACATACTCCACTCCAGCAGCTTTGAGAGCATCAGCCGTGGCCGGATGACCTGTGGCTGTTTTGCCTTTCAATATGCCGAGCGGCGCGAGTATCACAGCCGGGGCGGCACATATAGCGGCTATCTTGCCACCCTTTTCATATTGGGTCATTATTATCTGATTCACAGCAGCACTGTTGTGAAGATTTGAGGCGCCGGGATCACCACCGGGCAGAATGATCCATTCTGCATCAGCGGGGTTGATATCGTTGATAACACTGTCGGCCACAAGTGTTTGACTTGTAGCACCGACCACAGCGGTTGTCGGCTCCACCGACACAGTCACCACATCAAGGCCCGCCCTGCGCAGAGCATCCACAGTGACCACAGCCTCAGTCTCTTCCACGCCGTCGGCATAGAATATATACGATTTTTTTGCACTCATTGTCATTGAATTGAGTATTATTACTGATAGAATTATAAGTCGGAATAAGTGTGTCATATTCCTATAACAATCCAATGTCCAAAAAGATTGATGCGAAGTTCAAATCAATGCCGGTTTCCGCGCGATTTTGCAAGCTTAAGCCGATGCATGCAGCTCCGATGATATGTACGGGATTGTCAATGTGACTGCCACCCGTGGCGCACTCAACAATTTTAGCCGTAGAAGCTGGTGAAAGAGCCTCGCTCCTGCTCCGGAATCCCATCCTTGTCGGCCTGTGCCTTGAACGCCTTGATCATAAAAGCCATGTTGCGGGCAAGGTTGCGCATGGTTTGCAACCCCTCGAGGTCCCTCTCCACATCGGCGGCTGTGAATCCATGCACCTCGTTCCAATAGGTGCTGGACGCGACAGGCATGGAACATATGGTGAAATATTTGTTGATTTCATCAAAAGCCGATGTTGAACCGGCACGGCGCGAGGACACAACTGAAGCACCCACTTTCATGGTTTTGTCAAACTGCCCCGAGGTGCTGTAGAAAAGTCGGTCGAGAAATGAGAGCACCTGTCCGTTGCTGCCGGCATAGTAGGTGGGGGTGCCGACAACGAGGCCATCGGCTGCGGCAAACTTGGGAGCCACCTCATTGACAACATCGTTGAACACGCACCTGCCATGCTCGCGGCAGAAATTGCACGCGATACACCCACGAATATCCTTGGTGCCGATATTGACGCGCTCCACCTCGATGCCACATTCGGCAAATGTTTTCTCCATCTCCTGCAAAGCTCTGTCAACACATCCATTGAGATGCGGGCTACCGTTGATTGTCAGTACCTTCATAAGGATTGTAATATAGGATTTGTATTCAAATAAAGTCTGGTCACATAGTAGCAACAGCTTAACGGGAAAAACTGTTCCCGCTTATACTATTGGCCATCAATGCTACCGGGTAGGAGGGTCAGTCTGTGATGGGATATTTGTGGCGGATGGGGTCGTCGTACTGCTCCTGGGCCTGCCGGAGGATTGCACGCATTTCGCGGGTGATGGCCTCGGTGCCGGGCTGCCCGTAGATGTTGTGCATCTCGGTGGGGTCGTTCTGCAGGTCGTAAAGTTCCCAGGTGTCTATATCGTTGTAGAAATGGATTAGTTTGTAGCGGTCGTTGCGCACACCGTAATGGCGCTTCACAGCATGCTCGGCAGGATATTCATAGAAATGATAATAGATCCAGCTGCGCCAATCCGCAGGATGCTCGCCTTTGAGCAGCGGCAGATACGACACACCGTGCATGTCGCTTGGTGTGGGCACTCCCGCAATATCAAGGAATGTGGGTCCATGGTCGATGTTCTGCACCATCTCGCTGATGTCGCCCTTGGCTTCGAGTCCCTTGGGCAGACGCATCACCAAAGGAGTGTTGAGCGACTCCTCATACATGAACCGCTTGTCAAACCATCCATGCTCGCCCATATAGAAACCCTGGTCGGAGGTATATACCACCAGAGTGCTGTCGAGCAAACCGTTATTCTCAAGATAGTCGAGCACGCGGCCCACATTGCGGTCGAGCGAAGCCACAGTCTTGGCATAGTCGCGCATATAGCGTTGGTATTTCCACTCGGTGAGCCGGTCGCCGGAAAGCGAGTCGGCATAGAATTTGTCAATGATAGGATTGTAATGCGCATCCCAGCGGGCACGCTGGGCGGAGTCCATGCGGCTGAGGAAATACTCATAGTTGTGGCGCAAGCGGGTGTCCACACCGGGGTAGATCATCTTGCAGTCGTACACAATATCCATGTCATGGGGGGAGGCGATAGCCATCTCCTGCTCCTTGGCGGCCTGACGGCCCGAATAGTCATCGTAGAAGTTCTGCGGCAACTCAAACACCTTGTCCTCATATAGTTCAAGGTCGCAAGTGTCGGCCATCCAGTTGCGGTGGATAGCCTTGTGATGGATCAGGATACAGAACGGCTTGCTCTTGTCGCGCACGCTGTCCATCCAGTTGATGGCGCGGTCGGTGATGAGATTGGTGAGATAACCGTGGCGCACGATGGTGTCACCTGTCTGCTGAATGAAGTCGGGGTTGTAGTAGTCGCCCTGGCCGGGGACTATCTCCCAGTTGTCAAACCCTGTGGGGAGGTTGTGCAGATGCCATTTGCCAAACAAGGCAGTCTGGTAGCCGGCCTGCTGGAGATATTTGGGAAAAGTAGGTTGCGAGGTGTCGAAAGGGTCGCCGATATTGTCGGTGAACCCGTTGGCGTGGCTATGCTTGCCCGTAATCATGCAGGCGCGGGAGGGACCGCTCAGAGAGTTGGCCACGAAGCTGTTGACAAACTTCACTCCGTCGTTGGCAATACGGTCGAGGTTGGGGGTGGAGATATGCCGTTTGTCATAGCAGCTCATCATCTGGGCCGTATGGTCGTCGGTCATTATATACACTATGTTGTAGCGTTTCTGCTCCTGCGGTTGTTGAGCGGGAGTCTGGGCGTTAGCTCCGAAGGCTACGGCTGTAGCGGCCAAAGGAAGCACGGCTTGGGAAGTGTAATGTTTCATGGCTAAGTGGGGATTGTTTTGCACAAAAGTACTAATTTTTTGTGGGCGGAAATGCGTATTAGTGAGAAAATTTGTTACTTTTGCAACGTATTATGCCTTGACAGGCGTGAAAAGCCCCAAGGCATTTCAGACCAAAACAGTAACTAACTAATATACAATCATTATGGACATTTCCCACATTGAACACGTAGGTATTGCCGTTCCTTCATTGGACGAAGCCATCCCTTTCTACGAAAAGATGCTCGGCCTCAAATGCTTTGCCATTGAGGAAGTTGCTGACCAGAAAGTGCGTACAGCATTCTTCAAGGTAGGCCAAACCAAAATAGAACTTCTCGAACCCACCGCTGAAGACAGCGCCATTGCCAAATTCATAGCCAACAACGGTGGCCGCGGCGGCATCCAGCATATAGCCTTCGCCATTGAGGACGGTGTGGCAAACGCTTTGGCCGAAGTGGAGGAAAAAGGTGGCCGATTAATCGACAAAGCTCCGCGCAAAGGTGCCGAGGGTCTGAACATCGCGTTCCTGCACCCCAAGAGCACTTGCGGCACTCTGATCGAGCTTTGCGAGGACCCCAACAAGAAATAACTGCCAACTCTATTTATCCATAAAAAACCATTTATTAGCTACATAGATAATGAGCAATCAGCTTGAAAAAGTGCAGGAACTTATTGCCCTGCGCGCCGAAGCCCGCCTGGGAGGCGGCGAAAAAGCCATCCAGAAACAGCACGAACGCGGCAAATACACCGCCCGCGAGCGCATCGCGCAGCTGCTGGACGAAGGCTCCTTTGAGGAAATTGACATGTTTGTGCGCCACCGCTGCTACAACTTTGGCCAGGAGAAGAAAAGCTTTCTTGGCGATGGTGTGGTGACCGGCTACGGCACAATCGAGGGTCGTCTGGTGTATGTGTTCGCACAGGATTTCACCGTGTTTGGCGGCTCGCTGAGCGAAACCATGGCTCAGAAAATATGTAAGATCATGGATATGGCCATGAAGATGGGTGCTCCCGTGATCGGCCTCAACGACTCGGGTGGTGCCCGTATTCAGGAAGGCATCAACGCTCTGGCCGGATATGCTGAGATATTCCAGCGCAACATCCTTGCTTCGGGTGTGATTCCGCAGATCAGCGCCATCCTCGGCCCTTGCGCCGGCGGTGCTGTTTACTCCCCCGCCCTCACCGACTTCACCATCATGACCAAAGGGATATCCTATATGTTCCTCACCGGCCCGAAAGTGGTGAAAACCGTCACCGGCGAAGATGTGACCCAGGATGCCCTCGGTGGTGCCGAAGTGCACTCCTCCAAGAGCGGCGTGGCCCACTTTGCCGCTGAAGATGGTGAAGAGTGCCTCAAGATTATCCGCAAACTGTTCAGCTACATTCCGCAGAACAATCTCGAGGAGCCGCCGTTGGTGACCTGCACCGACCCGATTGACCGTCTCGAGGACTCCCTCAACGATATTATCCCCGACTCCGCTACCCGCCCCTACGATATGTATGAGGTGATCGGCGCCATCATCGACAATGGTGAGTTCCTTGAAATCCAGCGCAACTACGCCAAAAACATCATTGTGGGCTTTGCCCGCTTCAACGGTCAGGCCGTGGGTATCGTGGCCAACCAGCCCAAATACCTCGCAGGTGTGCTCGACAGCAACGCTTCGCGCAAGGGAGCCCGCTTCGTGCGCTTCTGCGATGCGTTCAACATCCCCTTGGTGACTCTCGTGGATGTGCCCGGCTTCCTTCCCGGCACAGGCCAGGAGTACAACGGTGTGATTCTGCACGGTGCCAAGCTGCTTTACGCTTACGGCGAAGCCACTGTGCCCAAAGTCACTGTCACACTCCGCAAGAGCTATGGCGGCAGCCATATTGTGATGAGCTGCAAGCAGCTGCGCGGCGACATGAACTACGCTTGGCCTACCGCCGAAATCGCAGTGATGGGCGGTGCCGGTGCCGTCGAGGTGCTCTACGCCAAGGAAGCCAAAGCAGCCGAAGATCCCCAGAAGGTGCTCAAGGAGAAAGAAGAAGAGTACAACAAACTTTTCTGCAACCCCTACAACGCTGCCCGCTACGGCTATATCGACGATGTAATCGAGCCCCGCAACACCCGCTTCCGCGTGATCCGCGCTCTTCAGCAGCTCGCCACCAAGAAGCTCACCAACCCCGCCAAAAAACATGGCAACATACCTCTGTAATCACCCATTGACTTCACTTGACTAAAGAGTAAATACATGAAAAAATATCTCATAATGCTCCTGGTGCTTGTGATGGCAGCGGCCAATGCTCAGGCCCAAGGCCGCAAGTCGCTGCGCATCAACGAGGTGATGGTGCAGAACGATTCGGGATATGTGGACGACTATGGTCGCTATTCCGCATGGATCGAGCTGTTCAACACTAACTTTGCCCCGCTGGAAATATCAAGCATCTATCTCAGCAACGACCCCGACAATGTCAAGATGTATCCCGTGCCGCTGGGCGATGTGCTCACACGCATCCCCAAACGCCAGCATGTGATATTCTGGGCTGACGGAGAACCCTCCCGCGGCACATTCCATACCAACATCACTTTCACCCCCGGCCAGGAAAACTGGGTGGGTATTTACGATGCTGACGGTTCGCTGATTGACGAAATCACCATTCCCGCCACCTTGCTCCCGGGCCAGTCTTTTGCCCGCAAGATTGACGGAGAAGGCGAAATCGGCGACGAATCAGCTTGGGAAATCCGTTCCGGCGAACTCGGAAGCACTGTAACTCCCTCGAGTGCCAATGTGCTGCGTGAAACCAACAAGAAGGTGGAGATGTTTGCCGAGCAGGATGAAAACGGCTTCGGTATGGCTGTAATCGCCATGTGCATAGTGTTCAGCGCACTGCTGCTGCTGAGCGTATGCTTCTACATCATCAGCAAGATTGGTGCCGTGGTGACCCGCCGCAACAAGGCCGCCTCACAGGGCATCAACCTCAAGGAGGTGGAGAAAGAGAACCGTCCCGACCATGACACCGGCGAGGAGATCGCCGCTATCGTTATGGCTCTCCACGAGCACCTTGACGCCCATGACCGCGAGAACACCGTGCTCACCATCAACAAGGTGAAACGCGCATACTCGCCCTGGAACTCAAAAATCTACAACATGCGCGACATGCCTCGCCACTAATATTTTCACATTCATAAATCTACTATCCCAATGAAAGAATATAAATATAAAATCAACGGCAACTCCTACAAAGTAGCCATTGGCGACATCGACAACAATGTGGCGCAAGTGGAGGTGAACGGCATCCCCTACAAGGTGGAACTCGACGCCGCCCAAAAGCCTGTAACTGTGGTAAACGCTCCGCGTCCCTCTGCCGCTCCCCGCACCGAAACCGGCGCCAAAGTGATTGCCAAACCGGTCACCACCGGCGCAGGCTATCAAGTGAAAGCACCCCTGCCCGGCACCATTCTGTCAATCGCCGTAAAGGTGGGCGACACCGTCAAAGCCGCCGACACTGTGGCAGTGCTTGAAGCCATGAAGATGGAGAACGCCATCCACGCCGGACGCGACGGCAAAGTGACCGCCATCTCTGTCAATCCCGGTGACGCTGTGCTTGAAGGTGCAGTGATTCTCAGCATCGAAGGTTGACAAGTGGCATAGTTTATTATAGTTATTTCACCTAACATCAGTTAATTCTATGTCATTTGGCGATTTTTTAATGTCCAACCTCAGTGAGTTCTGGCATCTCACAGGTTTCTACAATGCCACCTGGGAGCACTTTGTGATGCTGGCTGTGGGTCTCTTCTTCATCTGGCTTGCCATCAAGAAGGACTTTGAGCCTATGCTCCTCGTGCCCATAGGGTTCGGTATTCTGATAGGTAATATACCTTTCAACACCGAAGCCGGTCTTGAAATCGGTATCTACGAGCAAGGCTCAGTGCTCAATATTCTCTACAACGGTGTGAGCGCAGGATGGTATCCTCCGCTGATATTCCTCGGCATCGGTGCCATGACCGACTTCTCGGCCCTGATAGCCAATCCGAAATTGATGCTTATCGGCGCTGCCGCTCAGTTTGGTATCTTCGGGGCCTACATGGTGGCTCTGCTGCTGGGATTCGCTCCCGACCAGGCCGGCGCCATCGCCATCATCGGTGGTGCTGACGGCCCTACAGCCATCTTCCTTTCATCAAAGCTCGCGCCCAACCTCATGGGTGCCATCGCCGTGTCGGCCTACTCCTACATGGCCCTCGTGCCGGTGATCCAGCCGCCGCTGATGCGTCTGTTCACCACCAAAAAGGAGCGCCTGATCAAGATGAAGCCGGCCCGCGCCGTCACCCAGAACGAGAAGATCATCTTTCCCATCGTGGGTCTGTTGCTCACCTGCTTCGTGGTGCCTTCGGGTATTCCCCTGCTCGGTATGCTGTTCTTCGGCAACCTGCTTCGTGAGTGCGGCGTGACCACCCGTCTTGCCAAAACAGCCTCCAATGCCCTTACCGACATCGTCACCATCCTGCTCGGTATGACAGTGGGTGCCTCTACACAGGCTTCGGAGTTCCTCACCACCGAAACAATCGGCATCTTTGCCCTCGGCTTCATGGCATTCATCATCGCATCCTCGTCGGGTGTGCTGTTTGTGAAGCTGTTCAACCTGTTCTTGCCCAAATCGAAGAAGATCAACCCGCTTATCGGTAATGCCGGAGTATCGGCAGTGCCGATGTCGGCCCGCATCTCCAACAATCTCGGACTTGAATACGACCCGTCCAACTACCTGCTGATGCACGCCATGGGCCCGAATGTGGCCGGTGTGATCGGTTCGGCAGTTGCCGCCGGTGTGCTTCTCGGCTTCCTTGCCTGATAACAACCACACTCTATAGTGCGCGGCGACAGAACAGCATAACTGTCGCCGCGCATATTTTTATTTCGTACAGGGAAATTTTTCAGAACTATACCACATCCACAGATGTTAGATTAAATGAGAACCCATTTAACCGACCCAATACCTACGAACCTGAGTCATGATCAATAACCAAGTTATACAGGAACTATACAAGAAATTCCCCAAACGCCCTTCCTCTCCCGATGAACTCGACATAGACCTCCTGTTCATGTATCTGATGGACAGCCACGATTTCTATATCGATGATGACGGCAATCTGGTGATACAGAGCATCGCCCCGACATCTCCTTTCCACAGCATCCCACTGACCCATATCCATAAGATTGTGGAGTTTGACGACAAGATAGCCCTTGTGCTACACTCGTCCATAGTGTTTCTCGACAAGAACGACCCGAAAGTGCATATCCATATACGCACACAAAAGCCCTCGCTTTGGAGCAAACTGCGAGGGCTATGCGACGACTGACCCCCGGCCAGCCGGTCTATGGCACAACAATCGGTCAGAGATAGCTCACCTTGGACTCATCCCATTTGTCCTTGGCTGTGCAGGCAGCGTTCGGGAACCCCACCGGCACCACTGCAAACGGCACAATAGAGTCGGGCAGGTTGAGCAGTCGGCTCACCTTTCTGACACGCGCTTCGCGGGGATAAACCGCGCATATCGATGCACCCATGCCCATGGCGTGGGCGGCAAGATTGATGTTCTGGGCCATCGCCGAGCAGTCGGCCACCCAATACCCATCGCCTTCGCCTTGGAATGTTTCGCAAGGCACTCCGCACACCACAATGGCTACGGGAGCCGCGCCCACCGATTTGAGGTTGTGGGCGGCCGCAGCGATTGAATCGCGTACCTCATCGTCCACCACCACAATCATACGCCACGGCTGTTTGTTGCCGGAGCTGTGCGCAGCCATACCGGCCTTGAGGAGCGTTTGCATCGCCGAGTCCAGAGGAGCCTCATCGGTGAATCGGCGCACACTTGTGCGCGTCATTATGTTGTCGATGGTTTGGCTGCCGCCGGCATCATCATTGTTCTGATTCTCACGCTCTGTTTCCAGGCACGCCAGGCGCGCACCCAACACCACCAGTCCGGCTGCAAGCAACAGCGTGAGCCAAGGGAATTTATTCTTCATATCGTTCTATACATTAGGCGATTCTATATTCTGACTCATTCTCAACAATGTGCCTGTGGGGCATACGAACCGGCAATAGGGACGCGGCACAAACACCGAGAGGAGCACCACAGCCGCACCGGCAGCGAGCATCCCCACAGGAGCGCTCTCCACCACAAATGCGCTGAACAGCTCATAGTCAATCCAGCTCATCCACACTCCAAGCCACATACATAGGATGAGCGAGCACCACAGCACCCGCCGCATAGACATGAGGATTCTGGTCCATCTGATGCCGATGTGCAATTTCACACGCGAGCATTTTCCGGCCACATCCTGCAGCGAACCGAGCGGACACACCCATGCGCAATAGTAGCCGTCGCGGCCAAACAGGGGGTAGATGAACGCGGTGATGAGCATCACCACTGCTGTCACTGCGGCAAACGAATGGATGCCGTTGCTCATAAAGTTGAGCATCATGGTGTAGTTCACGAATGTGCCGGTCCAGAATCCGAGGACTGCCACATTGAGCAGCTCCTGGACAATGCGGTATCTCTTTCCTTTATGTTTGAGTGGTATTACCGCTGCCATAAGAGCCACTATCAGCGCAGCCACGCCGGCTATGCCCCATCCGCTGCCTGCTCCGGCGTGCTTCACCTCCTGCGCAGCAAGATAGGAAGCACCGGCCTGCACATTGGCAATCACGGCATTGGACGAGTATGTGGCACCGGTCACACCATCCACCGCCATCACCGCGGCGCTGTCCACACTCACGCCGTTCCACTGCTGCAGCAGTCCACCCGCGATGAGTTTGCGGAAAAAACCGGGCGTCTCGCTGTTCTCCAGCGGGTGCACACTGTCAATCACTCCATTGGTCACTGTGATTTCCAAGGGCACCGGTCCGGCATACCCCACCACATCCTTGCAGATTGTGGCGGTGCTGACAACTACTGAACCTCCCGGCAATTCAGTAACAAAATTTTCAGCATCATCCTTTGCTCCAAGCTCATGGCCAAGGAGCCGATGGTCGCGCACGAGACTCAGCGAAGCCACCACCATAAACAGTATGACGATACTCGCCACGTGCATCCATTTGCTATTCATCTTTGCTTATTTATAATGATTCCAAATGCAAAGGTAACAAATTACGGACATACAAACAAATCAAGGGTTGCACCGAAACTGATGCAACCCTCGTTTAGTAGATTGTATATCAACCCATTTACCCTCAGCGGGTCAAGGCAATATTATGTTCGTCGGCAATGCGCCGCATATTGATGATGGCGTAGCGCATACGCCCCAGTGCGGTGTTGATGCTCACATTAGTGGCCTCAGCTATCTCCTTGAACGACATATCTTTGTAATAGCGCATCATCAGCACCTCGCGCTGGTTTTCGGGAAGCACCTCAATGATGCGGCGCACATCCTGCTGGATCTGCTCGTCAATCATGAAATCCTCAATATTCCCGTCGCACAGCTCCTTGCGGTTGAGCACATCGGAAGAATCCTCCTCAGTGGTGGTGGACACAAGATTCTCGCTCTTCTCCTGACGGTAGTGGTCGATGATGAGATTGTGCGCAATGCGTGTGATCCATGCGGAAAACTTGCCTGTTTCTGCATATCGGCCCTGCTTGAGGGTCATGATAGCCTTCACAAAAGTTTCCTGGAATATATCATCGGCCACATCGCGGTTTTTCACCACAGAAAGTATGTAGTTGAACACGCGTGCCTGATGACGCTTCAAAAGTATGTCAAAAGCTTGATTATCGCCTTTAATGTAAGCTGACACCAACTTGTCGTCGGTTAGCTTGGTTTTGTTCTGCATTACTGTTCTTCTTAACTATTAGAGTAGCAGTGTATCGATAGGCAGGTATGTTTGATTTGTGTATGTTTCTGTTTTTCCAATTATCTTGTATTGCAGCCGCTTTGCGGCGCAAAACTTTTACAAAGATAAAACAACCGAATGTCATTTGCAACACCTGCGCTATTGTTTTTTGGTTTTTTAGCATTACCCGCACAATAATCCGCCATTATTCCGTTCCCCAAAATTCACAAAATATTTCCACCGCGTGCACAATAATGCGAAACATCTCAGCGTTTTAACAATGTAACAACATTACCCACACCCAATAAAATGCCTATGCACCACACCCCTACTTCACACCCCAAGGCCAAGTCGTCGAACGAAGCCAGCAACACATCCAACGGCCCCAGCGCCAAAACAATCGCTTTTCTAAAGCAATTTGCGCGTGCCTACACCTATCTCCCGGCATCCAAGCCTCAGCTTGCCGGCTTCATAGCCAACTAAACGCACGCCCACAACCCCATAACGGCAGACACCCATCCGGTGCCTGCCGCTTTTTTTATCCCCCTCAAACTATATGGCCTCAATAAAAGTAAAGTACCGACCATCTGCGATTGCCGGCCAGGAAGGCGCAATCTACTACCAGATCATCCACCAAAGAAAAGTACGACAACTCAACACTGAGTACCACATCCTGCCCGTTGAATGGGATGAAAGTCGTTCTGTGGTTGTTACACCTCAGCAGTCCGAAGAAAGGGCATCGTTAATCCGCTCAATTCGTGATAGCATCCGCCGGGACATTGATTGTTTGACCAAGATTGACAATCAACTCGATGCCGAGAGATTGCATTATACCGCCGACGATGTGATAACCGAGTTTCACAGATATGCAAACGAGCACTCGCTGTTCAGCTTCATGGAAAGCCTTATCATCAAGTTCAAGCAAAATGGCAATGTAAGGACTTCCGAAACATACACCGCCGCGCTCAACAGCTTCAAAAAGTTTCTTTGCGAAACAAAACGCCAAGGGCTATTCAATAAGGATGAAGATATAACGCTTGATTGCCTTACATCCGAGATGATGGAGGCATACGAAGCGTGGCACAAACAGCGAGGCAATTCTCCCAACACCATATCTTTCTACACCAGGATACTTCGTGCGGTATATCATCGTGCGGTAGAAAACAATATAATCGACAATCGCAATCCGTTCCGACATGTTTATACCGGGGTTGGCAAAACGGTCAAAAGGGCAATTCCCCTGTCACTCATAAAGAAAATCAAGGCACTGGATCTGTCCCTATCCCTGCCGCTTGACTATGCACGCGATATGTTTCTCATGAGCTTTTATCTTCGGGGCATGAGCTTCATCGATATGACATTTCTGAAAAAACCGATTTAAAAAACGGCTATATTGTTTACCGCCGCCGCAAGACCGGCCAGCAATTAACAATCGAGTGGACCCCGGAAATGCAATCTATCCTTGACAAATACCCGGACAATCCAACGCAATACCTTCTGCCAATCATAAGGACCGAGGGAATCAATGAGCGATGCGCCTACCGCAACATCGGTTACAACATCAACCGCAATCTGAAAAAGATAGCCGCGATGACAGGCATCAACATGCCCCTGACGATGTATGTTGCACGCCACTCATGGGCAAGTGCCGCCAAAGCCATGGGTATTCCTCTAAGCGTGATCAGCGAAGGTTTGGGTCACGACAGCGAAGCCACCACCCGGATCTACCTCGCATCGCTTGACACTTCCGTGGTTGACAAAGCCAACAGCCTCATTCTCTCCTCGCTTTAACACCAATAATATATGCAAAAATCCGCAGGCGATTGAATATCAATGCTTGCGGATTCTTTGCGTTGTCTTACCAGGATTCGAACCTAGACAGGCAGAACCAAAAACTGCAGTGCTACCATTACACCATAAGACAATCCTATTGCTGAAGGCTTTCGCCCTACAGCGGTGCAAAGTTAAGAATTGTTTTTCTTATCACCAAATTTTTATTTGGCGATGAGCAGGAAATAGTTCTTTTTGCCTTTCTGCGCAAGGATGTACTTGTCGTTGAGCAGCATATCGAGGTTTGTTTCGGCATACGGGTCGGCAACTTTCTCTTTGTTGACCGACACACCACCGCCCTGCACCATTTTGCGCATCTCACCCTTGGAGCTGAACACCGGGGCAGCATCGGTGAGGAGGTCAACAAGCTTTATGCCATCGGCAATCTGCTGACGCGACACTTCGTAGCGGGGCACACCGTCCATCACAGCCAGAAGGGTGTCCTCGTCGATACGGTGAAGTATGTCGCCGGCTTTGTTGGAGAAGAGGATCTGGGATGCCTCCACGGCGGCCTCATAGTCGGCCTCGGAGTGCACCATAGTGGTAATCTCCTTGGCGAGGCGTTTCTGCAAGGGGCGCATGCCGGGATCTTTGGCTTGCTCTTCAACGAGTGCGGCCACCTCCTCGCGTGTCAGTTCGGTGAAAATTTTGATATATTTCTCGGCGTCGGCATCGCTGACATTGAGCCAGAACTGATAGAACTTGTAGGGAGATGTGCGTGCGGGATCGAGCCACACGTTTCCGCTTTCAGTTTTGCCGAATTTGCCACCGTCGGCTTTGGTTATGAGCGGACAGGTGAGCGCGTAGGCCTCACCGCCGAGAGTGCGGCGGATAAGCTCTGTGCCGGTGGTGATGTTGCCCCACTGGTCGGAACCGCCGAGCTGCAGACGGCAGTTTTTGTCGCGGTAGAGGGTGAGGAAGTCATACCCCTGCACGAGCTGGTAGGAAAATTCTGTGAACGACATGCCCTGCTGACTTTCGCCGGAGAGGCGTTTTTTCACAGAGTCCTTGGCCATCATATAGTTGACGGTGATATGCTTGCCCACATCGCGGATAAAATCGAGGAACGAGAATGTTTTCATCCAATCGTAGTTGTTGACCATCTCGGCGGCGTTGGGGGCGTCGCTGTCGAAGTCAAGGAACTTGGAGAGCTGCTTTTTGATAGCTTCCTGATTGTGGCGCAGAGTCTGCTCGTCGAGCAGCTTGCGCTCCTGGCTCTTCATCGATGGGTCGCCGATCATACCGGTGGCGCCACCGACAAGGGCGATAGGTTTATGGCCGGCACGCTGGAAATGCTTCAGCATCATCACGCCCACAAGGTGGCCTATATGAAGGCTGTCGGCAGTGGGGTCAATGCCGAGGTAAGCCGTGGTCATCTCTTTTTTGAGTTGCTCATCAGTGCCCGGCATCATCTGGTGGATCATGCCGCGCCAGGTAAGTTCTTCTATAAAGTCCATAGTTGTATATCTATCATTTTATGGCACAAAAGTACGCCAAATTATCTTAAGGAGCAAACATTGGTTCTGTTTCCCCTACTTTCTCTTCACCACTATCGACACCGCCACCATCACTGCCAGCACCCAGGGATAGAACAGATAGGGCCACGGAGCAGCGGGGCTGATTCCGGCAAGTGCGGTGGCGAGTAATGTCTGCGCCCCATAGGGAATGAGGCACTGCACAATGCACGAAGCGGTGTCGAGCAGCGAGGCGGCTTTGCGTGGTGCCACTCCGTAGCGTCGGCTGATCTCGCGGCTGATAGGGCCTACTGTGATGATGGCCACAGTGTTGTTGGCCGTGCATAGGTTCACCACCGCTGTGAGCACGGCAATGCACGCCTGTGCGCCACGGCTTCCATGCACATAGCGTGTGAGGCATCTGAGCACAAAATCAATGCCTCCCATAGCTTTAACCATTCCGAGCATACCGGCAGCCATGAGGGTGATCACGATCAGATTGCCCATCGAGTCGATACCTTCGCCGAGCATTCCAGCAGCATCCATGGGGTTCATGCCGTTGACCAGTCCTATGGCAAGAGTGGCCAATATACCCACAGAGAGCACTATGGTGACATTGACGCCCAGCAGAGCGAGGAGGATGATCAGCGCATACGGAGCTATCAGCTCCCACCTGATTCCGGAGGCGGAGGGGTGGACATACATCCCGCCGCCGAGCATCAGATATACCACAAGGGTGACCAACGCCGCCGGAAGCACTATCAATATGTTGGCCCGGAACTTCGACCTCATGCTGCACCCTTGGGTGCGGGTGGCAGCGATGGTGGTGTCGGAGATAAACGACAGGTTGTCGCCGAAAAATGCGCCGGAGAGCACTGCTGCCACGAAAAACGGCACCGCGCCGTGGGCACTATTGGCCATCTCTACCGCCAACGGTGTCAGCGCCACAACGGTGCCCACGCTTGTGCCCACAGCCATCGACACCAGACAAGCGGCCATGAACACACCCGGCACAAGCATCCCGGGCGGCAATATGCTGACCACAGCCTGCACCGTGGCGTCCACCGAGCCTATACCTTTGGCCAGGGCAGCAAAAGCTCCGGCGAGCACAAACACCCATAGCATATACATTATGTCGGTGTGCGCCGCCGCCTGGCTATAGGTGTCGATACGGGACTGCAACGGGTGGCCACGGTATATCACCACGCTCCACACCGATGCTGTGGCGAGTGCTACAGCGATGGGCATCTTGTAGAAATCGCCAATCACCACCGACACCACCACATACATGCACAGGAACAACACCACCGGCGACAAAGCCAGCCATCCCTTGCGCCACCCAACATTCATTTTTTCTGTACTATTGCACATATCCATTGTGTTTCGAGCCACAAAGATAGTAATTTATACCGAGAAAGCGGGCCGGCCTGCATATGCGAGGTCGGTCCGCTCAACGAATCAAAGGTATATTTTCGAGGTATTATTTTTCAAACTTCACACTCTCGCCTGAGAATGCGTTGACACCAAGCTGATTGGCGATATAGGCCACAGCGTGAGCCGCTTTGGGCGACACGCCCTTGCCGTTGACCTTAGGCGAATAGGCTGCGATGCCCAGCACTCCCGGCACCACTCCGAGCACGCCGCCGCCAAAACCGGCCTGCGCGGGGACTCCGCTCACCACAAGCCATTGCATTGACATCTTGTGCATACCCTTGGCGGCTATCGCTGCCACGACCCGGCGCGACACAGAGCTGTCAAACAACTCATTGCCAGTCTCCGGATTGCGTCCTCCCGCAGCAATGGTGGCACCCATCTCGGCGAGCTGCCTTGTGGTGGCGCGCATGGCTGTCAAACGAGTGTAGAGGTCAATGGCTATCTGAGCATTGTCGTAAAGCACAAATTCCGATTCGGCCAAACGGTTTTCAACATCGGCAGCCTGATTGTCGGCGGTGAGACGCTTGTAGAGATTGTCATCAAGCACGGGGCTGTCTCCGGCCAATCCAATCATCATTGACGAAATGATATCGAATTTGCCATCGCTGTCGCCGGTGGGCTCGATGATGCTCACTGCTCTTACCCCGCGACGATTGACGGGAAGATGGTGCGGCTTGGGAGTGGAGGGACACCCTTTCCCTTTGGAGTTGCATCCGCAGCCACCGTTGAGCTTTTCCATCACCTCCTTGGCCGACTCGTTCTGAGAGAACAGAGTGGTATATACAGGCACCTTGGCAATGTTGCCCATGGCAAAAGCCTTGTCCACATCACCGGCCTCCACCACAGTGCCGTCGGTGAGCATGACGGTGATGGCGAAATCATCGGGGTTGGCATCACTCACGCGGAAGTCTTCCACTCCGCATTGTTCGTTCTTGAACTTGCTGTAGGCATCAGCCACAACATTCTTCACATCCTGGATTTTTATTGTTCTTTCCATAGTTTTCATGAAGGGTTAGTTATATTTTCATTACTGCACATACAACGACGGCCCGCCGAGAAAGTTGGCAGGCCGTCCTATTAATTAACCTTTTTAAGATTTAGAAACTATATTGAATCATAGCCTCCACACGGTTGGATGTGCCGCGCTGGCCATCGTAATTGTTGCGGGTACCGTAGAGATATCCCACGCCGAGACGCAGGTCGCGGATGGGGTCATAGAACGCTGAAGCTGACACATACTGGCTGTAGCGGAACGCATCGGGTCCGAGGGCGCTTTGGTCGTAAACACGCACCTGGCTGTAGGATGCCGCGAGGAAGAATTTGCTAACGGGAGCGAATTTCAGTCCCAGCTCATAGTTCATGGTTTTAGGAGCAATCATCTTGCCGGGGGTGGAGCTTTGGATCAGGTCGTAGCCGTTGCCAAACAAATCGTTGATATAATGTCCGTACCCCTGGCCGTAAGCACCGATGAAATATGTGCCGAACCCGTAGCCGAGATCTATGGCACCGCTGAGCTGTGCAGCCCATCCGAAGCGGAATTTATTCTCACCTGTAAGGGTGTTGCGGTAGGTCATGTTGCGGATCAAACCGGCGGCTCTCACATGGCTGTTCTTACCCCATGAATACTGCACATTCACAGGAATATCAGGCACACGCTGGCTGATTTTAGAGGTGCCGTCGCCGTAGGTGGCGGTGATTTCCGGTACCTCCACCCCCACACCCAGCGACCAATGTTTGCCGAAAGTGGGTCGGTAGCGCACGAGGATATTCTTGGTGGTTGACTCGCCCACACCGCCCTGGTCGTCAACAGTGGGTGTACAGGCGGCGAGGTCGGTCCAGGTGCTCACTGCCAAACCAGCGGTCACCTTGCCCAGCGACACATAGGCCTGCTTGAGGCGAAGTCCGTAGGCATGGTCACCGCCACCGACAAACCATGTTTGGATATAAGCCTGATAGTAGCCGAACTTCGAGCTGCGGCCCGCCAGCTGGAGGAATATCGTGGAATGATTGGCCGAGCCGCCAAACTGCTGGCGATATTCTGGGGAGTTGGGCACGTGGTTGAAATACGGGGTGAACGAAGGTCCGTCGGTGTTCTCACCGTTGAAATCATAGTACACCGAGCCTTTCACATAGCCGCCAATACCGAGGGCCACCTTGCCCTCGCGGTCAAGAAACAGGAAACGGGGTGAATTGGGGTCGCTGAAATGTAGCTCGCGTGTGTCATACATGATTGCCACAAGGTCCCTGCCCTTCTGATGGTCACCGCTCACCACGATGGCTCGTTCGGGTATGAGAAATGTGTCGGGTTTTTCTACAGGCTCGAAAGCCTTGGCACCAAAGGCGCACACAAGCATGGCAGTTGCTGCGATAATCGGCTTTGAATTCATACTCAATAAATAAATAGTGAATAGTAATGGATTATTTGTTAGTTATACTACAAATAACACACCTCCCGCCGGTTTCGTTCCGACCACACCTCATAAAAAAGCTGCCCAACCGGCCAACTTTTGCAAGCAAGCCGGATTGGACAGCCTTTTACTAATGATATAATACTATATAATATAGGTGTACTCGCTATCAGAAGCAGTAGCGCAACCCTATGGCCGGGGCAAAAGCGTGCACACGATAGTTGCCCTTGATTTCAGGATTAGCATCGAGCCCGATGTTGGGATACGCCTTGGCGATGAAATTTTCGTAGCTGCCTTTCACATTGTCCTTGCCCACGCCGGCCACATACATGAATGAGAAATCAACGCTAAGCTGCTTGATGGGGCGGAACGACAACCCCACGGTGGGCTCTATCTTTGTCATGCCGGGAGTTTCGGGGTTGTAGTGGTTATCGTTGACAGGAGTCTGGTCCACCATCAATCCGGCACGGAGGTCGAGTTTTTCCGTAGCAGCCCATTCGGCACCGAGATGGAAGCACCAAGCGTTGCGATACCGCTTGTCGATATGCTGGTCAAATGAACCGTTGGCCACGCCGGGAAACTCGATGTCAAGCCGACGGTAGGTTTTCCAGCCGGTGAGCTGGATGTCGGCAGCCACAGTCCAGCGCGATGTGGGACGATACGCCGCACCGAACACCAGCACGTAGGGCAGCGGCATCGATGCACTGAAATTGGCCTGGTCAATCAGCCCCACCTTGTCCTCAAGCAAACGCTTGGCCACCTCATTGGCAAACGACACATGCGCGTCGCCACTCTTCACCTTCATCAGCATCTTGGAGCGGAACGATGCTCCCACTGTCACCTTGCTGCTGATGTCGTACATCGCACCTACATTAAATCCAAACGCGAGGTCTGCGGTGCCGGTGAGATTGACCGATGCGGGAGTCACGCCGTTGAACAGAGGATAGTTCTGTCCAAGCATCGGGAGCACACGGTCAACATCCGCACTCGCCACCAGCCCCTTGTTGAGGTCAACGGTGCCCCAGGTGAGCATCAGGCCCGCACCCACCGACAGCTTGGGAGTGATGCGCCACGACACCGTGGGCTGCACTGTGTAGGTGGCGAGATTCACTTTCTGGTTGAGAACGGCACCGGGCCAGTTCATACCCCAGTTGATGGAGCTGCCGTAGGGAGTGTAGAATGATATACCGAGCTGCAGATAATCGCGCACGCGGAATGCAGCGTTGAAAGCAATAGGAGTGCTCACCTTATTATGGCTCTCGTAGCGGGTGCCATCGATAGTGGCCGAAGCCATTGGTTTGATAGCAGTCAGAGTGCCGGTGAGGTCAATTGTTTTGTCGGAAAACGAGAGGCCGGCAGGATTGAAAATCATACTCTCCGCCCCAAGTTTGAGAGCCACACCTGTATGACCCATACCCTCCTGACGGGCACTGAGAGTGTTGATTTGATACCCCTCGGCATAAGCGCCTACCGCTACCACAGCGGCTGCAACGGCAATAAAAATCTTTTTCATTTTGTCCTAATTTTGGTAAAAAACACCACAAAGGTACACTTTTTTCCTGACACTACCATCCCCCCACGGAAAATCCGCCCATCCCGCCACCGAATCCAGATAAATCCTATAAGTCCTATAAATCCTATAAGTCCTATAAGTCCTATAAATCCTATAAATCTTATAAGACTTATCCGACTCATAGGACTCATCCCACTCATCCACCCCGCACCCAATCCTCACCACTATGTCACATTTTTGTAACCATCCGGCAATATTTTTATTCTTCTGCCCCACAATCACTTGCGCTATCGTGTAACAACTTCGTAATAGTTTTAACATATTTTAATGCCACAATTATTTGGTTAATTCAAAAATGCGTACCTTTGTATCGTCAAACGACAAACAAACCATTTCAGCTAACCAACTAAAACATCATATTATGAACGCTTCCGCCTCTTTCCAGAACCGCCTGATGGGTCTCCAGGACAATATGCTCAACTTCGCATACATGCTCACCTCCAACCGCGACGACGCCTACGACCTCCTGCAGGACACTACCCTCAAGGTACTCGCAAACGCCGACAAATATACCGACAACACCAACTTCAAGGGATGGGTGTTCACCATCATGCGCAACATCTTCATCAACAACTACCGCCGTGTTGTCCGCAGCGCCACTATCATCGACCAGACCGAGGACTGCTACCATCTCAACATATCCCAGGATTCCGGTTTCGAGACCCCCGAAGGATCCTTCGCCGCCAACGAAATCTCCGCCGCCATCGAAGCGTTCCCCGAAAAATACCGCGTGCCTTTCTCCATGCACGTTGCAGGATACAAATACAACGAAATCGCCGAAAAGCTCGACCTGCCCCTCGGCACCATCAAGAGCCGTATCTTCTTCGCCCGCCAGGAGCTCCAGCAGCGTTTCGCCGACTATCGCTAACCCTCATCTTCTCTCTCCACCTCTCTCCACACCTCCCTCATAACACAAAAATTGGTCTTTTGGACTAAAGCTATTAATTTGATTTGTGATTTTTTCAATTGGTAAGACAAAACAAGAGCTTCCGCTCGATTTAAAGATAAAAGGTTAATAATTGGTATAGATTAATTACTATAGGTTTTTTCATGGTTAATTGGACACGCGGGGCGCCTCTGGGAAGAAGCGCCCCGCGCATTTTCGCACCTCCGATGGGGTGAATCCTATAATTCTTATAAGTCTTATAATTCTTATAGGAGTTATAGGAAATATTCGTATCTTTGTGTCGCTATGGCTTCAGGATTCCTCAAAATATCAGCCGACTACACCAACTGGAATGTTTATCGCAAGGCGGTGGTGATATGCGATGTGACGGAATTGTTCATCAACCGCGCTATCGAACCTCCCAACCGCACAATCGACCAGATGCGCCAGGCTGCCCGTTCCTGCAAGCAGAATATCGTGGAGGGGATTGCCGACCGCACGGTGTCAGCCGACTCCGGCATTAAATTGATAGGGATTGCCCGGGGCTCTGTGCGTGAACTTCTTGAGGATTACTGTGACTATCTGCGCCAGCACAACTACATTATATGGGATTTGAAAGATGAACGCACTCTGGCCACACGCAGATTCTGCATCAATCACGATGACCCGAAGGAGTTTGTGGAAAAATGTAGGCTGCGCAGCAATGAAACAGTGGCCAACATCATGATTACACTCATTCGCCAGATGGACAGTATGTTGGCAAAGGTGCTGAAGAAGCTTGAGAAAGAGTTTATTGAGAATGGAGGCATCAAAGAAGCAATGACTGCCGCCCGCCGCAACAACCGCGGCTTCTAACCCCCTTGACATAAACTCTGATAATTCCTATAACTCTTATAAGATTTATCGGATTTATCAGAATTATCGGAGTTATCCGACTTATCCGAACTATCAGATTTATAGGATTTATCGGGGTTTTGAGCGCGGTGAAGCATTTTGTGTGTTAAAAATTTGTAACATAGCCGCATTATACTTATATTTGCGTATAAATCACTTTTAACTAATCTATTTATTAACCAATTCATTAACCACATGAAAAAACTTTATCTGTTTTTTCTTTCGATGATTTGTGTTGCTGCGTCCGCTTTTGCCGGCGAATACACCATTGTATTCAAAGACTCTGGCAAAACTTCGGATGCTACAGCCGCATTCAGTACATCGAAAGATGTGACAACTTTGGTGACCGAAGGAGTAGAATATCTTTCGTCCATCAAAGCCACGACCAACACCTATCATGCCAAGGAAGGCTATGGCCTCAAGTTTGGCAAATCCGGAGCAGGAGGCTCTCTTGAGCTGAATCTTACGGAAGCTGGAGCTAAAAAAATCACCAAAGTAGTTGCAACAGCAGCTTTGTTACGCGATGACAAAGCCACCCAATTGACCATCAACAATGCGGATGGCTATGATTTGGCATCAGCAGAACTCGCTGACTACACCTTCAACTTTGCTCCTACCGAAGCAAACACCACCATCAAGATTGCCTCAAGCAAAGAGCGTATGTATGTTACCAAGCTGGTGGTTACCTACGCTGAGGATGGCGAAGTGGTTGTGCCTGCTCCCACCATCAAGATGGCTGAGGAGAACTACGTGGAGATCTCCGCTGAGGAAGGCGCCACCATCTACTACACCCTTGATGGCACAGAGCCTACCGAAATGGAAGGCACTCCCTACCTGGGCGCTATCAAGATCAACAACGCTTGCACTGTCAAGGCTATCGCTGTGAAAGATAACGCAGCAAGCGCTGTTACCTCTTTCGATGCTTACCTCAACTATGTAAGCTCCATCGCCGGTCTTCTTGACCTTAACGACACTGCCCACACCCTCACCCTCGGCGGTCCGCTGACTGTGATTTATCACAACGGTCAGAACACCTTTGTGACAGATGGTGAGGATTACTTCCTGCTCTTTGACAAGAGTCAGGCTGTGCTCAACCAGGATATGGAAAACGGTACTGTTCTGGCTTCCGCCACCGGTACTTACACCAAATATCTGGAAACTATTCCGGAAATGAACGTGACCGCTATTGGCGACACCTCCACCGGCGATGCCGTTGATGCTGTTGTCATGACTGTTGCCGACCTCAAAGCCTCCGGCGTGAGCAAGCTCAGCTGGTTTGTGAAGCTTGAAGGCGTTACCATTGATTCAGATTTGATTCTTTATCAGGGCGATGACTTCTTCCAAGGCTTCAACAAATTTGGACTCACCCTCCCCACCGAAACCGAAGGCAAGACTTTCAATGTTGAAGGCTTCGTATCCTACTACGGCGGCAACCTCCAGCTCTACATCGTAAATGTTACCGAAGTGGAGCCCGTGGCAAAATACACCGTGACTTTCGAAGCTGCTGAAAACGGCTCCTTCACCGTGTTGAACGGCGAAACCGAGCTCACCTCCGGCGACGAAGTTGAGGAGAACACCGAGCTCACCATCAACGCCACTCCCGCCGACGGCTACGAACTCGGCGCTATCAGCGTGAACGGCACCGCTCTCCAGGGCAACACCTTCACCGTAACCGAAAACGCCACAATCGCTGTTACTTTCAACAAGGTTGTGCCCCCCGCACCTGAATACACAGCTCCGAGCGGCACTTCCTATAAAGACAACTTCCTGACCTCCATCACTTCAACCGGCGCTCAGGAGAATATCGAGTACACCGCTACCACTTGCCCCGGCATCTACAACGTGCTTGAAAACGCTATTGCAGTTGTTCCCGGCACTGAGTTCAACATCAACTTCGTTGCAAACTCTCTTGGCGAAGGCTCCACAACAGCTGTCCGCGAAGACATCCGCTTTACAGCCGCCTATATTTTTGCCGACTGGTATGGCACCGGTGAATTATCTCTCGTTGAGAAAATCGGTAATACCGCTCCTACCCACAATGTTTACGGTAACTACGATGAAGTGATGAACATCAACAAGGCCTTCACAATGCCTGCAGATGTTGAGGTCGGCAAAACTGCCCGCATCCGTATCGTTTACCAGAACGCTTGGCTCGGCCTCGGTGCTCAACCCACATCAACCACCCCCAACCCCAACGCCACCAACCTTGAGAAGGGTATCGCCTACGACATCGTTGTCAACGCTGTGGCTGCTCCTGCTCCCACCCACACCATCACTGTTGTAGCTCCCGAAGATGTTCAGCTCGGCCTTGCCAACGCTGACACTCAGGAAACTCTTGAAGCCAACGAAGATGGCACTTACACTGTGGCTGAAGGCACCAGCCTCGTTCTCGGCCTCATTGCCGACACCCAAGGCAAGATTGTGACCGTTACCTACGGTGACGAAACTCTCGAAGTTTCCGAAGAAGGCTTCTACACCTTCACCGTAATCGCTGACGCCACCCTTACCATCACTATCGAAGACGCTCCCGTTCCCACCTACGCCGTGACCATCGCCGAAACCGATGCCACCGTAGCTGCAAACGTTGAGGATCTCACCGCTGTTGAGGAAGGCACTGAGGTGATCTTCACCATCACTGCCCCCGAAGGCAAGCAGATTGCTTCCGTAAGCTACAACGACGAGGCTCTCACAGCCAACGAGGATGGCACCTACACCATCACCGTTACCGCTGAAGGCACCCTCACCGTTGTCACCGAGGATATCCCCGTAGTTGTTCCCGCAGGCAAGTCCATCCTCGTGCCCGCAAGCGGCAATGGATCCGGATCAAACATATATTCATTCCGTTTTGATGATGCTCCTCTTGGCAGCCACACCAACGGCACCAACGACGACAACGACCTCCGCACCCGCAACTTCACATACTCCGCTTGGGTGAAGATCAAGGCAGCCAACGCCAACCAGTCTGTAATCATGGGTAACATCCAGAAAGAATACGCTTGCGCTACCGGTGCTTTCCGCGTATTCTACCAGGATGGCAAGCTCCAGTTCAACGGTCGCGATCAGCAGACTAACTTTGTAGATGTTGTCGGCACCGCCACTACCGACGAAGGCACCCCCCTTGACGAATGGGTATATATCTCTGTTGTTGCCGACCAGGCCGCAGGTACCGTTACCCTCTACAAGAACTGCAAGCCCATCTCGAGCTTCAACACCACCAACGGTATCGGTCTGCTTCCCGATGAATCCATGTTCTTCGTTAACGAACAGGGCGCTTCCGTACAGTTCTCTGAAGTTCAGCTCTGGAACAAGGCTCTCACCGAAGAGGAACTCAAGGACACCTACAACCTCACCGAAACTCCCGAAGCTCTCGTGGCTTACTACAAGGCCGGTGAATTTACTGAAGGCTCCACCACCGAACTCCGCAACCTTGGTAGCGAAAACACCACTGTTGCCAACATTTATGGTGGCAAATATTCTTTGATCAACGGTTGGTTGCCCCAGTACAGCTACACCATACAGGAGATCGAGACTCTTGATGAGGCCCGCGAGCTCGCCACTGTCAACGTGACCATCAACCAGCCCGAAACCGAAGGCAACTCCTTCAAGGTGCTCGCTGCCGATGGCACTGAGATTGCCGAAACCGCTACTCTGTTCAGCAAAGTGACTGTTGAGCCTACTATCGCCGAAGGCTACACTCTCAACGGTGTGCTCTTCAACGACCAGGCTTACACTCTTGAGCAAATGCCCGTTCGTCTGAACGAAGATGTGACCATCAGCCTCGACCTCGCTCAGGCAGGACAGGACCACACTCTCACTGTTGTGGCCAACGGTCTTGATTACTACCTTGCCGACGGCGATACTTTCGAATTCTTCGAGAGCGAAAACGATGTTTACACCATAGCTGACGGCACCGAAGTGATGCTTGGCTTCAACGAAATTCCCGAAGACAAGATTCTCACCGCCGTTAAGCTCAACGGAGTGGAACTCGTCGGTATGGACTACGAGTACAGCTTCACCATGACCGAGGACGCAACCCTTGAATTCGTGGTTGAGACCTTAGCCGCTACTGAGTACACCATCTCCTTCACCGGTGAACACGGTAAGATGCAGTACCAGGGCTTTGTTGGCATGGAAGACATCCCTGCCGAAGGCGTGAAGATGGAAGAAGGCTACAATGTATTTGTAAGAGTTGTGCCTGACGAAGGCTACGTGCTCGAGTCCATCACTCTCAACGGCACCGATGTGACCGGTGAGTTCACTGACAACGAGTACACCATCCAGAAGATAAGCTCCGACTGCGCATTCGTAGCAGTATTCACCGAAGAATCCCACGGTGTTGAATACACCGCTCCCTCAGGCGAATACTACGACGACAACTACCTGACCGCCATCAAGTCGTCGAACGCAACCGAGGATATCAACTACTCCGCTGATACACACCCCGGCAACGTGTACAACCTGCTTGATCAGGCTATCTCCGTTGCTCCCGGCAGAGAGTTCAACATCAACTTCGTTGCAAACTCCTTGGGCGAAGGCTCTCAGACAGTTGTCCGCGAAGACATCCGCTTCACAGCCGCCTACATTTTTGCCGACTGGTATGGCACAGGTGAGTTCACTCTCGTTCAGAAGATCGGTAAGACCGCTCCTACCCACAATGTTTACGGTAACTACGATGAAGTGATGAACATCAACCAGGCTTTCACAATGCCTGAAGATGTAGAGTTCGGCACAACCGCACGCATCCGTATCGTTTACCAGAACGCTTGGCTCGGTCTTGGCGGTGCAAGCACATCAACCACCCCCAACCCCAACGCCACCAACCTTGAGAAGGGTATTGCCTACGACATCGTTGTCAACGCTGTTGAGGACAACACTGTCCGCATCACCCTCATCAACCCGATTGATTCTGATGTTCCCGAAGAGAATGTTCGCGGTATCCTTACCGACAGAAACATGGACCAGTATGAGCTCGATGACAACAACAGTGTGCGCGTTGACCGTGGCACCCGTGTTTATCTGCTTATCTACAACGGTCAGCCGATGGCTAACGGTGACAGCTACGAGTTCGGCACCTGCACCATCAACGATGAACAGGTCACTCCTACCTTTGGCGGAATGTTCTTCGTGTATGGCTTTGAAGCTACTGAAGATAAGGTGATAACCCTCACCCAGAATCTCCTTAGCAGCATCAACGGCATCGCTGCTGAAAACAATGGCGAACTCAGCTTTGCCAACGGCATCGTAACAGTGCCCGCTGACGCTGAACTGAGCATCGTTGCTGTCAACGGTCAGGTGCTCCGCTCTGCCAAGGGCAGCATCAATGTTTCCGACCTCAACTCCGGCATCTACCTTGCAGTTGCCAAGATTGATGGTAAGGTTTACACCCTCAAGTTCATGAAATAAGCCAACAGCTTATCACTGATACTCAGGCGGCCCCTCGCGGGGCCGCCTTTTTTAGTGCCCCTGCGGCGGTTAGAATCCGATAATTCCTGTGAGAATTATAAGATTCATAAGAATTATAAGAATTAAATCATTATGCTTATCTTTGCGATATGGAAATAATCAACTTTGACACCACCCCCTCGCTCGTGTGCCAATATATGGCCGAGCTACGCGATCTGAATATCCAGAAAGATATGCTGCGCTTCCGCCGCAATCTGGAACGTATAGGCGAGATCATGGCCTACGAGATATCCAAAACCCTCAGCTACAAGGTGGAGGATGTGGCCACACCTCTGGGCACCGCCAAATGTCATGTTCCCGACGAGCAGCTGGTGCTCGGCACCATTTTCCGCGCCGGCGTGCCTTTCCACCAGGGATTTCTCAATTATTTCGACCACGCGCAGAACGCTTTTGTGTCGGCCTACAGGAAATACAAGGAGAAGGAGAACTTCGATGTGTTCATCGAATATCTCGCCTCTCCCCTGCTCGATGGAAAGACTCTGATTCTCGCCGACCCGATGCTCGCCACCGGAGCCTCGATGGAGCTGAGCTACCGCGCCCTGCTCACCAAAGGCACTCCCGCCAAGGTGCATGTGGCATCGGTGATTGCCTCTCAGGCTGCCATCGACTATGTGAAGAAAACTTTCCCCGACAACACCACGGTGTGGGTGGGCGCGATCGATGACACTATCAATTCCCACTCCTACATTGTGCCCGGACTGGGCGATGCGGGCGATCTGGCATACGGTGTGAAAGAATGAGCGACAATATCAACAACCCCAACCGAAAACGTGTGCTGGTGGTGGGAGCCGGCGGATTTATCGGCGGATTCATATGCTCCGAGGCCCTCAAGCGCGGATATGACACATGGGCTGCCGTGAGGGAGTCCACAAGCAGGCGCTGGCTCTCGGATGAGCGGCTGCGCTTTGTGACCCTGAGCTACGACTCGCCCGAGGCTATGGCCAAGGAGCTTGCCGAGGCGCTGCCCGAGGGTGAGCGGTGGGATTATGTGATATACAATCTCGGTGCCACCAAGTGCATGAACTTCGCCGACTTCAACCGTATCAACTACGAATATCTGCGCAACTTTCTCGATGCGCTCCGCGACTGCGGCAAGATGCCCTCGCGCCTGCTGTTCATGAGCAGCCTCAGCGCGCTCGGCAAAGGCGATGAGAAGCATTATACCCCGCTGTCGGGTGACATGATTCCGATGCCCGACACACGCTACGGTGTGTCAAAAATCAAGGCCGAGACATTGCTCGACATGAGCAGCGATGTGCCTTGGACCATATTCCGCCCCACCGGGGTGTATGGCCCCCACGAGCAGGACTACCTGATGATGATCAAAAGCATCGACAGCCACTGGGACTTCGGCGTGGGGATGCGCAAGCAGATGCTCACCTTCATATATGTGGAGGATCTGGTGGAAGCCATGTTCCAGGCCATCGAATCACCGGCCACTCTCCGCAAGAAATATATCATCTCCGAGCCTAAGGCATACACTCAGAAGGAGTTCCGCGCCATTGTGGCCAAAGAGCTCGGCGGACGGTGGGTGATTCCGGTGAAGCTGCCGATGTGGGCGGTGTATGCCGCGAGCGTGGTGGCCGAGAAATGGGGTGTGGCCAAAATGCAGCCCAGCACCCTCAACCGCGACAAATTCAAAATCATGCGCCAGCGCAACTGGGCCTGCGACATCACCCCGGCACAGAGGGATTTCGGCTTCGCGCCTAAATATCCACTCTCCAAGGGGATACATATCACCGTGCAGGAGTATCTGCGCCGCAAGCGTCAGGCCAAGGAGGGCCGGAAGCAATGATGCCGAAGCTACCCCCCACCCCGAAATGGTTCACAGCCATTGTGGTGGTGGCGGCTCTGCCGGTGCTCCTGATGCCATGGCTGCTCAACGCCCCGTGCGCCTCGGATGAAGGCGTGAGAGTGTGGGTATGGTTCTACCCGATATATGTGGTGGTGGCGGGATGGCTCGCATGGCAATGCTACCCCCAGCGTCCGGCCCTGGCTTGGGTGCTCACCGTACTGATGGTGATGTGCCACGCCGCCATATGGATGCTGGCTATTGACGGACTACACAATATGGCTTAAGATGAAAACAAGCAAAATACTGATTCTCAACGGACCCAACCTCAACCTGCTGGGTCGCCGCGAGCCGCAGGTGTATGGCTCGCAGTCGATGGACCAACTGCTGGAGCAGCTGCGCGTGCGCTTCCCGCAAGTGGAGATTGAATATGCTCAGAGCAATCATGAGGGTGACCTCATTGACCATCTGCACCGCGTGGGATTTGACGCCGGATATGCCGGGGTGGTACTCAATGCCGGAGCCTACACCCACACCTCGCTCGCCATCGCCGACGCTATACGCGCCATCGACACCCCGGTGGTGGAGGTGCATCTGAGCAATGTGTGGCAGCGCGAGAGTGTCCGCCACCATTCAATGCTGTCGCCGGCCTGCATCGGTGTGATAGCCGGATTCGGCCCCGACTCCTATCGTCTGGCCATTGAAGCTCTGATACTATGAGAATGACCAAACCGATGGCTACACTCACGCTCAGGCAGTGTGACGACAAACAGCTGATAGAGCGGATGCTCAAGGCCGGGCTCAAAGGAGTGCGCATCAATTCGGCCCATGTCACCGCGCAGCAGCTTGAGAGCATGGTGGCCTCCCTGCGGCAGATGGCACCGGGAGTGGCCCTGCTGGTGGACACCAAAGGCCCCGAATTGCGCACCGGAGCCAATCTCCGCGGCGAGAATATTGTTTTAGCCCCGGGGCAGAAGATTGAGATTGTCAACAGCCCCGACCCATGCACCGGCTCACGGATCTGCTTCCCCGCCGAGGGTGCCACAATCACGCTTGCCCAAGGGGTGGAGATGACCGTGGACGATGGCCTGATAGCCATCAGAATGCTGTCCCCCACCATAGGCGAGGTGACCAAAGGGGGCGTACTGGGCGAGCGCAAGAGCGTCAATCTCCACGGCTGCGAGATGCCTCCGATGCCCGCCGTAAGCGCCCGCGACAAAGATATACTGCGCCTCTCCGCACGCCTCGGCGTGGAGATGGTGGCCCACTCGTTTGTGCGCAGCGCCGCCGATATAGAGGCCGTGCGCAGCGAGCTGCAGGGGTCGCAGGTGTGCCTCCTCGCCAAGATAGAAACCGCTCAGGCCGCTCACAGCATCCGGGAGATACTGGAGGTGGCCGACGGACTGCTGGTGGCCCGTGGCGACCTCGGAGAGCAGATTTCGCCCTACTGCATCCCTATGGTGCAGCGCCGGTGTGCCGAAGAGTGCCGCCGTGCGGACAAACCGATGATCATAGCCACCCAGATTCTCGACAGCATGATTGACCGCCCCGCTCCTACCCGCGCCGAGCTCAGCGACATTGCCTTAGGTACCTGGCAGGGTGCCGACTATATGCTGCTGTGCGGCGAAACAGCCCACGGCCGATGGCCCGTGGAGTGTGTGGAGGTGCTTGACAAATGTATAAAAGCCTGCTCTGAATGACACCCGAACTTGAAAAATATATAGCCAACCATATTTCGCCTGAGCCGGAAATGCTGGCCCGGCTCTACCGCCACACCCACCTCCACCGCCTGTATCCGCGCATGTGCTCGGGCAATCTGCAGGGCCGCATGCTGAAAATGCTCACCCGGATGATAGCCCCGCAGCGGATTCTCGAATTAGGCACCTTCACCGGCTACTCGGCCCTGTGCATGGCCGAAGGGATGCCCGGCAGCGCACAGCTCCACACTGTGGAGATCGAGGACGAGTGGGAGGAGGAGATCCGGGGAGTGTTTGACTCCTCGCCATGGGGCGCGAGGATGCACCTGCATATCGGCGACGCACTGGAGGTGGTGCCACAATTGGGCCAAAAGTGGGACATGGTGTTTATCGACGCCAACAAACGCCACTATCTGCAATACTACAGGATGGTGCTCCCGATGATGAACCCCGGCGGATATATCCTTGCTGACAACACCCTGTGGGACGGTAAAGTGGCGCAGCAACCGGCCTCCAACGACGCCCAGACGCAGGGAATACTGGAATTCAACGACTTCGTGGCCGCCGACCCGGGGGTGGAAGTGTCGATGCTCCCCATTCGCGACGGCATGACCATAATCCGCCTCAAGGATTGAAAAAAATTTTTTTGTGCGGCAGATGTGCTGCATTATGATTTATTTACTATCTTAGCATCGCCTAACTATATAACGACAGCCATGAGCAACAATAAGCATAGATATTGTGTGATAATGTGCGGCGGCATCGGTAGCCGTTTCTGGCCCTACAGCCGCACCAATATGCCCAAACAGTTCATTGACTTTTTCGGCACCGGAAGGTCACTGCTGCAGATGACATACGACCGTATATTGCCGCTCGTGGAGCCAGGCAACATCATTGTGGTGACCAACGCCATCTATGCCGACCTTGTGCGCAAGCAGCTGCCGGAGCTGAGCGAGGAGCAGTTGCTGCTCGAACCGGACAGGAGAAACACCGCACCGTGTGTCACATGGGCGGCCTACCATATCGCCGCCCACGACCCCGAGGCTTCGATGATAGTGACCCCCAGCGACCACCTCATCACCCGCGAGAGCGTGTTTGAGCGGTGTGTGGAGCGCGGATTTGAGTTTGTGGAGCAGAACGATGCGCTGCTCACCCTCGGCATCACCCCCACCCGTCCCGAAACAGGCTACGGATACATACAGATCGGCAATCAGGTGGAGCCGGGAATCCTCAAGGTGAAAACCTTCACCGAAAAGCCCAACCGCGAACTGGCCGAAGTGTTTGTGGATTCAGGCGAATTTTTCTGGAACGCCGGCATATTTTTGTGGAAAGCAAGCTCCATCATCAATGCCGTGCACCGTTTTGCCCCTGATCTAAGCGCCACTTTCGAGCGCGGAGCAACGCTGTTCGGCACCCCCGGGGAGGTGCAGTATATCCGCGACCATTTCACCCACTGCCCGAGTGTGTCGGTGGATTATGCCATTATGGAAAAGGCCGACAATGTGTTTGTGGAATGCGTGAATTTCGGCTGGAACGACCTCGGCACATGGAGCTCGCTGTATGACAATTCGCCCAAAAACCGCGACAACAATGTGACTCAGAACTGCAACGTACTTGCCTACGGCAGCGCCGGAAATATCTTCCTGCTCCCATCGGACAAACTCGCCGTGGTGTCGGGATTGCACGACTATATCGTGGCCGACTCAGGCGATGTGCTGCTCGTGTGCCCCAAGAGCGAGGAGCAGAAAATCAAGCAGATGGTCAATGATGTGCGACAGCACTACAACGACAAATACCTGTAATCATCCCCAATTTTTAAGTTTTGCTCAGAGCATCGCGAGGGCGCGGAGGGCATCAAGCACCTCCAGCCGGCTCATGCGGCGATGCTCGCCGAGGGTACGGGCGAAATCATCGGCCACCTGCCTCACCGCGGGGTGTGAGAACACCCGGGTGAAATAGCTGTAGCGCTTGGCAAACAGATTCTCCGCCTCGTCACGCTCAAGAGAGCACGATTCCAGACCATCCTCCACCACAAGGTTGCGCAGACAGGTGCGCTGCTCTTCCGACGGCTCAGTGCGCGAAATCATGAGACTGCGGCACACCACATTGGCAATGGCCATGGATGCGGCGAGGTTGAAATGCTTGAGAAGGGTGTTCCAGACCACACGGGCCGACACTTCGGGATTGCCGGCGAAGTAGTAGTCGTCGGTGAGCGAAACCATGTTGTGCGGCTCCGCATCCACATCCACACAGTCAAGAAACTCGTCACCATCCATCACCATGAGGCTCACAGCCATGCCGGTGACACCATACAGTTTGTCGTTTTCGTCTTTGTAGCCAAGCATCTCTATAATGATTTATTTGCATCGCAAAATTACACAATTTTTGCGACATAGCCTATATAGCAGCAGAGCCCTCCCGCAAGGGGAAGGCTCTGTTTTATATGCAAAGATGTAGTGTCGGACTTATCAGCGGGTCCATTTGAGGTCCCACACGCACACACGGCAGCCGTTGTTGCCGGTGAGGCCTGCGTATTCCACATCGTTGATAATCTCGATGGTGAAGTCGCCGGTCACGTTGACATCCATGCTGAAGTCATTGGCCACATTCTTGGTGACGGGGCCGGGCACGGTGACACGTTTGGTGGCTTTCACAACACCGCCCTGCTTGATGTTGACATCAAACTGCACGCCCTTGTTCTCGTTGAAGGCGAAGCCGTATTTGAAGGTCAAAGTCTTGCAGCCGTTGGCCAAGGTGGGCGACACGAGGGTGCCGGGACGCTTGGTGGTGCCGTCGATTACCACGCCAAACACATCAGCGCCGCCGAGGAAATCGAAGTGCATTGAATTGATCATCGAGGTGGTGCCGTCACCATCGCCCTGGGCGATAGCACACCAAGTGGCTTTCCAGCCGTCGGCGGAGGTGTAGTTACTGTATGTATTTGTAGCTGCACCGCCATTGAAGGTGTTGAAGTCAGCCGAGGTGGTGTTGGCGGGATCGGTGGGCTGGTCGGGGGTGTCGGGGGCGCCGCCGGAAGTGCCGAGCTTGATGTCGTCGAGCTCAATAGTGGCATATTCGGAAGAAGCCTCTGCATAGAAGCGGAAACCGATGTAGATGATGCCCGAGAAGCTGCTGAGCGAGATGTTGCCGCTGGGCTGGAAGTCGGTGAATCCGGTGCCCGGAGGAGTGGCCACGGTGGCGTTGAGCTTGGTGCGCTGAGCGGTGGTGGGATCGTCGGAGGTGAGCACATACACATCCATTGAGCCCGAACCGGCAAAACCGGCAGCAGTGGCGAAACTGAGCACCTTGTCGGTCACCTCGCTGATGTTGACAGCCGGAGAGATGAACCAGGATTCAAACCCATTGGTGCCGGCAGTGCCGTTGAAGCCGGTGCACTTCATGAAGTTGTTGCCCGAGAATGTGCCTGCCAGCCAATCACGGTTGCCGGAGGTGGTGACTACCTTCCATCCGGCGGGAATGGCTGCGGTGGGGAATGTTTCGTCAAGCGAAGTCACCGGAGCGCCGGGGGTATCGGGCACATCAGGAGCAGTGCTGCCGCCGTCAAGCCATTTGTAGCCCAAGAGGTCGCGGAATCCGGGCATGGAGAAATATTTGCGGATGGTGCCGTGGAACACAATCTTGCGGCCAAGATTGGTGGGATTATCCTGAAGGTTGACATCAGCGCGGATATTATCTGTGTTGGGGAGGTTGACCACAACGCACTTGGTCCAGTCGGACTCAGTGGGGGTGTCAGCCACGAGCACATTGGTGGCAGCGGTGGCCGGAACGGAGAAGATGGTATTGGTTGCATCGGCATACTGGCCATTGTTCTTGGTGTTGTCCACCCAGCCTACAATGTAGCCGGCCATCCATTTGTCGGCCGCATTGGCGGAAGTGCCCATGGCCACCACCTGACTCGCACTGTAGGGACTTTCCTCGGTGCCGTTGCCGGCTTCTACTGCGCCACCACCTGTTTCAACGCCTTCGATGCGGAATTCGTCAACAGTACCGTTGTTCTGGGTGATAGCGTTAGTGCCCATTTCAGTGGACGACACACCCTGGAGCCAGATCTGCTTGCCAAGGTTTGCGGGGTTCTCGCGGAGGTTGCCATACTGGCGGAGAGCGGACTCCTGCGGCAGACGCACGATGACACAATTGTCGAGCGAGCGGGCATCGGCAGTCTGACCGATCACGAGAGTGTTGTTGATGATGAACGGAGCATCAAACTGAAGGTCTTCAACCGAAGATACAGTTGTAACTTCGGGCTTGACGGTGCCGACAATATAGCCGGTGTACCATTTCTTGCCCACATTCTGGTCGGTGGCAATCTGCTCGAGTGCCTCGAGGATGTCGTAGGGGTTGTCTTTCGTACCCTTGGTGTCCACGCCGAGGATGTCGTCAAGTGAGCGGAGCACAAGCTGCCAGTCACCGTTGTATGTGGAAACGATACCGATAAGGTCAACCGGACCTTCAGGGAGCTTGGTGGCCCAGAAGTTGGCATATCCGCTGGTACGGACAGTGAGAGTCACATTGTTGGCATCCTTGATGGTGCGGTTGGTGTTCTCCTTGTGAGCGGTACAGAAAGTGGCCACGCCGCCTTCCTCGAAGGTGACATTGTGCAGGCGCACAAGCTGGCTCTGATATTTGAGGAGCGCTTCCTTGGAGTTGCCGAGATCGGAGATGGATATGTCGAGCACGTTCACCTTGTTGGGCTCAGGAAGTCCGTTGAGCTGACGGTGCTCGGTGAAGAGCGCGTAGGCCATGAAAGTGGCCTGGTCGCCGTATTTCACATCGTAGCTGGGATAGCCGAGCTGCTGCAGGCTGGCATATTTACCGATATACATACCTGTGAGGTCCATCACGATCTCCTGACCCACACGATACTCATTGTAGAGGTTGCTCTGGTTGATGGAGATTGCCAATGCGGCGGTTTCGTCCTGGATCACAAGGCTCTTGTAGATATTGCCGGAGCGGTCGGAGGAGATCACACGGCCGGAGATGATGTAATGCTCACCATTGTCCTTTGTGCCAATTGATTCAATATAGTTGGTGCCATCCTGCCAGAAGGCTTCCTTGACCTCGGCGATGGTGGTATTAGGCTTGAGAGTGGCCACCGGCACTTCCATGCCGGGAGCGTCGATGTCGTCCTGGCACGAGGTAAGAGCGCCGCAACCGAGCACCGCCGCCAGCATCAAGCCGAATATTGATTTAAGTTTGTTCATTGTTGTAATCTTTAATTAATGGTTACTTAACCAACTCGTAAAGAGTGGGGCGATCGAATTCGGTGAATTGCACGATGTCGCTCGGAGCTATGTTGGTGTATGTGCCGGAGCGGACCACATTGCAATTGGTGTTGAGATTATTGACGATAGTGGCCACGCCCTGTGCATCGACGGTGATGCTCCATACGCTGCCGGCCTCCTGGCTTGTGTAGAGCTGGAAGCTGGTGAAGTGGGAGGGGTCCATCGACAGATAGCGGTCGTAGGCATCGATCATAGTGTAGCCGCCGGTGACAGCGTTGATGGTGAAGGCATATTCAGCGGGTGCCTTGAACTCATTGTTGGCAATGGCCACGCTGCTCATGGTGAAGCGTCCGTAGCTTAACGACTGGGCGATGGGAGCACCAACCTGACCGTCAACAACGAGCACATACTGATTGCCGGAAGTGATGGAGGTGGCCAGACGGTAGGTGGCATCGTCGGAGGGCTGCTCGGGAGTGGAGGTTGCCTCGCCTACAATCACATTGTCCACACGGTAGGTGGTATAGCTTGCGCCGCTCTCAGCCTTGTAAACAAATCCGATATAAACCACGCCGGAGAAACCGCTGAGGTCAACGGTGCTTGTTTTCCAGTCGCTCCAGCTGTTGTTGGGCTGAGGAATATTGTTAGCGTTGAGCTTGGTGGCTGTGCCCTTGGTGGGATCAGCATCGGTGAGTATGTAGGCCTCAAGACGACCATTGCCATCGTATCCTACCATGGCGTCGAATGAGAGCTGCTTCTTGGCTACTTTGTCGAGATCGACGGCGGGAGAGATGAGCCATGAAACGAAACCATCGGAGCCGGCGGTCTTATTGTAACCGGTCACTTCGGCGGAACCGTTGTTGCTATAGTCGCGGTAGAACCATTTGGCATTGCCCGACACGGCTGTGTTGGTCCATGAGGTGGGTATGCCGCCTGTAAATGTTTCGTCAAGACCATCAGCCGGAGCGGAGGGACCGTCTGTGCCTGTGCTGAAACCGAAGCAATCCTCGTTGGTGCGGAACACAAACTGCCAGTCGTTGCTGAACCATTGGAGCACACCTACGACAGTACCTGTGCCGGCGGGAAGCTTGTCAACGCAGAAGCTGGATTTGCCGCTGTTGCGCACGAGAAGCTGCTGGCCGGTGGCACTCTGCAGATAACGGTTGTCGCCGCTGGAGCCTTGTGTGGCCCATGTTTCGGAACCGCCGCCTACAAACGACACATCCTTGATCTCCACCAGCTGGCTCTGATATTTCTGCTGGTCAGCAACACTGCTCTTCATGCTCTGGATCTGAGCGATGGAGAATTCGAAAGTTTGGATTTTGTCAGGTTCGGGGGCACCGTTTCGCTCCACATGCGAGTCGAAAGTATTTTCGTCCATGCGGTTGGTTGTTGGCGAACCGTCAGTGCGGGTACCTGCTGCACCAATCTGGAACAGGTTGGCATATTTACCTACATAGAGGCCAGTCATCTTCACAAACACGAGCTCGCCCACCGGAAAGCTTTTATATATATCGCTCTTGGTGACGGAGATTGTGACAGCGGCTGTCTCGTCTTGAATGATGAGCTGCTGATAGATGTTGCCGGTGATGTCGTTGCCGATCACACGGCCGGAGATGATGATATCCTCGCCCTCTTCGTTCTGGTCCACGAGAGTGCAGTAGTTGTCAGTGGAAGAGTCCCAATACTTTTCCTTGAGTTCAAGGATGGTCATGTTGGCCTTGAGGTCGGAAGTGGGATATCCCAACGGAGGATATTCCAGATCCTCGCTGCAACCGCCGAGCACCGAAGAGCCGGCAAGCGCAATAGCCACAGCCAACAGCGAATGAATATATTTCTTGAAGTTCATATAGTCTTGAATAATTTAAGGTGTGATTACTGAATCGTTGCCATTAGAAGCGCAAACCAACATTGACAAACACCTTGATTCCCTGTGCGTAGCTATAGCGGTTGGCCACTTTTTCAGTGAAGTTGCTGTAGTCGAAACGGCCCTGCTGATAACCGTAGGTCATGATGTTGCGGTTGTTGAGAATGTTGTCGATATTCACATTGATGTTGAGCGAATATTTGCGCTTGAGGTAGATGAGCTTGCCGATAGAAGCATTGAGGGTGAAAGCGTTGTGGAGCTTCTCCTCGCCGCAGAGCTCATAGTTGAGTTGCTCGGGATTTGGCTGTGCCCAGAGGTCGGGGATGATTTCGTGACGCACGGGAGCGAGGTTGACATATGTGTCGCCCATCCATGTGGCGTTGACATTGAAGAACCAGCTTTTGGGAGCTGCGTAGTCAAGACCTACGTTAACAGCTTTCTGGGGAGTGCCGCCGATATGGTAGTTCTTGAGATAGGAGCGGGCATATACATCGGCTTCGGCACCGTTCTCATAGCTGCGCACACCCATGGGGTTGTTCTTGTAGCGGTAGCTGGCGATAGTACCGGCAGCCTGAAGTTTGAGCGAGGGGAGGATGCTGTATTCAAAGCCGAGCTCGATACCTTTGTAGTTCTGACGCACACCGTAAATCACATAGTTCATATATGTGGAGTAGTTGTCGTCATAGAAACCGCTCTTTTCGGTGAGGTCGTACATATCGGTGTAGAAAGCACTGATGGCACCACGGAAGCGACGGTAGTTCCAGGCGTAGGTGAAGTCGGCACTGAGCACACGCATGTTCTTCAAACCGTCGATTGCGGTGTCCTTGGTACGCGGCGAAACATAGGCGTATTCAAACAGAGGAGCCTTGGTGGCATATTCACCATGGAGGCTGAAGGCATTGCGGCCATCGAGCTTGTAGGTGATGCCAGCCTTGATGGCACCGTTGTCAAAGCGGTGGGTATCACCTTTGCCGTAGGAGTTTTCGGGAGCGCGGCCATTGCGCATCTTACCGTCGCGGAAGAACTGTGTGTAGCTCATCTCCATGCCGTAGTTGATGTTCCAGTGGTCGAGCTGAATCATATCCTGAATCCAGGCACTTGCCTGAACAGCGTTCACATAGTAGTTGTAGCCGAAGATATCGCCCTCTTTCACCTTGCGGTTGGGGTCATTGAGATTGTTCTGAAGAAGGTCGGGCTGGTTGGGGAAATCGCGCTCGGCATACTGGTCAACATCAAGCCAGAACTCGCCACCGAGCAGGTCCTTGATGGTTTTGTAGTAGTGTGCGCGGGTGACATTGGCGGTCAGGCCGGCCTGCAGGGAGTTGCTGTCGCTGAACTTGTGGTTGAGCACAGTGGAGAAGATGAAGTTGAACTGATTGCTGTGACGCTTCTCCTGGATGTATGTTGCTCCCTTGGGATCGGCAGTGGGGTTCTCCTGATTGTAGCGATTGTTGAGATAGTTGGCCTGATAGAGGGCATCCCAATCGATCTGACGGAAATTGACATTGTTGCGCCACTGCTCGGCGTAGTAGTCATATTCACCGGGATAGTCAGAGAAATAGGAGGGAAGATTGCGGTAGTAGTCGGGACGGGGGTCGGCGGCGTTGTACCAATTGAGAGCCGAAGTGCTGTAGTGGGACCAACGGGTAGCCACACCGGTGTTGAGATGTGTTTTATCGTTGATTTTGAAATTCCAGTTGAGCATCACGGTGGGGTCAAACGACTCTACGATGCGCGATGCACGTTTCTTGCCGTCCTGATAGCCCCAGTTGGGGTTGTAGAGATTGTCGCCGGCCATCTGGTAAGCCTCGAGATAAGTGGCGGAAGCAGTGGCACGCTGTGTGGGGGCTCCGAAAGCTGTAAGAGTCACATTGTGGCGGTCGTTGATCACCTTTTCAAGCGACAGGAAGAGGCCACCCGAATTGTAGAAAGTACCTTCGATCACACCCTCGTTGGCATAACGGCCGATGGCACCTACTGTCAGGCCCCAGCCTTTGGCATTGATGCCGGTGGAGTAGAGCAGCGATGCACGCAGCATATAGGCGCTGTTGGTGTAGGCCACGCTACCGCGGAAGCCGGGTGAGTAGGTGGAAGTGATGGTGTTGAAGTTGGTGGAGCCGCCGATGCCGCCGAATCCATAACGGGCAGCGTCGAGACCCACAGTGTTGGTGCGGTTGCGGAAAGCAGTGCTGGTCATACCGCCGAGGGTGGAGAAGTTGAAGCGTCCGCGGGCAAGATCGTTGAACGGAAGTCCGTTGATGTAGGTGGTGGTGAAATAAGAGTCATAACCACGGTTGCGGAAACGGAGCAACGAGAAGCGGTAGCTGGCCATGTTGTAGTAGATATTGTCGGAAGCACCGGTGAGCACACCCACGCTCTGCGAGGTGCCCTCATCATCCTCGAGGGCGCTCTGGTCAAACAGCAACTCCTGCTGCTCCTCGAGAATCATGCTCTGCGCCTGCGAATCATTAAGTTTGATTTGCCCGAGGTCGGAGATGGTGTTGATTGCCATCTGCACGGGCTGAGTGAGGTCGTTGTACCCATACGCGGCAACGGTTATCACATCGGTGCCCGGTACGGCATTGCTGATGCGGAATTCACCCGCTGGGCCCGTGGTCACCACGATGCCCTGGTCGTTAAGCATCACCGCTGCCCCGGACACAGGATTGCCCGAAGCATCGAGCACCACGCCTGACACCCCTGTGTTCTGGGCTAAAGCGGGCACTATTGATGCTAACAACAATAGCAAAGATAATTTGAATCTCATAAATGTTTGGTAATTAGTTATTTTGGTTAATAGATTATTCAGACTGCACAGCATTGGGAATTGGTTTTGGTCGCATCCATGCGGCATCAAACGGGGGTTAATGATTGGGTTTTAATAAACATTGTTCAAAATTAATACATTTTATCCATTCCAAGCACCATTAATCCCGCTTTTTTTGGTCTGCAATTAGTTAAATTTTTCACTATATTTGCGGAATGAAAAGAATTTTGCCTGTTATGATCATGCTCGCCATGATGGCCGGGGGAATGTATGCCTCGCCCGACCATGACGGCGAATGGAAAATGGTGTGGAGTGAAGAGTTTGACAATGCGCGGCTTAACGACAGCGTGTGGTCCAAAATTCCTCGCGGCGGCTCCGACTGGAACCGTCACATGGCTCCCTACGACTCGCTCTACGATATCAGCAACGGTATATTGACGCTTCGCGGTGTGAACAACCACAACCTTGAAGCCGACACCGCCCGCTATCTCACTGGCGGAGTGTGGACCCTGGGTAAAAAAGAGTTTGCGCCCGGACGAATCGAGGTGAAAGCCCGCTTTGGCAATGCCAGAGGAGCGTGGCCCGCTATATGGCTGCTCCCGTTTGACACTGTGCGCTACGCTTGGCCAAACGGTGGCGAGATAGATATGATGGAGCATCTCAACTACGACTCCATTGCCTACCAGACCGTGCACTCCAACTACACTCTGTATGAAGGAGGAGGCGACAACCCTCCACACTTCACCACCCACCCCATAAAGCTCAACGACTGGAATGTGTATGGAGTGGATATCACTGAAAACGAACTGCTGTTTCATATCAACGGAGAGGAGACTTTCCGCTATCCGAAGGTTGACTCCATCGCCAATCAATTTCCCTACCACCTGCCGATGTATATTCTCATAGATATGCAGATTGAAGGCGGATGGGTGGGGAAAGCCGACCCCGCCGACTTGCCGGTGAAGATGGAGATTGACTGGGTGAAACATTATGTAAAACTATCTCAGAAAAACTCTCACTGATGAAAATAGCTCTCATAGGATATGGCAAGATGGGCCATGCAATAGAGCGCATAGCGCTTGACCGCGGCCATGAGATTGTGGCCAAAATCGATATTGACAATGCCGCTGATTTTGACTCTCCCGCCTTTGCTTCGGCTGATGTGGCCATTGAGTTCACCACCCCCGCCACTGCCGTTGACAACTACCTGCGCGCCTTCAAAGCCGGAGTGCCTGTGGTGTCAGGCACCACAGGATGGGTGGACAAGATGCCGCAAATCAAGGAGATGTGCACCGACAAAGGAGCCACTTTTTTCTGGACTTCCAACTTCAGCATCGGGGTCAACATATTTTTTGCACTCAACAAATATCTCGCGGCAATTATGGCCAAAGAGCCGCAATATATCCCATCGATGACCGAGATACACCATATCCACAAACTTGACCATCCCAGCGGCACCGCCATCACTCTTGCCGAAGGTGTGATGGAGAACAATCCCAATCTGAAAAGCTGGACCGAGAGCGAAAATCCTGCGCAGGGTGAGCTCCCTATCGCGCATATCCGCGAAGGGGAGGTGCCCGGCACTCATATAGTGAAATGGGACTCACCGGTGGATTGCATCACCATCGAGCACAGAGCCAAGAGCCGCGAGGGGTTTGCCCTCGGAGCTGTGATGGCTGCCGAATGGATCAGCGGCAAAAAAGGCTGGCTAACAATGGATATGATGATGAAAGATATTCTAACACCCTCTAAATAACTGCAATGAATTCCAACTCTACTGACAATACTAAAGCTGAAAGAAAAACTTTTGCACAGCGCGTCCGTGCCACCCGCACCACAAGGTGGATACGGTTTGCCGTGGTGGCTCTGCTGTTCATAGCATGGGTGGCATGGCTCGGCAGCTGGTGGGTGCTGATATTCCTGCCGCTGCTGTTTGACATCTACATCACCGGCTACATACCGTTCACATGGTGGAAAAAAAGCAAGAACGCAGCAGTGCGCACCATCATGAGCTGGGTGGACGCTATTGTATATGCTCTTATTCTGGTATATTTTGTGTTTGCCTTCGTGGGGCAGAACTATGAGATACCATCGTCGTCGCTTGAAAAATCACTCCTTGTGGGCGATTATCTGTGGGTCAATAAAATGGCTTATGGCCCGAGGGTGCCGATGACTCCCGTGCATTTTCCGCTGGTGCAGAACACCCTGCCTATCCTCAACACCAAAAGCTATCTTGAAAATCCGCAATGGAGCTACCGCCGTCTAAAAGGGCTGGGAAATGTGGAAACAGGCGATATAGTGGTATTCAACTTCCCGGCAGGCGACACTGTGGCTGTGAAGATGCAAAATCCTGACTACTATACCCTCGTGAAATATTTCGGCCGCGAAACCATCCTTGCCAACCCCGACAAATTCGGTGAAGTGCTGTACCGCCCCGTGGACCGCAGGGAGAACTATGTGAAACGTGCCGTGGGGTTGCCCGGCGAGTGGCTTGAGATCCGCGATGGCGATATTTATATCAACGATTCGCTCCAGGCTATGCCGCAGAACGCCCAGTTCAACTTCTACTATCAGCCCAAATCCATGCTCACCGAAAAGCAGTGGGAGGAGTTCGGTATTGCTGTTGACGACCGCAACCGTGTCAATGTCACTCCGGATGATATCGAGAGTCTCCGCACCCTCGGATTTGCTGTGAACGCCGACGGATCCGTGCCTCCCATATATGTGTCGCCGCTCACCAAGCAAACCTTCACCGCCATGCAGCAAAGCGGCTCCATGAGCCAGATCATGAAGATGCCGGCTCCTTTGGGCGAATATCTGTTCCCCGACAATATCAGCGCCAGCTGGACACGCTCCGACTATGGTCCGGTGTGGATTCCGAAGAAAGGGACCACCCTCCATATCACCGCCGCCAACTGGCCCATGTATGAGCGTGTGATACGCAATTATGAGAATCACCCCGACTCTTATGTGAGAAACGGCAAGGTGTATATCGACGGTGTGGAAACCGAATACTACACTTTTGCCATGGATTATTATTTCATGATGGGCGACAACCGCGACAACTCACTTGACTCACGCTACTGGGGCTTTGTGCCTGAGGATCATATCGTGGGCAAACCCATGAGAGTGCTTGTGTCATTTGACAAAGACAAGTCGTTGTTCAACGGCAAGATACGCTGGAACAGAGTGCTGTCTTCGGCCAATCCCGACAAATAATGGGCAGTCCGCTGGTCACTCAGCAGGGGTGTGCCGTGCTGCTCCCCTCATGCTATTGCGCCGATGTGGCATATTATGCCGCTATGGCAGCGCATCCTGTGTGTGCTGTGGATGCCGCCATGCGCTTCGACAAACGCGCCAAGCACACCCATCGCACCGCCATCGCATCCACCCATGGACCGATGATGCTGACTGTGCCTGTGCAGAAGCCGGCCATGACCCATGGAGCCAAATGGACCGATATTCTTGTGTCGGACCACAATGATTGGTGGCACCTGCACCGCACTGCTCTTGAAAGTGCCTACGGCCGTACTCCCTTTTTTGAATATTATGCCGACGAGCTGCTCCCCGCTTTGGGCGAGCATACCGTGAACCGCCCCATCACCGAGCTTAATTATGCCCTGGATGCGGCCATACGCTCTATTCTCGGCCTTGATACAAAGATTGTGCTCCCGGAGAAGATTGACCCGGCACTCATTCTCCACGACTACCGCAGGGGATGGCCGCAAACAGAAATTGCTGCCCCCTACTATCAGGTAAGGGAGCAGCAATTGGGATTTATCGGCGGCATGAGCATCCTCGACCTTATTTTCAACCTTGGTCCGGAGGCTCCGCTGTATATTCACAAAATCAATTCACAACGAGTATCTTGGTGACGGCACCTGCTGAGGAACCTTCATCGCTCTGCGACACAAACACATTGTACACACCTGTGCGCACACGCCTGCCGGTACGGTCTGTGGCATCCCACTTGAACAATCCTCCATCGCTCATTCCCTGATGCACCACATTGCCGGCCACATCGGTAATCTTCACAAGCGAATTATCCATCAATCCCTTGATATACACCGGTCCACGATGTTCTGGGCGCACGGGATTGGGAAATGCGTAGATATTGTCGTAGTTCTCGGCGGCGGGCGATGAGCTTGTGCTCAGACGCATCACACCGCTGTCGGTGCCCACATACAGATAGTTGCTCTGGGGGTCGGCATACACGGCGTTGACATAGTCGGAGGGAAGCATGGAGTTGTCGGAGCTGTAATGCTCAAGCAGCTCATTGCCGGAGGGGGAGATGAGATATAATCCTGATTCGGCTGTGGCTGCCCATTTGCGGTTGGCAGCATCCACCGCTATATCGGTCACAGTGGAACTTCCGAGAAGATAATCCACATCGTTTGTACCGTCGTTTCTCGGCACTTTAAGATGGTTGATACGCATGGATGGATTTGTGGCCTGCGAGGGGTTGGTAATCTCCACTATCCCCTGGTTGGTGCCGAGCCACACCTTGCCATTGCGGTCCTCTGCAATAGCATACTGGTCGCCGGCGGTATAAGTGCGTCCGTCCTGGTCCACAAAGCTGTTCCACACATAATACTCGTCATCGCTGAAATCGTTGAAGGTGCCTTTGGTGTCGTAGGCCAGCACAAGATTGCCCGGCGATGCATCAAGAAGGAAAATCATGTTGCTCTGCTGACAGTGCAGCATACGGAAATCCATGTGTCCCACAGTGTTGGGAATATTGGGACAATACCAGTCTTCAGGACTCACCTCATCCGAAGGCAATCGTCTTTTATCGGCAGGCAGGATCCATATATTGTGGCTTGCGTTGGCATTGTTGTTGGTTACCATCCACAGATTGCCACCCCGGTCTATGCTCACGCCATACACTATCCAGCGATTGTCTATAAGCTCAAGAGGGGAGTTTTCGGGACTGTAATAACCCGACACTTCACCGTTGGTCACCTTATAAAGGCCATCACCGTGGCTTCCAATATAATAGGTGTTGGGGTCATCTGGATCACCGCACATACTCATGGGGGCAAGTATATATTTTCCGGCCACAGTCTGACGGTTTTTGAAAAACGGATTGGAAGCCTCCACCGGATAGGGAGCGAGCGGCTGCACGCTGTTGTCGTCAAGATCTATAAGGTCCGCCGACATCGGAGTGGTGTAGCCCATTTGGCCCTTCACATTGAACTTGAAACGCGAAGCAGCCACATTGAACGCGTATATCTTCCGCGGATCGGCCGACGGCAGGAAATAATGGGCATATTTGACGCTGCGGCGCTCGGGCATAAACCGTGTCTGAAAAGTGTGCAGCTGACCGTCGGCACCGTAGCCATAGCATGACAGACCGTCGCCGCTGAGCGACCATATTCTGTTTTTTCCGGCCACTGTGGATATGCATTCGTTCTGCACAAGGTCGGGAAGCACACACAGTTCCTGTGGATTGTTGCTTTCGTTGAGAGTCCAGATACGGTTGTTGGCCACCATGAACAGATTGCCATTGGCTTTGATGAACGGAAGGCACTTGGCAGTGGTGAGCACACGGCGCATCTCCAGGCATTTGTCATTTTCAAAATCAGGCTGCGCCACAATCACTCCATCCACTGATGTATTTCTGCTTCGAATCAGCAGATGGGTGGAATTGATGCTCTTTATCTCATCCACAGGCTGAAGATCAACAAGATATGTGAGCGAGTTAAGAACAGCGAAATTCTGCCCCAATGGCACACACATGAGTCCTTCACCGTCCACTGCCATCACAAGATGGTTGGAAAGAATCTCAATACCGCCCACATTTATATTCCACACACCGCTCTGCACCACCTCATGGCGGCTCATGTTGTACTCCACCACACCGAAAGAGGTGGCGATATACATTTTACCGGGTGCAAAAGCCACATCGTTGACTGTGATGGGACGGGTTATCTGACTGTCACTGAGATCGCTCATATTCACCACTTTGCCGGATGAATATATCACATCCATATTGCCGGTGTCATATACCACGAGGAGATATTTCTCATCATAGTTGTAGAATATATTGCTCACCTCAAAATCGCTCAGCTTGTTTTGACGGGTGTAGCTGAATGATTCATCATTTTTGGGGTCGTATTCAAACAGATTGCCTCCGCTTTGATAGAACACCTTGTTGCCGGTGTCAATCACTTTCTGTGCCGGAGGAGCATAGGCGGGAAACAATTCCCATGTGCCTATCTCTGTGAGTTGCTGAGCGGCGCACGGCATCATGGCAAGCACACACAGCAGCATTGATATAATAGTGCGTATCATAGATTTTATGTATTACTTATTCAATAAATATTCCATCAACTTGGCCACAGCTCTGCCGCGGTGGGATATGCTGTTTTTCTCCTGCTGACTCATTTGTGCGAAGCTCACATCATACCCTACGGGTTGAAACACCGGATCGTAGCCGAATCCCTCGGTTCCGGTAGGTTCGCGGAGAATTTCACCGTCCACCCTACCCTCGAAAGTGAGCATCCGCTCACCCTCGATCAGGGCTATCACAGTGCTGAAATGGGCTCCACGGTCGGAACTATGCTCCATATTTTTCAAAAGCAGCTCCATGTTGGCCTGAGAGTTGTGCCCCGGACCGGCATAGCGTGCCGAATACACCCCCGGCTCACCGTTGAGAGCATCCACCATCAATCCGGTGTCGTCGGCAAAACAGTCGTAGCCATAATGTTCCTTCACATATCGGGCTTTCATCTCGGCATTTCCGCGTAGAGTGCCGGCTGTTTCAGGTATATCGTCATGGCAATCGATGTCGGATAGCGACATAATATTGTATCTATCGCCTACTATATTGCGCAATTCATTGAGTTTATGGGCATTGTTGGTGGCAAACACCAACATCGGAACATTCTTTTTCATAACATTATAACGCATTTTTCCCCCTCTTATTATAAGCCGAAGGTCCGGATATTCAATCAATCCGGACCTTCACACTATTCTATGCAGTGGTTGTTACACCACGATGTTGACTATTTTGTTGGGCACCACTATCACTTTGCGGATGGTTTTGCCTTCAATCCATTTTGCGGCGGCTTCGTTGGACATGGCTGCCTTCTCCACCTCATCGGATGGTGTACCTGCTGCCACTTCAATATTGAAGCGCGGTTTGCCGTTGACCGACACAGTGTATTTCACACTGTCTTCCTTCAGATACTCTTCATTGTGCTTTGGCCATTGGGCATCGCACACTGTGGAGTCGTGTCCGAGCGCGTGCCACAGCTCCTCAGCCACATGCGGCGCAAACGGAGCCAACAGCACCACCAGCTGCTCAAGCACAAAAGCGTTGTGGCACTTTTGCTGCGTAAGCTCGTTCACACATATCATGAAAGCGGAGATAGAGGTGTTGTAGGAGAAGTTCTCAATATCCTGAGTCACCTTTTTGATGAGCTTGTGGATGCTTTTAAGAGCTTCCTTGGACGGTTCACACTTCTCCACGAGCAATTCATCACCTTTATAAAAAAGGTTCCACAGACGCTTTATAAAGCGGTTCACACCATCGATGCCGTTGGTGTCCCACGGTTTGCTCTGCTCCACGGGACCAAGGAACATTTCATAGAGGCGCAAGGTGTCGGCACCGTATCGGTCAACAATGTCGTCGGGGTTGACCACATTGAACATTGACTTGGACATTTTTTCCACAGCATAGCCGCACACATATTTGCCATCCTCGAGAATAAACTCGGCATCATTGAACTCCGGACGCCATACGCGGAATTTATCGGTGTCCAAAATATCGTTGCTCACAATGTTGACATCCACATGTATGGGAGTCACATCATAATCCTTGCGCAGATTGTAGCTCACGAATGTGTTGGTGTCCTTGATACGATACACAAAGTTGCTCCTTCCCTGTATCATACCCTGATTTATGAGCTTTTCAAACGGCTCATCCTTGCACACCTCGCCAAGGTCATAGAGGAATTTATTCCAGAAACGGCTGTAGATAAGGTGACCGGTGGCGTGCTCGGTGCCTCCCACATACAGGTCCACATTCTTCCAGTATTCATTGGCTTCCTTGCCCACAAGAGCATTGTCGTTGTGCGGATCCATATAGCGCAGATAGTATGCGCTTGACCCTGCGAAGCCTGGCATGGTGCATAGTTCGAGGGGGTAGCCGTCGGGAGTAATCCAGTTTTTGGCGCGTCCCAGCGGTGGCTCACCTGTTTCGGTGGGCAGATATTTGTCCACTTCCGGCAACTGGAGCGGGAGCATTGCTTCATCAAGCATATAGGGCACGCCATCCTTATAATATACAGGGAACGGCTCGCCCCAGTAGCGCTGACGGCTGAAAATGGCATCGCGCAAACGGTAGTTCACCTTCACCTTGCCTATACCCTCTTTCTCAATATGGGCTTTGGCAGCCTTTATGGCGTCCTTCACATCCATGCCGTTGAGGTCAAGTGTGGGGCCACAGCTGTTGATCATCTTCCCCTCCTTGGCATCAAAAGATTCCTCGCTCACATCGGCTCCTTCAATCAGCGGCACAACGGGAAGATCGAAATGACGCGCAAAAGCATAGTCCCTGCTGTCGTGGGCGGGCACAGCCATGATGGCACCGGTGCCGTACCCTGCAAGCACATAGTCGCTCACATATACAGGGATTTTCTTGCCGCTGAGCGGATTGATGGCATAGGCTCCGGTGAACACACCGCTCACCTTTTTGTCAATCATACGCTCACGCTCTGTTTTATGCTTTATGGCAGCTATATACTGCTCCACCTCCTCTTTATGCTCGGGAGTGGTCACCTGCCACACATATTCGCTTTCGGGAGCAAGCACCATGAAAGTGACACCGAACACAGTGTCGGCACGTGTGGTGAAAATGGTAAGCTTCACATCGCTGTCGGCAATGGGGAATATCATTTCCGCACCTTCGGAGCGGCCTATCCAGTTGCGTTGTGTTTCTTTGAGCGAGTCGGTCCAGTCCACCTTTTCCAACCCCTCAAGCAGACGCTGCGCATAGGCACTCACGCGCAAGCACCACTGACACATCACTTTCTGCTCCACAGGATAACCGCCACGAATGCTCACACCCTCGCTCACCTCATCATTGGCAAGCACAGTGCCGAGCTTCGGACACCAGTTGACCATAGTGTTGCCAAGATAGGCAATACGATAGTTCATCAGCACATCGCTTTTCTGCTTGGTGTCCATCTTCTTCCACTCGTCGGCAGTGAAAGTAAGCTCCTCGCCTTGAGCAGCATGGATGTTGAGAGTGCCGGAAGTTTCCAGCTCCTTCACGAGGTCGGCTATAGGCATCGCCTTCTGCAGCTTGGTGTCGTAGTAGGAGTTGAACATCTTCATGAACGCCCATTGTGTCCATTTGTAATATTTGGGATCGCAGGTGCGGATCTCGCGGCTCCAGTCGTAACAAAATCCTATTTTGTCGAGCTGGCTGCGGTAGCGTGCTATATTTTCAGTGGTGGTAACCTCCGGGTGCTGTCCTGTCTGGATGGCATACTGCTCGGCGGGCAAACCGTAGGCATCATATCCCATGGGGTGGAGCACATTGAATCCCTGCTGGCGTTTGTAGCGAGCGTAGATGTCAGAAGCTATGTAACCAAGCGGATGACCTACATGGAGTCCCGCACCCGAAGGATACGGAAACATGTCAAGCACATAGAACTTCGGCTTTTCATTGTTCACATCTACTTTATAAGTATTGGATTCTCTCCAATAGTTTTGCCAGCGGCTCTCTATATCTTTATGGTTGTATTCCATTCTTTATATAATATATGTGTTGTTTGCTATTTGGCAGTGATTTCAAGCATTCTTTCTATCGGTTTTCGGGCACGCTCGGCAACGGCACCATCCACCTCTATGGCGGGCTGCATGTGGAGCAGAGCATCGCGCACCTTCTCGAGAGTGTTGAGCTTCATATAGCTACATTCGTTGCAGGCGCAGGTGCTGTCGTTAGGAGGAGCGGGAATGAATGTTTTGTCGGCACACTGCTTCTTCATTTCGTGAAGAATACCACTCTCTGTGGCCACTATAAACTCTTTGGCATCGCTCTCCTTGGCAAATTTGAGCAGCACAGCGGTACTCCCAACCTTGTCGGCAATAAGCTGAAGCGGTTTCTTACATTCGGGATGAACAAGCACCAAAGCCTGCGGATGCTCCTTTTTGAGCTGCATTATCTTCTCCAGCGAGAACTGCTCATGAACATGACAAGCACCTGGCCACAGCACCATATTGCGTCCGGTGGTACTGTTGATATACCCGCCGAGATTTTGGTCGGGACCGAATATGATTTTCTCATCCTCGGGAAGCGACTCCACAATCTTGCGGGCGTTGCCCGAAGTGACAACAATGTCAGTGAGAGCCTTCACGGCAGCGGTGGTATTGACATAGCTTATTACAGTGTGGCCGGGGTGCTCCTTGATGAATTTCTCAAACTCCACAGCATTGCAACTGTCGGCCAAAGAACATCCGGCTTCGGTGTCAGGCACAAGCACAGTTTTGTCGGGACAAAGAATCTTGGCAGTCTCACCCATGAAATGAACACCACACATCACAATCACCTTGGCAGGGGTTTCAGCTGCAATCTGAGCCAAAGCCAGGGAGTCGCCTATATAATCGGCTATATCCTGGATGTCGCCCTGCTGATAGTAGTGAGCCATGATCACGGCATCCTTCTCTTTCTTGAGTTGATTGATCTGGTCTATCAACATCTGTTTGTCGGCGGATCCGCTTCGGTTGTTATCCACACTCATTTCTTTATATTTAGAATTTTAGAAAAAATCAAAATTTTAAAAATCTCAACAAAAATAATAATGTCCGTTGATAATCCTCATAACTTTTTGGCTATAATGTTGCAACTAAAGGTTATTGATGCACTAACTCAGGTTACCTTTATGTTGTCAACATCTCCAATGGCTGTAAATGAGCCTGTTGAATGGGTTATCAACATACTGTTAATAACGTGCAAAGTTAATAATAAAATACGATATAAGCAGTCAATAACCCACAAAAACAGCGTGCAAAACCTATTCATAGATTAGTGCCAACTAATTTGTGTAGTGGAGAATGGCCGATTATACAGATGTCATGACAAGAAATGCAACAAAAAACAATAAAAAGTTACTTTGAACTTTTCAACGGTTATCAACACGTTGTGAACATCTATGAAAATAGCTATCTTTGTGAGCATTTATAGGGGCACGCTTGTTATAATGACAAGCTTACTATTAATAACCTATTAAAAATATTCAAGTATTATGGAATCTACCCGTCAAGCCAAAATAGCCCGTCTGCTCCAGAAGGAGCTCAGCGAAATATTCCGCGTTCAAACAGCCAAAACCCACGGCACATTGGTGTCGGTGAGCAGTGTCAGAGTGTCTCCCGACCTTAGCATTGCGCGTGCTTATCTGTCGGTGTTCCCTTCGGGCAAGGCCCAGGAGATGATAGAGAGCATCAACCGCAACACCCGCACCATACGCTATGAACTTGCGCAGCGCGTGAGATACCAGCTCCGCAAAACTCCTGAACTCGCTTTCTATCTTGATGACTCTCTCGACTATATCCAGAACATTGACAATCTTCTTGCTGCCGACCGTGATGCCATGCAGGCACGCGAGGCTATCGAAAAGATTGACGAAGTGGAAAAAGCCACCGGCAAAGAGATAGAGTGAGCGTGATGGTGTCGCTGCGCATAGCGTTGCGTTACCTTTTCTCCAGGAAGAGTCATAACGCCGTACATGTGATTTCCGTCATTTCTATGGCGGGAGTTGCAGTGGCCACGGCTGCCATTGTGTGTGTGCTGTCGGTATTCAATGGGTTCAGTGATTTAGCCTACAGCCATTTGTCGTTGATTGACCCGCAGCTTAAAATTGTTCCTGTTCAAGGCAAGGTGATAGAGCGGGCCGATTCGCTTTGCACCTTGGTGCGAAATATTGATATGGTGAAAATAGCAGCTCCGGTCATAAGCGAGCAGGCTCTCGCCATCTACGGCGAGCGGCAGATGCCTGTCACTTTGATGGGAGTGCCCGACAGCTATCCGCAGATTGTGGATGTTGAAAATGCACTGATTGACGGTTGTTGGATGCTGAATGACACTCTTACCGGCCAGCCGTGCGCGGTGATGAGCGTAGGGTCAGCCATAAGTCTCGGAGCCCGTCCCGGATATGATGAGCTGCTTGCGCTTTATGTGCCCCGGAGAGTAGGACGCATATCCCAGGCCAATCCGATGGCTTCTTTCCGCAGCGATTCGCTGTGGGTGGCAGGGGTATTTGAGGTGGGCCAGAGTGACTACGACAACTCTCTTGTGTTCATATCGTTGTCTGGCGCGCGGCAGCTTCTTGAGTTCACCACCGAGGCTTCGTCGGTCAACATACGGCTGCAAGAGAATGTGGATGTGGATGAAGCTCAGCGCGATATATCCGAAGCTGTCGGGCCGCAGTACAAGGTGGCCAACAGATTGGAGCAGCAGCAGAATTCATTTCGCATGATCAAGGTGGAGAAATGGATATCGTTTCTCATGCTTGCTTTCATCCTCATCATAGCCTCTTTCAATGTGGTGTCCACCCTGTCGATGCTCATAATAGAGAAGCGCGACAATATGGCAACTCTCCGCGCACTCGGTGCCGTTCCCTCGCAAATTTCGGGCATATTCTTTTTTGAAGGATGGCTCATATCGATTGTGGGTGGACTGTCAGGTATTCTGCTCGGAGTGGTGCTGGTTGCAGCCCAGCAATGGGGAGGGTTTATAAAACTGTCGGCCGACCCCAACCAGCTGTCGGTAACGGAATATCCGGTGCATCTGATGGCAACCGACCTATTGTGGGTGTTGCTGCTCGTGGTGGCTGTAGGGTTGGTGATAGGCGCGATAGCCTACCGCGCATCGCGCTCAAGATGAGTGGTGCGCATGAAGTAGTATAGAAACAATGTCGCGGCCAGAAACAGGCTTACGGAAAAACTAAGTATAATACCGTAGATTCCTAAATTTAACAGAAAGGCCAGCAGATATGTTACCGGTAATCCTATCATCACATAGCTTACAAATGCTATCCACAGCATCGGCATCACGTTGGCGGTGCCCCGCAGCGCATTGGCATAGTTGATCTGTGTGGCATCGCCATACTGGTACAGTACCAATGGCACTATCAGAGTGAGAGCCACTGCTATCACCTCAGGGTCGTTGGTGAAAAATCTTATCACATGAGGTCCGCCGAGAACAAACAGCAGCGAAGAGCAAGTGGCCAGCGCAAGCATTATCACATACCCTTTGCCTGCCACTCTGCGCATCTGCCTGCGGTTCCCCTCCCCTGCCGCGTTGCTCACAAGCACGCTCACAGCAGCGGCCATGCTGTAGTAAATGCAAAATCCGAGAGTGCCCAATATCACTATCACCTGAAAAGCGGCCAAAGGAATTTTTCCGAGCCATCCGGCCATTATGGCGGCGGCGGTGAACGATCCGCTTTCAAATGTCATCTGCATGGCCACAGGCCAGGATGTGCCGTTGAGCAGCGTAATGTCGCCTTTGCGCCTTGGTGATTTGAAAAATCCGTGGCGGTATCCGGCAAATATCCCGCGGCTCAGGAACACTGCCACAATCAGCAGCACACACAGCCAGCGTGCGGCCAGCGAAGCCAGTCCGGCTCCGGTCAATCCAAGTTCCGGACATCCTAAATTGCCCCTGATGAGCAGCCAGTTGCCGAAAATATTCACACAGTTGGCTATCAGGATTATCACCATTGGCATGATGGTGCGCTGGATGGCGTAGGCCCATTGTGCAAACAGATTGAAAAGAGCTATCGGTATCACTCCGGCCAGATAAATCAGAAAGTAGGGCCTGATGATGGGCAGCAGCTCGTCGGGAAGGCCGAACCGGTGCAGATTGAGAAACACCACGCCCATGATGGCGGTGATGAGAAGAGCAAAAAGCAGATTGACCCACATTCCGGTGCGCAGCAGCGACCCTATTTCGTGATCGCGCTTTTGGGTGAACAGCGCACCCACAAGCGGGGTGAGGCCGTAGGTGAACCCCACGCACGCAAAAATGCTCACATTGAACAGATTGTTGACAAACGAAGCGCTTGCCAATGCTTCGGTGGAGTATTGCCCCACCATATTGGTGTCGGCAAACCCCACAAGAATGTTGCCCAGCTGTCCGATGAGGATTGGTAGCCCCAGCGTGATTATGCGCCAGTATGTGGAGCCGCCTTTCTGCATCAATACTGCTCGTTGGCGTTGGGGAAGGTTACATCCTTCACATCGCTCACATATTGTCCGATGGCTCCTGACATGGCAGTGAACATATCGGCGTAAACGCGCAGGAACTTGGGTTTGAATCCGCAGTTCATACCCAGCATATCCTGCACCACTATGATTTGGCCGTCCACATCGCTGCCGGCTCCTATTCCTATCACAGGGATGCTCACCTCGCGGGCCACTCTTGCTGCCAGTTGGGCAGGAATTTTTTCAAGCACCAAGGCGAAGCACCCCACCTCTTCAAGCATCTTGGCATCATTGAGGAGCCGTTCAGCCTCGGCTTCACCTTTGGCGCGAACGCCATAGCCGCCAAACTGGTTGACACTTTGTGGAGTGAGGCCGAGATGACCGCACACGGGAATACCTGCGCAGAGCACTTTTTCAAGGCTCTCGCGAATCTCTTTGCCACCTTCCATTTTCACACCGGCGGCTCCGGTTTCGCGCATCACTTTCACAGCGCTGTGGAGAGCCGACATTGGGTCGCCCTGATATGTGCCGAAAGGCATATCCACAATCACCATGGCTCGTTTGGCTCCTTTCACAGTGCCCTTGGCAAAGGTGATCATGTCGTCGAGAGTGATAGGCAGAGTGGTTTCGTTGCCCATCATCACATTGCTGGCGCTGTCGCCAACAAGGATAAGGTCGGCACCGGCGGCATCCACAATAGTGGCGGTGGTATAGTCGTAGGAAGTGATACAAGCAATTTTCTCGCCGTTCTGCTTCATTTTGCGCAGTGCGGCAGTGGTAACTTTAGGTTTGGCCTGTTCGTTGTATGTTGACATGACGAAAAAGTAATGGTTTTGCGGCCACAAAGGTAGCAACTATTTTTCACTAATCCGTCACCCGCTAAAAAAGGTGTGAATAATATAGTACAAGTGTGAAAGTTTGTGATTAAAAAGTTATATCTTTGCGCTATAATATCAAAAAAAGCATACCAACCCACAAAACATGAGCTATAGTTTTCTGGATTTCTTAGGCCTGTTAGGTTCCGTAGGATTGTTTCTCTACGGTATGAAAGTGATGAGTGAGGGATTGCAAAAAGCCGCCGGCGACCGGTTGCGCAATATTCTGTCTGCAATGACCCGCAATCGTTTTACCGGCACATTAACCGGTTTTTTAATCACCGCCTTGATTCAGAGCTCGTCAGCATCTACAGTCATGGTGGTGAGTTTTGTTAATGCCGGTTTGATGACTCTCGCTCAGTCTATCGCCGTGATTATGGGTGCGAATGTAGGCACCACATTCACGGCTTGGGTGATAGCTTTGTTTGGCTTCAAGGTCAATATCTCGGCTTTCGTGCTTCCGCTGATAGGGTTGAGTGTGCCGTTGCTGTTCAGCCACAAGAGCCGCACCAAGAGCATGGGCGAGTTCCTTGTAGGGTTCGCGTTCCTGTTCATGGGTCTTGACCTTATAAGCCAGTATGTTCCTGATTTGCAGAGCAATCCGGAGATGTTTGCGTTTTTGGAGCGTTATGCTTCAATGGGATATTTGAGCGTGCTGATATTCCTTGCTGTAGGTATAGTGCTGACCATGGTGATACAATCGTCCGCGGCTACATTTGCCATCACTCTTATAATGTGCAGCAAGGGGTGGATAGATTTTCCGCTCTCATGTGCGCTCGTGTTGGGATCCAACATAGGCACCACCATCACACCGCTGCTTGCATCGATGAGCGGTAATGTGGCCGCGAAGCGCGCTGCGATCTGCCATCTGATGTTCAACCTTCTGGGCACAGTGTGGGTGATGTGTGTTTTCTACCCGTTTGTAGATCTCAATGTGTGGCTCACCGAAGTTCTCGGTCAAGGCAACCCGGAGAGTCTTGCAGGATATGTGAAGCATATAGAGCTCACGCAGCCCGATGTTTACAATCATTTGTTTGACAACTCTCTTCCCGCGGGTCATGATGTGGCAATGAAAGTGGCTGCTCTCCAGCAGAGTGTGTCGATAGGATTGTCGGTGTTCCACACCGTGTTCAATCTTATCAACCTGAGCATCATGATATGGCTCACCAACCTGTATGTGAAGATTGTGGAGCGTCTGGTGCCTGTCAAGAACAAGGAGGACGAGGAGTTCCAGCTCAAATTCATATCCGGCGGTCTGATGAATGCCTCCGAGCTCAATATAGCTCAGGCAGAAAAAGAGATCTATGTGTTTGCCGAGCGTGTGGAGCGAATGATAGCCATGGCCAAGCAACTCACACACACCAAAGGCGACTCCGACGAATGGAGCCAGCTGTACTCGCGCCTTGAGAAATATGAGGATATATCCGACCGCATGGAGATTGAGATAGCGCACTATCTTAACCGCTGTTCGGAGGGCCGTCTGTCCAATGAGGGTAAGCTTAAAATCGCTGCCATGCTCCGTATAGTGGGCGAGATTGAGAGCATCGCCGACTGCTGTTCCGGTGCCGGAAAGATTCTCATCCGCAAGCAGCAGGGAGGTGTGCATTTCAACAGCGAGATTCACGACAATATCGACCGCATGTTTGCCCATGTGTCCAAGGCCATGACCAATATGGTGGCTTTGCTGCGCGACATCGAGCATGCCCGCGAGAGCGAAATCATAAAGAGCTATAATATGGAGCGTGAAATCAACAACTACCGCAATCAGCTCCGCACTGCAAATATCGAGAATATCAACAACAAACACTATGAATATCAAGCCGGTATTTACTATATGGATCTCATTTCCGACCTTGAGAAAACCGGCGACTACATCATAAATGTTGTTGATACCATCCGTGAGCAGATACGCCATGCTGCCGCATGATTAGATTAAAATTGTGTCACAAAATCAATACAAACCTGCGTTTGCTCTTAAACATATCCTCATAAAAGCGTATTTTTGTGCCATTCATCACTGATTTATCTCTTTCAAAGCATTGCTTGAACCTGAACCATGAGTGTCGTTGACGCAAAAAATGAAGCCGCGGGCGATAAAATATTTATTGTTGACCGCGAACAAATGATGTGTGAGCTATTGCAGTATCGCTTCGAGAACGAAGGATATACTGTGGAAATTGCTCATGACGGGCGTTCCGCACTCCAGCGCGACCTCTCGGTGTTCAGCATCATTCTGGTGGATTTGATGGATTGTGATTTCACCGGAATACAGTTTACCCGCTCCGTCAAGTCCAATATCGAAACCTACCATGTGCCGGTGATTATTGTCAGCTCCAGCTCCTCGGAGGATGATATAGTGATGGGTCTTGATTCCGGAGCCGACGACTACCTTACCAAACCGTTCTCCACCCGCGAACTTGTGGCCCGTGTGCGCTCGGTGATACGCCGCCATCGCACTACCTCGGGACGCAAAATGAGCAATGTGATGCGCTTTGAGTCGCTGGAGTTGGATCTTGGTGCGGGAACAGTGAAGATAGATGGCGACAGGGTGTCGCTCACACGCACCGAATTTCTCATTCTTGCCATGCTGCTGCGCCATAAAGGCCAGTTTTTCGAGCGTGCCGAGATTCTCCATGAGGCATGGGAGGATGAGTCGTCAGCATCAGAGCGCACAGTTGATACCGGTATCTCGCGTCTGCGCAAGAAGATAGGCGATTATGGGCGGCATATTATCAACCGTCAGGGTTTTGGTTACGGATTCGTTGAATGATGGCACGTTCTACCCGCACCCCTCTTCCTCCATGCAGCACTCCCGGTATTCTTGAAGCTGGATGTGATGAGGCAGGCCGCGGTTGTCTCGCCGGTCCGGTGTGCGCCGCCGCGGTTATTCTCCCCCCTGATTTCTCCCATCCTTTGCTCAACGACAGCAAACAGCTATCGGAGGCCCGGCGCGATATACTCCGCCCCATCATAGAGCAGCATGCCATAGCGTGGGCAGTGGCGATGGTGAGCCCCGAGGAGATTGACCGCATCAACATACTCCAGGCATCAATCCTTGCCATGCACCGCGCTCTCGACGGGCTGTCGGTGACACCGCAGGCTGTGATTGTGGATGGCAATAAATTCCATCCATGGCGTGATGTGCCGTTCACCACGTATGTCAAGGGCGATGGACGGTTCGGCAACATTGCCGCCGCCTCCATCCTTGCCAAAACCCACCGCGATGAGCTGATGAATAATCTTCATGAGCAATTCCCGGCCTATCACTGGGCCTCCAACAAGGGGTATCCCACCACCGACCACCGCGCTGCCATTGCTGCTTACGGAGCCACGCCCCACCACCGTCTTTCTTTCCGTCTTCTTGACAATCAGTTGACACTCTTCTGACATTTGATTTGTGGTAGTGTCAAAATAATTGTATTTTTGCCGAAAATGTGTGCGCTATGACCAAACTATCAGCTACCATTCTGACATTCAATGAGCAGCATCGCATCCGCGCTTGCGTGGAGTCACTCCGTGATGTGGCTGATGAGATTGTGGTGGTGGATTCCGGCTCCACCGACTCCACTGTGGAGATGTGCCGTGCCATGGGATGCAAGGTGAGCATACGCCCATTCCGTGGCTATGGTGCCCAGCGTCAGTATGCCACATCGCTCACCACTCATTCCTATGTACTGTCGCTGGATGCCGATGAGGTGCTGTCTCCAGCGTTGCGTCAGGCGCTTCTGGAGCTTAAGGAGCAGGGGTTTGCCCACAGAGGGTACAGTATGTCGCGTCTGAATTTCTACTGCGGAGTGCCTGTGAAGCATTGCGGGTGGTATCCCGACACACAGGTGAGGCTGTTTGACAAGCGCTATGCCAACTGGAATCTGCGCGATGTGGCTGAAAAGGTGATTTTCCGCGACAATATCACTCCCGTGCCTGTTGACGGCGATATTCTCCACTACCGCTGCGACACTCCTGAGGAGTATGCCGAGAAAGAGAGCAGCCATGCCTATATCCTTGCCCACGATATAGCCGCTGCCAACGGCGATATACTTCCCGCCGAGCCGGTGATGGCTGCTCTGAAAGCTTTTTTCAATTGCTATATAATGCAGGGCGGTATTCTTGACGGACTGGCCGGCAGGCGTATAAGTGTGTCGCGCTACCGCTCCACCCTGCTGGCTCATTCAGCAGCCCGCAAGGTGCGCGCCAAATCCTGAAAGCCTGTTCAGGCACAATTCCTTCCTATCCACCATGCCAAAACGGCTACGGCCCATAATATGATGGCCTTGGTGCTGTTGAGTGTGTTGTATAACCCCGGTATCCTGTGGCGCATAAGTGATGCCACAACCATCAGGATGATTATGGGGAGTGCCGTCACGAGAAAGGCATTGTAGTGCCATGCCTGCGCTATATTTCCGGTGAGCATGGAATGGATGGCCCGCTGCGAGCCGCATCCGGGACATTCAAGCCCTGTGAGCGATAGAAACATGCAGCGCGGGAAAAAGTGCGTGGAAGGGTCCACGAAGGCATACAGAGCCACTAAAACAGCTCCTGCAAGCACTGCGGACAGATATATGATGCTGCGGCGTGGTTTCAAAGCATCGACAGCATCAGGAATGGTGTGGTGATGAGGCCGAGCACAATGCTGAGTATTATCCAAAGTTGTGCTCTCTCCGAGCATTTTTCTGCTCCTTTGAGGTCGCCTCCTTCGTAGCGTGACGACACTTGTGCTGAAAAATAGATGGCCGCAATGCCGCAGGGGATACAGCATAGCAGGGTGACGATGATGCTCCATGCCAGGTAAGTGTCGGGCATGGGTGTCTTGTTGCGGCTGTCGTCGGGCGCTGCCGGCGCACCAGGCACCGATGGGCCGTAGAGGATACGTGGACGCGGCACCGGGGGCGGAGGTGTGGGACGGAGATTGACCATCGCCTCCAGTTCGGGCAGTTCACTGGCACGCTTCCAGTCGGCGAGTCCGGCACGCCACACAGGGGTGTCGGCACAGATGTGGGTCTGTGCCAACTCCTCTGCGGTCAGCGGACCGAGTTTCTCATTATTGATAATAACCCAGTATTTCATCAAAAGAATTTTTCTTCGTGGCCGAGGATGTCGGAGAGCAGATTATTGGCCAGGCGGCTGGCACCGATGCGGAAATAGCGGTTGTTGAGCCATTTCTCTCCGAGTATATGCTTCACGATGGTGTAGTAGGCCAGAGCCTCGTCGGTGGTGGACACACCGCCGGCGGGTTTGAAACCAACCATATTGCCGGTGGCATCATAATACTCCTTGATACATTGACACATGATATATGCTGCCTCGAGTGAAGCACCGGGATACCCTTTGCCGGTGGATGTTTTGATGAAATCGGCACCGGAGTACATGGCCAGTATGGAGGCCGCACGCACGTTCTCGGCTGTTTTCAGGGCACCGGTTTCAAGAATCACCTTGAGGTGGGCATCGCGGCATGAATGTTTAAGCTCGGCAATCTCATCACACACTTCTTCCCAGTCGCCGTCAAGGAAGTTGCCCAGATTGAGCACAATGTCGATTTCGTCGGCCCCGCCTTCCACAGCCAAAGCTGTTTCGGCCACTTTCACTTCGGGGAATGTTTGCGAGGATGGAAATCCGCCTGATACACAAGCGATTTTCACTTGTGACACTTCAAGCACAGTGCGTACCACCTGGGCAAAGTTGGGGTACACGCAGATAGCTGCCACATTGGGGAGGTCGCCGTGTTCGTTTTCAAAGTCGTTCACTCTTTCGGTGAAGCGGGCCACGCTTACGGGAGAGTCTGTGGCATTGAGAGTGGTGAGGTCAATGCTGTTGAACAGTTTTTTGAATACTTCAATGTTGCGGTTCTCTTCCAGTTCGTCAGCCAGGATTTTGGCCACATTGGCAGCCACTTCCTCATCGCTGGTGGTAACGCGGCTTTTGGCCACGGTGTCATGATATTTGTCAGCCATGATATTTAAGAGTTATTTTGTTGGTTATGAAGTTTCGGGTTGTTGATATGACGCTGTGCATCTCTAATGCTTTTTTTGCGTATATTGTTCATGATGGCCTCGTTAAGGTCAATCCCCTCCTGATTGGCGATAGCGGTCACCACCCAAAGGAGGTCGGCGAGTTCATCGGCAAGGTCAGGATTCTCGCCGGGTTTGAATGATTGGTCGCCATGCTTGCGGGCCATTATGCGGGCCACTTCTCCGGTTTCCTCGGCAAGGATGGCCATGTTGGTGAGCGGGGAGAAGTAGCGCACCCCCACGGTTGTGATCCAGTGGTCCACGGTATGCTGCAATTCTTTTATGGTCATGTCGCTGTGCATGGCTATTCGCGGAGTTTTGAGTCTATAATTATAGTCACCGGGCCATCATTCACCAGCTCCACCTGCATATCGGCGCCGAACACCCCCTGAAGGGTGGGCTTCTCCAACCGTGAGGCCACGCGTGAGCAGTAGGTATGATAGAGCGGGATGGCTGTTTCATGGTTGGCCGCACGGATGTAGGACGGACGGTTCCCCTTGCGGGTGGATGCTGTGAGAGTGAACTGGCTCACTGCCAGCACCTCGCCGTCCACATCCTTCACCGACAGGTTCATCACTCCGGCGGGGTCGTTGAATATGCGCAACGATGCTGTTTTGTCGGCGAGCCATTCGGCATCGTCCTGAGTGTCGCCGTGCTCCACGCCCACAAGCACCATCATCCCCTTCCCGATTTGGGAATGGACCTCGCCGCCTATTGACACGGAAGCTCTGCTGACACGCTGAATCACTATTCTCATATCGCAAAAATAAGCATTATTTTTCAATTCATCACCACCCTCGCTGCCCGATTATCGGCAAAGCCGGAGGAGTGGTGCCGCAAATTTAGTCCGCAGTTCATGTGCAACAAACAGTTATATTGCTTATCTTTGCAAAAAATACCAATCAATCATGAAAATCCGTAACCTGCTGTTGACTTGTGCAGCCGTAGCTGCTATGAATTTCACCGGCCTCGCGGCCACTCCCTATTCCGAACCTGCCGATACCGCCACCGCGTCCGACATCGCTGCCTGGAACACCACCCACTGGAAAGGTGCCACCGCCCTCACCTGGGCTTCCAAAGATTCTGTTTATCGATTCACAGCGCCTGTTGTGCAGCAGCAGGTGAGCGACACCACTGTGTATGCATGGCGCGGCGAACGCATTGGACTTGAAGCTCTTGTGATCGCTCCCGAGGCTACCGCTCCGCTGCGTGTGAAGATGGGTCAGTGGACAGGTCCCGATGGTAAAAAAGTGGAGATGCCCGGCAGCTATGCTGCCTGGATGCGCTCGCAGATAGCTACCCACCATCAGGCTTGCGGTTATCCCAGCCCCGATCTCCCTACATTCACCATTGCCGACATGATTGACCTGCCCGACACCGAGGTGGCTTTCGAAGCACGCCATCTGCGCCCGTTGTGGTGCTCTGTGGAGGTGCCCTCCACTCTCGCCCCGGGCATCTACAGCACCACCATCTCGCTGATGCAGGGCTCCAAGGAGCTGAAGCATATCAAGCTCAATGTGGATGTGAGCTCACGTGCGCTCCCCGCCCCGGCCGACTATGCTTTCTATCTCGACCTCTGGCAGCAGCCGTATGCCATTTCGCGCTACTACAACGTGGAGCCGTGGTCGCCTGAACATCTGAAATATTACGAGCCTTACGCCAAGATGCTTGCCCGCGCAGGACAGAAGGCCACAAGTGTGATATTGTTCTACGAGCCTTGGGGCGAGCAGAGCAATGATAAATTCGAGCCGATGGTGGAGACTATTCTCAACCCTGACGGCTCTTACTCCTATGACTATACTATTCTTGACCGTTATGTGGAGTTCATGGACTCCATCGGTGTCAAAGGCGACATAGAGTGCTTCACAATGATTCCATGGGAGATGAAATTCCGCTACAAAAACGCTAAAACAGGTGAGTATGAATTTCTTGAAACCAAAACATCCTCGCCCGAATATGCCGCGCTGTGGACTCCTTTCCTCAAGAGTCTCGCTCAGCATTTCAAGCAGAAAGGGTGGTACGACCGTCTTCTGATAGTGATGGACGAGCGTCCGCTGGACGATATGCTCCGTGCCTACGATGTGGCCCAGAAAGCTGTGCCCGGCATCCGTATGTCGCTTGCCGGCAACTACCACAAGGAACTTATCGACGACCTGCAGCTCTACACCATCATCAAAACCGAATTTTTCCCGCTCGAGGATCTCAAGAAGCGTCGCGACTCCGGCAAATTGTCGCTCATGTACACTTGCTGCGCCACACCGGCTCCCAGCCAGTTCATCAACAGCGATCCTGCCGATGGTGCGTATCTTCCTCCCTATGCCACTGCTGCAGGATTTGACGGATATCTCCACTGGTCGTTCACCAACTGGACTGACAACCCCATGACTGATGCGCGATTCCACATGTTTGCCCCCGGCGACACATATTTCGTGTATCCTGACGGTCGCAGTTCTGTGCGCTATGAGCGTATGCTCGAGGGTATTCAGATGAGCGAGAAGATTCGTTTGCTGCGTGAGGAGATGGATGCCAACCGCGACTATGCCGGACTGGCCGCTCTTGAAGCAGCCCTGCTCCCTATCCGCACGGGCGCCATGCGCTCCTATTACACCACCGCCACTGTGGTCAACGACCTCCAGCGCGATCTCCGGATCCTCTCCAACCGATAAATTTTATAGGATTTATAAGACTTATAAGAATTATCACCAACCTAATCAAATCGGTAGGTGATGGTGCCGCGCTGCTCGGCGGGCGCATCATTTGACACCGAAAAACGGCTGTTTTTTGCCGCCTGGACACAACTTTGGCGTGCAGCGGTGTTTGCAGCCACCGGGCCTGTGCCGTGGCTGTAGGATGCATCTGTCACCTTGCCCTGCCTGTTGACTTTCACGCTCACCACAATGCTGCCTGTGGCGCGGCCTGATGGCCGTGCCCACGACTCCAGAGTACGCCCCTTGAGCGATGTGCCCGGAGTGCCGCTGAGAGCGCCATGGTCAGCGTTGCCGTTGGGCGAGCCGCTTTTGCCTGATGTGCCTGATCCTTTGCCGCTGCCGCCAAACTTCACACGGTTGGCTATCTCGCGGCTTTGCTCCTGCTGCCGCTTCTCTTTCTGCTGCTGCTCAAGCTCTTCCTTGGTGGGGCCTGTTTTTTCGGGCTGCGGTTTTTTCGTCACCTTTGCCGGCGACTCTTTCCCGGTTGTCACCAAGGGAGCCGGAGCAGCTTCGGGTGTGCCGCCATCGTGCAGGTCGTTGCCGGAAACATCGGTGGCTTCGGAGGCTGATTCTGTGTCGTTGTCATGATTGGGCTCGGGTATGTTGCCAAGCTTCACATACTCTCCATCCATCAGCAGCTCGCTGCTGTCCACCGGCGGCCACACGCGGTCGATATGCTCGGCGCGCCTGAGGGTGAGCACCAGCATCAGGGCTATCACTAATGCGCAGAGCAGCAGAGTGATACCGAGGGCTATTATTTTTGCTCGGCGGTTTGTCATTCGGAAGCCTGTTTGAGCTTGGCGGGTGCCGGTTTGGTGGCGAGCACCATACTCATGCTGTGGGTGGCACCGAGGTCAAGCACCTCCACGAGCTTGCCGTAAGGCACCTCCTCATCGGCATATACAGCTATATATCTTTGAGTGGAATCCTGCATCTGGCTCAGTTGGAGAAATGTGAGCAGATGGTCGCGGCTCTCCATGATCTGTGGCTCGTTGTCGCCCTGCGAGGCGTACATCACCATATCCTTGTCGATATACACTCTTATGCCGGGTTTGATGGCTGTTTGCTCAGAGCTTTGCGGCAGGTTGATTTCCAAGGCTGTAGGAAACACGAAAGTGCTTGTGACCATGAAAAATATGAGCAGCAGGAATATGACATCGGTCATCGAGGCCATCGAAAAGAGCGAGGTCATTTCAAATTGACGCTTCAGTGCCATATCACGCCGGTTCGTTAAGCAGGTCCATGAACTCCATGGTGTTCCCCTCAAGGCGTGTCATCACGCCGTTGATACGGGCCACGAGATAGTTGTAGGCAAACAGTGCTATCACGCCCACAATCAGGCCGGCCACGGTGGTGACAAGCGCTTCGTAGATACCTCCGGCAAGCACATCGATGTTGGCACTGGAGCCGGCGGATGCAAGGTTGTAGAACGCCTGCACCATACCTATCACCGTGCCGAGAAATCCGAGCATAGGTGCTCCGGCGGCGGTGGTGGCGAGCCAAGGCAACCCTTTGCCGAGGTTGGCTACCTCAAGATTACCGGTGTTCTCGATAGCCACGAGCACATCGTTCATCGGTCGGCCAATGCGGCTTATACCTTTGGATATGAGTCGTGAATAGGGTGTGTCGGTGTGTGCGCAGAGGTTCTGTGCCGTTTCTATCTCTCCTTCGTGGATATAGCCGCGTATGCGCTGCATGAAGGAGTGGTCTTCCTTGGAAGCCTTGCGTATCACAATGGCGCGTTCAATGAACACATATATTGAAATCACGGCCAGAAGGGCCAGCGGCAGCATTATGAATCCGCCTTCCAGACACAGCTGCCACACCGACAGCTCCTCTGGAGCGGAGGCGGCGGCATTGGCGGCGGCATTGGCGGTGGTGGCAACGGCTATGGTGTCGGAGGCGTGTGCAACTATGGTGTCAATCATTTCAGGCAATCTTTATAGCGTTTTATAGTTTCTTCCAGTCCCAGATACAAGGCATCGCTGATCAGAGCATGGCCTATGGACACTTCATTGAGGTGCGGCACCTGGTCGTGGAAATATTTGAGATTCTCGAGGTTGAGGTCGTGTCCGGCGTTGATACCCATTCCGGCACTGCGTGCGGCGCGTGCGGCCACCACAAAAGGCTCCACGGCCTGTTGGCGGTTGGTGGCATACATATCGGCATACGGTTTGGTGTACAGTTCCACTCTGTCGGCTCCGGCGCGTGCGGCGGCGCGGATATTCTCCACATCTGTGCCCACAAATATCGAGGAGCGTATGCCGGCTTCGCGGAGGCGGTCCACAATCGAGGTGAGAAATTCCATATTGGCCTCCACATCCCACCCTTCGTGGGATGTGAGGTCGCCGGGAGCGTCAGGCACAAGGGTAACCTGCGCGGGCTTCACCTGAAGCACCAGCTCCATGAACTCCGGCGAGGGATACCCCTCGATGTTGAACTCAGTTTTCACAAGCGGACGGAGTCTGAACACATCCTCGCGCTTGATATGGCGCTCATCGGGACGGGGATGTACTGTGATTCCGGCGGCTCCAAGACGCTCACATTCACCGGCAAACCGCAGAATGTCGGGAACATTCTCGCCTCGGGCGTTGCGCAAGGTGGCCACTTTATTGATATTTACACTCAGGTTTGTCATAAACAGAAACTTCTATCCGGCTGTTTAAATGATATATGGTCAAAAATACTTAATTTTGCATCCACCGAATATTACGGCAAAATTAGATAGAATTAATCACAATTTAAAGCGATTGACAGCAAAAGATAACATAATGCCCCTATCCGCCTCCGCTCCCGCCCATTGTGAGGAGAGGCTGTTTCCCGTGGTGGAAGAGTGCTGCGAGCTGAGTGTGGCCTGCTACAGGGCCGACTATTCGGCTTCGCGCATAGCCCATGCGGTGGAGGATGTGGATGCCCATCTGCTCAACCTCAATGTCACCTCGGCCATCACCGACCATGGTGAGGTGGTGGTGGATCTGAGGGTCAACAGACGGTCGCCCGACTCTGTGGCGCGTTCGCTCGAGCGCTACGGCTACAGGGTGGTGGATACACGCTCTGACGCTTCTCAGCCCGACTCCACGCTCCGGTCGAGGGTGGGCGAGTTGCTGCTGCACATCAACATTTGATTATCATGGCCATGACCATAGCAATTTACGGCAACAAGCCTCGCGACCCTCAGCGGCGTGCCGAGGTGATTGATATGATGGCTCTACTGACGCGATATGCCGAGGTGGGGGTCAAGTTCATGCTGGAGGAGCGCTACAGCAACTATCTGGCGCAATACACCTCCGTGGCCAAGGATTACGCCGTGTTTGAATCCTGCAATCCTCCCGTCACCGACCTTGTGATGTCAATTGGCGGCGACGGCACTTTCCTGCGTACCGCCAACTCGGTGGGTGCTCTGGAAACTCCCATCATCGGGGTCAATTCCGGGCATCTGGGCTATCTCGCCGCTGCGCAAATCAGTGACATGCCCCATGTCATGGAGCAGATTCTCGGCGGAGAATGTACTGTGGAATCGCGCTCGGTGCTGGCTGTGACATCGCCCGACACCGCTCTCAAAGGCCATCCGTTCGCTCTCAATGAGGTGGCCATAATGAAGCAGGACACCGCTTCAATGATCACTGTGTCCACCTTCCTCAGCACCACTCTGCTGGCTGAGTACCGTGCCGACGGGCTGATTGTGTCAACTCCCACCGGTAGCACAGGCTACAATCTCAGCGTTGGCGGCCCGGTGGTGGCGCCTTCGGCTCCGGTGTGGATAGTGTCGCCCATTGCGGCCCATTCGCTGGCTATGCGACCGTTGGTGGTAAGCGACTCCGAATGTGTGGACACCCGTGTTAGTTCGCGCTCCGGCTCCTATCTGCTCAGTATCGATGGCAAAAGTCAGGTTCTTGACGAGAGTGTGAGGCTTCATATCGAGCGGGCACCGTGGAGGGTGAATGTGGTGCATCTCCCCGGCCAGAATTTCCCGCTCACTCTCCGGTCCAAGCTTTTCTGGGGAGTATGAAACCTATCTGCCGGCCTATCCGCGGGATTGCTCCCGATGGGCGAGTCATTGTCATAACGCCGCGCAGGCAGGCACGCAGTCTCATTCTCCGGCTCAAAGCCAATGAACTTCACCTCACTGTGCCTTTCGGCTACTCCTCCGGGTTGCTGGCCGACCGGTTGCCCGAGCTGGTGGAGCGGTTCAACTCCCGATTCCAGGCTCCTGCCGGGCCACGATATTCCATTGGCCAAATCATCAGTTGTCCTGACCTTGAGATCGAGATTTATCAGCAGTCAGCGCATCCCGGTCATGTTGTGATAGGGCAGGGGATTCCCCGCTCCCGGCTCGGCGTGGGAAGCAATATTGACCTTTCCGAGCCGTCGGCGCAGGCATTTCTCAGCTCTGCGCTCTGCAAGCTGGCCTATCGGGTGGCCCCGCAGTTGCTGTTGCCGCTGGCCGAAAAGCTGTGCGGGAGGGTAGGGGTCCACCCCGTCCAATGGCGCATAGGGCGCGGGTTGCGCACCCTTGGTACCTGCTCGGCCACCGGGATAGTGACTCTCAGCTGTGCGCTGGTGTTTCTTCCTACGGAGCTCCGCGAATATGTGATATGCCACGAACTTGCCCACCTTTCGGAGATGAACCATTCACCCCGCTTTCACGCGTTGTGCAACGCCTATCTGCAGGGCAAAGAAAAGCCACTCATAGCTGCTCTGAAGCGCTACGAGTGGCCTATAATACGCTGATATATGCTGTAAAGCATAATATTTGTTGCTCGATTCTTTTATCGATAAATCGTATTTTTGCTAGACTAAGTGAATAACTATGACCATAAAAACGAGTGTTCTTTTATCAACAATATTGTTGGTGTGTAGATTTTCATTGCATGCCTATTACTTTATTTCTCCGTATTCATATTGTGCTTCGGATCCTATAAATTATATAGATCCGTCTGGAAAAGATATCGTTGTTTTGAATAAAGGCTACTATACATCTCAGCATCTAGCTATGTTGATTCAAAATCAAAAAGGGAAGTGGCAGTACTATTCTGTAAATGGGAATAATGTTATTAACTCATCTACCGGCGAGCACACTGGCGGAAGACCTTTTAATGATGTTGCTGTTGGCTCTTGGGACACCCCTCAGCAGTTTCTTAATTCAAGTTACAATGTGGTTAAGGGAAAACCCGGCAAGACGGATTTGAATGTAAATAATTATGGGTATTCCGAGGGGTATCGTATCACGACAACACCCGAACAGGATGCCATCATGAGAGATGGGTTTAAGGAAATTGCGGAAACAGAGTATGATATTGTGACAAATAATTGCGCGACGGCAGTTCAGCAAGTTATGGTAGAAGCGGGTATCCCGGTTTCTATTCCATGGATAAAAATGGAATCCAAACCGGTGCATACATCTGTTGGTACTGCAGAGGTTGTGTCAGGTGTCAAGATAAAATGTGTAATTATCTTTGTTCCCAGTTTGGCTTTTAAGTCTATTGTTCTGTCGAATCCCGGTGGAGAATATTTGCAAAAACAATAACAAAAATATAAAACTATGTCGTCTCAAATATTGAAACACACAAAAATTGTATTGGCTTATTTATTTTTATATGTCTATTTTGTTGCTTTGATTTGCTTATTCTCAAAATCCGTACCGTCATGCAATGGGATGCCGGAAGGTCTTCTTGTTGTGATTCCCGTAACATTATGCTTTTATATTTTGTATGTAATAATTAATTGTTTTATTATTAGACGAATAGTGGACCTTAAGATAATCGTCAATTTGTGTATCATTCTATTTATTACATTATTAGTACTTTTCCCCGTATTACTTAGTTAATGTGAGTTGTGTTTTGATATGAATAAATTACTTAGTCTTATAATTTATTCCATAATTTCGTTGGCTCTGTCAGATGCGAAATCTTTGACCCCTGAGGGATATTATGGTTTTGCATATAATAAAATGTCTGATATGCTCGCAGGGCGCGATTCATTGTCAATCAAACGTGCTGTATTCCTAGCAGAATGGGCTTATTATGAAGGTAATTTGGATTACCAAAAAGATTTCTGCGATGAAATAAATCGTATCGCAAAGTTTGTAGAGTTGTTTTATTTATTCAACAATCTTAACCAGTATAAAACTGGTAAACAAATAGCATTGAATAATTACTTTTCTAAGCCATATTCTGGTAATGGTTACAAACCTTATACTTATAATTATGAAGATGTTGACAAAGATGTGATTAATTGGGAGAATCAGTTCGTATCAAAAGTTTTAAAAACACATGTTGGACAATGCAGATCCCTACCATGGATGTATAAAATCATATCCCAAGAGATTGGCGCGGATGTGTCAATAGCTCTTGCTCCAAGGCATTACTATATAATGTACAAAGATGAGGATAATTTTACGCCTGAAAATTGGATAAATCTTGAATTGACATCAGGGCAAATGGTTCCTGCTTTCTGTATAAAGGATAATTTTGAAATTTCTGATTCTGCAGTATTAGTAGGGACATACATGGTGCCATTAAATGATGTTCAGACTGTGGCGTGTCAATTATACGAACTAGCACTTGGATACTGCAAAAAATTCGGACATTATAATGAATTCACGTTTCAATGTGCTTCCACAGCATTGCTGTACTATCCAACAAGTCCAATCGCTTGGATCATCCAATGCAAATCTCTTGAGTAAATGACGGAAGAGCGATTGCGTAAAAATGGGAATGTGTGGGATGGAGCTTGTGCTAATATGATGCATTTGATGGAAGTTGCCGCAGATAGAGTGGAAAAAACTTATATGACTGAAGAAACCCCACAAAGAAGAAAAAAATGGCGGAAAAAGGTTCTTGAAGCTCAAAAGATGATGAATAAAAGGGAGTGAATAGTGGTTAAAAATAAGTCAGGATTCACTGATGTGCGAATCCTGACTTGATATAGTTATATGCTGTAGGGCTATTTGAGTTTCCACTCCCAGCCGGATTTGGTGTCTTTGACATCAAACCCTATCTCCGACATACGGTTGCGGATGAGGTCGCTTGTGGCCCAGTCCTTTTTTGCTTTGGCCTCGGCGCGGACGCTGAGCAGCAGATCCACAGCGTCCTCAAACGGTTTGAGGGCACCCTCTTCGGCACCGGCTGTAGCAGCCAGTCCATCGAGCTTCACACCCAATATGTCGCCGAGGAATGTGCGGAACAAAGCTTTCAATGCCTCTATATCCTCGGCTGTGGCTTTGTCTGTGCCGTCGTTGATTCGGTTCACCATCCCCACGGCTTCAAAGAGTGCGGCTATCACCATCGGGGTGTTGAGGTCGTCATCAAGAGCCTCGTAGCATTTCTGCTCTATCTGCTTCACATCCACACTGGAGGTGTCGCTCGGGCGGAGGTCGCCGATGCGCTTGTACCCTTCAAGCATGCGCTGGAGCGCTTTCTCGGAGGCCTGGAGTGCTTCGTTGCTGAAATCCACTGTGCCGCGATAATGGGCCTGGAGTATGAAGAAGCGGATGGTCATGGGTGAGTATGCCTGCTCAAGCAGTTCATGGTTGCCGGAGAAAAACTCCTGTAGGGTGATGAAGTTGCCGAGCGATTTGCCCATTTTCTGACCGTTGATCGTGATCATGTTGTTGTGCATCCAGTAGCGCACGGAGTCATGGCCGTTGTGGGCCATCGACTGTGCTATCTCACACTCATGGTGGGGAAATTTGAGGTCCATTCCACCACCGTGGATGTCAAACACTTCGCCAAGATATTTCTCTCCCATGGTGGAGCACTCGAGGTGCCATCCGGGAAATCCTTCGCTCCATGGCGAGGGCCAGTGCATGATATGCTCGGGCGAAGCTTTTTTCCACAGCGCGAAGTCGGCTGGATTGTGCTTCTCGTCCTGGCCGTCGAGGGCGCGTGTGGCCGACAGGAGTTCGTCGATGTTGCGTCCCGAGAGCTTGCCGTAGTGGTGGTCGCGGTTGTATTTGGGCACATCGAAATACACTGAGCCTTGGCTTTCGTAGGCATATCCGCTTTCGAGTATCTTTTTGATATACTCTATCTGCTCAATGATGTGGCCGGAGGCGTGGGGCTCGATGGATGGCGGGAGCACATTGAGTTCATCCATAGCCTTGTGGTAGCGTGTGAGATAGTGCTGCACCACTTCCATGGGCTCGAGCTGCTCAAGGCGCGCTTTCTTGGCTATCTTGTCCTCGCCGGAGTCGGCATCATGCTCCAGATGTCCCACATCGGTGATGTTGCGCACATATCTCACCTTGTAGCCGAGGTGCTGCAGGTAGCGGAACAGCACATCGAAAGTGATGGCCGGGCGTGCATGCCCCAGATGGCCGTCGCCATACACAGTGGGGCCGCACACATACATGCCCACTTTTCCCTCATGGATAGGCTTGAAAAGCTCCTTGAGGCGCGACAGTGAGTTGTAGATCTGCAGATTGTTTGGTTTTACAGCCATGGCAATTATGGATTATGCGTTGCCGCCGAACATGAACGGATTGGGAATATCGTTGGGGTTGTTGCCGTTGTTGGCAGCGGGGTTGTTGCGGGGAGCTTTGGGCTTGATTTCCCCGAAAGTGGCTTCGTAGCGTTTCACATTTTCCATGAGAGCGTTCATGAGGTTCTTGGCGTTCTCGGGGGTCATGATGATGCGGCTCTGTACCTTGGCCTGGGGCATATTGGGCGCGAGGGCGATGAAGTCCATATAAAATTCCGAAGGACCGTGGGTTATCACAGCAAAATTGGAGTAGTGGCCGGCGGCAACTTCGGGGGTAAGTTCGATTTTGATTTCTTGTCCTTTTTTCTGTTCCATTATGATTTGATTTTTTATTGTTATTATTATTCTGATTTCAGGAATGTGAATTCACATTGGTAGCTGTTGTTGGTGTTGTTGACCAGCAGCTTCACGCCGCGGCATGTGGCGAGGTTCCATACCGGGGCCATGTTGAGCGAGGCCACTGTCTTGCGGTTGAATCCCTGCTCATTGTCGGCCGATGTGGTGAGGTAGAGGGTGGGGATGTCGCTGCCGAAGGTGGCGGGGTCGGCCACAAGGGAGAATTTGCGCTTGCCTGAGCAGGCGGGAAGCTGTGCCATCAGGTTGATGTACTCACCGGACCGATACAGTGTCATAACATATATTCCCTCGGTGGTGTTCATGTCGGGGAGGGTGGTGGCATCGGTTTTCACGGTGCCGTTGTAGATCACGTTGAGCGATGATGCCTCGATGGCTGTGCTCGTGCCGTAGGCCACGCCTTCGGGCAGAGTGTAGGTGACAAGCATACGGGTGCCTGTCGGGGCTTGGTTCTGGTCTATAGTGCCCTGGAGGGTGAGTGTGACCAGAGGGGAGTCGTTGATTTCCCGATATTGCAGCATCGACAGGCCGCGGTCGTTGTTGCCCACAAAGGTGGCGATGTTCTGATATGTGGCCACTCCTTGGTCGGGACGGTCGGGCTCGTCGCGGCATGAGGTGAGGTGCCACGCTGCCAGCAGGCAGAGCAGGGGAGCGGCATATCGCAATATTCTGAGGCGGATAATATTGGTGTTCATGGTGCTAAGCACGGTTCAACGGTGGGAGACACGTTGGTGAGTATTTCGGTGATTATGCCGTCGCGCATCTTTATGATGCGGTCGGTGTCGGCGGCGAGCTGCTCATCGTGGGTCACAATGACGAATGTCTGGTTCATGTCGCGCCGCAGGTCGAAAAAAAGTTTGTGCAGTTCGCTGCGGTTGTGGCTGTCAAGGCTGCCCGACGGCTCATCGGCGAGCACCACGGCGGGGTTGCACACCAGCGCTCTGGCCACAGCGGCTCTCTGCCGCTCGCCTCCCGACAGCTGGGAGGGACGGTGTGTGGCTCTGTCGGCCAGCCCCATGTACTCTATCAGCCCGCGGGCTTTGCTCATGGCGGTGGTGCGGCTCATCCCTCCTATCATGGCGGGCATGGCCACATTCTCCTCCATGGTGAATTCGGGCAGCAGCTGGTGAAACTGAAACACGAACCCGATGTTGGCATTGCGGAAACGTGCCAGCCTGGTGTCGCTCATGGCAAATATATCGGTGCCGTCAAAGTTCACGCTCCCGCTGTCGGGGCGGCTCAGTGATCCCAGGATCTGCAGCAAGGTGCTCTTCCCGGCACCGCTGGGTCCCACTATCGACACTATCTCGCCACGGTGCACATCGAGGTCAATGCCGCGAAGCACAGTCAGGTTGTCAAATTTTTTCAGTATCCGGCGCGCTTGAATCATATAGTACAAAAGTAGCTATTTCTACTCAATATTTGAATGAAGAACCGCCCAAAAATTCCCTCAGCAGTGATGTGGACGGCACATATTGCTCGCCTATGCTGTGGAAATACCCTAAGAATGTGCGTAGTCGCGCAGCTTCGGCATATTCAGGAATGTTGTGCGGCACATGCTTGAGCACCTCCTCGCCGCGGTCCTTGAGCACTCCGAGTTCAAACAGCAGCGAGGAGTTGAAGGTGGCGTCGGCGTTTTCCTGATAGGGGAATATCCATTTTTCCTCGCCGCGGCGCACGCTCGGCCACCGCTTGATGGTGTCCACGGCACTTGTGCCGCGATATTTGTTGTCGCGGATTATGCGCCGGAGCAGCCGGTTGTCGGTGGTGGGCACCCAGTTGTGGTCGTCAATGGATATGGTGGTAAGGGCCGACACATACACTCTGTATTTATGCTTGTCGGGCACCTGCTCGGTGAGCTTGGGGTTGAGGCCGTGTATCCCTTCTATGAGCAGAATGGAGTTGGGGTTGAGCCTCATTCTGTCGCCACGGTATTCGCGGACACCGGTGGCGAAATTGTAGTAGGGGATTTCCACCTCCTCATGGCGCAGCAGGGCGTTGAGGTCGGCGTTGAACTGCTTGAGGTCAAGCGAGTAGAGCGACTCATAGTCCAGCTCACCGTTCTCATCGCGGGGAGTGTGCTCGCGGTCCACGAAATAGTTGTCGAGCGATATCATCTGCGGCTCCAGCAGGTTGGTCATGAGCTGGATTGCGAGGCGTTTGGTGAAGGTGGTTTTACCGGATGATGACGGTCCGGCAATCAGCACAATCCTTGCGCCACCTTCCATAAAGCGCCGCTTGATGTCGTCGGCAATGGTGGCTATGCGGTTGTTGTGCAGCGCTTCCGACACATTGATGAGCATTGCCTCGTGGCCGTGCATCACGGCCTCGTTGAGTTCGCCCACATTGCTCACTCCCACTATGTGGTTGAATTTCACATAGTCGGTGAAGGCGTCAAACATTTTTTCCTGTGCTATCGGGGTGGCCGGCACGGAAGGGTTGGCACTATCGGGGCCGAGCAGCAGCAAGCCGTCCTTGTAGGTGATGAGGTTGAACACCCCTACCGTGCCTGTGCTTGGGGCGAGCGGCCCGTAGTAGCTGTCGCAGATTCCGTCGAGACGGTAATATACGGTGTATAGCTCCTGCACGGTGCGCAGCAGCTTCACCTTATCGTCCATCCCCTGACGGGTGAATATGTTTATGGCATCGTCGGTGAGCCTTTCTTTACGCTCGAAAGTGAGGTTCATCGCCACAAGCTCCTCCATTTTGGCCTTGAGCTTGGGAACCCACTCTTCAAGGTTGAGCTTCTCGTGTCCGGTGATGCGGCAAAAATAGCCGTGGCTCACCGAATGTGCTATCCTTAGCCGGTAGCCGGGGAGCAGTGTGGTGACAGCCTTGTAGAGCATCATGCATAGCGAGCGGGTGTAAGTGCGCTGTGCCGAGCTGCTGGAGAGGGGGAGGAACTCCACCATCTTGGGTGCGAACACCGGAAACAGCATATCCTCGTTTTTGAAGTTCACTCTGGCGCATATGGGGGTGAATGGCAGTTCATCCTTCACTTGGCTGTAGATCTGCAGCAGGGTGTCGCCGCCGTTGATGGTTATGTATCGGCCGGTGTTTTTACAAAATATTTTCAGTGAGTTGCTCATCGGGCTATATGTTTGAGTTTGTTGCGACGGTTGCGTTTTTTTTCGTATTCTATCAGTTTGTGGAGCACATAATCGGCGCTCTCTTGTTTGTTCCAACCGCGGAGGTCGGCATAATGTTCGGTGATTTTGTACAGCACATCGCGCCGGTGGGTGAGCTTCACCATATTGTCAAGACACTCTTTGCGGGTGGGTTCATGGTCCAGAAAGCGGGTGCGGTTCACATCCACGGTGGTGATGCTCGATGGTGCTCCATAGAGGAAATTGCCGATATTGGTGTCGCCGTGGAGCACGCCTGCTTTGTGCATATTAGCCAGCATCTGTGCCACTGTTTCCAGCTGGGCTATGTCGTAAGGTTTGCTCGGTAGCCACAGCGATGCAAGCGATGGCCACGGACAGTATTCGCACACAAAATAGCTTTGGCTCAGCAGTCCGTGCTCATACACCTCTATATATGCTGTCTCGCGGGGAGTGCTTATTCCCCTGCTGCGGAGCATGGAGGCATATTTGAAGGCCCTGCGTGCTTTGCCCGGGGTGAACCATGTGTAGGCAATGCGCTGCGCAAGGTTGGGTTTTTTGAAACTTTTTACAACATATTTCCGGCTTGTGGCGGGATCGGTGTACAGCAGCACGATGTTGCGTCCGCGGTGGATCACCACAGTATCTTTGTACCGCTCGGGATGGAGGCACATCTCCTCCAGCTTCAGCCTGTCCCGGAGCTCGGCGGGGCAGTTGTCGTATGCTTCCTTTTTGATGGTCATTTCTGTTGTGGTTTTGCCTTACCGGCAAGCATGCCGCATGCCGCCATTATATCCTCGCCTCGCGATGCGCGGATGGTGGCTGTGATGCCCAAAGCGTTGAGGCGGTCGCGGAACCGTGTCATCTCACTCTCGGAGCAGGGGCGTAGCTCCACCCCCGGGATGGCATGAAACCGTATCAGGTTCACTCTGCAGTCGGTGCCTTTCACCAGTCGTGCGAGGGCATCGGCATGCCGCAGGTCGGAATTTACCCCCTGCCACATTATATATTCCACACTCAGCCTCCGCTGGTGGGCGAAATCGTAGCCGCGCAGCAGCTTCATGACCTCAGTGATGGGGTAGGCGTTTTCCACCGGCATGAGGCCGGCGCGTTCATCGCTGTAGGGTGAATGGACGCTTATGGCTATATGCACCTTGGTGGTGTCGAGCAGCTGCTTTAGCTCCTTGAGCTTGCCTATAGACGACACTGTGATGCGCTTAGGGCTCCAGGCCATGCCCCATGGCGCGGTGAGGATATCAATGGTGGTAAGCACAGCTTCAAGATTGTCCATCGGCTCACCCATACCCATGAACACAATGTTGGTGAGCGCTTCGCTCTCCTCCACCGACAGCACCTGGTTGATGATCTGGCTCGCGCTGAGGTTGCCGTGCCAGCCTTGCCGTCCGGTCATGCAGAAGCGGCAGTTCATCTTGCACCCTGCCTGGGAGCTGATGCAGAGAGTGGCGCGGTCGCGGTCGGGAATCATCACCGCTTCAATGTCGCGTCCACCCACGCCGTCAAACAGATATTTCACCGTGCCGTCCGTGCTCTCTGCTTTTGTGAGCGGGGAAGTGCGCCCCACACACCATTTTCCGGCAAGCTTTGCGCGGGCAGGTTTGCTGAGGTTGGTCATCTCGTCGATAGATGTGACACGCTTGTCGTATAGCCATTTGGCCATCTGCATACCGGCAAATCCGGGCATGCCGCACTCCAAGGCAACTTCCTTGAGCTGCTCCAGGGTGAGTCCTATGAGGGGTTGAAGATTTTCCATTACGAATACAAATATACACTAAATAATAGTTGTTAAAATCACAATTTAGGTATTTTATAATTTCTTTGCATCATCCCTCTTGTCGGCAACTGCAAAATGTTTTAATTTTGCATTCACAAAAAACACAATGCACGCAGGGAGGCCGATCATTCAATGGATGTGGTCAATGGAAAGCGATTAATAATGTCATAAACCCCTTACTGTGTCCCAAGGATTGATGTCCTGCCCAATTGTGCATGGAGTGCTGTCAGTGCCCCTTGCTTTGATGTTTTGTTAGACAATATATATACTTGAATTTTGGTTATGAGGGAGGTGCGCTTCTGTGAAGAAGTGCACTTTCATTTTTTTATAACTGAACTTTATGGATGCACTGCGGGAACAGATTGACTGATTTCGGCGGTATGGGCTTATGGGGAAATAGTTGATTGCAGAATACTGAATTGGCGGTGATATTTGCGGCCGGATTATCGGACGGAGATGAATTTTTAAATGTCGTGGGGTTAAATTTTTCATAACTTGTTGTGAATTAGTTTTGTCGGGTGTATTTTGATGGTTTCGGATTTCAGCTCAGAAAATCGGAGTTTTCAACAGATTGATGCAATTTGTGGAAAACTGATATTTTTTTTACTTTTGTGGGTAATTCTTCAGTTGATTTCAAACGATGAATAAATTTTGCTGGGAGGCATTGAATGTTGATATGCCTTCTTTCAATGTGGCTCTCGTTGAGCGTTGGATAGAGCAGGTGGCAAAAAATCATGACCGCGTGCTCGGTCCATTGACATACGTGTTTTGCAACGATGAGAAGATCATCGAGGTGAACCGCGAATTTCTACAGCATGATTATTATACTGACATCATCACTTTCGACTATTCGCGCTCGCGTATGGTGAGTGGCGATATGTTCATTTCGCTCGACACTGTTGCCAGCAACGCTGCTATGGTGGGGTGCGATTATGAGCGTGAGCTGATGAGGGTGGTGGTGCACGGTGTGCTTCATCTGTGTGGCATCAACGATAAGGGTCCCGGAGAGCGCGAGATTATGGAGGCGCATGAAGACGAGGCCCTGAGGTTGCTTGACAGTATAAATTCTGAACTATAATTTTGTTATGCGATTTGATTACGATGTTATAGTTGTAGGTGCAGGTCATGCCGGCTGCGAGGCTGCTTCTGCCGCTGCCCGGCTGGGGAGCGATACTCTCCTTGTGACCATTGATATGAACAAGATTGCGCAGATGTCGTGCAATCCCGCCGTTGGTGGTATTGCCAAAGGTCAGATAGTAAGGGAGATAGATGCGCTTGGCGGACAGATGGGTATTGTCACTGACCGCACGGCTATTCAGTTTCGCATGCTCAACCGCTCCAAAGGGCCGGCCATGTGGAGCCCCCGCGCACAGAGCGACAGAATGAAATTTTCGCTTCTCTGGCGGCATATTCTTGAGAATACCCCCAACCTGAGTATGTGGCAAGACTCTGTAACCAAGCTCGTTATCGAAGATTCACGGGTGGCCGGAGTTGTCACTGCCATGGGCGTTACATTCCGGGCCAAATCCGTGGTCATCACTGCCGGAACTTTTCTTGACGGACTGATGCATATCGGTCCTGTGAAGATTGCCGGAGGCCGCGTGGCCGAACCTGCTGCATACGGTATCACTGCGCAGCTCAGGGAGTTGGGTGTGCGTACCGATAGGATGAAAACCGGAACACCCGTGCGCCTTGATGCCAGGAGCATTGATTTCGGCAAAACTATTGTGCAGCAAGGTGAGGATGATTTTCATAAGTTCTCCTACCTCCCCTCCGTGCGCCGTGAGCTTGCCCAGAGGGATTGCTACATCACATATACCAACGAATCGACTCATGAGGTGCTTCGCGCCGGCCTTCCGGAGAGTCCCCTTTTCAATGGGCAGATTCAGAGTATCGGTCCGCGTTATTGTCCGAGCATAGAGACCAAGATTGTTACCTTTGCCGACAAAACGGAGCATCAGCTTTTCCTCGAACCTGAGGGCGAGGATACGCAGGAGTTTTATCTAAACGGATTCTCTTCATCGTTGCCGCTTGATGTGCAGATGAAGGCTCTTGCCACTATTCCCGGCCTTGAGAATGTGCAGGTGTATCGTCCGGGATATGCCATAGAGTATGACTTTTTCGACCCCACACAGTTGCGTCATACGCTTGAGTCGAAGGTGCTTCCCGGCCTGTTCTTGGCCGGACAGGTGAACGGCACCACAGGCTATGAGGAAGCTGCCGGACAAGGGCTGGTTGCAGGCATAAATGCCCACCGCTCCCATAAAGGTGAGGACGCATTTGTGCTCGGTCGTGACCAGGCATATATAGGTGTGTTGATTGATGATCTTGTGACCAAGGGTGTCGATGAGCCTTACCGCATGTTCACCTCGAGAGCTGAATATCGCATACTGCTCCGTCAGGACGATGCTGATATGCGCCTCACTCCGCTTGGTCATGAAATTGGTCTTGTCACCGAGGAGCGTTATCGGCTTATGGAGTCGAAGCGTCGGCAGCGCGATGAGTTTATGGAGTGGTGCTCCCGCATATCGGTGTCACCTGCTCAGGTGGACGGGCTGCTCAGCAGGGTAGGGTCGTCCCCCTTGAAGCAATCAGTGAAGCTCCGCGAACTCGTGCTCCGTCCGCAGCTGACTGTTGCTCTTTTGAGCGAAGCTTTGCCAGAGCTCAAGGAGTATATTGATAAGAATATCGAGGCCGAGCGCCGCTCCGAGATTATCGAGGCCGCGGAAGTGCTGATGAAATATCAAGGGTATATTGACCGTGAGCAGATGATAGCCGACAAGATTCGGCGGCTTGAGGATGTGAAGCTCGGCAGTAGGATTGACTATATGCAAGTACAGTCGCTGAGCACCGAGGCACGTCAGAAGCTTGAGCGGATCCGGCCAGAGACAGTGGCTCAGGCATCGCGCATCCCGGGCATATCTCCGAGTGATGTCAATATCCTTTTGTTACTGATGGGTAGATAGTTATAAGAAAATTGTTCCACGTGGAACAATCAATCGTTTTTCACAGACAATAATTTTTAGTTATGGAATATATCAAGTCAAAAATTCGTGATGTTGTTGACTTCCCCAAAAAGGGGATTGTGTTTAAGGACCTCACCACCGTGTTCAAGGATCCCCGTGCCCTGCATATCATCGGTTGGGATTTGTCGCAGCTCTACCGCGACAAAGGTGTGACCAAAGTTGTGGGCATCGAGAGCCGTGGCTTTATCGGCGGCTCCATCCTCGCCTTTGAGCTTGGTGCCGGATTCGTGCCAGCCCGCAAACCCGGTAAGCTGCCTGCCGACACTGTATCGGCCACTTACGCCAAAGAGTATGGTACAGACACCATTGAAATCCATCGCGATGCCATCGGCCCGGATGATATCGTGGTGATTCACGACGATGTTCTTGCCACCGGCGGCACAATGGCTGCGGTATATGAGCTTGTGAAAAGTATGAATCCTAAAAAGATCTATGTGAACTTCATCATTGAGCTCGGAATGCTCAATGGCCGCGCTGCACTTCCTGCTGATGCAGAAGTGACATCGCTCATCACATATTGATCTCGTATATTTTGTATCCGTGCCGGATATGCGCTCCGAATAGGGGTGCTTCCGGCACGGCTTTTATAACAATCCGCGTATTGCAGCGTTTAAAGAATGTATGGCTAAACATAAAAAATCGGCTGAGCTGGAAGAGAAAATCCGGATTCTTCCTACCACCCCCGGAGTATATATGTATTTTGACTCGGAGGGTACAGTGATATATGTGGGCAAAGCAAAAAACCTGAAGCGGAGGGTGTCGTCGTATTTCAACCGCACCCACGATTCGCTGCGCACCAATCTGCTTGTCCGTGCTATTGCCGATATGAAATATATCGTGGTGCCTACGGAGCAGGATGCGCTCAATCTTGAGAACTCCATGATCAAGGAGTATCAGCCGCGCTACAATGTGCTGCTCAAGGACGACAAGTCGTATCCGTGGATTGTGGTCACCAAAGAGCATTTTCCCCGCGTGTTCATGACCCGCAAGCGTATCAAGGATGGCTCGAAATATTACGGTCCATATACTGATGCAGGGGCGGCGAGAGTGGTGCTCGACCTTATCCGCGACCTGTACAAGCTCCGTTCGTGCCGCCATGCCATCACTTCCGAATATGTGGCCAAAGGAAAAGGGAAACTGTGTCTGGACTATCACCTGAAACGGTGTGGCGGATGCTGCACCGGACTGGTGAGCGAGGAGGAGTATGGACGGCAGATAGAGCGCATCAAGCAGATTTTGCGCGGCGATATGGCCGAGATTCTGGAGTATCTGCGCGCAGAGATGGCGAAGCTCGCCGAGGAGCTGCGGTTTGAGGAGGCGCAGGAGCTGAAAGAGAAATACAAACTTGTGGAGCGTTACACCGCCAAGAGCGTTATCGTGAGCCAGACTATTGCCGATGTGGATGTGTTTGGTGTGGACGATGACGGTCGCGATGTGTTTGTCAACTATATGCACGTGCGGCGTGGGGCAGTGGTCAGGAGTGTGACCCTGGAGTACAAACGGCGCCTCGACGAGAGCGTGGAGCAGCTGCTCGGATATGCCATGAATGAGATAGCGCGGGAGCTTGGCGTGAATTATGAGGAGGTGATTGTGGCGCAGCTGCCGGATGTGGAGATGCCCGGGGTGACCTTCATAGTGCCGCAGCGCGGCGACAAGGCGAAGCTGCTCGAGGTGTCGCAGAAAAACGCCCGCCAGCATAAGATAGATATGTTGAAGCATCTTGAACGCACCAATCCAGAGCAGCGCACCGACCGACTGCTTGAGCGGATGAAAAGTGATTTCAGGCTGTCAGAGCTGCCACGCCATATCGAGTGTTTCGACAACTCGAATATCCAGGGCACAAATCCGGTGGCTTCGTGTGTGGTGTTCAAGGATGGGAAACCGTCGAAAAAAGATTATCGGCATTTCAATATCAAAACCGTGGAGGGTCCGGATGATTTTGCCTCGATGAAGGAGGTGCTGACACGCCGCTACACCCGTCTTGTCAACGAGGGCCAGGGGTTGCCTCAGCTGATAGTGGTGGATGGGGGCAAGGGGCAGTTGAGTGCCGCTGTGGAAGCTTTGGATGAGATGGGGCTGCGAGGCACAATTGCCGTGGTTGGTATCGCCAAGCGTCTTGAGGAAATCTATTTCCCGGGCGACAGTATTCCGCTCTATATTGACAAAAACAGTGAAAGTTTGCGCGTAGTGCAGCATCTGCGCGACGAGGCCCACAGGTTTGGCATCACTCACCACCGCAACAGGCGAAGTGCCACCCAAACATTGAGTGCGCTTGACTCCATAAAGGGTGTCGGCGAGAAGACTAAAACCGCCTTACTTTCTCATTTTAAGAGTGTTAAGCGTGTAAAAGAAGCAGATTTGGACGATATTGCCGCCATAGTCGGCCCCGCAAAGGCATCGCTGGTGTGGTCGGCATTGAACGTAATTGAATAGCAGTTGTTTACATGGCTCATTTCGTGACTGTCTGTTTGTAAAATATTTGTGGGTTTTGTTGGTTGTAGTGTTGTTAATGTGAAAAACAGTTGCTAACTTTGCGGAGCAGGCCGCATCGCAGAGCCCGGTCATGGGCTTTGCGGGTGGGTCGGCAGACATAAATTAGGATGCGTTTACTCGACGCTCTTTCTTGACATCTTGAAACTTCGCAACTTTCTTAGGTTGGTCAAGAATGCAGCAAACGGTAGATGCCTATGTGGATATGTATATTCCGTCCTGACCAGGCGCGTGAGCGTTGGGTGGGGCGTATAGCATATTCTGCGTGAGGCTCTGCGTTTGCTCGTTCAACCAACCGGGCAATGCGAAGGCCTCAAGATGTGGAACGAGCAACTAGTACGGCTCTCACGCATTTTTTTTAATGGTTCTGTTGGAGAGTTGCAGTGCCAATAATAATTCTTATCATGAAAAAATTTAGTTTTTTTCTTCTCTGTGTTTTATCATTTATTCTTACAGGATGTGGCGTCAGCCAGGAGGCAGCAAAAAACATTAACGCCCAGCAAACTAACATCAACCTCTCAACAGCGAACTACAGAGTTATTGGACAAGTTGAAGGAAAGTCAAAACAATTTTATTTCTTATGTTTTGGTGGCTTGAATGGTAAGTCGTTGCAACAAAGCGCTTTAAGTGAGATGTATGACGAGGCTTATCGCGTAGCTAAAGGGCGAAGTGTTGCTGTTATCAATACCACAATTACCTATAAACTTGGATTTTTCATAATAGGAGGACAGAAAACAGCTATTGCAAGAGGCACTCTTGTTGAATTCATGGATCGTGACATGCATTATACTCCCGAAGTTGAGCAAGATCACGCTTATACGGGGACTCCTAAAACCGTCCCTGCTCCAGCCACTAAAAACGAGGAAATATCACTCATAACCCCGATGTCGTCTAAAAATAGTGCACCAAAGCAAACAAAAGACACTATGCCCAAACAATCCCAAAATAGTAAGGCTAAAAAAACGTATAAATTCGGCAATATTAAATTTAAGGAAAATGAGCCGGTTAAACTACAAGTCGTAACACTCAACGATAGTAAGGATACTAAAATTTTCGGGTCTGCAAAACTTAAATCGGGATTTAATCAACACGATTTATCACATCCTTATTTTGTTTATGAAGTTGTATTGCCTAACAATAAAAAAGTTACTTATGATGACGATGATGTAAAATCAGTTTCGGATACAATTATCTCCTGGAGTGATTTTGAGAAACTTTGGCAGAAATAACCATTCTGACCTCTGTTATAATAGAAATGTCTCCCAAAGTCCGGACTAACTTCTGGGAGGCATTTTTATAAGGTTTTTATGATTTGCATGTTTGCGGGATGAGGGCATTGGGATGCAAGCGGAATGGATGGAGAGTGAAAACAATTAATCCTGTAGTTTTGCGAGGGTGCGCTTGAGGAACGGAGTGGGTGCGAGCTCGTATGCTCTGGAAAGGTATGGGCGGGCCTCGCCGGGGTGACCTGTTTCGGCCAGGTAGTTGCCGAGGGCAAGCAGGGCGGTGAGGTTGTCGGGGTTGAGCTGCAATATCTGCTGATAGGTGTCCATCGCTTTGTCAAATTCCCCGGCCTGCACGTAGCCTGACGCGAGGTCGGCCAGAAACTCCTGGCTGTCGGGGAGTCCTTGCAGCATAATCTGTGCGTAGGTGATTATTCCCTGCGGGTCGCGCCGGAATTTGTAGTAGTCGAGCAGGTAGGCGTCGATTGAGCGTTTGAGCCACGGAAGCGTCCCGGGGATGTGGATGAGAAACGATTCATACAGTTCTGCCCGTCCAAGCGATATGCTTTGCGAGCGTACGCCTGACAGCAGGGAGTCGATGGCCACACCATGGCTCAGCGCCTCATGGAGCAGTTGCTGCTGCTGCTGTGAGTTGCCGAGCATCCCGTCGGCCACTATTGCGCGGGAATATAGAGAGGCTTTCTCTGGGCGCATATCCAGCATCAGTGAAAGCATGGCGGAACTGCTGGCCCATTCGCCATATTCGGCAAATCGTGCGGCCTTGGCATCAAGTGTGGCGTATTTAAGGTCATTTTCTGCCTCCTGCTGCTCCGGTGCCTGCGAATGGAGCGATGGTTGGGAAAGCATGAGAAACGCCGTGAGAACGGCGGAAAACGGGCAAAAACGCAGCTTCAACATCTCACATCGTAGTTAATGACGGATTCCACCACATAAAGGCCGAGAATATCTTTGCGCGGCACCTCCATATCATCGTAGTCGGGATTGGCACTTCTGAGCACCACCAACGCAGGGTCGGAAGGGTGGCGGCGGAGGTATTTCACCATACGGTAATCCTCAAGGAGAATCACGTAGATCTGTCCCCAGAAGATGCATCCGGGATTGGAGATGCGGCGGATGGCAACGTAGCCCCCGTTGTGGATCACCGGAGTCATGCTGTCGCCCGACACCCGCACCACCGCGCAATCCCTGCCCAGATTTGGCAGCGCGATGCTCCCCACAATCCTGTCGTCGGTGAGCAGACGGCTCAGTTCTACGCATCCGGCAGTGACATCGAGGTCATATACCGGCACAGGGTGGCTTTTATGCGATATGGCAGGCTGCTCGGAGAGCGTGTTGTGATGTTCAGGACGGTCGAACGGGAGTCCGATACCATCGGCAAGCCATGTTTTGGAAACAGCCATATCGGCCACAATGCGGTTGATAAGCCCGGCTGTGATTGGCAATTTGCCACTGAGATGCTTGCTGAGGTTAGCGGGATCCATGCCGAGGCGGCGGGCGAAGTTAGCCTGCGAAAGCCGCGATTGATCAATAAGATAGCGTATGCGCTCTGTTATGGTGGTGGCGTTCATTGCGATGGTTTTTTGCAAATATAATGCAAAAGGCGTGGCAAAATATCGCCCGCTACTGTTAAAAATTGTAAACAGAAGCCGTGGTCACCCTCACCTCATCGTGCATTTCCGAAGCTATGAACCACGAGCGGCCATCGGGGGTAGAGGCTGTCAGCGGTGAAGAACCGGGGTGCGGCAGAACGATGCCATGCAGCGGCAAACCAGGGGTGCGTGCGGCTTTGTACACCGCCTCCTTGATGGTCCACGCAAGCAGCAGCAGCCGGGGGGATGCCCCCCACAGAGGTATTTCCTTTGGCGAAAGAAATTTTCCGGCAACGCGGTGGAGCTGTTCGCGCCACACCTCGGCATCGACGCCGATATTAGGTTCGGACGACACGGCTATGACGGCCAACGTGCGGCAATGCGAGAGCGAAATGTGGAGCGGAAAACCGGGTATGAAAGGTGCCCCGTCAGGATAATGGTCAATCGCCGCCTCAGGTCCTGCAACGCGGCGTGCCAGCGAAGCGGAAGCTGCCACTTCAGCTTCGCGCCGGGAGCCATGGCTGCTGCAAACAACCGGAGATGTGAGAATGGTGATCATCTGATGGTTTTGGTGAGGTGAACCAGGTCGCGGTACACAGCCTTGACAATCGGTGCCACAGAGTCGGGAGCAGAGTCGGCTCCCGGTAGATAGAGCGCACCGCTCACCACCCATTGTGGTGACACCGAAAGAAACTGCACCGGGGTGATGGTGCCCGCCGGGGTGACAAGAATTTGAGAGGCGAACCCCGATGGGGCATTGCCTGTGGTCACCTCTGTGGGGTGGCCGCCGGTGTTGAGACTCATCCGCTCAGAACGGTTGGCCACGACATCTCCGGAAGCATCGCCTGACGCCGGGGTAATGGTGTAGTGCAGGGTGGCTCCATAGGCCGGATAAGTGGCGTTGATCCAAACAGAGGATCTGCGGGAAGAATCCACCTCTACAGAAGCATGGCTTGACAGCTCGATATGCAGCGGAGAGCAGGGTACGGCGGTGTATGTGGAATCATATATTTCCACCCGGGGGTAGGCTGTGGGGCGGGGCACAGCATTGTCGGAGCTATGAGAGCAACCGATGATGGCGGCGCATAGGGCACCAACTGTAGTTGCAGCAATCAAAGGTGCAAAAAAACGGTTCATTGATGGGACGGTTGCTGAATCTCGGGCATCACCTTGACACGGACACTGGCAATACGGTGGGCCGATATGTCGAGCACCAGGAAGCGGCAGTGGCCGTAAACAATCGACTCCTTCTCCTTGGGAAAATCGCCCTTGATGGCGAGAAGCATTCCGGCAAGAGTCTCGCAATCCTCGGCCACGGGAGCATACACTTCCTCATCGAGTCCGGTGATGCGGAAAAAGTCGCTCAAGAGGGTTTTGCCTTCAAATATGTAGGTGTCGTCGGGGAGCCGTTTGTAGGTGGTTTCATCGTCGTCATATTCATCGTTGATGTCGCCCACAATCTCCTCCAGCACATCTTCGAGAGTCACGATGCCTTGTGTGCCACCAAATTCGTCCACTACAATGGCCATGTGGATGCGGCGTCGGCGGAAATCCTCAAGAAGGTCATCGATCATGCGCGATTCCGGCACAAAATACGCCTCGCGCAGCAGCTTCTGCCACTGGAAGTCGGGCTTTGCCTTGCCGATATACGGGAGCAGGTCGCGTGAGTATAGCACGCCCTGGATGTTGTCCTGCGAATCTTTGAAAGCCGGGAGTCGTGAGTAGCCGGAATTAATGACGATATTCATAACCTCGTCAAACGAAGCATCGGTGTCCACACCGGTCATATCCACACGTGGAGTCATTACCTCGGCGGCGGTAGTGTCGCCGAATCTCAGGATACCTTCCAGCATCTCCTTGTCGTCGGCGGTTTTGACATCAGTGATTTCAAGAGCTTGCGACAGGTCGTCGGCGGTGAGGTCGTCCTCCTTTTTGGTCACCACCTTGTTGACCAGCACAGAGCTGCTCACCAGCAGCGAGGAGACGGGCCAGAACATCCGGGTGAGAAACCGCACCCCGGGCACAGCGAAGCGCACCCATTTGAGATTGCCGGCGTTGGCGGCGAGTTTGGGAAGAATCTCGCCGAACAGCAGGATCAGGAAAGTGAGGATGACAGTTTGAAGAATGAAGCTCGCAATCTCGGGCATATTGGCAAACACCGGGCCGAGGGCATAGTTGCAGAGCACAACGATAGTCACATTCACCAGATTGTTGGCTATCAGGATGGTGGCCAGAAGGCGCTCCGGCTGACGAATCATGGCGAGCACACTCTCGCCCCAGGAGGTGTCCTCTATCTCCTCGCTCTGCTGCGGAGTGATGGAGAAAAATGCAATCTCGCTGCCCGACACAAACGCTGAAATGAAAAGAGCGAGAACAGCACACAGGAGCGCAATGATTTCGGGCGCACCGAAAGAAGTGGGGATATTGACCGTCACGAAGCTGAGCAATGACGCGAGAGGGTCGATGGTAGGTAAAGGATCTAAGTCCAAAGTTGCGTAATTTAGTTAGACATAAGCTGCCGCAAATGGCAACAGCGAGCGCAAAGGTACGATTATTGTGGGAAAAAACGAAAAAAATGAGCGCAGATGAATGAGTGTTGGACTGAAATTTGTAGCTTTACACGATTTTTTGAGATATATGATCATGAATACCGCAAAAATAAAGGATATGCTGCGCAGCCGCAGCGTGATAGGAGTGTTGGTGTCGATAGCCGTGATGGCATTGACAGCGTTTGTGTATTTCTACCCCGATGCGTCGCAGCATAATGTGCTGCGGCAGCACGATATGCAGCAGGGCGCTGCCATAGGGCAGGAGGTGAAGGCATATCATGAAGCCACAGGCGAGAGCAGCCGGTGGACCGGAAGTCTATTTTCCGGCATGCCCAATTTCCAGATTTCGCCCACATATCCGAGCGACAGTCTGCACCGGTGGATCAACAGCGTGATGGGGTTGGGCCTTCCTGAGCCGGCCAATCTGCTGGTGATGATGATGCTCGGAATGTTCATATTGCTGATGGCTATGAAGATGCGATGGTGGGTGGCGCTGATAGGTGCCATAGCCTACGGTTTTTCAAGCTATTTCATCATCATCATCGGGGCCGGGCACCTATGGAAATTCATCACCCTGGCCTATATCCCGCCCACGATTGCCGGGCTTGTGCTATGCTACCGCGGCAAATACCTTGCCGGCGCGGCATTGGCCGGATTGTTTGGCATGATGCAGATATCGAGCAACCATGTGCAGATGACATACTACTTCATGTTTGTGATGTTAGGGTTCATGGTGGCCTACCTTGTGACAGCCATAAAATCGAACAAAACGGTGCAATGGGCCAAGGCTACCGGAGTGTTGGCCGTGGCAGGAATCCTGGCCGTATGCGCCAATATGCCCAATCTGTACTATACATACGAGTATGCCAAGGAGAGCATGCGCGGCGGTCACAGCGAGCTCACCCGTGAAAGCGATGCCGCCAACACCACCACCGGCCTTGACAGGGATTACATCACCCAGTACAGCTACGGCGCGAGTGAAAGCTTCAGTCTGCTGATACCCGACATCAAGGGCGGTGCGTCGATCAAGCCCGAAAAGGGAGAGAACAAGATGCTCACACTCGCCGATGAGGAGAGTGTGAAAGAGATGGTGCAGACCGGTGCCATAAGCCCGGACGAAGCGCAATATCTCCAGTATCTGAGCCGCTATTTCGGTGAGCCCGAGGGCACCAACGGCCCTGTGTATGTGGGAGCGTTGATATGTGCGCTGTTCCTGCTCGGGTGCATAGTGGTGCGCGGTCCGCTGAAATGGGCGCTGGTGGTGCTCACGGTGCTGTCGGTGCTTCTTGCCCTCGGACGCAACTGTATGTGGCTCACCAACCTGATGATAGATTATATGCCGATGTACAGCAAATTCCGCACGGTGGAGAGTATCCTCGTGATAGCTGAGTTCACCATGCCGCTGCTGGCAGCCATGGCCCTTCAGCAGGTGCTCTGCACCGGTGATGCCGCCGAAGCATGGCGCAAATATCGCAAACCGGTGCTGTGGAGCTTCGGCATAGTGCTCGGGTTCTGTCTGCTCGGCATCGTGTTCCCGCAGATCTACGGGTCTGTGATAAGTGACGGCGACCGTGCCATCGATGCCCAGTTGAGCCAGTATCTGCTCAGCAACGGAGCCGATGCGCAGCTGGTGCAGATGTTCAGTCTCAACAATCCGCGCATCTACGCAGCCGTGGAGAGCGCGCGCAATGCCATGGTTGAGTCCGACGCCTTGCGCAGCTTCATAATCGTGGGCGTGGGACTGGGCCTGCTGGTGCTTTACTTCATGAAGAAACTGAGCATGGGTGTTGTGGCTCTGCTCGTTGGCGTGGTGGTGTGCGGCGACCTGTTCATGGTGAACAAACGCTATCTCAACACCGACAGCTTCGTGCCGCGCCGTCTGGCCTCCGGACCAATGTTTGTGCCGAGCGAGGCTGACAAGATGATCCTCAGCGACACCACCATGAATTTCCGCGTGCTCAATATGCCCGAATTCTGGAGCGCAAGGCCATCGTTCTTCTACAAAAACCTCGGCGGATACCATGCCGCCAAGCTCACCCGCTACCAGGATTTGATTGACTCGCATCTGCAGCCGTTTCTGTCAGGCCGTGGCAGCGAAGGCGACTGGAATGTGGTGAATATGCTCAATGCCAAATATATCGTGGACCATTCAGGCGAGGCACTGCAGAACCCTGAAGCGATGGGCAATGCCTGGATGGTGGACGAGGTGAGATATGTGGACGGTGCAGATGCTGAGATGGCCGCTCTCGAAACCATCAGTCCCCGCACCACCGCCGTGGCCGACAGCCGCTTCAAGGAGATTCTCGGAACATCCGCGCCCAAATCCGTCGGCGATACGATATACGAAACAAGCTATGCCCCCAACAAACTCACCTACACCGCCCAGACAGCCAAGGGTGGTGTGGCAGTGCTGTCGGAAATCTATTTCCCGTGGGGATGGCATGCCACCATCGACGGACAGAAAGCCGAGATCGGTCGCGTGAACTATATGCTCAGAGCGGTGAAACTTCCCGCCGGAAAGCACACCCTTGAGCTGCGCTACGAGCCGCAATCGCTCAAAACCACCACCACTCTGGCCACTGTTGCCACCGTGCTGATATATCTGCTTGCCATAGGAGCCATACTGCTCGCCTGTCTGAAATCAGTCAAGAAATGATGATACCCCGCAGCAGCCTGAAGCGTTTTGTGGCGTGGCCCAAACTGTGGTGGCGCTCCAAGGGGTTCGGCATCCATTCGCCGAGTGCATACGAATATGTGCGTGCTGTGGTGGCGGAAAGGTGTGCCTATTATGCCTATCCGCAGCTGGAAGCCCAGGCAAAAAGCGCGGGAATGAGCCGTCGCACCGCCCGGTTGCTCATGCGGTGCGCCCTGCACGAGGGTTGTATGGAGGTCTGTTGCCACGGGGTGGGCAGCGGGGTGCGCGGAATTGCCACAGCGTGGAGCTCCGATGCGAAACCGGCGGAACTTCCACCGGATGATTGCACCATGATGGTGGCGGGTGCTGAGAAGCCGGCCGACAAGGCCATTTTGGAGGCCACCAGGCGCATCATGCGCAGCGGAGGCACAATTGTGCTGCTCGATGTCAACAAGCCGGCAGGAGCGGCTCATACGATGTTTGAGCAATGGCTGGCCGATGAGGCAAGACCCGGAGTGCTGATGAGCGATGGGCGTACCGCACTGCTCCATGTTGTGGCCGGTGTGCCACCGCAAACCTACGGTATGCTGCTATGAGAACCCTCCCCACCATGAGCAAACTGCTCGACAGCTATGACGCGTATCTGCTGCTGGAGCGTGGCATGAGCGACAACACCCGCGCCGCCTACCGTAGCGATGTAGAGAAGTTGGTGTGCTATCTTGCCGACGGAGCCACTACGCTCGGCGATGTGACCCTTGACACGCTCCATAATTTCGCCGCCGATCTCCATGACCTCGGAATATCTCCGCGGTCTCAGGCCAGGATTGTGTCGGGCGTGAAATCGTTTTTCAAATTTCTCAAAAACCAGCAGTTCATCGAGCACAACCCTGCCCGGATGCTTGAAAATCCGCAGGTAGGGCTTCATTTGCCAGAGGTGCTGACGGTGGCGGAGATAGATGCGATGCTCGCTGCCATAGACCTCGCCACCCCCGAGGGACAACGCAACAGGGCGATTGTGGAAACATTATACAGCTGCGGGCTGCGTGTGAGCGAACTTGTGAATCTGGAGATCGGCAAGGTGTTTGTGGACGAGGGGTATGTGATAGTCACCGGCAAAGGGAGCAAGGAGCGGGTGGTGCCGATAAGCGAATCGGCGTTGCGCGAGATTTCGGCGTGGATGGACCACCGTGCGGATATCGACATAAAGCCCGGCGAGGAGCAGATGCTGTTCGTGAGCCGCCGTGGCAAACGGCTTACCCGTGTGATGATATTCTACATCATCAAGCGGTTGGCGGAGCTGGCCGGTATCAGGAAGGAGATCTCACCCCACACCCTTCGCCATTCGTTTGCCACCCATCTGCTTGAGGGCGGCGCAAATCTGAGGGCCATCCAGCAGATGCTCGGGCATGAAAGCATTGCCACTACAGAACTGTATTTACATCTCGACCGCTCCCATCTGCGCGAGGAGATTCTTCAGCACCATCCACGCGCAATATATTGACAAACGGCGGATTGAGACTCAGTACGAGAGGACGGATGAGGAGCATCCGCGTGCCGTCGGGGAGGGTGAACCGCTGCAGGAGGGTTTTTACATCAGGATGAACGGTGCCATCGGCACAGGTGTAGGTGTAACTGGTCAATTCTATCGGACAATCGGGGTAGGGCAATCCGTGTGCGTCAAGCATATTCAGCTGACGGTCGGGGAGCATATAGCTGTTGCCGAAGCTCAGTGCCCCCACATTTCCGGCCACCGTGGTCATGGCGGCGAGCGATGCTCGGCTCAGTTCCTCAGGCACCACGGCAACAGGGGTGGAGTGTCCGTTGTTGACAATCAGCAGATGGTCGGGGTTGAGCCATGTGTAGGTCATGGGATAGTTGAGCAGCAGACGCGAGGAGCGCGGATGCAGGTCGCGGAAAACTGTGCCAGTGGGGGACTGCCGGAGCAACTGCAGGATGGCACTGTTCTCCTTGTCGGCCCTATATTGCATGACAATGGAGCCGCACAGCAGCGCGGCGGGCAGAATGATGGAGAGGGCGGTGGCACATATCACCACCCTGCGCCCCAACCGTTGCGCCAACGTGGTGATCAGCATCAGCAGAGCGGTGCATGCGAACAGTTCGCCGAACCATGCCCCACGCTCGAAAGCGAATCCGAGCCGCCACTGCATGAGCGCACCGACAATAGCGGCGGCAACGCACCCGAGCCATTTGGGGGAGCGTAACAGCTCGCCCGTATATCCGCGCCATGGTTTCAGAGCCGTCACGAGGAATATGGCCAAGAGCAGAAGCATGGTGGCCGGGATGCCCATAACCACTGATTTGAGTGATATGACAGCTGCATACGCGCCATCGAACCGGAGCCATATTCCGGGCGATGAGAGCAGCAGAGCCGTGCCGGCGAGGAATACTCCTGCCATGGCCCATTGGTGCCGTGAGAGGCACATTCTGCGCATCAGGGCGTATGCTCCGCACGCGGCAATGGCGATGATGTCGGCGCCCTCGTGGAGCAGTGCGGTGACGAACACTATCGGAAGCACCACCCACAGCCGGATGCCGGTTGGGGAGGTGAACTCACGGTAGAGCCATAGAAGTGCCAGTGACACAGGGATATAGTTGAGCGCAATGTCGGTGATGAACATCCCCGACCGCCACGGGAGAAGAACCGCTCCGATGACCCAGGCGAAAGAGAGCGCCGTCAGCGACAGCCGACCTGCTGCCAGCCTGTTCATGGCCGTGAACATCCACACTGTGGTCATGGCAAGAAGCATGCTACCCACGGCGTGATGGAGATGCAGCACCCATATGGCGCACACCATGTTGGGGAGGCGTCCGTTAATCTGGTCGTGGATAAACAGGATATAGTCCCGGAATCCATGAAGCGAGAATTCGGGTGAGCCGTTGTTGACCGCCATATACTCCTGCGCAAACATCAGGTCGTCCACCTGCAGAGGCGTGAACAGGAACATCAGATAGTACAGCAGAGCCATCAAAGCGAGCAGTGCGGCGGTGGAAATGGAGTGTTGTGAGTCGGTCATGGCGTGTCAAATAGCAAGAGCCGCCCGCATGGACGGCTCTCACCACGTATTTTTCTGTTGATTAATATTCTTGCCAGGGGGTGATGCCGATGGTGTCGATGGGACGCGAAACAAATGCCTTGACAAACGCCAGCGCAAGACGGGCGTTGGTGAGCAGGGGAGTGTTGTGGTCAATCGCATGGCGGCGGATACGGTAGCCGTTGGTGAGCTCGCGCTTGGTGTGGTTCTTGGGGATGTTGATCACCAGATCCACAGTGTGGTCACCTATCACATCAAGCACCGACAGTCCCTCTTCATCGGGCCAGCACACCTGTGTGGCGCTGACACCGTGCTGACCGAGAAACGCAGCAGTGCCGGGGGTGGCATAGATCTTGTAGCCACGCGAGTCAAGCAGCTTGCAGGCTTCCAGCATATCCACTTTGGCACGGGCATCGCCGGAGCTTACCAGCACTCCTTTTTCGGGCACATGATTGCCCACGGAGAGCATGGCGTTGAGCAGAGCCTCGTCGAAATCGCGGCCAAGGCATCCCACCTCACCGGTGGAGCTCATGTCCACGCCAAGCACCGGGTCGGCCTTGTGCAGGCGTGCAAATGAGAATTGCGAAGCCTTCACGCCGATATAGTCGATGTCGAATGTGGAAGTGTCGGCCACTTCGGGCTGCTCGCCGAGCATGATGCGTGTGGCGGTGTCGATGAAGTTCTTTTTGAGCACCTTGCTCACGAACGGGAACGAACGCGAGGCGCGGAGGTTGCACTCTATCACCTTCACATAGTTGTCCTTGGCAAGGTACTGGATGTTGAACGGGCCGGAGATGTTGAGGGCCTCGGCTATGCGGGCACTGATGCGTTTGATGCGCCGTGCTGTGGCCATATAGATCTTCTGTGCGGGAAACACCAGAGTGGCGTCGCCGGAGTGCACACCGGCATATTCCACATGCTCGGAGATGGCGTATTCCACAATCTGGCCGTTGCGGGCCACTGCGTCAAACTCTATCTCCTTGGCGTTCTGGAGGAATTCGGACACTACCACCGGATACTCTTTCGACACCTTGGCGGCCTGGCTGAGGAAACGGTGCATCTGCTCATAGTCGTAGCACACGTTCATGGCCGCTCCCGACAGCACATAGCTGGGGCGGATGAGCACCGGAAATCCCACCTCTTCCACGAAAGAGTGAATCTCATCCTCGGTGGTGAGCTCTTTCCAGCGGGGCTGGTCAATGCCGAGCTGGTCGAGCATGGCGGAGAATTTGTGGCGGTTTTCGGCTCGGTCAATTGACACCGGCGAGGTGCCGAGCACAGGCACATGGCGGCGATAGAGCTTCATGGCCAGATTGTTGGGTATCTGGCCGCCAACACTCACTATCACACCGCGTGGAGTTTCGAGGTCAATGATATCCATCACACGCTCAAAGCTCAGCTCATCGAAATAGAGGCGGTCGCACATATCGTAGTCGGTGGACACCGTTTCGGGGTTGTAGTTGATCATCACAGCCTTGTAGCCGAGCTTGCGGCAAGTGGTGGCGGCGTTGACCGAGCACCAGTCAAACTCCACCGAGCTGCCTATGCGGTAGGCGCCGGAGCCGAGCACGATGATATTGTTGCGCGAATTGAGGTCGTATGGGATAGCGTTTTCTGTGGCACCGTAGGTCACATACAGATAGTTGGTGAGCTCCGGATATTCTGAGGCAATGGTTGTGATGCGGCGCACACGGGGAGTCACATCCAGCTCCTTGCGGCGGTTGCGCACGCGGAGCACATCAGCCTCCATGTTGCCGGAGGGGTTCTCCACCAGTCGGCAGATCTGGAAGTCGGAGAATCCGAGCTTCTTGGCTTCGAGCATGGTGTCGTGGTCAAGAGTCTCCACAGTGCCGTTGTGGGCGCGGAGCTTGGCTGCGAAGTTCACAATGTTGGCCAACCGGTTGATAAACCATATATCTATCTTTGTCAGCTCGGCCACACGTTCGGGAGCATAACCCTCCTCAAGAGCCTGGGCTATGGCGAATATGCGCATATCGGTGGGATGGGTGAGGGCGTGCTCCAGGTTCTCCACGCGCAGGTCGTTGTTGCCCACGAAGCCGTGCATCCCCTGGCCAATCATGCGGAGACCTTTCTGGATAATCTCCTCAAACGATTTGCCTATCGACATGATTTCGCCCACAGATTTCATGGACGAACCTATCTCGCGGTCCACACCCACAAACTTGGTGAGGTCCCAGCGGGGAATCTTTACAATCATATAATCCACCTGCGGGGCCTTGGCGGCGGAGTATGGAGTGCCCGGTTCGCCAATCTGGTCGAGGGTGTAGCCCAATGCCAGCTTCGCGGCCACGAACGCCAGCGGATAGCCCGAAGCCTTGGAGGCCAAAGCCGACGAGCGGCTGAGGCGTGCGTTGATCTCAATGATGCGGTAGTCGTTGGTTTCGGCGTTGAATGCGTATTGGATATTGCATTCGCCTACAATACCGATGTGGCGCACCACACGGGTGGCTATATCTTCAAGCATCTTGATCTGCTCCGGTTTGAGCGACACAATGGGGGCCACCACGATGCTCTCGCCGGTGTGGATGCCCAGCGGGTCGAAATTTTCCATCGGCACCACAGTGAAGCAGAGGTCAGAAGCATCTCTTATCACCTCAAATTCAATCTCTTTCCAACCCTTGAGCGATTCCTCAACGAGGATTTGGCGCGAGTAGGCAAGAGCACTCTCGCAGTGGGTGATGAACTCCTCGTCGTTGGTGCAGATACCCGAGCCGAGGCCGCCCAAGGCATAGCCTGAGCGCACCATCACAGGGTAGCCGATGCGATGGGCCACCTCAAGGGCGTCGTCAATATTCTCCACCGCTTGCGACACAGGTGTTTTCACCTCTATCTCATTCAGTTTTTTAACAAACAGGTCACGGTCCTCAGTGATCATGATAGCCTCAACGGATGTGCCTAGTACCTTAACACCGTACTTTTCAAGAGTGCCGTCAAGGTACAGCTGTGTGCCGCAATTGAGTGCTGTCTGGCCGCCGAATGCGAGCAATATGCCGTCGGGGCGTTCCTTTTTTATCACCTCCTCTACAAATTTGGGGGTGATGGGAAGGAAATAAACACGGTCGGCCACACCTTCGGATGTCTGGATTGTGGCAATGTTGGGGTTGATGAGCACAGATTCGATGCCTTCTTCGCGCAAAGCTTTCAGAGCCTGCGAGCCGGAGTAGTCAAACTCACCGGCCTGTCCGATTTTCAGGGCCCCGGACCCGAGCAATAACACTTTTTTCATGCGTGTAAAAAATGGAGTAGAAATGAAACTGAATGTGTAAATTTTTGCAAAATTAGTAAAATGGCCAAAAACATCCCCACACATCGCCCAAAAAATCACACAATAACTATCTTTATCCGCAGGTTTGCAAAATAAATAACAATTTTATTTGCAAATCCATGGATTGTTTTGGAAATGGGGTGGTTGTGTTGGGGATGTGGAGAAAAAACGGTATCTTTGTGGGTGAATATGAAGCGTATCAAGATTTTGGCTGTTGCGGCAACAGTTGCCGCATCGGCAATGGCAACCGACTATACCAAGTATGTGAATCCTTTGATGGGCTCGCTGTCGAGCTATGAGCTGTCGGCGGGCAACACTTATCCTGCCACGGGGCGCCCATGGGGTATGAACACCTGGACTCCCCAGACGGGCAAGATGGGTGACGGATGGGTCTATACCTACGATGCCCACCGTATCCGTGGACTGAAGCAGACGCATCAGCCGAGTCCGTGGATCAACGACTATGGTCAGTTTTCGATAATGCCCACTGTGGGTGCCAAGGTGTTTGACGAAGATAAACGGGCAAGCTGGTTTTCCCACAAAGGGGAGCAATCGAAGCCCTACATGTACAGTGTGTATCTGGCCGATTATGATGTGTTGGCCGAGATTACGCCCACGGAGCGTGCGGCGATGATGAGGTTCACGTTTCCGCGCACCGACAGTGCCAATGTGGTGATAGATGGCTATGACCGCGGGTCGATGGTGAGCTACGACAAGGAGCATAACCGCATCATGGGCTACAGCACGCGCAACAGCGGCGGTGTGCCCGAAGGGTTTCGCAACTATTTCGTGGTGGAGTTTGACAAACCGGTGGAGTCGGTGACGATGGTGGTTGATTCCGTTATCACCGACGGCGATAAGGCCGAGGGAAACCATGCGGGCGCGATTGTGTCGTTTGCCACCCGACGCGGTGAGCAGGTGCATGCCCGCGTGGCGTCATCGTTCATCAGCATGGAGCAGGCATTGCTCAACCTCAGGGAGCTCGGCACCAAGTCGTTTGACGAGCTGTGCGCCGAGGGCCGGGAGCAATGGAACAGCGTGCTCGGCAAGGTGGAGTTGGGCGAGGATGAGAATCTTGACCATCTGCGCACATTCTACAGCTGTCTGTACAGGGCGCTGCTGTTTCCCAGAAAACTGTATGAGGTGGACGCCCTGGGCAAGGTGATGCATTATTCACCCCACACCGGCGAGGTGCTCCCGGGGTTCATGTACACCGACACAGGTACTTGGGACACGTTCCGCGCTTTGTTTCCGCTGCTCAATCTGCTGTATGCCGACACAAACCTCGAAATTCAGGAAGGGTTTCTCAATCATTACCGCGAGAGTGGACTCGTGCCCGAATGGGGCAGTCCCGGCCACAGGGGGTGCATGGTGGGCAACAATTCCGCATCCATCCTTGCCGACGCCTATCTCAAGGGTGTGTGCGTGAGCGATACCGCCACATTGTGGCGATGCGTGGTGGCGGCTACCGACACCGTCCACCCCACAGTCAGCTCATCGGGCCGGCTGGGGCATGAGTATTACAACACTCTCGGCTATGTGCCCTATGATGTGGGGATTAACGAGAGCGCTGCCCGCACCCTCGAGTATGCCTACGATGACTGGTGTATCTATCAGTTGGGAAAGGCTCTCGGCAAACCTCAGAGTGATATAGAGGTGTTTGCGCAGCGGGCCGGGAACTACCGCCATCTGTTTGATGCCGAAACAAAGCTGATGCGCGGACGCAACCGCGACGGGTCCTTTGCTACGCCATTCTCGCCACTGAAATGGGGTGACGCTTTCACCGAAGGAAACAGCTGGCACTATACATGGTCGGTGTTTCATGACATCAAAGGGTTGGCTGATTTGATGGGCGGGGAAAAGGCGATGGCTGCGATGCTCGACTCTGTGTTTGCCGTACCGCCGCTGTATGATGATTCCTACTATGGGTTTCCGATTCACGAAATCCGTGAAATGACGGTGATGAATATGGGCAACTATGCCCATGGCAATCAACCGGTGCAGCACATGATATATCTCTACAATAATGTCGGGGAGCCGTGGAAAACCCAGTATTGGGTGCGCAAGGTGATGGACACCATGTATTCGCCCACCCCCGATGGGTATTGCGGCGATGAGGACAACGGCCAGACCTCAGCCTGGTATCTGTTTTCGGCGCTCGGATTCTACCCTGCGTGTCCCGGCAGCGACCAGTATGAGCTTGGCTCGCCTCTATTCCGCAAGGCCACGCTGCATTTCAACAACGGCAGGCAGTTTGTGATTGAAGCACCCGGCAACAGCGGGCATACCCCCTACGTTGACCGGTTCTTCCTCAACGGCAAGGAGTATCCACACACCTATCTGCTCCACTCCGACATCACTGCCGGGGGCACCCTCTCCGCCCGCGTCACCGCCACCTCTCCCTACATGAAATAGATCCGCCCAGCCAAAACTTCTCCGTTTATCTCAGTTTTTAGGCTGGTTTTCCCATCGCAGACACATCAACATTCGGATATTTTGCCAGCATCGACTTGAAACCATCGGAAAATTAAAGACCTTCCGATTTAAGAAGCCGTATTTGTTTAGATACTGAAGTTTGGGGTTGATTATAAGTTGGAAGTGTCATAAAAAAAGAAAAACTTACCCTGAGCGCGCTGTTCTTACGGGAAGCGGGGTAAGTATGTTGCTGCAACATTTAATGCTTTTATTTTCAAATGATGAAATAGCCATTGGCCTTATTTTGCGCCGATTGGGTAGTGGGGTAAAAAGAAAAACCTCTGAAAATCATTGATTTTCAGAGGAATTCATCGGTCTGATAGACCTATTAGTGACCCCGGAGAGATTTATCTGCGGCGGGGTTAAGTATCTTGTCTATCAATACTTTAGAATTTCCGAAAATCACGGCTGTTCCCTTTTTGCACACCCGGACATTTCAATGTTCTTCGTATATCTATAACGCAAAGATAGCAATAATAGTCTGATTTACGGCTATTTCCAGCGTTAAAAATTGTATTCAGTTGCCACCTCATTACCGAGGGTACAACTGAGGCTGTTATTTGGGCTGTTACTTAGGCTTACTTGTACTTTACTTACTCCTACTTATGCTCTACTTACTCCTGCTTATATCCTTATATTCACCTCTTGTCTGCTGTATTGTTACCTTTTGATTTTGTAGAAAAATACCGGTTATGGCACAAGACGGCCATTCTTAAGTTCCGACAGCAGTAAGTCATAGACGTATGCCGGACTTTCGATATACAATCCTGTGGAAAAGTCCTCCAATTTGGAAAATGTCTCTGAATTGTGGAAAGTCGAGATTGCGTCCGTCAATTCCATTCCTTCCCGTTCCACAAGATAGCGGACAACATCGGCAGATATGCCCTCAAATAAAAAACGTGCGTTGCGGTCTTTCATAATTTCTTCAGCATTTTGATCGCTGCCTCCGTGTGGAAAAAGTATTGTGAGGTTACTTGCGAGAATGTGAGTTCCTTTACAAGCTGTTCCTCTGAGATGAAATTTTCAGTAAACATACGGAGCAGACGGGCAATCGTATCATCAGCAACCGGACCTATCACAATGTCGTAATCATGGCATGGCTGCGAAACATTTATATCGCGGTTGGACATCACAAACCTCGCCCACTCCTCGTCAGGCGCATTGAAGATCTTTATCTTCAACCCTATTGTGACAGCTTTTTCCAGATCAAACTCAAAGGCTGTCAAGGTAGGTACACCCTTGAACATTTTTACTGTTCTTGCCGCCATCCTTTCAGCCTGATGCCGAATGTCGGTGAGATAGAAACCTTTTCCGAAATCCTTGTAAGGACGACACTTTCCGAGGTCAATCCTGTCTATTGCCATGCTTGAGCCGTGGTATAGTATCATCTGATAGCACCTCCATTATTTTGGCAGACGACTGTAAGGTCATCAACACAGTCATTAAACGACAGCGTATGTTCCACATCATAAAATTCGGTCAGAAAAGCAATACCTTTGAAGCGATTAAGGTAATTGCTTGCCTCACGGATTGTCAGGCGGTGTCTTTTTGAAAACTCGATTATGGCTGTCATTATATAATCTATGACATTCTTATCGGCTTTTTTTATAGGTTTCAGCTCAACGACAGGCTCAACCTCCAAAGCATCGGCAATCCGGCTGATTGTGTTGAAGTTCACACATGATCCGTTTTCCACCTTCGACACCATAGCTTTCTGCACACCAATCATGGCTCCTACCTCATCTTGGGTTAGTCCCTTGCTTTTACGTCGCAGATACAGCAACTCTCCTATTTTTTTGAAATTTGTATTCATGGTGCAAATATAATAAAAAGTTTCTTATTTGAGAAACATTTAGATAAACTAAGTGTTCGATGGCTCTATCTTTTTCTCTCTGCGAAACGAGGCGGAGATGCAACGCATGGCTGTGCTGGGTTGAGTGCCGTCAAAAGGTGACGGGCTGCGCCTGACACCCATTGACCGCACTCTGCATAGTGAAAGCGGGCTAAACACCGGTAGCCTCAACGCCGCGTGAGGATGCGCCGGGGACGTCGCTGTACCTCGCACGACTCTGATCGGCAACCCGTGTTCTTCACGCCCGCTTCATGGTTCTTTTCATAGGTCGTTGCATCTCCACATCGTTGTCAGGGATACCATTGCCGTATGTCTGTCATTCAGTGTCACCCTACGGGGCTGCGCTGGCTCTACTTTCATGCTGATTATAAACGGAGTTCAAAGTATGTTCGCTCGTGGCGATGAACGTGCCGGAACGGGGTATTCTTTGCCTTTCGGCTGAAAAAATCTCCAGACTTCCCGTTGGTCAGCTCGTATTTTTTAAGCCGTGAGGCGAACACCCCTTGCTTTCCGTCACGCGGAGAGTTCATCGAGCGAACAAACTTCAAACTGCGATTATACGCATTAAAAAAAATATCGCCTTATGACACTGAACGACAGACATATTAAAAATTCGAGCTTCACTCCTTCACCAGCTCAAACCGCATTAAAAAAGGTTGCAAAGGTGGCTGTGGTTATCCTCGGTGCTATTGTCGGTCTGATGATATGGGCGGTTGTAAAGCCGATATTCCGAGGTGTGGGGTGGCTAATCTCCATACTGACGATGATAGCGATAATCTATTGGTTATTAACTTTCTAAATATTACGACTATGGCAAAGACAATGAAATCAAACGACTCTGCAATCGCAGTAATGCAGCAGATGTTGCAGGAGCGTTGCATCGCTGAACCGATGTTCGCAATCAAAATGGCTAATCCCTCAAAGTCTATGGAAGGGGCAATCAACTACCTATGCTCCCAAATCCAAAAGAGCGGACTATGCGTGGTTGACAACGATACCGTGATGAACCTTCTGGTACATTACTTTGACGAGAACGAGATTGAGGAAGGCGCAAAGGTAAACTGCAACATAGTTGTCAGCAAGCAGAAACTCTCCGAGGAAGATAAAGCCAACCTCAAGGAGAAGGCTATGGAGCAGTACAAGGAAGAGCAGCTCCGAGAACTCCGCAGACAGAGCCAACCGAAGGCGACCGCACCCAAGCACACCGCCACCGCACCGAAAGCAGGTGCAGAAATCAATGTTCAACCAAGTCTTTTTGACCTCTAAAACATTACGGATATGAAACCAAGAAATAAGAAGCAAGAGCGGATATTGGCAATGAGTGGGCAGCTTCGCCCACTCTCCAACGCCCAAATGCAGTGGGCACTCAACTACACCATCAACCATTTTGCATATCGGCTGAAGAACGGAAAGGCTGTCTGCCTTAAATGCGGTCATGAGTGGAACGCAAATGAGGGCGTTTGCCGTTGCCCACACTGCGGTATCTCATTAGAGGTCAAGACAACCAAAGAAAGAGTGAGAAAAGATAAGTCGTATTTCAACATTATAACTGCCAAAGGCGGTTATCAAATAATCCGAATGTTCCTTATGAGCGTTGAACTCCGCAAGGGAATGGTTGCAGAGCCGTCCTTTCAAGAAATCGGTCAGTATTGGCTTGATGAGAACGGAAACGCAACAGTGGTAGGTCTTAGACGGACTATCGGTTGGTATGTTGACTCTTTCGATTATTGTTCAAAATTGGAACTTAGACGCGACAACGACGCTTTCCAATTCATAGCCGACCAGTGGGTTTATCCTCGTATCAAGGTGACGGACACAATCAAACGAAATGGTTTTGACGGACACACCTACGACATCAATCCCCTCACGTTGTTTAAGGAACTCCTTACCAATCCAAAAGCCGAAACTCTGATGAAATCCGGCGATGTTGAGATGTTGCGCTATCTGTGCCATTCTCCATTCAATGCCGATGAGATTGATTTTTATTGGAAATCAATCAAGGTTGCGAAACGTGCAGGATTTGAGTTTGAGGACGCTCAAATGTGGATGGACTACATCAAGATGTTGGAGCGTATGGGCAAAGACCTCCATTCTCCGGTATTGGTTGCTCCACAAGACCTTCAAACAGTTCACGACCTGTATTCGGCAAAGGTTGAGCGTCAGCGTATCAAACAGCAAAGGGAGGAAGACCGCAAGAAAGCGGAAGCCGATGAAGCCAAATTTGAGGAACTCAAAGGCAGATACATCGGATTGGTAATGACTGACGGAGAAATCGTTATACATACACTTAACTCCGTAGCCGAGTATTACGATGAAGGTAGCCGTCAGCACATCTGCGTAGCTTCAGCACGCTATTATCTTAAAGAGAACTCGCTGGTGTTTACTGCCAAAATCAAGGGGCAGACCATCGCCACGATTGAAATATCTCTCAGCGACTACTCAATTATCCAATGCCGAGCCTTTGCAAACAAGGTATGCAAGTATCAAGACCGCATCGCCAAAATCATCAGCGACAACACCAAGATGATAGCCGAAAGAAAGAGAGCCTAAATGTTTAACCGACCTGCGTCAGCAATGGCGCAGGTCACAAAACCCCACAAGATATGAACGTGATAATTGAAAGTCTGATATTTGACTTTGACGATAAGATAAGAGCGGTTGTGTTAGACCTCATAAACCGCATATTACTGACACGCAATGAAACAGAACTGAGGGAAACCGTAGCCGTATGCGCCGAGCGTACCGACCTCAACCGATATTTCCTATATGGTTACGGCAAACACCACTTTTGGGTAAAACAACGCCTTGTCAGCGACCCTGCAAAGACATTCGACCAACGAATGATGATTGTAAATTTCTAAAACACTGATGAATATGGCAACGAAAATGACCGCCAACGGAGTGAGCACAACCACCGCTCCCGGCACTGAACAATACGAAACTTTCTACTCTGCCCATCGTGGCAAGCGGATAAGCCGTGTGATGTACGACTACCGAGATACCGACAACGAGCTGTTCTCTTGCGTCGCTCCCACACTCGCAGAGTGCAGACGCAAGCGTGACGAATGGCTCAACAAAAAACATAACACTCAAAAATAAAGCACTATGGACAATCAGATAGCAGCAACCATACTCCAACAAATCGGAGGAAAGCGGTTTGTGGTAATGACCGGAAGCCACGACTTTATCAATCTCGGCAACGGATTGAGAATGAGCCTTAGCCGTAACAAGACATCGGCTAATCGCCTTGAAATCATCTATGACGCAGGTGCAGACCTCTACAATATGCGGTTCTACCGCCAATCGTTCAGCCGAAAGACATTTGAGGTCAAAATCAAGGACATCAAGACCTACGAAGGTGTCTATTGCGATATGCTTGAGGACATCTTTTCAGATGTAACCGGTATGCACCTTTATATGTAAAGGTATTATTTGCCAAATCGTAATATGACAAGTGGCGCGACCCTGTGATAGAGTTGCGCCACTGATTTTGCTGAAAATTTCGACCGCCCAAAGGCGGCGTTTGGCTTGCATCTTAATCACCGCATATACAGAGCGGCGAACTCGGTCAGTCTGCGTTGGTGGAGTTGCTTGTGGAATTTGCCTTTGTAGCGGCAGTGGGCGGTATATTCCTTGAATATGTTGCGGTCACCTCGGCGGAGTTTCTTCAGAATTGAGGATTTATTGACTACGCCGGGTCCGCAGTTGTAGGCTAATGCTCCTAACAGCACACTGTCTTTGCCGTATTGCGAGTATAAGGCGCAGAATTTGCGGAGGTCTTTGCGCAGTAGCGCATCGGCTTGTGCCTCGGTCAGTTGACAACCTCGGCGGTATGGTTCTCCCGGCTGTACGCAATGACCGTATCCCACATAGGGCCAGTGTTTCGGGTGGTGCATCGTTTCAAATT
>URCF01000003.1 GCA_900546365.1 uncultured Porphyromonadaceae bacterium
CTTTGTTTCTCAGGCACTTGGAGTTCTTACAAGAATTTATGCTGCGGAATTAAGGCAAAATAGCAATCGCCAATAATATTTCTTTTTATGGAAGAATCTGTAGAAAATACACTAAAATCTTCAACTGAAAGCCAAGTGAAAATCACTGATGTGCTTTTCCTCACCCTCAAGCGTTGGCCCTGGATTCTGCTGTCTGTAGTTCTGTGCGTCGGCGCCGCGTTGCTCTATATTCTCCGCACCCAGCCGATGTACACCCGCACCGCATCCATCGTGATTAAAAGCAGTTCGTCGGGCAGTTCTATTTCCGACCTTGATGCTTTTGCCGAGATGGGGCTCATGCACACTAATTCCAACCTCAGTGATGAAATCAACCGTATTACCTCGCCCGATGTTATGTCGGAGGTGGTGAAGCGGATGGGAATGTATAAAACATACACGGAGTCCGGTCGTTTCCACGATGAATTGCTGTATGGTTCATCTCTTCCTGTGGAGATATATTTCACCTCACTCACCGACGAGGAAAGTGGCTCGGCTGAGATTAAGGTTAATAGCGATGGCAAGATTGTGCTCAGCGATGTGGTGCTCAACGGCACCAGTGTTAACCTTCCTCATGGAGGTGTTATCACTCCGGGCGACACCGTCCGCACTGCAGCAGGCAGTTTTGTGGTGGCTCTCACCGGGCGTGGCGACCTTGCTGACCGCACCATTCATGTCTCTAAATTGCCTTTGTCCATAGCCTCTGCCGCTTTCAACGCCAAGCTCTCGGTGAGTATGAAGGATAAATCGGGCAACACACTCATCCTTTCAGCATTCGACCTCTCACCCGAGCGAGCCGAGGATCTGCTCAACGGTGTGATTGCAGTGTATAATGAAAAATGGCTTGACGACCGCAATCAGGTGTCTGTGTCCACCGCCAATTTCATCAACGAGCGATTGGCTGTGATTGAAAGCGAGCTTGGCAATGTGGACCACGATATAGCTTCATATCAAAGCGAGCATCTCATCCCTGATGTACAGCAGGCTGCAAGTATGTATATGACGGAGAATCAGGCTGCTTCAGCTCAAATGCTTGAGCTGAACAATCAGCTGCAGATGACGCGCTATCTCCGCAACTATCTCGGGCGCGATGAAACCCGTGGCAAATTGCTTCCTGTCAATGCCGGCTCCGGGAGTGCCGCTGTTGAGAGTCAGATTGCGGCATACAATGAACTCAAGCTCGAGCGTGACAAATTCGCCTCCAACAGTTCAGAGTCACATCCCATGGTGATTGACCAAGACAACCGTTTGGCCGGAATGAGAAGCTCTATCCTGTCAACGCTTGACAATCAGATAACGACTATCGAAACACAGATACGCAATCTTGGCGCCAGCAAGGCCGGTACCACTTCGCGATTGGCTGCGGCACCTACCCAGGCCAACTATCTGCTGTCGGTGGAGCGTCAGCAAAAGGTGAAGGAGTCACTCTATCTTTTCCTTTTGCAGAAGCGTGAGGAAAATGAGCTCTCAAAGGCTTTCACCGCATATAACACTGAGATTATCCAGCGTCCCTCCGGTTCCAAGAACCCCACCACACCTGTGCGCAACAAGATTCTCATGATGGCGTTTCTGGTGGGCCTGGTGCTTCCGTTCGGTGTCAACTTCCTGCTTGAATCTCTCAACACCCGCATCCGCGGACGCAAGGATATAGAAGGTCTCAACATACCGTTCCTTGGAGAGATACCGGCTGACAAGCCTAAGAAAGGGGAGGCTGCTGAAAGCCGCATAGTGGTGAAGCCCGGCAAACGCAATATGGTCAACGAAGCATTCCGTGTGCTCCGCACCAATCTTGGTTTCCTGTCGCAGAAAGAGACAGGAAACACCATCATGATCACATCTTTCAACCCCGGCTCCGGCAAAACATTCATATCCATGAATATTGCTGCCAGTCTTGCCATCAAGGGCAAGAAAGTGCTGGTGATCGACGGTGACCTTCGTCGTGGTTCCACCTCGGCATACATCAACTCTCCGCATCCCGGTTTGAGCGACTATCTTGTTGGTGATGTGCAGGATGTGAGCGGTATCACAGTGTGCGACACCCTTATCAAGGGATTGTGTGTGATTCCTATCGGCACAGTGCCGCCCAACCCCACTGAGCTGCTTGAGTCCGACCGGTTTGTGGCACTGGTGGATTTGGTCAGAAATCAATATGATTATGTGTTGATTGACTGTCCGCCGGTAGAGATGATGGCTGATGCCCAGATTATTGAAAAGGTGGTTGACAGAACTGTATTTATAATCCGTGCCGGTCTGTTTGAGCGCTCGATGCTTCCGGAGCTCCAGCGGTTGTATGATGGAAAGAAGTACCGCAATATGTCGCTGGTGCTTAATGCAACAGAGGCTGATGGCACACATCGCGGTTATAAATACGGCTATGGCTACGGGTATGGGTACGGCAACTATTCCCATTATACTTCAAAAAAATGATGTTGATGCGTTGTAAAGTAAAGTGTTGAAGATGAATCCAATTAAAAAGATAGCTCAGTGGTATTTTTCCCGCAATTCGCTCCCGTATTGGAGCATCTTGCTGGTTGACTATATCATAGTCTTGCTCTCCGGTGGGATTGCTTACGCATTGAAATATGGTGTGGTGCTGACCATCGGCCGTTTTTATCCCCTTTTGGGCACCCTGTGTGCATACTCTATATTCTATTTGATATGCTTCAGGCTGTTCCACACCTACGCAGGCGTGATGCGCTACTCCTCATTTGTGGATCTTCGCAAGCTCGGACTTTGTGTGCTGATATCCACTGCTTGTATCCTGGGAAGCCAATATCTGTTTCACCTATCCCATTGGCTTGTGCCGTTGAGCCTGAGCCGCGTGCTTCTATGGGCGCTCCTCGCGCTGGTGGGGATGTGGACAATGCGTATATGGGTGAAATCACTTTATGAAATTTCGCTCAAGAGCCGGCGCAGCATCAATAGTTTTATATATGGCGTGAGACAAGGAGGTATCGCCTTGGCCAAAAATATCAACTCGCAGCCGTCATCGCCCTATATCCTCAAAGGATTTGTGTCAGATGGATCCGATATCTACAACCATTATCTGATGGGCGTGAAGGTGTATCCTAATGATGAGAATCTTGTGGAGGACATGAAAGCTAATAATGTGACTGCGCTGATTGTGTCGCCCTTGAAAATTGAGGCTCTGCGGCATAATGACGCTATGGTCAACCGTCTGCTTGAGAATAAAATCCGCATCATGATGATACCTGCGGCGCAGGAGTGGGACGGTAAAAGCGAACTAAGCTACAAGCAACTCCGGGAAGTGAAAGTGCAGGATCTGCTTCCACGCGACAAAATCGAGATTGACATGGAAGCTGTGGGCAATCTTCTTCGTGGCAAGCGTATCCTGATCACCGGAGCAGCCGGTAGTATTGGTTCGGAAATGGTGCGCCAGATAGCTGAATACAACCCCTCTTGTCTCATACTGATTGACCAGGCTGAGACTCCGCTTCATGACATAAGGCTCATGATGGCTCGCCGGTGGCCAGAATGTGAGGCACATACCATTGTCTCTGATATCGCCAACAAGGTGCGTATGGAGGAGATTTTCCGTCAGTATCAGCCTGAGTATGTGTTCCATGCCGCCGCTTATAAGCATGTGCCGATGATGGAGGACAACCCCTACGAAAGTATTGTCAATAATGTGTACGGTACCCGCGTGATTGCCGATCTGGCTGTAAAGTACAATGCTGACAAGTTTGTGATGGTGTCCACAGATAAAGCTGTCAATCCCACCAATGTGATGGGCTGCTCGAAGCGAATCTGCGAGATATATGTGCAGGCGCTTGACAAATCCATCAAGGAAGGCAAGGTTGAGGGACGTACTCGGTTTGTCACCACCCGGTTCGGTAATGTGCTCGGTTCCAATGGGTCTGTGATACCTTTGTTCGAGCGTCAGATTAAGGCCGGAGGCCCGGTTACAGTAACTCATCCCGACATCATACGATTCTTCATGCTTATTCCGGAGGCTTGCAAACTGGTGCTCGAGGCCGGTACAATGGGACATGGAGGCGAGATATACGTGTTTGACATGGGCAAGCCGGTGCGTATTGCCGACCTTGCCCGCCGCATGATTCAGATGAGCGGTGCCAAAAACGTGGAGATTAAGTTCACCGGTCTGCGCGACGGTGAGAAACTATATGAGGAAGTGCTCAACGATCAGGAAATCACTCTGCCTACAAGCCATAACAAAATCAAGATTGCCAAGGTGAGAGAGTATGATTTCATAGATGTGAAATCCCGTATCGAGCATCTTGTGGAGTTGGCCCACACTTCCGATGACATGACTGTGGTGGCTTCAATGAAGGCCCTTGTGCCTGAGTTCAAGAGCCAGCACTCCAAATATGAAGCTCTTGACAAGCCTTCTTAGGCTTCCACCCTTGAACTCTCTCCTGCAACAATAAAACCGCCATATTCTCCTCTCCCTTTCTCTTCTCAATTGTTTGTTTCAAGTTTTTATTAAGATATCCGAAATTTAATAACCCTTTTTTCATAGGTATCATTTCTTATATGAAACATTTAATTTTGAAGGGCATAATGATTTTGCTGGTCTGTTTGTGCGCTCAATCGGTTTACGCGCAGCGACTCGCAGTTAGAACCAACGCCCTTGATTGGCTCATTTTGACTCCTAATGCGTCAGTGGAGTTTCGCCTCAATCAAAAACTTACCCTGGATTTTGGCCTCGCCCTCAATCCGGTGACCAAACCTATCCACGGGGTCTGCTGGACCAACTTCCGTGTGCAGCCGCAACTGCGCTATTGGTTCAACCGTCCCATGGCGCGGCATTTCCTTGCGTTCTCGCCTATGTTCATGGACTACAAGGCTCAGTGGAACGAACGTGTATATGCCGGCGACTTGCTGTCGGTAGGTTTGACTTATGGTTACGACCTTGTGCTCAACAAGCATTGGAACATGGAGTTCAGCGTGGGATGCGGTGTTGGTAAAACACGTTGCTACCGCTATCATGTCGATGAGGGAAAACCTGACAATCTCAACTACTCCACATGGATTCCAATTCCGCAGGTTGGTATCTCATTTGCATATATCTTCCGGTAATACAGCAATATCTTTGTTATGAATAATTTTAATACTATTTTCAAGTCTCTGCTTGCAGTGGCTCTGTCAGTTGCTTCCATGCAGATATCGGCTCGCAATATCAATGTGCGAGGCAAGGTGTTGCAGCAAGTTACCGAAGAGCCGCTCTACGGAGTATCTATATTTGATGCCGCTACCGACAAGTTTGTCGGAGCCACCAACGACGAAGGTAAATTCACTGTCAATGTTCCCGATGATTGTCAGTTGACATTCAAGGTGATGGGATGTGAGGAGAAAACTGTCAATGTCGATGGTAAGTTGACCCTTGATGTGGCACTGAGTCCCAAGGCGCGAACTCTTGACGAGGTGGTGGTAAAAGCAAAAGTTATAACTAACGCTCTTGTCACAGAACCAACTGATATTGAGGTGCGTGGTAACTACCTCACTGTCAACACCCATGTCAAGGTGCCGCACCAGCTCTTCAACTCCAGTATGAGAATGGTTATCCAGCCATCTATTTATAATATTACCACCCGCAAGCGCAACTTCATGCGTCCGGTGGTGTTTGACGGATCCCGCTACAATAAGACACAGGAGCGCATGTATGACTGGAATAACAACTCCGATCCGCTTAATGATTATGTTATAGTGAAAACCACCGGGCGCCATGCCGATGATATAATCGGCATCAAGGATTCGGTGTATGTGAGAAATCCCAATCAGGATTATCGCTGCGACATCTTCACCTCGCTTGAATCGTACAACAGCATCATCTACAGCGACACCATTATGATTGCCCGCGGTACCATCAACCCTATGCGCTTCCTCTCCTATTCTCTTAAAGGAAGCCCTGTGGTTGATGAGCAATTCTTCCCCACTCCCGAAATGCAGCTTCGTGACACCAAAGGCGATGTTCGGCTTACTTTCACCGTGGGTCGTTCGAATCTTGATATGAGTCTCGGCGACAACCTCGCGGAAATGGATCGTCTGCTGGCTCAGCTCCGCGAGATTGAAAGCAACCCGGACATGGCTATCAAGAGCTTCACCATCTCCGGTACAGCTTCTCCTGAGGGTAACTATGAATCCAATCTGAAACTTGCGAAGGGCCGTATGTCATCAGCTATGGATGTGATTCTTCAGGGGTTGGATGCCACCACACGCCGCAACATGGATGTGCGCACCGATGCTGATGTTGCTTCCTGGAGTGAAGTCGTGAAACTGTTGAATGCTGATGGCTACAGTGCCGAGGCAGAGCAGATTCAAGAAATTATCGACCGCTATCCCAACAGCATAAATAATCAAAGCCGCAAAATTGTGGCTTTGCCCTGTTATGCCAATCTTATCAAAACCAACTATCTTCCTAAGCTCCGCAATGTGACCTACGAGTTTGTAACCTCCCGCTACCGTTATCTCACTGATGATGAAATCAAGGAGCTGTATGCCACCAACAGCAAGGATATGTCGCGCTATGAATTCTGGCGCTTGTACTCCCAGGCTGACTCCGCCGACCGCGAGCCTATCATCCGTCGTGCGCTTGAGGTTCATCCCCGCTTCCTTGTTGGTGCCACTGACCTTGCTGATATACTCATCAAACGCGATGAGTATGATGTGGATCTCATCCAGCCTCTTCTCATAACCGCTCATGGAGATGTGCCCAACGAGTCTCGTCTCAACCAAGGTATCTCATTCTTGAGAAACGGTCAATATACCAGCGCAGACTCAATCCTTTCGCTCACCCCCGACACCCCGCTCTACCATAAGGCAAAGATATATTCCGCTGCCCTTAACGGACGCTATATGGATGTGGCGCAGGAGATATCCGCTGATTCACCCATCAATGAGGTGGTGCTGTTGCTGTCAATCAAGTCCAACGATGAGGCTTGGCGTAAGGCTCAGGCTCTCGGAGACTCTGCCATTGAGGAGTATATCAAGGCTATAGCTGCCAACCGCACCGATAACTATATGGCGGCCATCGGGCATCTTGACAAGGCTCTTGCCCTTGACCCCTCGCTCATTGATCTGGCACGAGTGGACGGCGATGTTGTAGATCTCCTCACTGAAGAACAAAAAAATGTTTCCAATAAAGAATAACCCCATAACTATGTCATCTATAAGAATTATATCATGTAGTTTGGCTGCACTTATGGCAGCTGTCTGCTCTATCCCTGTTTCCGCTCAGGTTGAGGAGGAAACAGTGGTAGTGGAAGAAGTGGTCAGCGGTGCTCCTGCCGAAACCACTGAAGGATTCAATGCTTTGAAATACACACTTCAGAAACCGAACCGCAACCAATTTTTCCGCAACAAAATGTTCGGTGATCACTATTTTGTGTCAATTGAAGGCGGTGGCGGGTTATTTATGGATCCCGATAACCTCTTTTCATCATCGACCCTTGATTATCGCTTTGGTGTGTCGTTTGGTGACTGGGTGACACCGGTTTATGGTTGGCGTTTGGGCCTCAATGCAGGGCGCCATCACCTTGACGGCCACCACTCGGCTTTCGGTGGGGCATCGCTTGACTGGCTTGTTAATTTCTCATCTCTGCTGCGCGGCTACAATGTTAACCGCAAATTTGAGGTGATTGCCACTCCCGGCATCGAGTACCAGCTCAGTCGCCATTGTCATCACAGCAATAGTATTTTCGGCCTCCGATTCGGTCTTCAGGGACGCTGGAACTTTGCACGTAATCTCTATGCGTATGTCGAGCCGCGTATCGGACTCTACTATGGCAACGGTATCTATAGAAATATTGAGAACCCCTCCGGATTCCACTATCGTATTGAGCCTTCTCTTATGGTGGGCCTCGGCTTCCGCCGCATGACTGCCGAGGAGCGCGAAAAATGGACCGAACCGTTTGAAACTCAAAATGCCGCTGACCATATGTTCTATGAGATTGGTGCAGGGTGGACCAATCTCAAGAAGCACAACGGCAAGAGTGGGATGTTCACCGACAACAACCTCACCTTCTCTTTCTCCGGTGGTAAATGGTTCTCACCGTACTCTGCCATCCGGTTCAACGCTTCCTACGGCAAGATATACCATCCCAGAGAGTTTTTCATGGGTGGTGTGGATTATATGTGGAATCTCACAAACGCTATCAACGGTTACAGAGTTTATTCGCCGTTTGAATTAGACCTGTTTGCCGGTGTGTGCGGTATGTATGTCAAGGAAGCTTATGCCAAATTATATCCTGGTGTTGAAGCCGGTTTGAAGGCGATGGTGAACATCAATCCCAACTGGGGTATATTCATCGAGCCGCAAGGTAGAATTATGCTGCGCGGTTTCCGTCAGGATATCTACGACTCAAAAGTCCTTTCGTCAATCAATATCGGCCTTAGATACAGCATAGGCGATTACAAGTACAACTATGCTGAGAACCTTGCCCGATTCAAAGAAGCAGACGACAAGCATCAGTTTGTTACCCTCTCCTTTGGCCCCGGCAAGTACAAGAAAAACTACGGCATCGGCTATACTTTGGAAGCAGGCTACGGCCGCTGGTTCTCCCCGATGTCGGCTTGGAAAGTGGGTGTTGATGCGCAGATTTTCCCGCATGACAACGAGAACCTGAAGAATATCTCTGTTGGCGGTGACTATATCCTCAGCGTCTCCTCAGCACTTGCAGGATATGATCCCGACCGGTTCTTCGACTTCTCCGGATCGCTTGGCGCATATATAGGTGTTGCCAATAGCAAGCCCGTTTACGGCGGTGAAGAAACTACCCGTTTCACTGCCTCGTTCAAGGCTTCGTTTATCGCCAGCTTCAAGGTGGCTCAAAACTGGAGCGTGAATGTGCAGACACAGTCCATTGCCGGCGCATTGCCTGTGTCCGAGGGAGCGATGGAGTTCCGTCCTGAAATGCGTTTGATGTTCGGAACAAAATACGAGTTCTGATTCAATCATAGTTATATGGCAACGCGCTCTCCGGATGTCGGGGAGCGCGTTGTTGTATAGTCCGAATGCGTTTATAGCAGCTCGGAGCGGCGTTTTTTCATCGCGTTGGTCACATAGTTGGTCAGATATACGGTGAACAGCGGAAATATCACCATTCCCGAAACAGGAAGCACCACGGCAACAATCTTTCCCGCCACCGTGACCGGTGATATGTTGCACCCCACGGTTGACATATTCATCGCTGACCACCAGAGCGCAGTCCAATAGGTGTTGACTTCCGGATTCACGCTATGCTCGCACTGATAGAATATCAGCGAACAAAAATATGCCACGAGAATCATTATCACCATGTACGACATGAACAGGCTTGTGACGGCGTTGGACGACAAATAGCTTATCACTATCGCCATGGCCAGTGCTCCTCGGGCCAACGGGATGAAACGCACGAAATAAAGTGCATCCGGCCCAAGCTCGATGTTGCATAGATTTATGATGTTGAGATACGGTATCGAGAGCAGAAGAAACAGGAGTCGGTGACGGAACATTTGCCATTTGTTTTCGGCATAGAATATCTCGACAAAGAAATCCAGCACAAAAAACAGGCATACCCACAACTGAAATTTCATATAAGCACCGTTCTGCAAAAAATCAATCTTGCGGAAGGTGTCAAGCGATATCCACACTATCAATGCAGCCGACAGGGCAAGGATGATAATGTTCATCACATCGCATATCACAGGCCGTTTCTTGATATGCGGAGCGTTGGAAGTGTTGTTGATTATGCTCATGACAAACGGGTTAGAGTGAGGTGAAACGTTTGAGCATCATTGACAGCATGATGCGGAATATCCCGAATGCCACAAGGGATATGCCTATCCACAGCCACACAACGACACCGCCGGCTATCGGGTTGGAAAGAAATATGACAGCAAAGATTATGGTGACGAGAAGCATCAGTATCATCCACACCACTCCGGCACCGCTGAACGCTGACAGATAGCATGCTTCGGCTATTGAATTGATGGCTCCAACGAGTATCAATATGCCGATGGTGAAAATGAATGCTGTGGCAAGCACCGGTGCGGGAAGGAAAAACAGCCATGCGCCGCCCACTATCTCAAGCAATCCGAGTGCGAGACTCCATCCCCAGTTGCGGCTGTAGGATGATGTGAACCCTGCGTATCCCACATTAGCAATGCCAGCCAGCAGTATGGCGGCTGCGAATATGTAGGCGAACACCGGCAGGGAGCTTGTCGGCGAGCAGAGACACCAGATGCCAAATCCAATACTTAACAGACCTGTGATGAGGGGCACATACCACATACGCTTCACACCCCCGTCAAAAGATGAATAGTAACTCATACTTGGTTATATTTTAATTGTTGAAAACGACTTTATGTTTTCATTATAACCAAGTTCGCCGCCTCAATGTTTCACCGGATTTGCAATATCTTGTGGGTTTGCAGCGACAGCCGCCAATATGGGTGCGACAATATGTATTCAATGGTTTGAGCGGTGGTGGAGCTTCCGTCGGTATAGGCGCATGGTTGCAGAAACAGATGCATCGGCGTGAATCCGGAAGCTATGGCATCCACATCTTTACCCGGTTCATACACCACTTTGAGCTCATTCACCACATTAAGTGCCCATGGCTTATCCTTGGGCGAGCATGTCACCCAGTCAATAGATTCCGGAAGGGGAACGGAACCGTTGGTTTCAATAGCCACAAAGAACTCTCTGCTGTGGAGAGCATCAATAAGCTCATCATCCACCTGCAATCCGGGCTCGCCGCCGGTAAGCACCAGATGCCGGGCCGGATACTTAGCTGCTTCGTTGGCAATCTCCACTGCGCTCATGGGGGTGTGGGATGAGAAATCGGTGTCGCAGAACGGGCATCTGCGGTTGCAGCCGCTCAGCCTCACAAACACCGCCGGAGTGCCCGTGAAATACCCCTCGCCTTGAAGGGAATAGAATATTTCGTTGACAAGATATGATTTACTCATCCTTTTCGTAGGCAGCTATATTACCCTCGCTTTCCTGCACCTCCACGCGATAGCATTTCGGGGTGATGGAGCATATCCAGCGGGCTATGTTTTCGGCTGTGGGGTTGAACGGGAGCATTTCGTTGAGGTCGGCATGGTCGAGAGTTTCCATTATGCGCGATTTGATATGGGTGAAGTCGGCCACCATACCGTTGCTGTCCAGCTCTTTCGCCTTGCAATGAATGGTTATTATCCAATTGTGGCCATGCCTGCGGGTGCATTTGCTCTCATAATCGAGGGTCAGCGAATGGCATGCCGATATTTCAAGTCGTTTGGTTATGTAGTACATGGTTCAAGTCCTAATTCTTTGGCTTTTTCAAGCATAAACTGCCATCCGGCCTCCCGCTCATTGGGAATCACACCGTCAAGGATGGCATCTTTAATAGCGTCTTTAATCACACCCACCTCACGGCATGGCTTGAGTCCGAACACCGCCATAATCTCCTCGCCACGCACCGGCGGCTGGAAATTGCGCACATGGTCTCGCGCCTCGAGCTCGGTCATTTTTTCGCGCACATGGTCGAAGTTGGCCAAATGCCGGCGCACTTTCTCCGGATTTTTGGAAGTGATGTCGGCACGGCACAATGTCATGAGGTCCTCGAGATCCTCGCCTGCGTCATGCAGCAGCCTGCGCACCGCCGAATCGGTCACTCCGTCTTCCACCAGGGCTATGGGACGCATGTGCAGTTCCACCATTTTGCTCACATATTTCATGTGGTCGTTAAGCGGAAACTTCATGGCCTTGAATATCTTAGGCACCATCTTGGCACCTATGAAGTTGTGGTTGTGGAATGTCCAGCCGATTTTGTCGTCCCACCGTTTGGTCACAGGTTTGGCAATGTCGTGGAGCAGTGCAGCCCATCTCAGCCACACATCCTCGCTTCCGGCGGCCACTTTGTCAAGCACCTCGAGAGTGTGCTGGAAATTGTCCTTGTGGCTTCGTCCGTTGACGGTTTCCACGCCACGGAGAGCGTTGAGTTCGGGGAAAATATGCTTCAGCAGTCCGGTGTCGGCAAGCAACCGCCATCCTACAGAAGGCTTGGCCGAACGCATGATTTTCATTAGCTCGTCCATGATTCTCTCGCGGGTGATTATAGTGATGCGGCCGGAGTTGCGGTGTATGGCTTCGAGAGTGTCGGGATGGATTGTAAATCCAAGTTGGGTGGCGAAACGCACGGCCCTCATCATGCGCAGCGGGTCATCGCTGAAGGTTATATCCGGATCGAGGGGAGTGCGGATTGTCTGGGCCTGCATATCGCTCAGACCGTTGAATTTATCCACCAGCTCGCCAAACCGTTGGGAATTGACGCATATCGCCAGAGCGTTGATGGTGAAATCGCGGCGGCTCAGGTCATCGTCCAGCGACCCCGACTCCACCATCGGATTGCGCGAATCCGGAGTGTACGATTCCTTGCGTGCGCCCACAAACTCCAGCTCAAGGTCGCCGCGTTTCACCTGCGCTGTGCCGTAGGTTCGAAACACGCTCAGGTGCGTGCCGCGGCCTAAGGCTGAGGCCACGCTTTTGGCCACCTCAATCCCTGATCCGACGGTCACGAAATCCATATCCTTGGAGTGACGATGCAGAAATATATCACGCACATATCCGCCCACCACATAGCAATCCCTGCCGAGATTGTCGGCGCAGGAGCCCACGGTGCGCATCACTTTGTTGTCTATTTTATCTTTGAAATACTGGTCCATTAAACAACCTCTAAATCAATGACATCAACTGTTCGGGCGCGGGGGTGAGACATTCCACTCCGGTGGCTGTCACCACGTATGTGTTCTCAATTCCCACGGCGCCCACCTTGGGTATCACGAATTTGGGCTCAAGGGCTATCACATTGCCCTGAGCGAGTATGTCGCGGCTACGCGGCGCTATCACAGGAAGCTCGTTCACTTCTATTCCCACACCGTGGCCTATGAACGAGGCGTGCTGCTTATGCCCCATGAAATAGTTTTCCAGATGCTGCTCACGCACTATCTTTTCGGCCACCTCATACAGCTCCTTGGCCGGCACTCCGGGCCGGGCAACAGCTTCGATGGCGCGGCAGATGGCTATGGAACATTCATGGGCGCGAACGGCTTCATCGCTAATGTGGTCGAGATAGTAGGTGCGGGTCATATCGGTCATGTAGCCGGTATAATTGCCGTTCACATCCACCATCACACTCTGTCCGTCGGCTATTACTGTCTCATCGGCGCCCACAGGAATTGACGGGTCAAGACCGCCGCCGCCCATCGCAAAGTCGTATGGGCACGGGGTATCGGCATTCTCGCCTGTCAGCACACTCCCCATGAACAGCTCCATGCTGTCGCCGGATATGCGGAACTGGCCGAGACATCCTTCGAGTCGCGACCGCCGTTCTATCTCCACCTGCAGTTCCAGGTCGGTCATCCCTTCCTGATACAGGCGCGGTATGCGGGCATAAACGCTCATCTGCTTCACGCCCGACTGCTTGATCCGCTCTATTTCAAAATCTGTTTTCACCGAGCGTGCCAGGCGCATCATGGGCGAAGCGTTGGCATAAGTCACTTCCGGCCCGAACAGAGCCATCAGCCTTTGGGCATGGGAATAGCTCAGCAGGTCCAGTTCCAATCCCAGCTCCTGAGGCACATCAAGTCCGATCGATTCGGGCATCTGCTCCGGTTTGTGGATATACACGGTGCCATCGCCTTCAAGTCCCAGCGGACGGCGGACAAAATATATCGGGCGGCCGCTCGCGGGCAGATACACATACCCTGTCACCACGCGCCCGGTGAGATAATAAATGTTGGCTTTGTCACTGACCAGCATTGCCGACATTCCGGCATCCTTCATCAGTTGCTGCAGGCGTTGCAAGCGCTTTGTCTGTTCATCGTGCGGCAGCAGCACGGTTTGTAGTTCAAGAGTCGATTTCATAATACATTGACTGTTTATATTATGAAAGGAAAAAATTAGCTAAATGTTCAAAACTGTCGGCTCGGAAATCAGCATCGGGAGCGGCACCAAATCCCCATTCCACATGAAGCATCGGAATCCCGGCCTTGTGTGCTGAGTTGCAATCACCTTGAGTGTCACCCACATATATCGGTGCACTCAAGTCGTGGCAGCGCATCAGCAGAGCTATGTTTCCCTCCTTTTGCAGCTTGGTTTGGCAATAGGTGAGGGTGTCGGTGAAATAGGGTGCGAGTCCGGTGAACCGCAAGAAATTGTGAAGTCCGTCGCTGCCGCAGTTGCTCACCATCAGCAGCCTGTACTCCTCGGCTAGCCGCGGCACCCACTCCCTCACGCCGTCATACAACTTTCCGCCGAGTTTGGGCATCATCTGCATCTCGTTGTATTCCAGTTGTTTCAGGAATTCACTTTTGCACTCATCATCATTCACCAGCCGTGTGTAGATGGTATCGATGGTCTGACCCATACATTCAATGAGCTGCTGTCGGCTCACGCTGTAGGGGAGACCCATGTCGCGGAAGCTCTGTATCCACACCTCTCTATAGGAGTCCACCGCATCCCATAATGTGCCGTCCATGTCGAATATTATGCTGTCAAACTCTCTCCGGCTCATGGCTTGGCTCTGTTTATGGTGAACCCTATCTGCTCCACTTCGCGAAGAGTGTCAACCCGCATGATATGGCGCACAGCTATCTTTGAGCTGTCGCTCAGGATTTTGGGGGCACCTACGGCTGTTTCGTATTGATAGGATGGCCCGAACCCGGATCCATGCCACCGGCCATATACATCGGCCAGCTCAATGTTGAGAGTGTCGATGGTTTTGACCCCCGTGGTGATGGTGGTCACTTCGAGCCAGATATTGCGGTAGGGGTATGCATTGCTGTGGCGCACCGTGAGCAGGAGAGTGCGCAGCGCCACGCTGTCCAGCCCTCGTGGCTGATATTCCAGCGCATTGCCGTACACCCACCCCTGCTGAGGGATGTCGCAGAATTCAGCCACCGATGCATGCTTGTTGCTGCATGAGGTCAGTGCCGCCAAGTTCATGACGGCACTGAGTGCAATACTGTATATCAACGTTTTGGTGCCCATGCACATCATTCGTTGTTTTGCGGTTTGTCATTATTGCCGCCATTGTTCCTCGGCTTCTGTTTCTGGGGACGGTCGCCTTTGGGCTTCTGCGGCTTGTCGCCCTTGGGGCGCGGAGGCCGCTCACCCTTCGGTGCACCGCCCTGAGGCACATTGCCGTCCTGGGCCGGTCTGGGGCCTTTGGGCTTGCGCTTTTTCTTTTTCTTGTCCTTGTCGAAGCGGTTGATGGCGTCCTGACCGAGAATATCGTTGAACTTCTTTTTCGGTTCGGCAGCCTCGTCTCCTTCGCGCAGAAGTGACAACGGCTTCTCCCCGTTTTTGTTCATGTTCATCACTTCAAACGCACGCTCAGCATCAATAGTCACCAGATTGGCCGGCACGGATTTGTCGGTGCTGTAGGTGATTTCGCGCTTGAACACATCGTATTTGAAATGATAGTAAGTGTTGTCCATCGTTTCAAGACGCACATCTTTCGGCGGCATACGTTTGATGCTCTCCACGTAGGCGTCCACCTCGAAGTTGAGGCAGCATTTGAGCTTGGCGCACTGTCCTGCCAGTTTCTGTGGATTGAGCGAGATGTCCTGAAAACGTGCGGCTGCGGTGCCTACGCTCACAAAGTTGGTCATCCAGCTGGCGCAGCATAGCGGACGCCCGCACGGGCCTATACCGCCTATGCGTCCGGCCTCCTGACGAGCACCGATCTGCTTCATCTCGATGCGTATCTTGAATGTGTCGGCAAGCACTTTGATGAGCTGTCGGAAATCCACGCGCTCATCGGCTATGTAATAAAATATAGCCTTGTTGCCGTCACCCTGATACTCTACATCGCCGATTTTCATATTCAGTTTCAGGTCGGCGGCAATCTTGCGGGCACGGATCATGGTGTCGTTCTCCTTGGCCTTGGCCTCCTCGAATTTTTCAAGGTCGGCAGGCTTGGCAAGACGGAATATTCTCCTCACCTCGGCGTTGGGTTTCACATTGGCTTTGCGCATCTGCAGGGCCACAAGTTTGCCGGTGAGAGTCACCTTGCCGATGTCGTGACCCGGCGATGCTTCCACCGCCACCATGTCGCCAATCTCGAGCGGCAGGTGCAGCGAATTGAGGTAAAACCCCTTGTGGGTATTTTTGAAAGTCACCTCCACCATGTCGAAGTCGGCCATGCCACCCGGCACATCGGCCAGATAGTTGAAGCTGTGCAGCTTGCCGCGGGGCGGTTCCTTGTGGCATCGGCCGCAGCATCTAGCTTTCGGCTGTTCGGGGGCATCCTCCTGTAGTGGAGCAGTATTGTTGTCCATATTGCTACTCATGGTGCTTACTTGGCGAAGCTCACGGAGCGAGTTTCACGTATAACGGTGATTTTCACCTGGCCGGGATAGGTCATCTCATCCTGAATGCGTTTGGCTATCTCAGCCGACAGCTTTTCTGTTTCGGCATCGTCAATCTTGTCAGCTCCGACAATCACGCGCAGCTCTCTACCAGCCTGGATAGCATAGGTTTTGAGCACGCCGGGATACGACAGTGCCAGCTGTTCAAGGTCGTTTAGACGTTTGATATAAGCCTCCACAATCTCGCGGCGTGCACCGGGGCGTGCGCCGGAAATGGCATCGCACACCTGCACGATGGGGGCCAGCAGCGAAGTCTGTTCTATCTCATCGTGGTGAGCGCCGATGGCGTTGCAGATTTCGGGTTTCTCCTTGTACTTCTCGGCAAGTTTCATACCGAGGAGTGCATGCGGCAGTTCGGGCTCCTCGTCAGGCACTTTGCCTATGTCGTGAAGCAATCCGGCACGACGAGCTTTCTTGGGATTCAGTCCAAGCTCCGAGGCCATCACGGCACATAGATTGGCTGTTTCTCTTGAGTGCTGAAGCAGGTTCTGTCCGTAGCTGGAGCGGTATTTCATCTTACCCACAAGACGTATCAAGTCGGGGTGCAACCCATGGATGCCGAGGTCGATAGCGGTGCGTTTACCGGTTTCGATAATCTCTTCTTCCACCTGCTTGCGCACCTTGGCCACCACCTCCTCGATGCGGGCCGGATGGATACGACCGTCAATCACAAGCTGATGGAGTGCGAGGCGGGCAATTTCGCGGCGCACGGGGTCAAAGCCCGACAGCACGATAGCCTCAGGGGTGTCGTCAACGATAATCTCGATACCGGTGGCAGCTTCAAGAGCGCGGATGTTGCGACCTTCGCGGCCAATGATGCGGCCTTTGATTTCGTCGGAGTCAATGGGGAACACAGTCACGGAGTTTTCAATGGCTGTTTCGGTGGCCACGCGCTGTATGGACTGCACCACAATTCGTTTAGCCTCCTTGTTAGCAGTCATTTTGGCATCGTCCATTATATCGTTGATATAACTTGCGGCGGCAGTCTTGGCCTCATCCTTGAGGCTCTCGATGAGTTTCTCCTTAGCCTCTTCCGACGACAGTCCGGACACTCTCTCAAGCTCCTCCTGAGCCTGGCGTTTGAGGGCATCGAGTTCATTCTGCTTGGCTTCGGTTTTCGCCATCTGGTCTTCGAGTTTGGCCTTGAATGCCTCGTTCTCATTTTTGGCGCGCTGGTTTTCGCTCTGCTGCTGATTGAGCTGGAGCTCACGCTGCTTGATGCGTCCCTCGGCGCTCTGCACACGGCTCATGCGCTGGTTGGCGGCATTTTCGGCCTCGGTTTTGATGCGGAGTTCCTCCTCGCGTGCTTCGAGCAGCTTGTTTTTCTTAATCACTTCGGCCTCAACTTTGGCCTCTTCCACAATAGCAGCGGCTTTGCCCTTGGCAAGATACCGCTGGATGGCCATAGCGATGGCGGCTCCCAGAGCGAGAGCAACTATGGCTATAAGAATAGAATAAACAAAATCCATGTTATAAAGTAGTTAGTAGCTTTAATGGTTAATAATTTAAGTTCGTTTTTGACAAATAATACTTTAAGATAAAAAAATTGCACTTGCCGTAAAACCCGACAGGCGCATCCACGCATGCCAGAGTTTCAAGCCAGTGCAGGTAACAGTTCTCTTTCAGTCCATAGCGGCATCCCGGATGCCGGTGACGGAGAGCAACTCTTTGTCTCCGATGTCAGATATCTCCCTTAGCCACAGCGGCACTATCGTTGTCGCCCATAAGCAATGCGTCAAGCTCTGTTTCAAAATCCTCCAGAAACCGTGCTGTTTCTGCATTGCTCTCTGTTGCAGTTACATACCCCTTGGCAAACAACAGGCACACCATTGCCATGATCTCATCGGGCTTCTTCACCTCAAAGCGGTTGGCAAAGCCGTCCCATGCATGGTTCACCTGACGCGCTGCTTCCCTGAGTGTGGCTTCCTCATTGCGATTCACTGCCAGCGATAGGGTCACATTGCCGAGGCGTAGTTTTATGTCGAGTATATCTTTCATTGCATCAATCGGTTAATTCGGCGATGCATTTGTCTATGTCCCGCACTAATTGGCTCAATACTGCGCGACTAAGCTCCATATCTGCCCCTCGAACACTCAGGGGGCTCACCACGCGCAGATGCTCAAGCTGCTGTTCAAGCAGCGCTATCTGCTTCTGCTGCTGCCTGACGGTGTCATGCAGCTGTGCAAGCTCGGCATCCTGATGCTGCTTCTGCCTGAGGAGCAGCTTGTAGCGTTCCATCAGTAGCTTCGCTTTGCTCTGCAGGCTTTGCAAGCGTGTTTGGAGTTCATCGGCCATTATTACACCAAATTTTTACAAAAGTAACCATTTCCTCCCAATCCCGCAAATTTTATTTCCATCTCTATGATAACTGATCCGGTATTTCCATGTCAGTTGACGAGGAGGCGTTGGAGGAGGTAGGCGTCGCGGTAGCTTTGGCCGATGCGCACCCATGAGCGCAGCCGTCCGTTGATGCTGAATCCCTGGCTCCTGAACAGCTGCAGGGCAGGGGTGTTATCCTCGCCACACACGCACCACAATTGGTGCAGTCCGAGCACGTTGCCGCTGTACTCGGCAAGTCGCGCTATCGCCAGCTGTCCTACTCCCCGGTGCTGCCACTCTTTGCTCACCATTATCCCCACTCCTGCGCGGCGGTTCACAGCGTCGATATCGTAAAGATCCACCATTCCAATGCTTTTGCCCTCTGCGCAAATCATCAGCCGGAGCTGCCCTTCGGCATACACATCACCGCTATAACCATCGATGTACTCCCTGATCTGATGCAGTGACAGCGGGGCATGGGTTCGCCCGAATCGCCAAAGCTCGCGGTCGTTCTCCCACATATACATCATTGTGGCGTCCTCCGGCTCAATCGCTCTCAGCTCTATGTCCACACTGCTGCTCATGATCCGAAACTTTCTGAAAACAGCCTTCGCTGCACAAGCGACCGCCCGAGTGTCACCTCATCGGTGTATTCCAAATCGTTGCCCACAGCCACTCCTCGCGCCAGCTGGGTGATTCTCACATCGCTCATCTCGCCGAGCCTCCTGTAGAGGTAGAAATTGGTGGTGTCGCCTTCCATTGTGGCTCCGAGCGCCAGGATCACCTCCTTCACGCCTCCGCGTTTCACACGCTCCACAAGGCTATCTATCTCGAGCATATCGGGCCCGATGCCGTCCATCGGTGAGATTACGCCGCCAAGCACATGATACACACCGTTATACTCTCCGGTGCGCTCCACGCTCATCACATCGTTCACATTCTCCACCACACACACTATGCTGTGGTCGCGGCTCTCAGAGGCGCAGATGGCGCACACTTCGCCGGGCGAAATATTGTGGCACTCGCTGCAGTATTTCACATTGGTGCGCATGTTGATGATAGCGTTGCCAAGCGCGGTGGCCTCAGCGGCATCGCGCCGGAGCAGGTGCAGGGCGAGTTTCAAGGCTGTTTTTCTGCCCACACCCGGCAACCGCGACAGCTCATTGACCGCTGTCTCAAGCTCTTGTGACTGAAATTCCTGATCCATCACCAAAATCTGTTGTTCTCCTTTGAATATTCATATCCTGCGGCGGCGAGCCGTTGCTCAAGCTCCCGGCGGTCCAGCTCCATATCGGCGCACATGGCTTCAAGCCCGTCCGGATATTCATCTCTCAGCTTGGTGTTCACCACGCTCAGCAGCATGGCCACATCACTTGGCAGTTTGTCCATATATTGTTTGAAAATATTTACTGTTGGTTGTAACGAGCGATAGCCAAGGTGTCGAGCGGCACTCTGATATTGTGGCGGTCAAACACCCGCTTGGCATTGTTCCAGAATCCCTTGCGCATCCCCTCGGCGCCTGACGGAGCGGAGCACTCTGCCGGAATAAGGTGGTAGTTGCGCCTGTCATATCCCGGTGGCACGGTGAACACCATCCTGTATGAAGCGTCGGCCACTCTCGCCTCGCCCAAAGAGTCGCGCTCGAGGCTGACCCTCACCAACGCCCCTCCGCGGGTGTCGGTGGTGCGCATCCCCGATATAAAGTTGCCGAGGGAGTACACCACAAGGCTTTTTTTGCCACGCGGATTATCCCTCAGCTCCATCGGCTGAATCACATGTGGATGACCTCCGATGATGAGGTCCACACCAAGCTTGGTGAGCCTGTCGGCGAGCCGTTTCTGCCCGGCGGTTGGTAGTAGATGATACTCTTCACCCCAGTGCAGGCACACGCACACAATCTCGGCTCCGCCGGCCCGGGCCTGAGCCACATCACGCTCTATGAGACTATGGTCAATATAGTCCACCACCACATTCCCCTGGATGGTGATGCCGTTGGTGCCGTAGGTGTAGTTGAGCATCCCCACCTTGAACCCCTTCACATTCACTATCTTGGGCAATCGTGCCGAGCGTGATTCCTTTGAACTGTATATCCCTATCGACTCCACACCGAGCGAATCCAGTACTCCTATGGTGCGGCGGAGTCCGCGGTCGCGGCGGTCGAGCATATGGTTGTTGGCTGTCAGGAAAAAGTCAAACCCTGCATCTTTCAGAGCTTTTGCATAATCATCTGGAGCGCAAAACATCGGATACCCCGAATATGGCTTTCCCCCGAGGGGGGTCTCAAGGTTCACTACTGCCATGTCGGCCGATTGGATATATGGCTCAATGGCAGCGAAATAGTCGGAATAGTCATACCCTCCGTTGCTTGTGCGTGCAGCATCAAGTTGGCTCTGATGCTGCATGGCATCGCCCGCAAACACCATTTCTGCCTTTGCAGGCAGGAGCAGCGATGCGAGCGAAACAAACAGTAGGGTCAACCCGTGTATCATGCCGGATAGATATCGTGGCGGGCGGCAAGCAGGGTGTTCTTCATAAGTGACACAATGGTCATCGGTCCGACGCCGCCGGGCACCGGGGTGATGTAGGAGCAAAGCGGCTCTACATTGGCAAAATCCACATCGCCGCACAGGCGGAAGCCGCTTTTGCGTGATGCGTCAGGAACTCGGGTGGTGCCCACATCTATAATAGCTGCACCTTGCTTCACCATATCGGCGGTCACAAACCCCGGGTGGCCAAGAGCAGCTATGATTATGTCGGCCTCGCGGCATATCTCCTTGATATTCTTGGTGGAGGAGTGGCACACTGTCACAGTGGCATCGCCCGGCTGATGCTTCTGCATCATGAGGGTGGCCACCGGCTTGCCCACGATGTTGCTGCGTCCGAGCACCACACAGCGTGCGCCCTTGGTGGGCACATTGTAGCGTGCCAGCAGCTCCATGATGCCGGCTGGAGTGGCACTCACGAAGCAGGGGAGGCCGATTGACATTCTGCCCACATTGACGGGGTGGAATCCATCCACATCCTTGCGGTAGTCGATAGCCTCGATTATTTTCTGCTCGCTGATATGGCGCGGCAGCGGCAGCTGCACGATGAATCCATCCACATCGGCATCCTTGTTGAGCCTGTCAACGGCCTCAAGGAGCTCGCTTTCAGTCACATCGTCTTCATATCGGATGAGTGTGGAAGTGAATCCGCATCGCTCGCAGGCTTTCACCTTGTTGGCAACATAGGTTTCACTGCCGCCATCGTGTCCCACGAGAATGGCTGCCAAGTGGGGGCGTTTGGCCCCGGCTGCCACCATCTGTTCCACTTCGGCTGCTATCTCGTCTTTGATCTGGTCCGAAATTTTCTTTCCGTCTATAAGCATTGTTGTCTATTGTTTGGAGTAAAAAAATGTAGTGTCGTGGTTGATGGTCAGGGGCGCATCCCTTTGCCGCGGAGCATCTGCATCGGGTTTTTCATACCCTGCATCTTGTGGGCCATCTTCATCATCTTGCGCATCTCCTCAAACTGCTTCATCATCCTGTTCACCTCCACAATTGTGGTACCGCTGCCCTTGGCGATACGCTGACGGCGGCTGGCGTTTATGATTTCAGGGTTGGCGCGTTCTTTCTTGGTCATTGACTGTATGATAGCCTCTATTGACTTGAAGGCGTTGTCGTCGATATCCACATCCTTGATGGCCTTACCCACACCGGGAATCATGGCTGCGAGATCCTTGAGATTGCCCATCTTCTTGATCTGCTGTATCTGCGACATATAGTCGTCGAAGTTGAACTGGTTCTTGGCAATCTTCTTGGCCAGCTCCCCGGCTTTCTTCTCGTCGTAGGCTGTCTGGATTTTCTCCACGAGGGTCACGATATCACCCTTGCCGAGAATACGGTCGGCCATACGGGCGGGGTGGAACACATCAATGCCGTCGAGTTTTTCGCCCGTACCCACAAATTTGATCGGTTTTGTCACCACGGCGCGGATGGTCAGTGCGGCACCACCTCGGGTGTCACCATCGAGCTTGGTGAGCACGACGCCGTCAAAATCAAGTCTGTCGTTGAACTCCTTGGCGGTGTTCACGGCATCCTGACCGGTCATGGCGTCAACCACAAACAATGTTTCCTGAGGTTTGATGGCTTCCTTGATGGCTGAAATCTCGTTCATCATCTGCTCGTCCACAGCCAGACGGCCAGCGGTATCCACAATCACGAGGTCAAGATTGTGAGCCTTGGCATATTTGATACCGTTCTGGGCTATCTCCACCGGGTTGGTGTTCCCGTCCTCGGTGTAAACGGGCACATTGATCTGCTCGCCGAGCACCTTGAGCTGGTCGATGGCGGCAGGACGATACACATCGCAAGCCACAAGCAGGGGGCGCTTGGCCTTCTCGCTCTTGAACTTGCGTGCCAGCTTGCCGGAGAAAGTGGTTTTACCCGAACCCTGCAGACCTGACATCAGTATCACCGTGGGGTTGCCCGACATGTTGATCTGTGCAGTGTCGCCGCCCATCAGCTGGGTGAGCTCGTCGTTGACTATCTTGATCATCATTTCGCCGGGCTTCACAGCGGTGAGCACATGGGCACCAATTGCCTTGGCCTTGACTGTGTCGGTGAACTGCTTGGCCACCTTATAGTTTACATCGGCATCCAAAAGTGCGCGGCGCACATCCTTGAGGGTTTCGGCCACGTTGATTTCCGTGATTTTGCCTTGACCTTTGAGAATTTTAAAGCTGCGTTCAAGGCGCTCGGTTAGATTTTCAAACATATAGTGCTGGAGATTTCTGGTTTACAAAAGTTGGTTGGTGGCAGTGTCGGGAAACACCACAGCAGGCTTGAATGTGCGGGCCTCTTCGGCGTCCATCAGGGCGTAGGCCATGATGATCACCACATCACCGGGGTGCACCTTGCGTGCGGCGGCTCCGTTGAGGCATATCATTCCGCTGCCCGGCTCGCCGGCAATGGCGTAGGTGTCGAAACGCTCTCCGTTGTTGTTGTCCACGATATACACCCGCTCACCGGGGAGAATGTTGGCCGCTTCCATCAACCGGCTGTCGATGGTGATGCTGCCTATGTAATTAAGGTTGGCCTCTGTCACCGTCACCCGGTGAATCTTGGACTTTAGCATTTGTAGCTGCATGGCAAATAAATCAGTTTGGCCGTGTGTAGAGTATATTGTCAATCAGTCGCACATCGCCGCAATACACGGTGACACATCCCACAGTGCCGTTGGGTGACTGCCAGTTGTCCACCGGCTGCATAGTGAGTGCATCGGCTATCTCGTAGTATTCGGTTTCGAGGCCGCCGGCGTTGTTGATCTGCTCGGTGACCCATTGTTTCACTTCTGCAGGTGTGTGGTCAGCCGCCATGGAGAGGCTCTCTGCAAGCACACGGTGGATGGCCGGAGCCTGAGCTCTTCCTTCGGGGGTGAGGCGCACATTGCGGCTCGACAAAGCAAGACCATCGGGTTCGCGCATTATGGGGCAAGCCACAATCTCAAGGTCAAACCCCTCGAGCTGCACCATGCGGCGGATGACAGCTATCTGCTGGAAATCTTTCTCACCGAAATAGGCGCGGGTGGGGAGCACCATTGCAAACAGCTTGCTCACTATCTGCGCCACACCATTGAAGTGTCCGGGGCGCATGGCTCCTTCCATCACTTCGGCCACCTCGCCGAGAGGGAACACCCTTGTGTCGGGCTCGGGATAAATCTCCTCCACCGACGGGATGAACGCATAGTCGGCTCCGTGCTTCTCAAGAAGCTCACAGTCGGCCTGTTCGGTGCGCGGATAAGTGCTCAGGTCGTTGGGATTGTTGAATTGGGTGGGGTTGACAAACACGCTCACCACCACAATGTTGTTCTGTTCGCGGGCTTTGTCCACGAGCGAGGCATGGCCGGCGTGGAGCGCACCCATTGTCGGCACAAGACCTATTGATTGGCCGGCGGCGCGTGCTTCATCCATGGCTTGACGCAATTCGCCGACAGTTCGTAACACTTTCATATCAAGTTAGTGAAATATTTCGGGTGCAAAGGTACAAAATTATGCACAATTGACAAGGGGTGTGCGCCTGTCAATTGGAGGAACGCTCGTGGATGTACCCCCTGCGGTAGGCGTAGAGCAGCTCCATGAGCTCGTCAATCTGGCTCTGGAGCACAGCTCCTTTGTCGGTGTCGCGCACCCTCATGCGGTGGGCGCTGAGCTCCACTATCTGGTTGGTGCTCACTATGTCGGTGCCGTAGAGCACAGCGTTTTTGGCGGTGGTGAACGGCTCATGGGCCACCAGCTCGAACCCCCGGCTGTGGAACACCAGAGTGTAGCCCGCTATACCTGTGGTGTGATGGTAGGCCTTGGAAAATCCTCCATCAATCACCATAAGTTTACCTCCGGCTTTGATGGGGTTCTCGCCGCTGCCGGCTTTCACCGGCACATGGCCGTTGATGATATGGCGGTGCATCCCTTTCACCCCGAACTCGTCAAGAATCATGTCGCATATCTCGGGAGTGTCGCGCAAGGTGTAGTAATGGCCCTTTATCTCCTTGTGGGTGAGCGGATCGTCGATAAAATACCGTTCAAAGGTGGCCATCTTCGATTTGTCAAACAGAGGCGAGTCAGGGCCGCACCAAAGATACCAAAAATAGTCCACGGCGAACGATTTTTCGTCTGAATCAGAATCATCGTTGAAGGCAGCCCGCACAAGTGTGTTGACACGCTCAAAAAGTTTCTTGCCTGTAAATGTTTCGCCCGCTATGGCCACCTCCCGCAGTGTGCCGTCCTGATTGAGCGGCATCGAGGCGTGATACAGCAGATTGCCGTTATATACCCCGTAGATGGCTCCGTGGCTTATCATCACGCGGATATGACTCTGCAGCTTGTCGCTCACAAGGAATGAGTGGACAAGCTTATTGACAATATCCTCCTCTTCGGACGAAAGCCTGTATGGGTCGGCGGGGTCAATGGTGGGGAATTTGGAGTCAATGAGGTTGAATCTCCCCTCGGGAAGATTGATGACACCTTTCTCCAAATCAATGAGATGCAGCAGCCGTCGCGACTCCATGCCCCAGTCGGGGTGTTGCCCGGCCATCGCTCCCTCGAGCTTGAACTGAATCACGGAGATGGCCTTGTGCATCTTGGCCAGCATCTGGAGGTCGCGGTGGGAGTAGCCGTTATCTTCGTTGTCGCCAAGTTTTGGCGCAAACCGGCTGCAAGGGTCATCCTTATAGGTGTCCATGGCGAAGGTGACGAGCGGCACAAGGTTGATGCCGTAGCCGTCCTCAAGGGTGGTCATGTTGGCGTAGCGCAGCGACATGCGCAGCACATTGGCAATACAGCAGGGATTGCCCGCGGCGGCTCCCATCCACACAATGTCGTGGTTGCCCCACTGGATGTCGAAGTTGGGATACCCCGACAGCAGATCCATGATCAGGTGGGCACCCGGACCGCGGTCGTAGATGTCACCCAGCACATGGAGCTGGTCGATACTCAGCCTCTGGATCACATGGCACATCGCCACAATGAAATCCTCCGCCCTCCCGGTGAGGATGATAGTTTCGATGATGCGGTTGAAATAAGCCGTTTTCTTGGAGTCATCGGGAGTTTCATGCAGCAGCTCCTCAATGATATAGGCATACTCCTTGGGGAGAGCCTTGCGCACCTTGGAGCGGGTGTATTTGGCAGACACCGTGCGCACCATCTTCACGAGCTGGTTGAGCGTAATCTTGTAGAAATCCACAAGGTCGCTCTCGGTTTCCTTTATCAGCTCAAGCTTTGGTTTGGGATAATAGATGAGCGAGCAAAGCTCCTTGATTTCGCTGTCGCGCATGGTGGATCCGAACAGCTCCGTAGCCTTGCGTTTGATATTGCCCGACGCGTTGCGCAGAGTGTGGCCGAAAGCCTCATATTCGCCGTGGAGGTCGGCCACGAAATGTTCCGTGCCTTTCGGGAGGTTCAGGATAGCCTCGAGGTTGATAATCTCAGTGCTTGCCGCGCTGATGTTAGGGAAAGTTTGCGACAGAAGCTCGAGCACGCGACGGTCGTTCTCAAGATTCAGCTTCTTATATTTTTGAATATTGGCCATGTGAAGGGATATGTTTTTACAAAAGTAATGGTTTTACTCCTTGCCCACCGTATAATAAATGTTAATTCCGCGCCACATTCCAATAGGCCCGGTAAGTCCAAAAGTGTATCTTGGTCATCGGGTGTCTTAAAAAGCGACTGTGCCTAACTCAACGAGTTAGGCACAGATAGATGAGGAGTCGGGGTGACAGGATTCGAACCTGCGACCACCTGGTCCCAAACCAGGTGCGCTACCGGACTGCGCTACGCCCCGAATGGCCAATGGCCGTTTTTGTGGCGCAAAGATAGTTAGTTTTTGGTAAATGTGCAACGGTTATTGTTATTTTTTGTACCTTTGCGGAGTTAACATATTACAATGATGCGACTGAATGTTTTAATCCCTATATTGTGCGCGGCTGTATGTTGTTGCGCGGCCGGATGCTCAGGCAAGAGCGACAGCGGCAACCTCGGTGCTGCCACCGAGCCGGTGATGGAGGAAGCGGAGGTGCTTCATGCTTCCGCTTCGGTGCTTGACAGTATGGCTCTCAATGCCGATGATCTCACACCCCGTAGGGCTGTGAGTCTGCTCAACGGATATGTGGAGATATATCGCAATAGCCGGTCCAGCCGCAGTAAGGCGGTGACCATGCGCAAATTTGTGGATGTATATGATATTCTGATTTCCAATTACGGCGATGAGTTCCGCAACGCCGTGTCATCAGCGGCCAATGAGGAGACTAATCTTCGGGAACTGTATCAGGAGTTCCGCGGCAAGCTCGCGGGGTATGATGAGGCTTCGGGCATGGTGGCTGAGCCTTCGGTGCCCAAGGACAGCACAGCAACCGAGCCGGTGGACAGCACCATTGTCAGCGAGTAGCGAGCAGTCCCTCTATCACCAGCCCGGCGAGTGTGAACCCGAAGATGGCGGTGATATGGCAGATGGCTCCGTTGATGCGCACTTTGTTGAATGACATTGCGCCGGATGTGTCGTTCGGTGTGTCGGGGCAGTTGGCCACAAGCTCCGGCGAGTAAACACATTTGAATTTTCTGCGTGGCATCTTGCCGCTATGCTTGAACTTGCGGCGCAAGGCGGCTGCAAGCGGGCATCCCTGCACTTTCCAGAACTCGGCAACCGCCACTTTGGTGGGGTCGAGCTTCAACGCTGCACCCATTGATGACACCAGGGGGGTACGCACAGCTGTGGTGTTGAGTATCAGCAGTGCCTTATCGGCCAATGAGTCGATGGCATCTATCACATAGCTGTAGTTGGCGAGATTGAATTTGTGGGCTGTGTCGGCGCAATACATATCTTCGATGGCGGTGATTTGCGCATCGGGGGCAATGTCAAGAAGCCGCTGTTTGAGCACCTGCACCTTGGGCAGTCCAACGGTGGAGTGTAGAGCCATGAGCTGGCGGTTGATGTTGGAGGCGGCCACCTTGTCGGGGTCCACGATAGTGAGACGGCGTACACCCGACCTCACAAGCGATTCAGCCGTCCAGGACCCCACACCGCCCACGCCAAACAGTATGATATTGGCTTCCGACAGTGCCGTGAGGTTGTCGCGGCCTATCAGCCGCTCCACTCTGTTGAGTGCGAGTGTGGAAATGTCGTTTGAAAGTTGATCCATTATTCAAAAAATTGCGAAAGGATGCTGTCGGCTTTCTGTTCCACCACCTCGTCAAGCACTTTGCGCCGCGCTTCATCTATGGCTGCGGCAGTGGCCGGAGGGAGTGTGGCGGCGGAGAAATGCACCGATTCAAGTGCCGATGCCGGAATTGTGGCTATGGGCGTCGGGGCGGAAGATGAAGCCGGAGTGGCTTTGGCGGTGGATGCCTGCAGTGGAGGTTCGGGAGCGGTAGGCTCGAGGTTCACAGACTTGGCGGGAGTGTTGGCCTTGCGGAGCATGGCGAAATACTGGTCAACACGACCGGCGGAGTGAAAGTTTTTCACATAATAGTTCTCTGACAAGGAGCTGATAATCACTCCGCGCGATGATGAAGCGTGCACAATGTTGTTATCGCCGATATACATCCCCACATGATTGACCCTGCCGGAAGAGTTGGAAAAAAACACAAGGTCGCCCGGGTTGAGCTTGGATCTGGACACCGATGAGCAAAACTCCTGCTGCTTGGCCGAATTGCGCGGAATCTTGATGCCGAGCGCGGAGTTGTACACCTTCATTATGAGTGCCGAGCAGTCAACACCGCTCTTGTCTTCGCCGGCATATTTGTATGGTACACCAAGCCATCCGTCAATTTCGGACAGCAACGCTTTGGTGGGGTGGGGCAGGGAAGAGGACACAGGCACATGGGCCGGTGCCGGTCTGCGCTGATGGCTTGAGGATGAGGTGGCGGCACGCTTTGTGGAGCCGCACCCGGCGAGGAGTATGGCCATAAGGAGAGCTAAAAGGATGTTAGCGTACTGTTTCATTGCGATTGGTGATTACAAAATTAGGTGAGCGCGACGATATTGCCAAATAAATGTGAATAAAAATGGCATAAGGGCTTCGGGAGTGAAAAACGCCCGAAGCCCTTGGGTTGGTTGTAGAGGATTATGATTCCACGCCTCAGTCGGCGAGGTCAATCACATAGTAGGACTTGCGTCCGGTGGGGTATATGCCTACGATGAACATCACTTTGTCGGCCTCGTTGCTCTTGACCACACTGTTGTAGATTTTAGTGATATCCTCGGGTGATGCTATACGCTGGTTGTTGATGGAGAGAATGATGAACCCTTCTTTGATGCCGGCTTCCTTGGCTTTGCCGTCGGAGATGTCGGTCACTTCCACTCCGGAGGATATGCGCAGCGAGCGCATGGTGTCCTCGGAAAGGGTAGCGAATTTGCATCCGAGTGCGGTCACATCATTCGGTTTGGTCACCTTGGTGCTCCCCTGGGTGTTGTAGAGGGTGGCGTTGACGGTGTGGCGCTTGTTGTCGCGGATATAAGTAACGGTGATATTGTCGCCGGGACGGTAGCGGTTGATCTGCTCCTGGAGCTGTGCCGACGATTCTGTGGGGTGCCCGTCAATAGCCACAATCACATCGCCCTCCTTCAGCCCGGCTTCCATGGCGGCGCTGCGCTCCACCACGCGGGCCACATACAATCCGGCATTGACGGCGGTGATATTCTTCTCTTTGGCGAGCTTCGGGGTGAGTTCGGTGAACTCCACTCCGAGGATGGCGCGTTGCACGGTGCCGAACTGCTTGATGTCGGCCACAATCTTTTTGACAATGGATGTGGGTATGGCAAACGAGTAGCCGGCATAGTTGCCGGTTTGGGAATATATGGCGGTGTTGATGCCTACAAGTTCACCGGCCAGATTCACCAGTGCGCCGCCGGAGTTGCCGGGGTTGACGGCAGCATCGGTTTGGATGTACGACTCAATTCCCATCGGACGCCCATGGGTAGCGGCGGAGAGGGAACGGGCTTTCGCGCTTACAATGCCGGCTGTGACGGTGGAATTGAGGCCGAAGGGGTTGCCCACGGCGAGCACCCATTGCCCGAGGCGGAGGTCGTCGCTGTCGCCCATCGGCAGAACGGGAAGCCCTGAGGCATCAATCTTGATAAGGGCGAGGTCGGTGGTGGGATCGGCCCCGATCACAGTGGCATTGAACGAGCGGTTGTCGTTGAGGGTCACCTCCAGACGGTCGGCTCCGTCAATTACATGGTTGTTGGTCACGATATGGCCGTCGTCGGAGATGATTACACCCGAGCCGAGGCCGAGCTGCTGCTGTTGAGGCTCGCTGTCGGAGTCGGCTTTGGGCTGCTGGCGACGCTGGGGTGAGCGGCGCTGCGGCGATCCGAAAAAGAAATCAAAAAACGGGTCGGAGAAAAATTCCTCGCTTTGACCGTAATATCTGTTGGTCTGTCGCACATCGGCATAGCTTTTGATGCTCACTACTGAGTTGACCGACACTTCGGCTGCATTGGTGAACGCATCGAGAGTTTCGCTTGTCGGCATCCCCTTGACAGGAAGGGATGAGTAGGAATCAGCCTTGGCGCAAGCTGAAATGGAGATTGCTGCAATGGCGGCCAGAGTGATGTTTCCAAATGATTTCATAATGCAATGTTAATAGTTAAGACGATTATATTTTACAGATGGCAAAAGTATTATTTATACAACTAATATGGTGACCGATAATTGCGAAAAAATCTTGAATTTAATCACCTTTAATATTCTCCGCACGATTTTAAATCAATTTTATTCTATGAATGTGAAAAAGTGTAACTTTGCGGTGTTGAAAATGAAGAATGAAATGAAACTCACTGTTGCTCCCGGACTGCCGGCCATTGCGCGGCTTCGCGGCGAAGGGTTGACGCAAATCTGTGGTCGCCCTGCCGATGTCCATGCATTGAAGCTGCTGGTGGTCAATTTGATGCCTAAGAAGCCGGAAACAGAGTGCGACTTGCTGAGGATGCTCTCAGCGGCGCAAAAGAGTGTGGATGTCACCTTTGCGCTTCCCGACGGACATGTGTCCGCACACACCGCAGCCGAGCATATCGCACAATATTATATTGGAATCGATGAAGCTATGCAGCACGACTGGGATGGCATGATTGTGACCGGTGCGCCACTGGACTTTGTGGAGTATGAGGATGTGCGCTACTGGACGCAGATTTGCAGGCTGTTGGATTGGAGCAGGGAGCATGTGAGGAGCACAATGTGGGTGTGCTGGGGCGCGTTTGCCGCGCTCTATCACCGCTACGGTATAAATAAATTCCCGCTTGACAGGAAGATAAGCGGAGTGTATTCCCATATGCTGATTCATCCGGAGCATGACCTGATGTGTGGAATGAACCCTGATATAAGGGTGCCCCACAGCAGGCATGTGGCTGTGGATGTGAAGCAGGTCATCAACACGCCCGCTCTCGCTGTCCTCGCATACAGTGCCGAGGCCGGTGCATATCTGATAGCGGAGCACGACAGCCGCGACATTATGGTGTTCGGCCATCCGGAGTACAATGCCATGACTCTACACGGGGAATATGTGAGGGACCTTGGCAAAGGGATGAATCCGCATATCCCTGACCATTACTATCCCCATGACGACCCAGCGCAAACACCGCTCAATTGCTGGAGTGAGCACGCCGCGCAGCTTTATAGCAACTGGATCAGTCGGCTTGTGGCTCCTCAACAGGCTTGAATGACTGCCATAGCTTGTCGCCCTTAGGAGGTTCGGCGGTGAGATTGATCGGTTGTTTCGACACCGGGTGGATGAAGCTGATGCTGTGGGCATACAGAGATATAGAACCATCGGTATTGGAGCGCTTGTCGCCGTATTTGAGGTCGCCGCGTATCGGACACCCGATTGAGGCCAGTTGCACCCGGATTTGATGCTTGCGCCCTGTTTCAAGATTGATTTCAAGCATATAGTATCTGTCGCTTTTGCCTATCAGCGAGTAGCTTAGAGCGGCTTCCTTGGCACCTTTTCCGGGGGTGAGGGAGGCGTAGCTTTTATTGTTGCGTTCCACCGATGTGATGTAATGTACCAGACGGTCATGGGATTTCGGTGGCTGCTGACGGGTGATGCAGCGGTATGTTTTGTGCACCTGTCCCAGGCGAAACATCTCATTGAGCCGTGCAAGTGCTTTGGATGTTTTAGCAAACACCACCAGACCTCCCACGGGACGGTCAAGACGGTGCACCACCCCGCAGAACACATTGCCGGGCTTGTTGTATTTCTCCTTGATATATTGTCGCACGGTCTCCACGAGCGGCTCGTCGCCGGTTTTGTCGCCTTGCACAATTTCGCCCGGAGCCTTGTTCACCACAATTATATGATTGTCTTCGTAAGCTATCTCCATAAACCAATAGTTTGTGCAAAAATAGTGCAAATTTTCATATATATTCATTACTTTTGTGTCTAAAAAAAAGGAAATGATAGAATATATAAAGGGTGTGCTGGCCGAACTGACCCCTGCGAGTGTCGTGATAGAGTGTGGCGGCATCGGGTATCTGCTCAATATCTCACTATCCACATTCAGCTCACTTGAAGGAGTGAAAGAGACCAAATTGCTTGTGCACGAGGTGATAAGGGAAGATGTCCATCAGCTTTACGGATTTGCCACCGAGCAGGAAAGGGTGCTGTTTCGCGCTTTGATAGGAGTGTCGGGCGTGGGTGCCAACACTGCAAGGATGATATTGTCATCATTCCAGGCTCCGGAACTTGAGGCTGTGATTGTCAACGGCGACCATGCACGACTCAAAAATGTGAAGGGGATAGGTGCCAAAACCGCCCAGCGCATAATTGTGGACCTCAAGGATAAAATAAAACCTATGGGCGATGCGTTAATTCTACAGCCCATGTTAGGTTCGGAGGTGTTCGACGAAGCTTTGTCGGCGCTTGTGATGCTTGGATTTCCCCGTCCGCAGTCGCAGAAAGTGCTCAAGAAGATTTTCGACGCCAACCCTTCGGTCAAGGTGGAGGTCGCTATCAAGCAGGCACTTGCCATGATGTGAACCATGATGTGGGGTTTGATACCTGCAAAGTGACACCGAGCAAACCATCATATAGCAATCCGTTCAAAAGGCTGCCTCGTGGAGTAATCTATGTGGCGGCATTGTTGTTGCTGTTGGGAATCTTCGGGCTCCCGGTGGTGGCCCAGTACTACAAAAGCGAGCTCCCGCCACCGGCCGCTCCGGCCTCTGCGCCACCTCCGCCGTTGTCGCCGCTCGACTCGGTGATGCTCCCGTTTCCTGTGCAGCAAACAGTGCCGCAGAGCTATGAGGAGCTTATGGGACAGCAGTTTTCTGCTGACTTGAAATCTCCGTCCAATGTGCGCACCACCGCCGAATTCGACCCCGAAACCGGATGCTATGTGATCCGCACAAAGGTCGGTGACCAGGATATAGCCACACCGTTCATGCTCTCGGAGCGCCAATACAACGACTGGCAACTGCGCGAGTCGATGCTCAAATACTACCGTGAGCGCAACAGCGAGACTCTTGTCAATAAGGACGGTAAGAAGAAGTTCAACATTCTGGATATGAACTTCAACATAGGTCCGCTCGAAAAGATTTTCGGTCCCGGCGGCGTGAGCCTCAAAACTCAAGGATCCGTGCAACTTGACATGGGTATAAAGTCCAACAAAACCGACAACCCCGCTCTGCCGCTCGATGCCCGTAGAAAAACATTCTTTGATTTCGACCAGAAAATCCAGGCCACCATCAAGGCTTCGGTGGGTGACAGGCTCAACTTCGACATGAGTTACAACACCGACGCTACTTTTGACTTTGACTCCAAGAACATTGCCCTGAAATATGAGGGTAAGGAGGACGATATCGTCAAGAGCATCGAGGCCGGTAATGTGAGCATGACCACCGGATCGTCGCTGATTCGCGGCAGCACGGCACTGTTCGGCATCAAAACGCAGCTACAGTTTGGTAAGCTGACGGCCACCGCTCTCGTGTCGCAGCAGAACTCCGAGTCGCGCTCGGTGAGCACAAAGGGCGGCGTGCAGACCACCCCGTTCCGCATCACTGCCGACAATTACGATCAGAACCGTCACTTCTTTCTTGCGCATTATTTCCGCGACAACTACGACCAGTTTGCCGCGCGTTTGCCGTTTGTGGCCTCCGGTGCACAGATTACCCGTATTGAAATTTGGGTGACCAACAAGAACAATAATTTCAACCAGAGCCGCAACATCGTGGCATTCATAGACCTTGGCGAAAGTCAGGTGGCTGCTTCCGGCTACTGGATTCCCAATCTCGCACTCCCCAATCCGAGCAACAATGCCAACAATCTGCTGTCGGTGCTCAAATCGGAATATCCCGATGCGAGAAACATCAATCAGGTGACACAGGTGCTTGCCCCGCTTTCGGCGTTCGGCATAGAGGGCGGACGCGACTATGAGAAAGTGGAGAGTGCGCGACTGCTCACCGAAAGCGAATATTCGCTCAACACCACCCTCGGATATATATCGTTCAAAACCCAGCTGGCATCCGACGATGTGGTGGGCGTGGCCTACGAATACACCCTCAACGGACAGGTGTATCAGGTAGGTGAGTTCTCAAGTGACATCACCTCCACATCGCAGGCTCTGTATGTGAAGATGCTCAAAAGCACCACTGTGTCGCCCAAGCTGCCGGTGTGGGACCTGATGATGAAAAACGTGTATTCGCTCGGCGCATACCAGCTGCAGTCCAACAACTTCAAGCTCAATATCAAATATCTGTCCGATACCACCGGCACGGAAATCAACTATCTGCCTGTGCCCGGACTGAGCAATCAGCCGCTCCTTCAGGTGATGAACCTCGACCGCCTCGACTCCAACCAGGACAGCAACCCCGACGGATTTTTTGACTTCCTCGAAGGATATACCATCATAGCCTCATCGGGCAAGGTGATATTTCCCGTGGCCGAGCCTTTCGGCAAACATCTTGCCGGTAAAATCGGCAATCCCGAGATTGCCAAGCAGTATGTGTATCAGGAGCTGTACGACTCCACGCTCACTGTGGCGCGTCAGTTTGCCGACAAAAACAAATTTGTGCTCGAAGGTGAGTATCAGGCATCGGCAGGTTCCCAGATCAGGCTCAATGCCATGAATGTGCCCCGCGGGTCGGTTATTGTCACAGCCGGCGGTGTCACTCTGATAGAGAACAGCGACTACACCGTGGACTATGCCATGGGCATCGTGACCATCACCAACCAGAGCATCATAGACTCGGGACAGAATATCAATGTCACGCTGGAAAACCAGTCAATGTTCTCCACCCAGCGCAAAACTCTCCTCGGCCTTGACCTGAACTATCAGATCAACAAGGATTTCAATATCGGCGCCACGCTCATGCACTTCGGCGAAAAGGCACTTACTGAAAAGGTGAATATCGGCGACGAGGTGGTCAACAACACTATGTGGGGCGTCAATTTCAGCTACGCCACCGACTTCATGTGGCTCACCAACCTTCTCAACAAGATTCCTACTGTCAACGCCACACAACCCTCGCGACTCACACTCAAGGGTGAGTTCGCACAGCTTGTGCCGCACAACCAGAAGGCTGGCACCGCGCAGGGCAGCTCCTATATCGATGACTTCGAATCGGCGCAGACAGGCATCGACCTCCGGTCGCCCTACTCTTGGTTTCTCGCTTCCACTCCTGCCGAGAGCGGAGGCGACGCGCTTTTCCCCGAAGCCACCCTGAGCAACAATGTGGAGTACGGCAAGAACCGTGCGCTGCTCAACTGGTACTATATCGACCCGCTATTCACTGACCGCAACTCATCGATGGCACCCGGCTACATCAAGAGCGACCTCAAGATGCAGAGCAACCCCTATGTGCGCGAGGTGACTTCACGCGAGCTATTCCCCGACAGGGAGCTCACCTACGGCGAGTCCTCCACCATTCAGACTCTCAACCTCTCGTTCTATCCCAGCGAGCGCGGTCCGTACAATCTTGATGCCACCAACATTGACGAAAACGGCAATCTGCTGTTTCCCGAAAAGCGTTGGGGCGGTATCATGCGCAGGTTGGACAACACCAACTTCGAGCAGAGCAATATCGAATATGTGCAGTTCTGGATGCTCAATCCGTTCCTCGACCCCGAAAATCCCAATCTTGAGGGTGGCGACCTGTATTTCAATTTCGGCGAGGTGTCGGAAGATATCCTTAAGGATGGATTGAAGAGCTATGAAAACGGTGTGCCGTTCGATGGCAACAACCAATATATGCAGTCCACTGTCTGGGGACGCGTAAGTTCTCAGAACTCACTCACCTACGCTTTCGACAACAACAATACCTCGCGTCCGGTGCAGGATGTGGGCCTTGACGGATTGCGCAACGATGATGAGTTTGGGTTTGACACATACCAGAACTATCTTGAACAGTTGCGCATGCGTCTCCCCGCCTCGACGCTCGAGAATATGCAGATGGACGCTTTCTCTCCGCTTAACGACCCCGCGGGCGACAACTACCATTTCTATCGCGGCTACGACTATGATGACCAGCGTCTCGGCATCCTCGAACGCTACAAACGCTACAACGGCGTGGAAGGCAACTCGCTCTCACCGGAGGATGCAAGCGATGCGCTCTATCAGTCGTCCAGAACATTGCCCGATGTGGAGGATATCAACCAGGACAACACTCTCAATGAGTATGAACGCTATTTCCAGTACAAGGTGTCAATCCGTCCGGAGGACCTTGTGGTAGGCAAGAACTATATCACTGACAAGCAGGTGTCGGTGGTGAGCACCCGCGATGGCGGTGAACTTGAAGTGGAGTGGTACCAGTTCAAGATACCTTTGAACGAATATGAAAAGGCTATCGGCGGCATCAACGATTTTTCCACCATCAGGTTTGCCCGTATGTTCATGACCGGATTCAAGATGCCCACACATCTGCGCTTCGCCACTCTGGAACTCGTGCGCGGTGAATGGCGCCCCTACGACTTCAACCTCAACAAGCGCGGCGACTCTCCTGCCGAAGGCAAGCTGGATATATCGGTTGTGAACATTGAGGAAAACTCCGGACGCACCCCGGTCAACTATGTGCTTCCTCCCGGTGTTTCCCGTATCTCCGACCCCGGTCAGGCGCAGGTGGTGCAGCTCAACGAGCAGAGTCTCTCGCTCAAGGTGTCAGGTCTCCAGCCGGGCGATGGCCGTGCTGTGTACCGCAACACCCAGCAGGATCTTCGCAACTACCGCCGCCTGCAGATGTGGACCCATGCTGAAAGCCTCATCGATGACCCCACCAATCTTCATTCGGGTGAAATTTCTGTGTTCATCCGCATCGGCACCGATGTGAAGAACAATTTCTATGAATATGAGGTTCCCCTCAAACTCACACCCCACGGTCATTACACCGACACTCCCACCGACCGCTATGCCGTGTGGCCCGAAAGCAACTTCATGGACATCGAGCTCCAGCAGTTTGTGGAGCTGAAAAAGGAGCGCAACCGCGCAAAACGTGCCATGCAGGATGGTGTAGGGTTCGGCATCCTCTACACCGGTCGCGACCCCAACAATGAGAACAACCGTATATCTGTGATGGGCAACCCCTCATTGAGCGATGTGCGTGTGATGCTTGTGGGTGTGCGCAACAATGCCTCCACTGTCAAGGACGGAGTGGTGTGGGTCAATGAATTGAAGGTGACTGATTTCGAAAGTTCCGGCGGCTGGGCCTTGGATGGGTCGGCCAACCTTGCGCTGAGCGATATAGCACAGCTCAATTTCGGCGCGCATATCGAAACAGCCGGCTTCGGCTCCGTGGACCAGAGTCTCAACGAGCGCCGTATGGACGACTACCACCGCTACAACTTTGCCGTGCAGGGCGATCTGGGTCGCTTTGTGCCCGAAAAGGTGAAGATGAAAGCCCCGATTTACTATTCTGTAACCAAAGAAACTACCTCTCCGAAATACAATCCTCTGGATCAGGATGTACTTCTCAAGGATGCTCTTGACGATGCCGGTTCCAAGGAGGCACAGGATTCCATCAAGGCATTTGCGGTGGAGCGCAACACTGTACAGAGTTTCAGTCTCTCGGGTTTCACCTTTGATGTGAAGAGCAAGAACCCCATGCCTTGGGACCCCGCCAACTTTGTGGTCAATTTTTCGTTCAACAAGCAGTCCAAGTCCGACCCAACCACCGAATACGAGAATACCAACGACTATCGCGGCTCCTTCCAGTACTCCTACTCTCCCTACATCAAGCCCGTCAAGCCGTTCAGCAAAATCAAGAGCAAAGGCAAGAATGCACGCTTCTTCAAGGACTGGGAGCTAAACCCGCTGCCCAACACCATCTCGTTCCTGACCACCATGTCAAGGTTTTATCACGAGCTTCAGACACGCTCCGAAACGGATGTCAATTTCCAGCTTCCGGTGCAGGTGAGCAAGAATTTTCTTTGGGACCGTCAGCTCGCTCTCACTTGGAACCTCACCAAATCTCTCAGCTTCACGTTCAACTCCAACACCTCCGCACGTATCGATGAGCCGGTGGGTGCCGTCAACCGCAAGCTGTTCCCCGACGAATACCGCGAGTGGCGCGACTCAGTGTGGCGCTCCATCCTCCGCATGGGCACCCCCTGGGCCTACAATCAAACATTTGTGGCCAACTATCGCGCTCCGTTCAACAAGATTCCCGTGCTTGACTTCCTGAGTGCCAACGCCAGCTACAATGCCACCTATCGCTGGGACCGCGGCGCAACTATCGATGGCGAAAATATGGGCAACTCGATTGCCAACCAGGCGGTGTGGAACGTGGATGGACGCCTCAATTTCGAAGGCCTTTTCAACAAGGTGCCGTATCTCAAAAAAGTGAACCAGCGGTTTGCCTCCAAGCGTCGTGCCAACACCGGCAACCGCAACAACCGTAAAGCCACCTCAGCCGCGGACAACAAGCCCAAGGCCAAGAAATTCGAGCGAACCTACACCTTGTTGCCAGACAGTAATCTTGTGATTCAGCACAATCTACGCACCAAGAAAGTGAAGATTACGGCCCGAACGGTGCCTGATGATAAGCCTTTTGTGGTCAAAACCAAGGTGATTGACGCCAACAGCGTGGAGGTGCTCACCCATGGCGACCAGAATATCAAGTTCACCATCACTGAGGTGCTTAAGGAGAACAAGAATTTCTGGACCGAGGCCGCCCAGTATGCTTCGCGCCTGCTCATGAGTCCTCGCACCGCTTCCATACGCTGGCGCGACACACGGTCGATGAACATACCTCTGTTCGCTCCCGAAATCGGCAATATCTTCGGCCAGAGCCGCAGCTATGGCCCCATGTCGCCGGGTCTTGACTTTGCCTTCGGCTTCGTGGACGAAGGGTATATCAACACTGCCAAGGAGCGCGGATGGCTCATGACTTCCAGCGGACAGACTTCGCCCGCGGTCACCACCCATGCCACCGAGATCAACCTCGAGCTGGCACTCGAGCCTGTGCGCGGGTTGAAAATCCAGCTTACCGCCAACCGCACCGACAGCCGCACCCGGCAGGTGCAGTTCATGTATGAGGATATGCCCACATCGCTCTCCGGAAGCTACACCAAAACCCACTGCGCCATTGCCACCGCTCTCCAGAGCTCCAAGGCCGAGAATGGATATGAGAGCGCCACTTTCAATAAATTCCTCGAGTATATCCCGATTGTGGCCAACCGCATAAGCAGCCAGTATCATGGCACCCGATATCCATCCACCGGATTCATGGCCGGACATCCCAATGCCGGAGCGCTGTTCAATCCCGAAATAGGCGATGTGAGCCGCACCAGCAGCGATGTGCTGATCCCGGCGTTCATGGCCGCATACTCCGGCACCAGCCCCCACAAGCAGTGGCTTGATCCGTTCCCCTCGTTTGCCAAGGTGCTTCCCAACTGGCGTGTGACCTACGATGGCATTGTGGAGTTCTTCAACCTGCGCAAATATTTCAAGACTCTTACCCTCAGCCATGCCTATCAGTGCACCTACACTGTGGGTTCCTACTCGTCCTATCTCAACTGGATATCCACTGACGGCAGCAACATGGGGTTCACTCTCGATGCTATCACCGGTCAGCCGATTCCGAGCTCGCCCTACAACATCTCCTCCGTGGCCATCAACGAGCGTTTCGCACCACTGATCGGATTGTCGGCAACGATGCAAAACGAAATCACCTTCAATGCCGAATATCGCGAACAGCGCACCCTCACCCTCAACAGCTCCGCCGGACAGGTGGTGGAGGCAAACTCACGCGGCATCACCGCCGGATTCGGCTACAAGATTGTAGGGTTCAACACGGTGCTCAAGATGAAAGGTTCGCAGCAGGGTGTGAGCAACGACCTCAATATCAAGGGCGATTTCTCATATGCGCAGAACCAGGCCTTGATACGAAGAATTGAAAACAACTACACCCAGGCCACTTCCGGCAGCCGCACCATCGGTATCAACCTGACGGCCAACTATGTGATGAGCCGCAATATCACCGTGGGCATGTATTTTGAGCACCAGATCAACACTCCGATTGTAAGTAATAACTCATACCCAACCACCAACACCGCCTACGGCTTGTCAATCAACTTGTCGTTGGCACGATAAACACTATGGCAAGCTTTCTGCAAATCGAGAACCTCACCAAGAGCTACGGCGACCGAATGTTGTTCGAGGATATAACATTCGGCGTGAACGAAGGCGACAAAATAGGCATCATCGCCAAAAACGGTACCGGAAAATCAACCCTTCTCCGTATCATTGCCGGGATTGAAAGTCCCGACAGCGGCAGCGTGATTTTCCGTCAGGGACTGAAAGTAGGCATCCTTGAGCAGTTGCCGCAGTTCGACCCCGATGCTTCGGTGGTTGTGAGCTGCATGAGCGGTGACTCGCCGCTTCTTGAAGTGATTGCCAGCTATGAGAAGGCTATGGCCGACGGCAATCCCGATGCCATCACCGCCGCCTCGCAGCTGATGGATGCCTCCGATGCGTGGACCTACGAGGACCGTATGCGCCAACTGCTGAGTCAGCTCAATATCCACAACCTTTCGGAGCGTATGGGGAATCTCAGCGGTGGACAGCGCAAGCGTGTGGCCATAGCGCGCATGCTCCTTGACAACCCCGACCTTATAATTCTCGATGAGCCTACCAACCATCTCGACATAGAGATTGTGGAATGGCTTGAGTCTTATCTCACCCGCTCAAGGGTGACACTGCTGATGGTGACCCACGACCGCTATTTCCTCGACCGGGTGTGCAACAAGATTATAGAGATGGACCATCGCACCATCTTCACCTATCAGGGCAACTATGACCTCTATCTGCGCCGCAGGGCTGAGCGTATCGAGGCTCTCGAGGGGGAGCTTGCCAAGGTGAAGAACACTCTGCGCCGCGAGCAGGAATGGATGAGCCGTCAGCCCCAGGCCCGCGCTGGGAAAGCCAAATACCGTATAGATGCGTTCTACGACCTCAAGGATAAAGCCCGTGCCGACTATTCTGAGCGCCATGTGAAGCTCGATGTGAAGTCATCCTATATAGGCTCCAAGATTTTTGAGGCGCAAAATGTGAGCAAAAAGTTTGGCGACAAGGTGATTCTCAGTGATTTCACATATACATTCGCCCGCTACGAGCGGCTGGGCGTGATTGGTGGCAACGGTGTGGGCAAATCCACCTTCATCAAAATGCTGCAAGGGATTGTGCCTGCCGACAGCGGTGAGTGGAATGTGGGCGAAACTGTGAAATTCGGCTACTACTCGCAGGATGGCATCAAGTTTGACGAAAACAAGCGCGTCATCGACGCCGTTACCGAGATTGCCGAGGATATTGTGCTCAACGGAGGACAGCTGCATTTCTCCCCGATGCAGTTTCTGAACCGCTTCCTGTTCTCTCCCGCCGATCAGCAGAAATTTATCCGCACCCTCAGCGGGGGCGAAAAGTGCCGCCTGCATCTGGCCGTGGTGTTGATGCGCTCGCCCAATTTCCTGATTCTTGACGAGCCCACCAACGACCTCGATATCGTGACCCTCGGCATCCTCGAGGAGTATCTGTCCACATTCAAGGGGTGTATGATTGTTATAAGCCACGACCGCTATTTCCTTGACAATGTGGTGGATCATCTGTTTGTGTTTCAGGGTGATGGACAAATAAAGGATTTCCCCGGCAACTATTCCGACTACAGGCAGTGGATGTCCGTAAACGCCCAGAGTGTGAAAAAAGTGGAGACTGACAAACCTAAGGCTGTGGAGAAGCCCCGTCAGGAGCGCAAGGCTAAGATGAGCTTCAAGGAGCGCAAGGAGTTTGAAGCTCTCACCGATGAGATTGATTCCCTCACCAAGGAGAAAAACGAGCTCGACACACTCTTTGCATCCGGCCAAACCATCAACGATGTGGCTTCGCTGTCGAAGCGGTATGATGAAATCGCGGCTCTGCTTGACGAAAAAGAGATGCGTTGGCTCGAACTGAGCGAAAAAGAGTGATTTATTTCGTATCTTTGGGGTTGGAAAAGATAAGAAATGGAACAATACATAGAGCAACTCAATGAGCAGCAGCGGGCAGCGGTGCTATATACTGATGGACCCGAGCTGGTGATTGCCGGTGCTGGCTCCGGCAAAACACGTGTGCTCACATATAAAATAGTGCATTTGCTGCGTCTTGGTTATGAGCCGTGGCGTATGCTGGCTCTCACTTTCACCAACAAAGCTGCCCGCGAGATGCGTGAGCGTATCGAAACACTCGTGGGTGCAGATGTGGCGCAGAAGCTGTGGATGGGCACCTTCCACTCCATTTTTGCCCGTATCCTGCGCCTCAACGCACAGCGGATAGGGTACAAAAGCTCCTTCACAATCTATGATGCCTCCGACTCCAAGAGTCTCGTCAAGAGCATCATCAAGGATATGGAGCTCGATGATAAGATCTACAAGCCGTCCGTGGTGCTCAATGCCATATCGTCTGCCAAAAACATGCTTGTGTCGCCAGAAAAGTATGCACAGCTCGCTGATGTGAGGGAAGCCGACCGGCAGGCCCGCCGCCCACAGATTTATGCCATCTACCGCACCTACCGCGACAGGTGCTTTGCTGCCAACGCCATGGATTTCGATGATCTGCTCTACTACACCAATCTGCTGCTGCGCGACAATCCCGATATTCTCCATCACTATCAGGAGTATTTCAAATACTTGCTTGTAGATGAGTATCAGGACACCAACTTCGCACAGCATGTGATTGTGTCGCAGCTCTGCAGCGAGAGCCACAGGCTTTGTGTGGTGGGCGATGATGCCCAGAGCATCTATTCATTCCGTGGTGCCAATATCCGAAACATCCTCAATCTCAAGAACTCCTATCCTGAGCTGCAGGTGTTCAAGCTGGAGCAGAACTACCGTTCCACCCAAAATATCATCAATGCTGCCAATTCGCTGATAGAGAAAAATGTGGAGCAGATTCGCAAGCATGTGTTCTCCACCAATTCTGTTGGCAAGCGGATTGATGTGGTGCAGAGCTACAGCGACTTCGAGGAAGGGTATCTGGTGGCCAACCGCATTTCGCAGGTGAAAATGCAGACTAAGGACAGCTACGAGGAGTTTGCCATCCTTTACCGCACCAATGCCCAAAGCCGCGTGCTCGAGGAGAGTCTCCGCAAACGAAATATTCCCTACCGCATCTACGGCGGCCTTTCGTTTTATCAGCGCAAGGAGGTGAAGGATGCCATTGCCTATTTCCGCCTGGCCATCAATCCCGATGATGATGAGGCGTTGAAGCGCGTCATCAACTACCCCTCGCGTGGCATTGGTGAAACTACCCTCAACAAGCTGATGCGCAGTGCCATCACACGCAATATCAGTATCTGGCAGGCAATCAATACCATTGATAGTGAGAACCCCGGACTCAATGCCGGTGCGGTGAGAAAACTACAAGGGTTTGCCGCGCTTATTGATGGTTTTGTGGAGCTGAACTCGCAGGGTATGTCGGCCGATGCTCTTGCCGAAGAGATTATAGGACGCTCGCAGCTGATGGCTGTGTTGATGAGCGACCGCACTCCCGAGAGTATCTCCAAGCGCGAGAACCTCAGCGAGCTTCTCAACTATGCAAAACAGGTTGTGACTCAGCGTGTGGAGGAGGGTATTTCCGAGGTGTCGCTCGGCGATTTCATGGCCGAGGTGTCGCTCGCCACTGACCAGGATTCCGACACTGCGGGTGAGGAACGTATCACTCTCATGACTATGCACGCTGCCAAAGGATTGGAATTCAACAACGTATTTATCGTAGGCGTGGAGGAAGACCTTCTCCCTTCGGCCATGAGCCAGTCGTCGGCAGCTGAAGTGGAGGAAGAACGACGGTTGCTTTATGTGGCCATGACCCGCGCCCGAAACTACTGCATGATGAGCTATGCCTCATCGCGCTATCGCAACGGCATGACCGCCACTTGCGAACCGAGCCGCTTTTTGCGCGACATCGACCCCGAATATCTCAATCTGTCGTCCGGTGCCAATATCGGAGGACGCTCCTCATTCTCGTCTTTCTCCAAATCCTATCACTCTTCGCCCGCTTCCGCCAAGCCCGGACGATGGCGAGACCCGGAGCCTGTTGCCCCACGCCCTGCGCCTGCGCCTCTTCCGCAGACCGAAGTGGCCGGTGCCGCAATCCATCCTGTCACTGAGCTCAGCGAGGGAATGACTATCGAACATCCACGTTTCGGCCTCGGTGTGATTACCGTGATTGACACCTCCCAGCCCGATGCAAGGATACATGTGGATTTCGACAACACCGGATCCAGAGTGCTCCTGCTCAAATTTGCCCGTTTCGCCATCAAATAGTCCATACGCCCATGAACCATAACGACATCCCCACACCGTACTATATTGTATATGAGTCCAAGCTCCGCCGCAACCTGGAGCTGATTGATTCCGTGCGCCGCGCTGCCGGAGTTGAAATTATCATGGCTTTCAAAGCCAATGCTTTGTGGCGCACCTTCCCCATCATCGAGGAATACGGGTTCGGATTCACGGCATCTTCGCTCAACGAAATGCGATTGGGCAACGAGTACCTCCATGTCAAGGCCCACAGCTATTGCCCGGCATACACCTCCCGGACCATTGAGGAGTACATATCCGGTTCGAGCCACATCACATTCAATTCACTCAGCCAATTGGCGCGGTTTGGAGGTCGTGCGCTTGAGTGCGGGGTTTCCACCGGGCTGAGGGTCAACCCGCAATGCTCGGTGATAGAGACTGATATCTACAATCCCGCTCTGCCCGGGTCGCGTTTCGGAGTGACTGCTGATGAGCTTGATGGCGTGCTTCCGCAGAATGTGGAGGGTTTTCATTTCCACTCGCTGTGCGAATCCGGAGCCGAGGACCTGCAGAAAGTGCTCGAGGCTTTTGAACTCCAGTTTGGCCGTTACCTGCCTCAGCTCAAATGGGTGAATATGGGCGGTGGCCATCTTATGACGCGCAAGGATTACAATATTGGTCTGTTGGTGAAGCTGCTCACAGGCTTCCGTGAGCGCTATCCCTGGCTGTCGGTGATTCTGGAGCCGGGCAGCGCGTTCACATGGCGTACCGGCGACCTTGTCACATCAGTGGTTGACACAGTGTGCAATCAGGGTGTGCGCACCGCCATAATCGATGCCTCGTTTGCGTGCCACATGCCAGACACTCTTGAGATGCCATATACTCCGGCTGTCACCGAAAGCAAGCCGGAGGCTCCCGGACTCATTCCCTACCGGCTGGGTGGCAACTCCTGCCTCAGTGGCGACTTTGCCGGACCATGGTTTTTCGACCATGAACTTCAGCCGGGCGAACGGCTCACGCTCGAGGATATGAACCATTACACTACTGTGAAAACCAATATGTTCAACGGTATCCAGCACCCCTCCATCGTGCTGCAACGGTGCAGCGGAGTGTGTGAATATCTGCGACAATACGATTTTGAAGATTACCTCAAACGAATGGACTGATGCCAAGATTTTCTGTTATAGTGCCGGTTTACAACCGTGTGTATGAAGTGCGTGACCTGCTGGAAAGCCTTATGAGGCAATCCTGCAGTGATTTCGAGCTGCTGCTGGTGGAGGACGGTTCCACTAAGCCATGCCGTGAGGTGGCCGAGGAGTATGCCGCCAAGGGGTTGGATGTGAAATATTTCTATAAGCCCAACGAAGGCCGCTCCATAGCCCGCAACTATGGCATCGAGCGGGCATCGGGCAGCTATCTGGTGTTTTTTGACAGCGACTGCGTCATTCCCGAAAATTATTTCAGCACTCTCGCGGCTCAGCTCGATGCCAATCCGTTGGATTGTTTCGGCGGCCCCGATGCTGCTCATGATTCATTCTCGCCCATGCAGAAAGCCATCAATTTTGCCATGACTTCGTTTCTCACCACTGGCGGGATACGCGGAGGCAAGGTGCAGATGGAGAAGTTTGTGCCACGCTCGTTCAATATGGGCTATTCGCGGAGCGTATGGCAGAAGGTGGGCGGTTTCAGGGAGATGTTTTCCGAGGATATCGACATGAGCACACGCATCCGTAAGGCCGGATTTTCAATTGGACTTGTGCGTCCGGCGTATGTGTACCACAAGCGTCGCATTGACCTCAAAAAATTCTGGCGGCAGGTGTATGTGTTCGGCATGAGCCGCATCACACTCAAGCTGCTCTATCCCGACTCGATGAAACTCGTGCATATCCTTCCGGCTTTGGCTGTGATAACAGGTGTGATTTTGGTGGCTCTCGGCATATTCGTGTCGCCATGGTGGTTCGCTCCGCTGGCGGTGTATGCTTTGGCCATTTATTCGGCAGCCCTCAGCTCCACCGGCAGCCTGCAGGTGGCGTTGCTGGCCATACCGGCGTCGTTCATCCAGATTGTCGGTTATGGCAGCGGGTTTATCAAAGCTTATTTCACCAAGATAATCCTTGGCAGGGGCAGAGACATTGAGCAGGAGATAGCAATCAGAAAAGGGAAATGATGGAAAACGCAACCGTGGAGCAACCGTTGAGAAGCGACCGTCCCGAAGTGGCGTTCTCCCACACCAAAATTGCCAATCTCAGCGAGGATGAGAAACCGCGCGAAAAGGCTATATCTCTGGGCATAAGGAGCTTGAGCGATGCTGAGCTGATGGCATTGCTGCTCGGTTCCGGGCAGCAGGGAAAATCTGCCATCGACCTTGCGCGGGAAATTTTGGCTGAATGTTCCAATTCAGTGAGCCGTCTGGCACGGATGCCCATCATGGAGATGGTGCGCCGCTTCAAGGGGGTGGGGCCGGCCAAGGCTGTGACCATAGCCGCAGCACTGCAGCTTGGACAGCGGGCCAAGCGCGATGAGTCGCAGCCCAAAACTGTGCGTACATCCGCCGATGCCTTCAACTATATGCGCCCGTTCATGGAGTTTCTTGATGCCGAGGAGTTCTGGATCATCGTCCTGTCGAGGTCCAATCAAATCCGCCGTGCCGAGTGTGTGAGTCGCGGAGGCACCGCTGCCACCTACGTTGACCCCAAGATGGTGATGAAGCGGGCCATCGACAGCATGGCCTCGTCAATCATACTGTGTCACAATCATCCGTCGGGCAACTGCTCCCCCTCCGCCCAGGACGATGCCTTGACCAGAAGGCTCAAGAGTGCCGGGGAGATTATCGACATAAGAGTGCTTGACCATATCATTGTGTGCAACGACACTTTCTATTCCTACGCCGACGAGGGGAGGATGTAGTCACACGGTGTTCAGATCGCGAAACATCGAACGAAATCCTTTCTCTGTGCCCATACATGTGAGCACATCGCCGTGAGCTATCCGTTGGTCGGTGTTGCCTTTGAGGTCGAGCAACCGCAGTTCCGAGCTTTTCATTCCCAGCAGATTGCGGGTGTCGGTGGGACGGGCGGCAGCTATCAGCCGGAGTGAATATTTCTTCTGCAGGCTGTCTGAGTCGTAAGGCTCTCCTTCAAGTGCATCGGGGGCGGTGAATTTGAGTATGTAATGGTCCTGGTCCACTCTCATCGATGCCACAGCGGCGCCAAGCTCCATCTCATACATCAGATCCTTGGCGGCACGCTGCTCGGGGGTAAGTATGCGGTCGATGTTGAAGCTGCTAAGGATGGACTCGTGGAGCGAGTCGATGGCGCGGGCATAGATATGCGGCACCTGCATCTTCTTGAGCACTGCCACAGTGCGTATGCTCGCCCCGAAATTCTCACCGATAGCCACTATAACCAGGTCAACATTTTTCAGAGGAAGCACCGACAGCGATGTTTCGTCGGTGGAGTCGATAATGTAGGCTGTGGATATGTTGTCCTTTATATTCTCCACAAGCGAGGGGTTGATGTCGGCGCCTATCACCTCATGACCCATATTGGCAAGGTCAACGGCCAGATTGCTGCCGTAAATGCCTAATCCTATTATCAAATATCTCATAGCGGTTGATTGTTAGCTGATTATTATAATGTCGTTGGGATAGCGCGCTCCTCCGTCGCGCTGCTGCGGGGTGAGTCCGGTGAGGAGGGATATGATGCCGACTCTACCTAAAAACATCGCCGCGCAGAGCAGTATCTCTGATTTTGCACTAAGTGCCGGGGTCACACCTAACGAAGAGCCGACGGTGAACAATGCCGACAAAGCCTCAAACAGCAGGTCCCTGGTGGATAGTCCCGGCTCCATGATCACCAGGGTGGTGGCGAAGAAGAAATAGCTGATGATGCTCAGGGCCACAACGGCGTTCGCCCGGCGTATCGAGCCTACGGCTATGGTGCGCGAGAAGGCTGTGACTGACGACCGTCCCGTGATGATTGATTTGAGGTTGAGGCAGATGGCAGCAAAGGTGTTCACCTTGATACCGCCCGCGGTGGATTGTGACCCGCCGCCTATCCACATCAGGAACATCACTATTATCAGCGTGGAGGGGAGGAATCCGGAGGGAGCTACCGAGCTGAACCCTGCACTGCGGGGAGTAGCGGAATTGAACACTGCCTGTGTCACCTTTTTGGCGAAATCCATCCCCGCGAGGGTGTTGTCATACTCCAGTATCAGAAAAGCCACCGCTCCGGCTGCAAACAGCAGGAAGAAAGTGGTGAACACTATCCTGGTGTTCATATTGTAGTTGTGGACAATCTTCGGACCCACTCTCTTGTGGCGCAGCCGCCGCCATCCGCGCTGCAGATGTTGCCCGAGGGTGTCCTTGATATTGGTCAGTATCGGAAACCCTATCGCTCCGGTTATGATGATGACCGTTGTAACCCAGTACACCGACAGATTGTCGTACATCAACACCGGATTCGACATCCCTTGGGGAAGGACGGAGAACCCGGCATTGCAGAACGATGAAACAGAGTGGAACACGCTGAACCACAGTTCATCGGCCGGGCTCATCCCCATGGTGCCTCTCACTGTCAGATATATCAACATGGCGCCTATCGCCTCGATGGTGATGGTGAAAGCAAATATATAGCGTAGGGTGGGGATGAGGGCGTTCATGCTGCGCGAATAAACTATGTCCTTGAGCATCAGTTGGCTGTAGATGGATGTGCTTCCGCTGAAAAACAATGCGAAAAAGCTCGTGAAGGTCATCAACCCAAGACACCCCACCTGTATAAGGACAAGGAGCACCAGCTGACCCAGCGGGGTGAAAGTGCTGAATATCTCCACCGGAGTCAGTCCGGTGATGCACACGGCACTGGTGCTCACAAACAGTGCGTCGCTGTACTCAAGCGGCAGATAGGTGCACCGTGGCAGTTGCAGCAGCATGCTCCCCACAAGGATAATCACAATAAAACTCCCGGACATCAGCAGCGAGGGGTTGGTGCGTTTGCCGATGGCGCGGATAATTCCGTAGCTGAGGGTTAGCACTGAATAGGCTATCAGCACCGGATAGAGATACCAGCGGGAGTAAAAAATATCGCACAGCCATGGCACCCACGGATGCTCGGGGCGGGGCCAAACCCATGGGATTGTAGATATGATAATAGCCGCGTCGAGTATCCATTTGATCGGCTTGTTGCTTTGGCATGTGTGGTGAAACTCAAACAGATAGTGATACACCACATTGAGCACAAATACCCCCTGACACAGCCTCACCACATATTTGAGCTCGGCCTGGTGCTCCACGGTATGCTCATATCCTGCCATCACTGTCACACACACAATGCACGCCACCGAGGCTGCGACAGCCAGCAGCTCCACACCGGCACCACACACCCGCAGGGTGGATGCGCTGTGGATCTTTAGCCTGTGCACGGATGTGCCCATGATCCAAAGCCGGTGGTTGATGCGCTTGATGAGATTATTCAATGACAGCATACTTGTTTTCTATCTTTCCCTCTGTTGTATAACACACCGCCGGCACTATTGGTTGAAAAAAATATCCCGGAGCAGTGTGCCCCGGGATATCATATCAATCAACTGTTGGATTAGTAATCGTAGTTGAGGGTGAAGTGCAGAATGTCGAGCGTGGAGCCCGGACCGCCGGTGTAGTAGTCGCCATATTTGGAGGTGGAGGCCACCACGAGCAGATATTTGGGCTTGCGCGAATAGCTCTTGTAGGTGAGCGGAATGGTGATGTCGGTGTACTCGTCGATGTCGGTATCGGTGCTGAACTCACCGTAGGCTATCACACAATCACCATCTTTGTCAAACAGCTGGCGATTACTCTTCTGGGTGCGGATTTCATACGGAGTGTCGGAGTCAATAAGGGCACACCATACTATGCACATGTCGGGTTGGTTGCGCAAGTTGGTGAGGTCGGGATTGGAGGTGCTGACGCGGGTTATCGGAGTGCTGTGGAATTTGATGCGTGTGCTCAGGCTTGTGGGACGCTCTGTGAACGGCTGTCCGAAGTCAAGCACACCGTCGGTGCCCACTACTCGCTTGAAATCACCGGCAAACATATTGCCCGCGGCGAATTTGATACCTGCTATCACCTTGGCTTCCAGATGCGCTCCACGATACCCCGTGATTGACATTATGTCGGAAATAGGAGTGGTGACATTGGAGGAGCCGATATATGTGGATCCTTTGTTGCCTGTGCCCCAGAACCCTGTGGTTTGCGAGGCATCGGCCCAGGGATACCATGTGCGGTTGTTCACATAGCACCATTCCTCGAATTGGGAGTTGGGCAGCTGTTCGATGGAGCCGGTGGTGAACTGCACCACGATGCTGGTGTCTTCATCGCTTGTGGCTCTGGCCTCGTAGGTGGTCTGCGGCAGCAGATGGATGAGGCGTGCGGTGAACGAACCGCCGTCGTGGGTTATCCATTCCTGCGGCACCACAATCCACTCTTCAGCCCCGGCCACACGATACTCGAAACCGTTGGTCTTGCCCACCTCAGCGGAGCCGTAGAGCCATGCCACGTTGGTCCACGCGTCCGCCGGTTCTATGAACACCTTGGTGGCGGTTTGGGTAATGGTGATGGTCCATTGGGTGGTGATGCCGTGTTCGGTCACATCCACCACCACGGGTTGGGTGAAGTCAACGCTTTCGCCCACCATGGCCGGTGAATATGTGGCCTCGGGGCTTGCGAGTTTCATCGACAGTACCTGCACAGCCGACAATGGCACCACATCGGGCACCACTGCGCTCACGGTATGGTTGTCAACATCTATCTCGCTTGAACCCACCTGATTGGCCACTGTGAAATAGCGGCTTATCTCCTGTATGGCGCGGATGTTCCACGTGTAGTCCTGATACAATGACAGCACCACCTGCTTCGGCTCGCTGAGATCCAGCGGGTTGGCAAGCAGTGTCATGGACGCGTCGCTGATGGCGCATCCGGGTGTTATGCTGTAATTGGTCACTTCAAGGCCGCGTATGTTAGCTTCCTCGGTCAGAAACACTGTGACAGTGGCCGATGCGGAGTCGATGTTGGCCACACGCGACTCTCCCTTCACCTCAAAGGTGAGGAAGTTGGGTTGGATGCGGGGGTAGGGTAGGTCGTTGGTTATGCACGAACTCACCGCCACGGTGCACATCGCTGCCATGGCTATGCCACGCAGCATGGCTTTTGCTGATATATGATTAAATGTGAACACCTATTCCAAAATTGATGTTAAACAAATTGAATCTGAAATTGGCTCCTGACGAAAATCTTGAGCCTTCGTCCTCGCCGTTGGTAAGCTGGCTCTCCTTGGTGAGGTAAAGGCCGAACACGCCGAACGACACATTGAAGCTCAAATTTTCCATGATGAACACACACACACCCGGGCTGAAATTAAGACTTGCTTCGGTGATGTTGGTGCGGGTGTCGTAAAGGGTGTCGCTATAATAGCGTTTGAAGCGCGATGAGCCGCTGCCGAAGTCAAGGCTCACTTCATTGAACACTGCGAACCGCTTGCTTCTCCCCAGACCAACATAGTTGCGGTAGAACACGCCGATGGTGTATTTCGACGAGTAGTAGGATATGTCGTGAAGATTGAAGCTGAGGTCCTCACCGGCATTGAACCCGATTGAGCCGAGGTCGGCTTCGCCGCGGGTGTAGGCAAATTTTATACCTATTGCCTGATTGTTGCGGATAAAATACCCTATCGTGGGACGGATGGCATACTGCTTCCCTTTGAAGTCGAGGTCGCTGATGGCCTGGAGCACTTCCACATCATCGGCCGAGAACTCACCGTAGGATGCGGTGAGGCCAAACATCCACTGTCCCTTGGGAGTGAACAGATAGTTGTACAATCCGCGGTCAAAGCGGCTGTAGTTGCGTTGCGGTATGATGATGCTGACGGTGTCGTTGCCTATTATCACCTTTTCGTCCAGTTCACTCACCGGCTCTTCCGATGTTGCGGCAGCTGTCATGCCGTTCCCGGCCCATGCCATCGCCACGCTGCATATTGCAAAAATTGCTGTAAATATTCTTTGCTTCATAATGTTGCTCCGGATGAATTAGATGTAGAACATCACACCAAAAGATATCGAGAACAGATTGATCTTGAAATTGGCGTGTTTTGAATTTCTGTTTGACACATAGATCTGGTCAGTAACGGCGCGGGTGTGTGTGTAGCCGAAGCCGAGCACACCCACATTCACTTCCAGCGCGGAGTAGTTGCTGAGAAACATTATGAATCCTGGGGTGAGACCTATGTCAAGCGAAAAGTTTCGCTCATAGGTGCCCGTCAGGGTATCGCCGCTGCCGTTGCTCAGCTTCGAGCGTCCTCCGCCGAGCGACAGCTGGATTTCGTTGAAAAATCCGAACCGCTTGCTGTTGCCGAGCGAAAAATAGTTGCGGAACAGCGCTGTGGCAAAATAATTGCTCCGGATGCTGTACAGATTGTCGGCATCGAAATGGGTGTCCTCGCTGAGCTTGAGCGAGCCCTCGTCCATTTTCACTCTTGAGTTTTCAAAGCTGAACCGTCCGCCGGCGGCGAGGTCGTTTTTGAAACAAAACAATGCCGTGGGGCTGATTTTGAAGGTGTGCGCGTTGCCCGACACTCCTTCGAGAATAAGAAATTGGTAATTGTTTTGGTTGCTTTGGGCGTAGTTGACCGACACACCGGCAATCCATTGCCCCTTGGGGATGAACGACACTTGCTCCAGATCGCGCTTGAAATGCTCCTGGGCGTTTGTTGGCGATGCCCCTGTCAGCATCGCGGCCCCTAAAGCCAATGCAATGATTGTTTGCTTTAGTCTCATGTGGTTATTGATTGGTTTATGTTTCTATTATTTTCTGTTCAGTATGACAATGATAGTTCATCAATCCACAGCCGGCTTCCTATGGCTGTGGAGGTTTCAAGATTTTTGCTCACCGGCACATTGGCTGTCTCCTCGGCTATCGACCCGTAGTGGATGGACGATGCCATCATCACCCTCAGCGCGGTAGCCTTGACTCCGAAATGGGGATAGGAAATCTGTGCTGAGAATGCGGTGTAGGTCATGGCCGGGCGAAGCTGTAGTTCGGTGCGCCCTAACACTATCTCCACACCGTTGTCGATGCCAAGCACTTCCACCAACACAGCGCCGCGGTCGGACGGAGCTGAGGGCGACGGCACGAATTTATAGAATCCGTTGAGCGCGGAGGGGCGCGATCCGAATCCGATGCCGAGATTGTAATGCTCGGTCACAGATCCGGAATAGAATCTGTAATCACCCAAGAACAGTCGGCCTGTGGCGGTGTGCCCTATGTTGGGAGCGTTGCAGCTGTACTGGGTGTAGTTGGCATTGGGCTGTAGATAGTCGGGAATAGGCTCGCCGTTCACATCCCACCCCACGCTCTGGAGCTGCACGGCATAAGTGCCGGCGTATGCGTCCTCCACGATCTGTACCGACGGCTGTACATACCAGGTGTTGATATTGCGGGCGTCCATACAAGCTGTCTTACTGTTGGTATTAGCCCATTTCTCAGGCACATACACCTCGTAGGAGGCACGGTTTTGCTGATTGAATATCGGCACTATGCTTTGGGAATATCTGCCGCCGCTGGGCATATCCTTGTACTCAAACCCTTTTTCGCGGTCCTCAAACCCACCGTTCTCCAATCCGGCGATATCCTCGGTGCGGATGTTGACTGCCGGGCAGAAATCGGCGGATGACGGATTGGCAAACACTGTGGCGGTGAAGCTGTAGTTGGTGGATGCTGTCAGTCCGCCCAACACTATGATGCCGTTCGCATAATCGTCATCAATCTGCTGTAGCGGTGCGCCGTTGCCGTAAACAGTGAGCATTGAGGTGATGACCGGGAGCAACGCTTTATCCTCGGCGTTCACTCTTACCACCGCTTTGAGGGCGAATGCATCCACTTCTATGCTGAATTTGGGCGACACTCTGTGGATGCTGAACTCCGCTTTGGTTATTCCGCAATACACCACACGGGCACGCAGCGATTCGGTGCCGTCAGGCGCTTTGTATCTCACGGTATATTTGCCGTTGCCGCGACTTTCGATGCCGATAATCTCCATTGCCACCCATTTATTGCATGCAAATGCTTGCAACTCAAGATTGTCGGAAAGCTGGTCCGTGGGGCTTTCCACCACTATCTCGCCCACATTCACCCCGGCCACCACATCTGTGACACTCGCCACTCTCAGATCCACCGGCAGTGGGACTACTTCAAGGATGGCCGGTGTGCCCACAATCTGTAGCTTGTTCTTGGGTTCGAGTATGAAAAGTGTGGATTGTGCTTCCGCATCATATCGCAGCCGTGGCAGCACTTCGGTGTAATCCAAGGTCAATGTTCCGTTCTGTCGGCTGATTTTCAATCCGAGAGCCTCCATCGCGGCCACACAGTCGGGAGTGGCCTGCATCAGGTCAATGCCGGATGGCCACCCTTGACTGCACAGCGTCAGGGAACGGGTGGTGAGGATGGCTGACTCAAGTTGATTTTCGCTTACGCTCATGGTGAGCGGGGTGGTGCCGGTGGTTCCCTCTATCCATTCCAGAGGGGTGGAGGAGGTGAATCCGGCGCAGGTCACTTCCGGTGGCGTAGTGTTGATGAACTGTTCGGACAGCTCGGTGGTGCTGTCATCGGTGGACACTGTGCCATCGAACGACACGGTTATCTGCGGGTTGCCGTTGGGGAGCATCTCAGCGCTCACGCTGGCTATATATGCGTAGCCGGGTTTTGCTTCGGGGAGCTGTGCGGCTTCAAATCTCACCTCCTTGCCGCTGCCGGGCATCTCAAGATTCAGCTGCACGGATATGTTGCCGGGATGGAGATATGCAAATCGGTGCTCGCTGTCCGGATAGTCCACGTAGGCACCGCCTTGGGAGTGCAATATGGTGGAGAAGGTGGAGAACATGGAGAGAAAACTTTCGGAAAACTCCACTCTGAGCATGGTGCTGCGCAATCTCGCCTCAAGAGGAAGCACAAGGTCGGCCCCATCGCTGAGGTCAACGGTGGCGCTCGCATAGAAATACGGGCACTCCATTCCTTCGGTTATGCTGTCGCCGAAGGCGGTCTCCACAAGATATCTGCCGGGAAGATATGAATTATCTTCGGGGTAGTCGTCAACACTCTCCCAATACGCCTGCTTGCCTGATTGCAAGTTGGTAATCTTGAGGTTCATCTCCGACACCGATGGCACCGGATAGGCCAGATTGTATGACACCGATCCGTCCACTCCCACTGTCGATGAGTTGACACTCACCCGGGGGTGAAGCACTGAGGATCCTATATGCTCTGAAAAATCCTCATTGCTGCACGACACAATGCCGAACGCTGATGTCAGCGCAAACATCATGCCTGCTATATACTTTTTTCTCAATGTCATGGTTTATCAAATATTTTGTAAAGTTAATACTTTTTATCCATCCGTGAGACCTATTACCTCTTTAAAATTAGTTAACTCCTCGGCCGGGCGTTTTTTGCGCGAAAAAATTATTACTTTTGCGCTGCAAAATTTTATAATTTCTCATGAAAAAATATCTCTTTCTACCACTTATGTTGCTCGTCGGCCTTATGGCCTCGGCTTCCGAACTGGACATCAAGGATGTGCTCAACGGTGTGAAAAACGGGGGCAACGGTTCCTCCACCACCGAAAAACTTGCCGGACTGGCGGGTGCCCTCCTTTCCAGCGACAAGATTTCAATCGAATCGCTCCACGGCTCATGGGCTTATAAAGCCCCTGCCGTCACTTTCAAGAGCGACAACCTTCTCAAGAAAGCAGGCGGTGCGGCTGTGTCGGAAACCATTGAGGGTAAGCTTGCTTCATACTATTCCAAGCTCGGATTCACCCAGATGACTCTCGTGGTCAACGAGGACAACACTTTTGAGATGAAAATTAAAAAAATGACTCTCAAAGGCACAATCACCGAGGTGACCGATAAGAACTCGAAGGCCAACTTTGTGTTCAGCTTCAAAGCCGCCGGCAAGGTGAGCATCGGAAAGCTCGACACCTATGTGCAGAAAAGTGCGCTCGGCACCTTGAGCATCATGTTTGATGTGTCCAAACTCATTTCGCTTGTTGAAAAGGTAAGTACTCTCACCAACCTCAGCTCGGCAAAAACTTTATCAAGCGCTTTATCGAGCTACGATGGCATGTGCGCCGGATTTGAGATGAGCAAAACCAAATAACAATCCCGGTGTTAACAGCCTCAGTAGTCACATACCATACATCGTTCAATGAGTTGGAGCAGTGCTTTAACTCATTGGCTTCATCGGGCTTGGTGTCAAAGTTGTATGTGGTGGACAACGGCGAGGAGGAGAGGGTACGGCAGTTCTGCTCTTCGGCTCCGTTGCAGTGTGACTATATCCCGCTGCCCAACCCCGGCTACGGCGCAGCCCACAATGTGGCCATCCGCAAGGCGTTGGCCGCAGGTGCGGATTTCCACCTTGTACTCAACACCGATGTGGCTTTTGGTCCCGAGGTTCTTCCCGCGCTGGTGAAGTACATGGAGAGCCATCCTGATGCGGGTATGGTGCAGCCTATGATTGTCAATGCCTCGGGTGCGCTTGAGCCGTCGGCACGGCTGTTGCCCACGCCGTTCGACTTGATATTGCGCCGGTTTCTTCCCGGCGGTTGGTTCAAGCCCCGCAGATGTAGGTATCTGCTGACACATGTGGATCATTCGCAGCCGTTTAATGTGCCATACCTCGAGGGAAGCTTTATGCTTATGCGTTCGGAAGCGTTGCGCTCCACAGGAGGTTTTGACGAGCGGTTTTTCATGTATCCCGAGGATATTGACCTCACCCGCAGGATGCACAGGAACTGGGGCACAATCTACTGCCCGGTGGCGCAGATTACTCATCTTCATAAGCGGGCATCCTACTCATCGCTCCGGATGCTGTGGGTGCACTGCTCCAACATGGTGAGATATTTCAACAAATGGGGGTGGCTGATTGACCACGAGCGAAACCGGTTCAATGCTCCATTCTGAATATACAGCGGGCCGATGCAATCAGCATCGGCCCGCTTTGACAATGTGTGTTTTATGCTATTGGAGTGAGAAGCGCACGGCGTGCTGCTCCGCTCCGTCATCGTTGGGGTTGGATGGTATGTCGCTTTCTGAGGCAACTATATTGATCGGCACTTGAGCAGTGGACTGGGCGAGCTCGCAATGCACTTCGGCCACAGACATACCCAAGGTGAGGATATATTTGCCCGGAGTCAAAGTGGCCATCGGCACTGTTATGCCAAACGGAGCCACGGGATTGTACCCGACTATGATACCGTTGAGGCTGTATGTGACCGGGCCGATGGTGGCGGTTTTGCCCGGACGGTTGGCTTTGACATACACTCCGGTCACCACCAGGTCATTGCCTTGCACGATATACACCTCATGGTCTATGGGTGTGGCATTGTCGCCGTACGACAGCGAGATGCTCACATTGGGCATGTTCTTGTCGTCATCGTCATCGCATGAGGTCATCGCGAACGATGCCGTGAGCGCAACCAATATAACCAATGTTAAACGAATGATTTTCATAATAATAAAGAGACTGAATTGAATCAATTGTTGAACACCAGTTGGTCTTCCTTCACATCAATGACAATCGGGCGCTCCTTGTCAACCTTCTGCGCCAGTATGTCCTTGCTGAGTCGGTTGAGTACCAGACGGTGGATGACACGTTTCACAGGGCGGGCGCCGAATTCGGGATCGTAACCTTCCTCGGCAAGATATTTCAGAGCTGCGGGGGTCACCTCCATGGTCACTCCGTTGCGCTCCAGCATCTTCTGGATGCTGCGTATCTGAAGACCCACAATCTCCTCAATCTCTTTTTCATTGAGCGGGGTGAACATTATGGTTTCGTCGATACGGTTGAGGAATTCCGGACGGATGGTTTGCTTAAGCATGTCAATCACCTGGGTTTTGGTGGTCTCGATAGTCTCCTCGCGGTTGTCGTCGGTCATCTTGGCGAAGTTATCGCGGATCACTGATGAACCCATGTTGGAGGTCATGATTATAATGGTGTTCTTGAAGTTGACCAAACGCCCCTTGTTGTCAGTGAGTCGTCCGTCGTCAAGTACCTGCAGCAGGATGTTGAACACATCCGGGTGTGCCTTCTCGATCTCATCGAAGAGCACCACGGAATACGGTTTTCTGCGCACTGCCTCGCTGAGCTGGCCGCCTTCATCATATCCCACGTATCCCGGAGGCGCTCCGACAAGACGCGACACGGTATGCTTCTCCTGATACTCGCTCATGTCGATACGGGTCATCATATTCTCGTCGTCAAACAGATATTCGGCCAAAGCCTTGGCAAGTTCGGTTTTACCCACACCGGTGGTGCCGAGGAATATGAACGAACCGATAGGGCGGCGCGGGTCGTTGAGGCCTGCACGTGAGCGGCGCACTGCATCGGCTATGGCTCTGATGGCTTCATCCTGACCCACCACGCGGCGGTGAAGCTCGTCCTCAAGATGCAGCAGTTTTTCTTTCTCGCTCTGCACCATCTTGTTGACCGGTATGCCTGTCCATCGCGACACTACATCTGCGATATCTTCTGCATCCACTTCCTCCTTGATGAGCGCTTTCTCGCCCTGCATCATCTTGAGCTGTTCCTGTATTTCCGCGTTCTCCTGCTCTTTCTGCTGAACTTTGGAGTAGCGTATTTCAGCCACCTTGGCGTAATCGCCCTCACGTTCGGCACGTTCGGCGTCAAAGTTGAGCTGCTCGATATCAATCTTGTTTTGCTGGATGCGGTTGATGAGGTCTTTCTCGGCACGCCATTTTGCGGTGTACTCCTTCTCCTCCTCGCGCATGGCTGCAAGGTCTTTCTCTATTTCCTTCACATGAGCTTCGTCGCCTTCGCGCTTGATTGCCTCGCGCTCAATCTCTTTCTGAGCTATCTTGCGGGAAATTTCATCCAGAGCCTGCGGCACGGAGTCAATCTCAAGACGGAGCTTTGAGGCGGCCTCGTCCACGAGGTCAATGGCCTTGTCGGGGAGGAAACGGTCGGTGATGTATCGCTCGGAGAGTGTGACGGCGGCAATAATCGCTTCGTCGCGGATGCGCACCTTGTGGTGGTTCTCATAGCGCTCTTTAAGTCCGCGGAGGATGGCAATGGCGGAGGTTTCGTCCGGCTCGTTTACCATCACTTTTTGGAATCGGCGCTCAAGTGCCTTGTCCTTCTCAAAATATTTCTGATATTCGTCGAGCGTGGTGGCACCGATGCTGCGCAATTCGCCTCGGGCCAGCGCCGGCTTGAGGATGTTGGCTGCATCCATCGCGCCTTCGCCCTTGCCGGCACCCACAAGTGTGTGGATTTCATCAATGAACAGTATGATTTCGCCATCGCTCTGGGTCACTTCGTTGACAATGGCTTTGAGTCGCTCCTCAAATTCGCCTTTGTATTTGGCTCCGGCCACGAGTGCGCCCATATCCAGCGAGAATATCTGCTTGCTGCGCAGGTTTTCGGGGACATCACCGCGCACAATCCGCTGTGCCAACCCCTCGGCAATGGCTGTTTTGCCAGTACCCGGCTCACCGATCAGCATAGGATTGTTTTTGGTGCGTCGGCTCAGGATCTGAAGCACGCGCCTTATCTCTTCGTCGCGCCCTATCACCGGGTCGAGTTTTCCTTGACGGGCACGCTCGTTGAGGTTGATGGCATATTTGCTGAGTGAATTATAGGTTTCCTCCGCGCTTTGGTCGGTGGCTTTCTTTCCTTTACGCAGCTCAGCGATGGCACTCTGGAGTTCGGATGCACTCAGTCCGGCATCCTTGAGAATCTTGGATGCGGGTGAATTGATTTCGAATATGGCACTCAGCAACGCTTCGAGGGTCACATACTCATCTCCCTGTTTCTTGGCAATGTCAAGAGCTTTCTGGAGTACATCGTTGCTCTCGCGGCTGAGGTACGGCTCTCCGCCCGACACTTTTGGCAATGCGGCAATCTCGCGGTCCACTTGTGAAGCGACGGCACCGATGTTGGCGCCAATCTTGGCAAAAATAAATTTCACAAGCGACTCGCCTTCCGACATCACGCCTTTGAGCAGATGCACGGGTTCGACGGCTTGGCTGCCCGATGACCTTGTGATCTCCACGGCTTTCTGGATAGCCTCTTGCGATTTGATGGTGAAATTGTTGAAATTCATAATATTTCAGTGTTTTCAGTTGATTCGTTTAATCTATTTTCTATATCTTTTAACAATCATAGCCTTGGAATGGTTGTATAAATCTACGGTTTTAGCTACCTTTGTACCTAACAAAGCTTATGCCAAAGTTCATTTTTTTGACTAATAAAAGAAAATGTTTATGACACGACATATATTCTCCCTGATACTTCTTGTGGCAGTGCTGTTCGTCCCGGCAGCGGTGTCTGCGCAAGCTGTTGACAAGCCGTATTTCCCTGTGCCATTGGTGCCTGACTCGCTCAAGACTCTTCAGCAGCGCTCCGACTATATGGTGGAGCATTATTGGGATTTCTGCGATTTCAAAAAGGCTTTTTCCTCTAAGTCAAAAATGTCGGAATCGCTCAACACCTACCTGTCATTTATGCCGTATGCCTCTTCTGATGTCATACGCAACGGGATTGCCAAACTCCTTAAATCGCTTGAAAAACAGCCGGATGACCTGTTGTTCTTTGGTCGTGAAGCTGAAAATATGCTTTATAGCGACTCCGCTGAATTTGTAGGGGAGGAGATTTACCTCATGTTTGCCAAAGCAGTGGCCGGCAACAAGAAAATAGATAAGGCTTCACGCTCGCGGTTTGTGCACCACGCCGACCTTCTGGAGCATAACCGTGTAGGGTTGAAGGCTCCCGACTTCCTGTATGCCGACCGCAATGGTGTCATGCGACATTTTGACAGCGACACTGCCAGAGTGGTGCTCCTGATGATCAACGACCCCGACTGCGAGGATTGCCGCATGGCCCGCATCCGCCTCGATGCTGACATCAACACCACCAAGCTGATAGACAAAGGTGTGCTCAAGGTGGTCAACATCACCCCCTCGGAGTGTACACCCGAATGGCGCAATGAGGTCAGGAACTATCCTCAGAAATGGGTGGTGGGAGCAAGCGACAGTTTCGATGACAGCTACAACTTTTTCTCCACTCCCTCGTTCTACCTTCTCAACGATGAGCATATCATAAGAGTCAAAAACACCGACATCAACACCGTGCTTGAGGTGATGTACCGCCTCACTCACTGACCCACAATTAAAATAAAATATAACTCCCATGAACAAGTTTCAGAAATTCTGCGCTTCGACTTTCATACGGTTCACCGGCTACACATACAGCAATATGGCCCGACTGTTTCTCCGCCTGTTTGTGGGCGTGATGTTCATGCAGTTCGGCATCCGGCATCTGGTCAATTTCAGCACCATGAGCCTTGACTTCCCCACAGTATTCGGCTGGAGTCATGAATGTTGTCTGATATTGATGATTGCGGTGGAGATTATTTGCTCCCTTTTCATAATGGTGGGATTTCTCACCCGACTCTCCACCATTCCGCCGATTGTCTCAATGGTGGCCGCTGAATACTATATCCTCCACGATATGCTACCCGATGTGTCGGCCTACGGTCTTGACAGCACTCAGCCGGGCTACCTGCCAGTGATGTTCATCGGCATCTACTTGTTCATCCTGCTTGCCGGTCCGGGCAAGATTTCGCTCGACTATTTTATTTCCATTTTTCTCATAGGCCGCCAGGGCAAAGACGAGCACAAGGAGCTCGAGGAGGTGTGAGCGTATGAAGATAGCGGTGCTTATTTCCGGAGGCGTGGACAGTGCCGTGACTGTTTACCGCTTGTTGGAGCAGGGCTACACTGACCTGCATCTGTTTTATATCCGCATAGGCCTCGACACCGACGAGGGCGACTGCTCCGCCGAGGAGGATATCGAGATGTGCAGTTTCATCGCTGCCAAGTTCCACCTGCCTTTTGATGTGGTGTCGCTCCATCAGGAGTATTGGGACAATGTGATGGAGTACGCGCTCCGCACGGTCCGCCAGGGGTTGACTCCCAATCCCGACATTATGTGCAACCGTATCATCAAGTTCGGATATTTCGAGGAACGCTATGGCCATGAATTTGACCGCACCGCCACCGGGCATTATGCCACAGTGCGCTATAAGGACGGCCTCACATGGCTCGGTACTGCAGCGGACCCAGTCAAGGACCAGACGGATTTCCTTGCCCGCATAAGCTACACCCAGCTGAGCCACCTTATGTTCCCTATCGGCGACCTTCCTAAATCCGCCGTGCGTGAGCTTGCCGTCAAATCCGCCATGCCCAATGCGTTCCGCCGCGACAGCCAGGGGATATGCTTCCTTGGCAATATCAACTACAACGATTTCATACGCCGCCACCTCGGCGAGCGTCCAGGCCCGATTGTGGAGATTGAGACCGGACGCAAACTCGGCACCCATCGCGGTTTCTGGTTCCACACCATCGGCCAACGCAAGGGACTCGGGTTGAGCGGGGGCCCCTGGTATGTGGTCAAGAAAAATGTACATCAGAATGTGATATATGTGTCAAGAGGGTACGATACCGAAAAACAATATGGTCGCACTCTCCATCTTGATGAGATGCACTGGATTACCACCGACCCCTGGGCCGACGATTGCTCCGGTGTGCAGATTACGTTCAAAAACCGTCACACTCCCGAATTTTTCAACGCTTCCCTCACTCGCCTTCCCGATGGCGACTATGTGGTGGAGAGCGAGCGCAAGGTGCAGGGGATTGCCCCCGGACAATTCTGCGTGATCTACGACCGCGACAGGCAGCTGTGTCTCGGCAGCGGCATCATCACCGGACGCGCTGTTGATTTATAAATATTTACTATACCTCGAAAAATGAACCAAGACACCTCCTCCGGCCGTTCACGAAGAGTGAAACTCAAAGTGCTCGGCATATCATATAGCCAGATTCAGTCCGGTGCCTACGCTCTCATTCTTGCGCAGGTCAACGGTCCCTACCGTATTCCGGTGGTGATTGGAGCGGCTGAGGCCCAGTCCATAGCCTTGCGTATGGAGAGCATTACCCCGCCGCGTCCCATGACTCATGACCTGTTTGTGAGTTTCGCCCACGCTTTCGGTGTGAAACTCAAGGAGGTGTTCATCTACAAGTTTGAGGATGGCATCTTCTCTTCGGAGCTGACTTTCAGCGATGGAGAACGCACAGTGGTGATTGACTCGCGCACTTCCGATGCCATTGCCATTGCCATGCGCACTTCCACCCCCATCTTCACCACCGAAGAGATTGTGGAGACCACAGGATTTGTCATGGAGTCGCCTGATGATGAGGATGCTCAGGGTGATTCTGACGATGACGCCGGTGCTGATATCGAGGTGGAATTTGTGACTGAGGATGAGGAGATAGACGATCCCAATCATGAGCCGCGGCTGGAGCAGTACTCTGTGGAGGAGCTGGAGAGGACGCTGCAGAAACTTATCGACACCGAACAGTATGAGCAAGCGGCCAAGGTGAGCGAAATTCTCCGTCGTAAAAAGAATCAATAAAATCATAATCAAATCATATCAACGCTTTTATCATGGAAACTATCAAAGTGAAGCTCGCGGCCATGAACTTTTTGGAGTTCGCTGTGTGGGGGGCTTATCTCACCTCTTTGGGTGTGTATCTCGCATCTGTTGGACTTGGTGACAAAATATTCTGGTTCTATACCGTTCAGGGGATTGTGTCGATTTTCATGCCTGCCCTCGTGGGGATTGTGGCCGACCGGTGGATTCAGGCACAGAAAATGCTGAGCTTGTGCCATCTGATTGCCGGTGTGTTCATGTGTGCAGCCGCCTACTATTGCTATTCGGCCGACACTGTGGAGTATGCTCCGCTGTTTGTCCTCTACACCATGTCGGTGGCTTTCTTCATGCCCACGATAGGTCTTGCCAACTCTGTAGCCTACACAGCTCTGAGCAAAGCCGGGCTTGACACCGTGAAACATTTCCCACCCATCCGTGTGTTTGGCACCGTGGGCTTCATCTGCTCCATGCTTCTCACCAACTTCATTACCATCGATGGTGTGTCGATGCAGAAAACATATTTCCAGATGCTCTCTTCAGGCATTTTCAGCCTGGTACTCATGGTATATGCGCTCACCATGCCGAGCTGCCCGGTGAACAAGGGCGAGTCGAAGTCGCTGGTTGATGCCCTCGGCCTTCGTGCTTTCGCGCTGTTCAAGCAGAAAAAGATGGCGATCTTCTTCGTATTCTCCATGTTGCTGGGTGTGTCGCTGCAGATAACCAACAGCTATGGCACCACTTTCATCAGCGCCTACGAGCAGGTGGCTGAATATGCCTCCACCTGGGGCGCGCGCAATGCCACTGCATTGATTTCGCTGTCGCAAATCTCAGAAACACTCTGTATCCTTCTGATTCCGTTATGCCTCAAGCGGTTTGGCATCAAGGGCGTGATGATGATAGCCATGCTCGGATGGGTGCTCCGCTTTGGCTTCTTCGGTCTCGGCAACCCCGGCTCGGGTGTGTGGCTCTTCATCCTGTCGATGATAGTGTATGGTGTAGCGTTCGACTTTTTCAATATCTCCGGTTCGCTGTATGTTGACAAGCAAACCGACCCATCCGTCCGCTCATCAGCCCAGGGGCTGTTCATGCTGATGACCAACGGCGTGGGCGCCACTGTCGGCACTTTGGCCGCCGGTGCTGTGGTCAACAGCTATGTGTTTGCCGAGGGGCTTACTCCGCTCGAGTCGATGGATGGATGGCACGTTTCATGGTATATTTTCGCTGCCTATGCCATGGCTGTGGCTGTGTCGTTCTGGATTGTGTTCAAGGATGACGAGAAGCCAAAGGTGACTATTGACGAGGCTGTGGACCATGATGTTGACGGAATTGACAAGCTATGATACAGTTCTATGCTCCCGATATTGCCACCTCGCTCACTCTACCCGAGAGCGACTCGCAGCATTGCGTGAGGGTGCTCAGGATGAATCCTGGCGACCCTATCGAGGTGATTGATGGCAAAGGCCACCGGTTTGAGTGCCGCCTTGTCACGGCTCACTCCAAGCACGCCACAGTGGAGATTGTGGCGCAGCACGATGCTCCTCTCTGCTGGCCGCAGCATATCACTGTGGCCGTGGCACCCACCAAGCATCTCGACCGCATGGAATGGCTGGTGGAGAAGCTGACGGAAATAGGGGTGAACAGGTTTGTGCCGCTGCTGTGCCGCCGCTCGGAGCGTAAGGAAATCAAGGTGGAGCGTCTTGAAAAAATCGCAGTCTCCGCCATGAAGCAATCGCTGAAGGCGGTGCTTCCCGAGATTATGCCCATGACTCCGTTCAGCAGTTTGCTGCATCAGTATGATGACGCCATGAAGTTTATTGCCTATTGCGACAAAACGATTCCACGCCATCTCCTTGCAAAAATGTATGAGCCGGGGAGAAACGCTGTGATTCTCATCGGTCCCGAAGGCGACTTCGCTCCCGAGGAGATTGCCTCCGCTTTGGATGCCGGATGGTGTCCGGTGAGCCTGGGCAACAACCGGCTGCGAACTGAAACTGCCGCCCTGGTGGCGTGCGACACCTTTCATATAATAAACCAAGCAAATGAATGATATTTTGAAATGTCTGACCCCTTCGGCGGTCAACAACTTCTTTCTCCTGGCCGGTCCGTGCGTGATCGAGGGCGAAAAGATGGCTATGGATATAGCCGAAACTATGGTGAAAATCACTTCGGAGCTGCAGATTCCCTACGTGTTCAAGGGTTCCTACCGCAAAGCCAACCGCTCGCGTATCGATTCCTTCACCGGCATCGGCGACATTGAGGCTCTGCGTATCCTCGGCAAGGTGCGCTCGGAGTTTGGTGTGCCTGTGGTCACTGATATCCACCTGCCTCAGGAGGCTGCCATGGCTGCTGAGTATGCGGATGTGCTCCAGATTCCGGCTTTCCTCTGCCGCCAGACCGATCTGCTTGTGGCTGCCGCACGCACCGGCAAGTGCGTCAACATCAAGAAAGGGCAGTTCCTTTCACCTATGGCCATGAAGCACGCCGTACAGAAAGTGCGCGATGCAGGGGGCACGGATGTAGCCGTCACGGAGCGAGGCACCACCTTCGGTTATCAGGATCTGATTGTTGACTATCGCGGTATTCCACAGATGCAGCAGTTCGGGTGTCCGGTGATTCTTGATGTCACCCACTCGTTGCAGCAACCCAACCAATCGGCCGGCGTCACTGGCGGCCAGCCCGAAATGATTGAAACGATTGCCCGTGCGGGTATCGCTGTGGGAGTTGACGGTCTGTTCATGGAAACTCACCGCAACCCCGCTGTGGCCAAGAGCGACGGAGCCAATATGCTTGCTCTTGACAAGATGCCCGATCTGCTCCGCAAGCTCACGCTCCTCCGCATGGCTGTCAATGAGCTGAAATGATGCGGAGATTGCTCGCCTTTGCCTCTGTGGTTGTGATGCTGTCGGCATCCTTCGTGCTGTCAGCGTCCAATCGTGGCAATATTTCTTACTCCGATGTGGACGCTATTCTATCCCGTCTGGATAAGGAACTGATGCAGTCCGACGCATATAAAAACATCAGGCAGCATCGTATCGATTCTATCGCCGCGCTTCTCCAATCGCCGTCCGACTTCCGTCATCTCGGCGAGTTGGCTGCCGAATACACTTCGTTCAACAACGACTCCGCTCTGGTCAACTATAGCCGCGCCTATACATCAGCAATGGAGTGCGGCAACGACTCGGTGGCCACGCTGTTCCGCATCCGGAGAGCCGCGCTGCTCCCTTTGGGAGGATTCATGTGGCAGGGCGAGAAGGAGTTGTTGGCTGTTGACACCACCCGGCTATCCACCGGCGGCTTGTGCGAATACTACAGCTGCGGGCGACAGATGTACAGCTACCTCAGCTCGTTCTATTCCTCTTTCCCTCAGATGCACCTGCGCTACGATTCTTTGGCCATGGATGCTCAGCTGAGGCTGCTGAGCCATCTTCCGTCGCACAGTCCGTTGTACCTGCTCAACAGCGGAGAGCGTAGCTATCTGCTTGGAAATTATGCCGCCGCGCAGGCCATGCTCCATGAGCTTATTTCCACCATCCCCGAGGATGACAATCTTTATGCCCGCGCCGCTCATATCCTTTCCTCGGTGGCCGAAAGGCAGCATCGCGAAACTGACCATATCTACTATCTTGCCCTGTCGGCTATCGCCGACATCAAAGGTGCCACGCTTGAAATCACCGCACTCCAGGACCTCGGTGCCTCCATGCACAACTATGGCCGTGTGGACCGCGCACACCGCTATCTGTATCAGGCCCTGCGCAATGCCGTGGAGTGCCATGCCGAAACCCGTATGCTGGCCGTGAGCGAGGCGGTGCCGCTGATTCAGTCGGTGCACGAAGCCGAGCTGGCAGCATCCCGCCGACGTATCTACCTGGTGATGATTGTGATGGCTCTGCTGATGGTGTATCTTGTTGTGTCGCTCTATCTGCGCTGGAAGCATATACGCAAAATGCGTTTGCTGCAGGACCACCTGAGACAAACCAACCGTATCAAGGAGGTGTATATGAAGCAGTTTCTCAATCTCTGTTCTGTGTATATGGACAAGCTCAATCAGTTTTGCAGCCTTGCCGAACGAAAAATCTCCACAGGCCATGTCGATGAATTGTACCGCCTCACCAAATCGGGCAAGCTGATTGAAAATCAATCAAAAGATTTCTATGAGGTGTATGACAACGCCTTTATCCACATCCATCCCGATTTTGTGGTGAAGGTCAACGAGCTGCTTCGACCCGAGAGCCGGATAGAACTTGCCGATGGCGAGATTCTCAACACCGACCTGCGCATCCTCTCGTTGCTGAGGCTCGGCATCACCGAAAGCCAGCGCATAGCGCAGATACTCAACTATAGTGTCAATACCGTTTACGCCTACCGCAACCGTCTTCGCAACCGAGCCATCGACCGCGACACCTTCGAATCCGCCGTCGCCAGCCTCTGATTCCCTCGGGGTATAGCGTCAGCAGTGCTTCCCTCGCGGTAGCGCATCAGCGACCATCGGGTGTGGTGTCAGTGCCGCAACGCCCTTATAAAAAAATGTGCATTAGGGCGGGGCGCAAAGAAAACGGGCAGTGTCCTCACGGATGCTGCCCGATGCTATGATTATGATGATGATGGGGTGAACAGTGGGGGTCGAACCCACGACCTTCGGAACCACAATCCGACGCTCTAACCAACTGAGCTATGCTCACCATTTGGTGTTCTGTACTCCGGCTTTTGTGCCTTTGTTTTTTGAACAGTGCAAAGGTACGCCTTTTTTTTAATTCTGCAATACGTTTCACCTAATTTTTTTAACTTTTTATTGGCGATGTGCTGACTCCGATGTTTCACAATCCTGTAGTTTGGATGAAATCGCCAAAAATTCTACCTTTTGGAAAATGCGCCTACTTTGGTAGGCTTGAGTAATTTGAGTAATTTTGTAGTCGCACATTTCATGTTATTGTTTATTTATCGTTATGCTCATCACATTTGTACTGATTTTTATCATCGGCTATCTCGCCATTGCTCTCGAGCACCCGCTCAAAATTGACAAAACAGCCTCAGCCTTGCTTCTCGGCATGGTGCTGTGGGTGGTTTATGCGCTTGGCTGTGAATCCATCGTGCCCGAAGTGGCCGGCGCAAAGTTTCAGGCTTTTCTGGCCGATAACCCATCACTGGCCGGCAAAGCACTGCATGAACAGGCGTTGCAATATGTGCTGAATGTGGATATTGTGGAGCATCTGGGTGATATTTGCCAGACCCTCCTGTTTCTTATAGGTGCCATGACCATAGTGGAGCTGATAGATGTTCATGGTGGATTCAGGGTAATTACCGACCGCATCACCACCCGCCGTAAGCGCAGTTTGCTTTGGATTCTGGCTTTCACCACATTTTTCATGTCCTCGATTCTTGACAATCTCACCACTTCGATCGTGATGCTGATGCTGCTACGCAAGCTGCTGCAAACCAAAACAGAGCGGTGGATGTATGCCGCATGTATAGTGATTGCCGCCAACAGCGGTGGTGCGTGGTCGCCTATCGGAGACATCACCACCATCATGCTCTGGGTCAAGGGCAATGTGACTGCGGTAGCGCTTATACAGTACACCCTGCTTCCCAGTATTGTGTCGATGGTGCTCCCTGTGTGGATTGTGTCAAAGCGTCTGCATGGCGACCTGCGTCCCATATCCATCACCGTCAAGGAGGATGTCGGATTCACATCCCGCGAGCGCAACACTATGTTCTATCTTGGTGTGGGAGGATTGATATTTGTGCCGATTTTCAAGACCATCACTCATCTGCCGCCTTTTGTGGGCATATTGTTTGTGCTCGGTGTGCTGTGGGTGTTCACGGAGGTGTTCTACAACTCCAAGATGCTTGAGAAAGCCAAGGAGCACCGCATCCCCAAAGTGATATCGCGTGTGGATATGCCCTCAATCCTGTTTTTCCTCGGCATCCTGATGGCGGTGGCTGTGCTGCAGAGCACCGGCATACTTGGCACCATGGCCGGATTCCTGGACGAGAATGTGCATAATATATATGTGATAGATGTGCTGCTCGGGGTGCTCTCCTCGATAGTTGACAATGTGCCTCTCGTGGCTGCGGCCATGGGCATGTATCCGGTGGCTGATCCCGGTTCGGTGGGCTATGCGGCCGATTTTGTGGTCAACGGTACTTTCTGGGAGCTCCTGAGCTACTGCGCCGGTGTCGGAGGCAGCATCCTCATCATCGGCTCCGCTGCCGGTGTGATAGCTATGGGCATTGAGAAAATCAGCTTCGGCTGGTATCTGCGCAACTTTTCCGGCCTGGCTCTTCTTGGATTCCTTGCCGGTGTGGGGGTGTATGTGATTGAAAAGCTGCTGTTCTAACTGAGGCTGATCTGCGACAAACGGTGTTCAAGCTCGGTGGTGCTCAGCCGTGTGGTCAGTGCGCCATGATGTGCCACCGAGATATTTCCCGTTTCTTCCGACACCACGATGGCAAAGGCATCTGTTGCCTGCGATATGCCCAGTGCGGAGCGGTGACGCAACCCCAGTGCGCGGGGCACATTGCGGTCGTGGCTCACAGGAAGGATACATCCGGCTGATTTTATGCGCCCGTCGGCTATTATTATCGCGCCGTCGTGCAGCGGCGAGTTTTTGAAGAATATGTTTTCTATGAGTCGGGCATTGATGAGTGCGTCAATCATGTCGCCCGATTTCTCATAATTTTCAAGCGATATCTGTTGCTCAATCACTATCAACGCTCCGGTTTTGGTTTTCGACAGGCTCATGCATGCATACACTATCGGCATCACTGCCTTGCGGGCATTCTCGGTGTCCGACTGCCGGGTGTGGTGAAACAGTTTGCCCAGAAAGCTCCATCGCTTATGGTCGCCGAGCTCCACCAAAAACCGCTTGATCTGGTCCTGGAACAGCACCACGATAATCAGCAACCCGATGCTCATGAATTTGTCAAGTATCGTGCCGATAAGCTTCATCTCCATGAGCTGCGATGCTATCACCCACACCACAATGAATGCCAGCACACCGAAAAATATATTGAGAGTGCCGCTCTCCTTCATTATGCGGTAGATATAGAACAGCAGCAATGCCGCTATGGCTATGTCAAGTATGTCTTTTATTCCGAATGTGTCCATGATTGGTCAGTGGTGTGTATGGTTGGGAAATGTGTGCTGCACAATGGTGCGGGCCTCCACAGCCGCTCTCACATCGTGCACGCGCAATATTGATGCGCCTTCAAGGAGTGCTATGGTGTGGAGTGAGGTGGTGCCGTTCAACGCTTTGTCGGGGAGCACGCCCAATGCGCGGCACACCATTGACTTGCGCGACACGCCAACAAGAAGCGGCGCATTGAACGCCTCTCCCATCACTCCGAGGTTGCGCATCAGCTCATAGTTTTGCTCCATGGTTTTGCTGAATCCGAATCCGGGATCGACTATCAGGTCGCTCACGCCCATCTGACGCAGCTCCGCAACTCTGGCGCTAAGCTCACTTATTACTGCCGCTGTCACATCGTTGTTGAACTCCGAGTAGTCGCATAGGCTCTGCATGGTGGCGGGATTGCCGCGCAGGTGCATCAGTATGTAGGGGCAGTGCAGTTGGGCAACGGTTGCCATCATCCGGCAATCCAGCAATCCGCCCGATATGTCGTTGATTATATCGGCACCCATCTCAGACACGGCAAGATGTGCCACACGCGAGCGGAATGTGTCCACCGACACCGGAATCTCATCGCCTGCCACTTCTCTCAACGCCGACAGTCCGGTTTCCAGCCGCGAGCACTCCTCAGCTTCCGACACATCGTCAGCTCCCGGACGCGATGAATATGCTCCGATATCAAGCATATCGGCACCCTCGTGCATCAGCTGCTCCACACGCCGCTTTATGTCGTCGGTCTGCATTGTACGCGACCCTTCGTAGAACGAGTCGGGCGTGATGTTGACTATACCCATGATCTGTGGGGTGTCTATCATCAGGAGTTTACCGCGGATGTTGATGGAAAACGGTTGAAACTGTGTCATGCGCTAATGTTGTAAGTCACTGCGAAGTTAATCAGATTTGCGGCAAAAAGCAAATTCTCCCACAAAACTTAATAATAGGGCGGAATGTTATCAAGGATTATGAAAAGCCGTTTTATAGGAAGTTGCCGGCCAGCACCCACAATATGAGAATGGGGGCCACATAGCGGATGATAAACATCACCACCGGGCTCATCCGGCTCTTTTTGCTTCCGTTGTTGGTGAGCTGTTTGTGCAGCAGTTGCTTGGGTGCGAACCACCCCATATAGATGCACAGCGCTATCGACCCAATCGGGAGCATGATGTTGGTGGCCAAGGTGTCAAGAAAATCGAAGATTGTCATTCCGCACACTGTGTAGTTGCTCCACGGCCCCTGCGACAGAGAGCATACCGAACTGAGCACCAGCAGCGGAGCAAGCACTGCCACGCACGCTTTCACGCGGCTGAATCTGAACCGGTGCTGCATGAACGACACCGACACTTCCGCTATCGCTATTGTGGAGGTGATGGCGGCAACGCTCAGCAGCAGAAAGAACAGCGTTGACCATATCCTTGTGCCAGGCGTCATATAGAATACTTCAGGCAGTGTGACAAACACCAGTGTGGCTCCGCGCAGTCCTTCGCCGGTGAGACCAAACGATGTGACCGCCGGGAATATTATGAGTCCCATCATCACCGCCACGGTCATGTCGAGCAGCGACACTGTCACCGCTGTGCGTGTCAGCCGTGTGCTTTTTGGGAAATATGCTCCGTAGGTGATGAGGATTCCCATCCCGAGGCTAAGCGAGAAAAAAGCCTGGCCCATGGCGTTGAGCATCACTGTGGCATCAAGCTTGGAGAAATCCGGTTTCAGGAAAAATTCTATCCCGTCCGAAGCGTTTGGAAGAGAGAACGACACCACCATGAATATCAGCAGTATCACAAACAGCAGCGGCATCAGCACATTAGATACCCTTTCAATCCCTTTCTGCACGCCGATAATCAAAATCACAAGGTTGATACATATCACTGTAAACGTGCCCGTCAGCGGTTGCCACCACGACTGGGTGAGCAGCTCCATCTTTTGCGTGAACGCCCCGCGCTCCGTCAGCGATGCGTCGATGTCATACAGACTCCCTGTGACGGAGTCCCAAAGATACTCGAGTGTCCACCCTGCCACCACCATGTAGAAGCACAATATCAGATAGCTGGCAAGGATGGCCAGTCCTCCGATTGCCCACCACCCTCTGGAGGCGTGGAGATGTTTGAACGCTCCGATGGCATCGCTGCCACCGGCACGCCCGAGGGCAAATTCCGTCACCATCACCGGTATGCCGAGTATCAGCACACATGCTATATATACTATCAGAAATGCTGCGCCACCGTTGGCCTGGGCCTCGGCGGGAAACCGCCACACATTGCCGAGCCCTATGGCTGAGCCTACTGTGGCTGCTATCAATCCTACTTTGGATGCAAATTCTGTTTTCTTTGCCATTATTACCAAATGTTTTGTGATATATTGCCACAAATTTAGTGATTATTCTTTCAATGTGAAACTATTTCACACCATTTCTGCTACGGCGGCAGCACACCTGTCGCCGTCAATGGCCGCCGACACTATGCCGCCGGCATAACCTGCGCCTTCGCCGCATGGATATAGCCCTTTGATGTTACGATGATGCAGCTGCTCCGGGTCACGCGGTATCCGCACCGGTGATGATGTGCGCGTTTCATCGCCTATAAGGGTGGCCTCGTTGGTGAGAAACCCTTTGTTGTTTTTGCCAAACTCCACAAATGCTTTCTGCAGTCTGGTGGCAATCCCTTCCGGCAGCAGGTGGTCGATGCGTGCCGGATGTATTCCGGGAGCGTAGGAGGTTGATGGTAGGGAGCTACTGGGGCGTGACTCCACAAAATCCTTCATTCTCTGGGCAGGTGCGTTTTGCGTGTGTCCGGCATCCTCAAAAAACCGTTGCTCGATAGATTTCTGAAACCTCATCATCTTCAGCTCATCGGTGCCGTACTCCGCTCCCACATCTTCAGGAAGCACCTCGACCACCATCCCCGAATTGGCCCACTTTGTGCCTCGGTTGGATGGGGACATGCCGTTGACCACTATCTCACCGGGAGCACTCGCCGCCGGAATTATGAAACCACCCGGACACATGCAGAATGAATACACTCCGCGCCCGTCCACTCGTGTGAGCATGGTGTATTCGGCAGGTGGCAGATATTTGCCGCGCCCCTGAGGATTATGGTAGCGGATGCGGTCAATCAGTGTCTGCGGATGCTCCAGTCTTACACCCACCGCTATCCCTTTGGGCTCAAGCTGTATGGAGGCACCCTGCAGCATCTCATATACATCTCTTGCCGAATGGCCGGTAGCCAATATCACAGGCCCGTGAAACTGCTCTCCGTCGGCGGTTGCCACGCCTGTCACTTCGGTGTGCCCCTCGTTCATCAGCAGCGAGGTCACTTTGCAGCCAAATTTCACAATGCCGCCGTTTTCCACGATGGTTTGGCGTATGGCCTTTATCACTTCTGGCAGACGGTCTGTGCCTATATGGGGGTGCGCATCTATCAGCACATCCTCCTGAGCACCATGCTGATGCAGTATGTTGAGTATCTTATCCACCGGGCCGCGCTTTTTGCTGCGGGTGTACAGCTTGCCGTCGGAATAGGCTCCGGCACCGCCCTCGCCGAAGCAATAATTGGAGTCCGGGTCAACGGCACCGGTGCGCGATAATGTGGCCATATCCTTGCGCCGTGAGTCCACATCCTTTCCGCGCTCAAGGAGTATCGGCCTGATGCCGTGCTCGATGAGTCGCAGCGAGGCAAACAGTCCTGCCGGACCGGCCCCCACCACCACACATTGCGGAGCATCCTCGCCCACCGGCTTGTATGCCACCGGGCAGGCTATGTTGAGAGGTTCCTTGATGTCAACGGCCACATTGACCGTGAGGTTCACATACACTTTGCGCTGCCTGGCATCAATGGAGCGGCGCACAATGCGCAGATCCTTGATACGGTTGGCGTCAATGCCGAGTTGAGTGCTCACCTGCGCCATCAGCAGCAGGGGAGTGGCGGCTGTCTTGGGGTCAACCCTGAGGTTGATTGATTGTATCATTGTATCGTTTTTGTTTTTTTGAAAAGTAAATGAGCGTGCCTACAGCAAAGCAGAAGGCTACAAGGTCGGAGGCTGTCATGCTGCACCATACACCATCGATGCCCCAGTATCTCGGGAATATGAGCAGGAACGGAAGCAGAAACAGCAGCTGCCGGGTAAGTGACAGAAATATGGAGATTTTCGGCTTGCCTACCGATTGAAAGAAGTTTTGAATCACTATCTGGCATCCTACCACGGGGTAGAACATAAAGTAGATTCTCGATCCCCGGTTGGCTATGTCGATGAGGGTGGGGCCGGTGGTGAACAGCTGGCTTATCATGCCGGGCATCAGCTCGGTGAGCAGCCATCCTATGGTGGTGATGCCTACGCCGAGACATATGCCTATGTTGAGCGTGCGCCGCACTCGCCGCCACTCGCCGGCTCCGTAGTTGAATCCCAGAATCGGCTGCATGCCCTGCGTCACGCCAAACACTATCATCACAAAAAACATTGTGGTGCGGTTCAAAATTCCGTAAGCCCCGACGGCAAGGTTGCCTATCTCGCCGCCGTAATCGAGCAGCGCCTTGTTTATGAACACCACCACCACACAGGCGCATACATTCATCAGAAACGGCGACAGTCCGATGGCGTAGATTCGCTTGTAGATTTGTGGGGTGAGCCACCGGTTTTCAAGCTCGAAATGCACAAAACTTTTTTTGCTGATGAAATGCCACAGCACCCAGATAAATGCCACAAACTGACCGCACAGTGTGGCCGTGGCCGCGCCTTTTATCCCCCAGTCCAGTGCAAATATGAATATCGGTGCGAGCACTATGTTGACGCCTACCGACAGCAGGGCGGATATCATCGCTTTTTTAGGATAGCCTGTGGCTCTCATCAGGTTGTTGAGGCCGATGAACACGTAGGATATGGGGGTGCCGTACAGGATCACCTGCATAAACTCCCGGGCGTAGGGGAGTGTTTGCTCTGTGGCTCCGAAAAACAGCAGTATCTTGTCAAGAAACAGAAGTGTCAATCCACCGAATATCAGCGAATGCACCAGGCAGAGTATCATCACATTGTTCACTGTGTCGGTGGCTCTTGCAATATTTTTTTGCCCCAGATATATCGATGAGATGGTGGCTCCGCCCACAGCTATGAGTGTGCAGAATGCTATCACAAGGTTCATCAGCGGAAAGGTAATGGCAAGTCCCGAAATGGCCATGGGGCCAACTCCGTGGCCTATGAACATGCTGTCAACTATATTGTAGAGCGAGGTGGCAACACTGGCTATGATGGCCGGAATGGAATATTGTGCGAGCAATTTTCCTATCGGTTTGGTGCCTAATACCATCGGCGAGGTGGATTGTTGTGCCATATATTTATTTGAACCGGTTTTTTATACAGTATGCCCGCCGGTTTTGCAAAATTAGCCATTATTATAACATCCATTAGGCTATGAAATGTTATTTTTGCAAAAAAATTAATCGAATGAGCAATATTGGTGTCCTTTTCGACCTCGACGGAGTGCTGATTGACAGCGAATCCACCTATACTGAATTTTGGAGCGGCATTGATGAAATTTACCCTACCGGGGTGGAGAATTTCGCCAGGGCCATCAAGGGTACTACTCTCCCTTCAATTCTTGAATATTATTCCGACAATGCTGTGCGTGAGGATATCGTGGCTCGGCTGAAAGATTTTCAAGTGGCCATGAAGTTCCCACTCTTTCCCGGTGCCAAGGAACTGCTTCAAGGGCTCAGGGATGCTGCCATTCCTTCGGCCATTGTAACAAGCAGCGATGCCTCGAAAATGCGGCTGCTCTATGAGCAGCATCCATGGTTTCCCGAAATGGTAACGGCCATTATAGATGCCTCGAAGGTCACTCGCTCCAAACCCGACCCGCAAGGTTATCTCCTCGGAGCCAAAGCAATAGGTGTGGCTCCGCAGCAATGTTTTGTGTTTGAGGACTCTCTGCAGGGGTTGGCTGCCGGGCGCGCTGCCGGTGCCACCGTTGTTGGCGTTGCTACAACATATCCTCATGCCACCATCCGGCCGTTGGCCGACATTGTGGTCAATACCGTGGCCGATATCTCCGTCCACAGGCTGTTGGAGCTCAGTCGTGGTGATAAGGCTCACCGCGCAGTATTGTCATAGCGCGATACAGCTGTTCTGTGAAAAAAAGGCGTATCAACTCGTGGGGAAATGTCATGTCCGACAGCGACAGCTTGCCGTCGGCCCGCGCATAAACCTGCTCGCTGAACCCGTATGGGCCTCCCACGGCAAACACCAGTCGCTTGCAGCCGCTCAGGGCAGTGCGCTCTATCATCTCGGCAAACTGGCGCGATGTCTGCCGCTTGCCGCGCTCGTCGAGCAATATGAATCTGTCGCCCGGCTGAAGGAGCTGGAGCAGCGCTGCTCCCTCCCGCTCTTTCTGCGCGGCTTCAGTGATGGTTTTGGTGGTTTTGATGTCGGGAACTATGCATTGCTCCACGGCTATGTAGTGGCGCAGGCGGTCAAGATACAGCTCTATCCCTGTCTGTATATATTTGGTGGAGGTTTTGCCTATGGCCGCGAGCACTATTTTCATGCTTGATATTTTGAGATTATTGATTAAATTTGCACAAAAGTACTCAATACCGCTGAAACTATGAAATCAAAGGACGAACTTATTGACGATTTGCTCACCCTCGCTTTTGCCGAGGATGTGGGCGACGGTGACCATACCACCCTCAGCACCATCCCCGAAAATGAGATGGGACGCCAGCAGCTGATTATCAAAGAGGAAGGTATCATTGCCGGTGTGGAAATCGCACGCAAGGTGTTTGAAAAATTCGACCCCGAACTGAAGATGACCGTTTATATCCACGACGGTGCCCATGTGAAGCCCGGTGATGTGGCTTTCGTGGTGGACGGCAAGGTGCGCTCGCTTTTGCAAACCGAGCGCGTGATGCTCAACATCATGCAGCGCATGAGCGGCATCGCCACAACCACCGCCAGATATCAGGCTTGCCTCGAAGGGTTGAAAACCAAAGTGCTCGATACCCGCAAAACCACTCCCGGCATGCGTATGCTTGAGAAGGAGGCTGTGAAAATCGGAGGGGGCAAGAACCACCGTATCGGTCTTTTCGACATGATTCTCATCAAGGACAACCATGTGGATTTTGCCGGAGGCATACCTCAAGCTGTGGCTGCTGCAAAAAAATATTGCAATGACACCAACCGCAACCTCAAAATCGAGGTGGAGGTGCGCAACACTGACGAAATCAATCAGGCTCTCGAGGCCGGTGTTGACCGAATCATGCTCGACAATTTCACTCCCGAGCGCACACGCGATGCAGTGAAGCTCATCAACGGCCGCACCGAGATTGAATCCTCCGGCGGCATCACCATCGACACTCTCCGCGCCTACGGCGAATGTGGCGTTGACTTTATATCTGTCGGTGCCTTGACCCACTCTGTCAAGGGGCTGGATATGAGCTTCAAAGCCTGCTAAACCTGCATAAACTCACACATAATACCGTCGCTCACTATCCATGATTCTTCGGATATCCGCAGCGCTCCTCCGGGAGTAAGCTGCATCTGTCCTGAGTTGAGATATGGGGCGGCGGTATTGTATATCAACTCTTTGGCGCGGCTGCCGAACCGTCGGGCGGCATCGTCAAGGTCTATTCCTTCTGCTGTGCGGAGCCGCACCATCACATAATCATTGAACCTCTCAAGGTCGGTTTCATCCTCCTCTTGCCACACCACGCCGTTTTGCAGCAGATACTGCTTCAACGAACCGGGGTTGAATTTCCGTGTGCCTCCGGTGTAGCTGTGCGCTGAGGGGCCGAGGCCCAGGTAAGGAGTCATATTCCAATACGATGAATTATGTATCGACTTGCAGTAGGGCAGCGCGAAGTTGGAGATTTCGTAATGCTCATACCCGGACGCTCCCAATCTGTGGCACAGATACCGGTACATCGCTTCGCTGACCTCCTGCGGCGTTTCGCGGATTTTTCCGCAATTCAGCCGGGTGGTGAGCCGTGTGCCCGGTTCGTAGCTCAGGGAGTAGGCCGACAGATGCTCGGGATGGAGCGCGATAATCCCTTCCACCGATTGCTGCCAGCTGTCAAGAGTTTGCAGCGGAAGTCCGTATATCAAGTCGAGGCTTATATTTTTCACTCCTGCTTCGCGGAGAATTGACACTGCATTTATCGCATCGGCAGCTGTGTGTCGTCTTCCCACGGCTTCCAGTTCGCAGTCAATCAGAGACTGCACTCCCATGCTCACCCTGTTCACTCCATGCTCCACCAACGCAGATGCAAGCTCCCGCGTCATGTCCTCGGGGTTCACTTCCACAGTAATCTCTTTCATTGACGGTGATCTCAGGGTGTCAATCAGTTTGCTGAGAAGTTCTGTGGGGATGGACGATGGAGTGCCACCGCCTATATACAGTGTGTTAAGCGGGGAGTCAAGCTCCTCGCGCCTCTGCTCCCACTCGTTGAGTGTGGCATCAAGCCACTGCTCGGCTGCCGGTTGAAGCGGCATGGAGTAGAAGTCGCAGTACCAGCATTTTGCATGGCAGAACGGCACATGCACATACACTCCGGCCATCAGTATTTGGGGGCTTCACGTTGACACATACTCTTGAACTCGCAGAAGGTGCACGCATCGTTTCCTGTGGCCTGATGAAACGGCACTTCAGGATTGAAAATCTCCTCGATCACCTTGCGCAGCAACGGCTCGAACTCATCCAGCACCTCGTGATAATCCATCAAGTCCTTTTTGTCGATTTTCAGGGGATTTATGCCTGTGAGTCCGATATTGCGCAGGGCGTAGATGATAGGTTGGATAGGGCTGTTGTCGCCTGTGATCTCGCGGTACATCACGCAGTAGAACAGCAGCTGCATTATTCCCTTCACCTTGCCAGAGTATTCGGGGTCAAACAGTTTATCCACCGAAGGTACTCTCAGATCGTCAGTTCCGGTTTTGTAATCCACAAACCGCAATGTGCCGTTGCAGTTGTCTATGCGGTCAATAATCATGAACACATTGATGTTCAGATTGGAATTGACGCGATATTTTCCAGGCTTTTGTTCTTCGGCACGAATGAAATGAAACGGAGCTATATCCATCTCGCGCTTGAGCATGGAGATGAATGTTTCCTTCATCACTTTCCCCATCACCAGTGCCTCACCGGTGAGTGGGGTCATCCATTTTTTCTCATCAAGTTTGTTGAACTCCTTGTTGATGGTGGAGGTAAACAGTTGGTCGATAAGAAGCTGGTTCTTAGGATTGATGTAATGTTCGAGCTGATCGGTGGTGATTACCTGATGGCCGTTTTCTGCCATGGTTTCGTAGAACTTCTGCGCCACTTCGTGGTAGATGGTGCCGTAGGTGGCGGAGTCCATATAGTCGGTCACCTCGCTTTCCGACCGGTATCCCTCCACATATTGCAGATAGAAATGTAGCGGACACTCTATATAAGTGTGCAGTGCGCTCGGCGACAGGTTGAACCCCGAGCCGGTGGTGGTGAATTTCGCAAGAAGCTCCATCACCCTCTCCGATTTTTGGACTGTCAGTTCGGTTGGGTTGAATTTAGTGCCTTTAAAGGTGGATATGGTATGTTTGGCGTTGGCACCGCTGAACAAATACAGAAGTTGGGTGAGGTAGCGCGACATCTCTGAACTTTTGGTGCCGCCCACATTGCGTGCGTCATATGTGAGCCACACTCGTCTGGCTCTCGCTATCAGGCGATAGAAATAGTAGGCATAGATGCTCTCCTGGAAGTCGGTGGTGGCCATACCGTAGGCTCGGCGCAAGGTTTCGGGTATGAAGGAGCGGGTGAACTGTTTGCGCGGGAATATGCGCTCGTTCATCGACAGTACCACCACGTTTTCAAAATCCAGCGACCTTGTTTCAAGCATTCCCATCACCTGAAGCCCTTTGAGCGGCTCGCCCACAAAGTTGAGTTTCGCACTGTTGATGATGCGCTCCATCAGTTGGAAGAATGTGAGGTCCTGCATCTTTATCTTATGTTCGCGGGCGGCGTCATACAGTTCTTCCACAGCCAGTTTGTAGGCCTGGATGAATTTGATTTGAAGTGTCAGCTGCGCCCCTTCCTCCTGCTTGGAGATTTCTTCCTCCACCATGTTGAGCACGCTTAGGGTGTATTGATACACCTGTTCTATGCCGCTGTCCGGTCCCACCGGGGTGAAGATCACTGAGTATGCGGGTGCAAGCTCTTGAAGCAGCGACACCGGAAGCATGAACATCCGTCGCTCGGTCACCTGCTCAAGTATGGCATTGCACTCTTTTGGAGCCATATTGTAGATGGTGCTCATCCCCAGCAGCATACGCACATCCTCATGGAAAAATGCCGGCTCCCCGTGGATATTGCGCACCTTCAGCTGCAGCATCACAATGTTGTGGATCAGCGAAGCCACCGGAAGCAGACGCATCGGAAACCCCATGGTGATGTTGAGAGTCTCTATCCCGTTGTCGCCCAACGGTATGGAGTGAATAAGCGGTAGAAAGAGTGTTTCATCGGCCAGCACTATTGCGGTGTTGATGGCATTGGCCCGGTTCTTGATTGCGCCCGAGGCCATCATGCCGGATATTATGCTCCCTGTCATCTTGGCCTGCCCGATGTTGGACGGCACGCCCATGATGTTGATTTCAGGAAAGTCGGTTATCTCTTTGGCCTCAAGCTGATAGATGGACGGGAACTCTTTGATGTTATGCTCAATGAACCGGCCTGCTCTGTTGCGTGGCAGTTTGAATGTGGGTGAATTGTAGTCCCAGTAGAAATCCCCGAGGCCGAGAGCTTTAAGCCGGCTGAATATCTTTATCTCCGAGGTGCTGAGCACATTGAAGCCGCAGAATATATACCGCTTGTATTCAAAATCCTCAAGGGTGGCATGGCGCATATTCTCGGCCGCCTCGCGATAGCGCATGCCCGAGGTGGTGAGTCCATGCTCGCGCAGCCGCTGCCGGAAATTCTTGTAGAGCGGTGCGAGCACTTCCCACAGTTTGAGGAATTTTTTGTTGGCAGTAGTCTGTTCCTCCTCACCGTGCGATATATGATTCCAGAACTGCTCGCGATACTCGTGCGGCTTATCGTCGCCCCAGTAGCGGCGTATCACCTCCAGCTGTTCCTCGGTGAGATAGTTGGAGCTTATCTCTTTCAGTCGTTCCACGTTGATAAACAGCTGGTCGGCGTCCACCATATAGCGGTCCACATCATTGAAATCCGATATCAGCATATCGCCCCAGAACATGAACCGGTCAAAGCTGCTTATCTCCTTCGATAGCTTGGCATATTCGTTGTAGAGCATGAACAGCTGTTCGTATCTTGTGGCATCTATCCCTTCGGAAAACTCCGATACCAGCTCGCTGATGGTCATCAGGCACGGGGATATGTGGCTTTTGCTCAACGCCTTGTCGAGATGCTGCGAGAAGAAGGCGGCACTGCGCTTGTTGGGAAACACGAAACAAAACTGATCCACATCCGTTCCGTGATGTCGGGCGTATGCTTCGGCCACAAGTTGGAGAAAGGGTGTTTCCATACTCTGCTGGTTTGTGGTTACTTGAGAAGTAGTATCACTTTTATCGCCACATCAAGATTCACTATCTTACCGTTGGCATAGCCATAGATGTGGGCACCGGCCTTGTCAAACACTTCTATCAGCTTCTCAACATTGCGCTCGGTGATGAAGCGGGCGAAATTCGCGCTGAACTTTTGCTCCGCTCCGTTGAGATAGTTGAGCTGCGGCACATTGAGATTGTAAACAAAATTCTCACGCATCAGCCTGCTGCAATATTCGTAGAAACGGCATTGCTGCTCGCGGGTGAGCGCGGCAAGGGTGTTGGCCCATTCGCGCAGTTGGGCTATGTTGCGCTGATATGCCAGACGCATCAGTTGGATGAACATTTCAAGCATCTGTGCCTCGGCCTCGCTACCGTCGGCGTTGGATATGGCGCTGCTGATGCTCCCGCCGGATATATGGGCCAGAGCCATGGCGTCGTTGGCGGCCAGTCCGCGGGTGCTGCTCAGATACCCTGCCACCACATCGTCGCTGTAGCGGCGCACTTCCACTCGCTGCAAGCGGGAATAGATGGTGGGCAATATGGCTTTTGAGTTGTCGCTCACCATGATTATTATGCTGTCCTTCGCAGGCTCCTCTATAAGCTTGAGCAGCTTGTTGGCCGTGTCTTCGTTCATCAGTTCCGGCAGCCACCACAGCACCACCTTGTAGCGTGTGGCATGGCTTGTGAGCGACAGCTTGTGGATTAGTGCCGAGCTTTCGGTCACATAGTTCGACGGCTTCGCGTTCTTCTTGCCAAACCCCGCGGCCCAGGCATCATAGTCCATGAAGGTGCGTCCTTTGATATAATCCCGCCATTGATCCATGAAGTCGTCGGAGGTGGGAGGCTCGTTGCGGAATTTTTCAGTCTTCACCACCGGAAACACATACACAGTGTCGATATGGTTCAGGCTTTCATGCTGACGGCACGATGCGCACACCCCGCAGCTGTCGCCCTCGGGAGTGCGGTTGGTGCAATGTATGTATTGTGCCATGGCGCGGGCCAATGACAGCTTGCCGATACCCGCGGGTCCTTCAAGTATCAGGGCGTGGGGTATCCGGTCGTTGTTCACCATTTCGCGAAGCCTTTGCTTCACCTCATCGTGTGCCGGGATGTCTGAAAATTTCATATCTGCAAATATAATATTTTTGAGCTGAAATGCAGCGGTGCGCGTGGTGAAAAACTCCACGCGCACCGCAAATATCGGGTGTCAATGCTTTGTTAAGCTTTGTAGATCGACTGCTGCTCGGGTTTGAAGTTGGCGATGAAGTCGGCGTGTTTGGCCACCTCAGTCTGTGCCAGTTTGTTGTAAACTTCGGCACTCTTCACAAACTCATCGTTGCGGTTGGCATCGCCAAGAAGCAGATACCCCATGATGATGTTGCCGGCCATCTCCACAAGGCGACGGGCCATAAAGTCAACGTAGGCGGTGTCCTTGGTCTCGGTCACAGTGTTGACTGCTTTCTCATAGCTTGCGGTCATTGCCATCAGGTTGTCGCGCATCCACATCAGTTCGGGTTTCACTTCCATAGCCTCGTGCTCGCGGATCATATTGAGATATGTGCCGGTGGTCACGTGGCGGATTGCGGCCACGACTTGAAGCTGTGTGGTGCCTTCGTAGATGGAGGTGATGCGGGCATCGCGATATACGCGTTCGCATGCATAATCTTTCATGAAGCCGCTGCCTCCATGAATCTGTATGCAGTCGTAGGCGTTCTGGTTGCAGTATTCGCTGCCCATACCTTTGACAAGGGGAGTGCAGGCATCAGCCTTCTTGGAGAACTCTTTCATCTCCTTGCGCTCCTCGGGAGTGAGCGAACGCTCTTTGGCTATATCCTCATAGATCTTGTAGATGTCAACAAAGCGGGCGGTCTCGTAAAGAAGTGCGCGGCTTGCATCCAATTTGGCTTTCATAACGGCCAGCATTTCATACACTGCCGGGAACTCGATGATAGCTTTGCCAAACTGTTTGCGGTCCTGTGCATATGCAAGAGCCTCACGGTAGGCGCGTTCGCTCACACCCACGCTCTGGGCGGCGATGCCGAGACGGGCGCCGTTCATCAGTGCCATCACATATTTTATAAGACCCAGACGGCGGTTGCCGCACAATTCGGCCTTGGCGTTCTTATACACAAGTTCGCAAGTGGGCGAGCCTTTGATACCCATCTTGTTTTCGATGCGGCGAACATCCACGCCACCGTTGCGCTTGTCGTAGATGAACATCGACAATCCGCGTCCGTCCTTTGTGCCGTCCTCTGAGCGGGCAAGCACCAGATGTATGTCGGCGTCACCGTTGGTGATGAAGCGTTTCACACCGTTAAGGCGCCATGTGCCGTCGGGCTGCTCGGTGGCCTTGAGCATCACGCTCTGAAGGTCGGAACCGGCATCCGGTTCGGTGAGGTCCATTGACATGGTCTCGCCTTTGCACACACGGGGTATATAGCGTTGCTTCTGCTCTTCGCTTGCAAATTCATAAATCGTTTCGGCGCAGTCCTGAAGACCCCACAAGTTTTCAAATCCGGTGTCAGCACGGCTCACAATATCTGCGGCCATGATGTAGGGAGTGATGGGGAAATTCAGGCCACCGAGACGGCGCGGCATAGCCATGCCCATAAGGCCGGCCTTGCGGCAAAGCTCAAGGTTTTCCTGAGTGGGGGTGGCGTATGTGACGCGGCCGTTCTCCACTTTCGGACCCTGATGGTCCACCTCCTCGGCGTTGTCGGCGATTTTGCCACCGCAGATTTCGCCAACCACTTCAAGCACTCTGTTGTACGAGTCCATGGCGTCGTCAAAATCCTGAGGCGCGTAATCAAAATTTTTGGCATCGGCAAAGTCGCGCTCCTTGAGCTTGACAATCTTCTGCATCAACGGGTGATTGAGGTGATGCTTGAGTGCCGAATTGTCGGTATAGTAATTTGCCATTGTTTACTTTGAATTTTTCTTGTAGTACTTGATGAGTTTCGGAATCACGTCTTCCACATTGCCGGTGATCACATAGTCAGCTATGGTGTTGATCGGGGCATCGGGATCATTGTTGATCGACAGGATGATGGAGCTGTCCTGCATACCGGCGATATGCTGGATTTGGCCGGAGATACCGCAGGCGATATACAGCTTCGGGCGTACGGTGACGCCGGTCTGGCCTATCTGACGCTCATGTTCGGTGAACCCTGCGTCAACGGCTGCGCGTGATGCGCCCACTTCGCCGCCGAGGGTGTCGGCCAAGTCATACAGCAGCTGGAAATTCTCCTTGCTGCCCATTCCGTAGCCACCGGCCACCACGATGGGTGCGCCCTTGATGTTGACTTTTGATTTCTCGATATGGCGGTCGATAATCTCTACCGCAAAATCCTCGGGACTCACATATTTCGAGGCATCGAGGTTCACCACGGTGCCTTTGTGGTTGGGGTCAAACTCTTCTTTGCGCATCACGCCCTCACGCACGGTGGCCATCTGCGGACGGCATTCCGGGTTGACGATGGTGGCAACGATGTTGCCGCCGAAGGCAGGACGAATCTGATAGAGAAGGTTCTGATACTCTTTGCCTGTCTTGGGGTCGGTGTGGTCGCCGATTTCAAGTGCTGTGCAGTCGGCTGTCAGGCCGCTGTGGAGGCACGACGACACGCGGGGACCAAGGTCACGGCCAATGCAGGTGGCACCCATGAGACACACCTGAGGCTTGATCTCCTTGAACAGGTTGATGAGCACTGAGGCATGGGGGGCGGAAACATACGGATAGAGACGCTTGTCCTCTACCTTATACACTGTGTCAACGCCGTAGGGAAACAGTTGGTTTTCAACATCTGCGAGGTTGTCACCAATCACTATGGCTTCGAGCTTCACTCCAAGCTTGGTGGCAAGTTCGCGCCCTTTGGTGAGAAGTTCAAGGCTTACGTCGGCCACTTTGCCGTCCTCAAACTCGCAATATACTATGAGATTGTTATTGTCGGTCATTGCTGATGTGTTGTATCGGTTCAACTTCGCTTTCTTTACCCTATGGTGTGAGAGGCAATGAGTTCCTTCACCAGGTCTTCTATCTGCTCGTCGTTGTTCTCCAGACGACGGCTTTCCTTGGCGGTGAACACCACATTTTCTATAGCTTTCACTTTTGTCGGCGAGCCGGGCAATCCTATCTGCTCGGGGTCGGCATCTACCATTGCAGCGCTCCACTCCTGAATGTTAAGATACGGACGCTCTTCCACCAGCTGCTGTGCTGTGGCCGAAGCTTTCTCTTTTTCAGTGGGCGAAAGTGCATATTTGTATTTCTGGATGCGCATGGCGTTGCGGGGACGACATTCAGCGGCACTGCCGTTCACGGTCACTACGCAGGGCAGGGGTGCTTTCACTGTCTCCACGCCGTTTTCCAAACGACGCTTCACCACCACATGTCCATCTTTGAGCTCAAGAATCTCTTCGGCGTATGTCACCTGGGGTATGCCGAGCTTTTCGGCTATCTGTGGGCCTACCTGAGCGGTGTCGCCGTCAATAGCCTGACGACCGCCGAGAATAATGTCGTAGTTGCCAAATTTCTTGACAGCCTGGGCCAGGGAGTAGGAGGTGGCAAGGGTGTCGGCACCGCCGAGCACACGGTCGGTCAGCACTATGCCGGCATCGGCACCGCGATACATAGCCTCGCGGATGATTTCGGATGCACGCGGCAGTCCCATGGTCAATAATGTCACTGTGGAACCGGGATTTTCATCCTTGAGCCGAAGGGCCTGCTCAAGGGCGTTGAGGTCTTCGGGATTGAAGATGGCAGGAAGGGCGGCACGGTTGATGGTGCCGTCGGCTTTCATGGCATCTTTGCCCACATTGCGGGTGTCGGGCACCTGCTTTGCGAGCACAATGATGTTGAGACTCATACTATTACTTTTGATAATTAAATATAATAATCAGTTTATTTAGGCGTACAAAGGTAACAAAAATCATTGAATTGCACCTTAATATCCCACACTAATTTCAATTCCTCACCCCTGTTGACCCACAAATTATGTTAACGTGGCTCAATCTTTGCCCGTGCCGTCAAAGCAATGGGTGCAGATTTTGCATTTTGGCAACCCGATTGCATCGATGATATTCTTTATCGAGCAGAATTTAAGTGACGACAGATGAAGCTTTTTGCGTATCTCCTCCACCATCGCTTCATATTGCGGTGAACCCTCGGTGGCGTATGCCTCGAGGTTGGTGTTGGCATCCCCTTCAAGCTGCTCTATCACGCGGCGTGTGATCAGCTCCATTTCGCTCTTGGAGGCTGTGAAGTTGAGATATTTGCACGGATATATCAGCGGCGGGCACGAGATGCGCATGTGCACTTCGTCAACCCCGTACTCATACAGGTCGCTCACATTGTCGCGAAGCTGGGTGCCGCGCACTATTGAGTCATCGCAGAACGCCACTTTATTCCCTTTCAGCAGCGCACGGTTGGCTATCAGTTTCATCTTGGCCACGAGCTCGCGCCTCTCCTGGGTGCCGGGGGTGAAGCTGCGGGGCCATGTGGGGGTATATTTCACAATTCCACGCTTGTACGGCACCTTCTTACCCTCGGCATAACCGAGAGCCATGCCGATGCCGGAGTCAGGGATGGCACTCACAAAATCCACTTCAGTGGGGTCTTCTATGCCCATCGCATTGCCGCAGCGGCAGCGCATATCATCCACGTTCACTCCCTCGTATTCACACACCGGATAGCCATAGTAGGTCCACAGGAAAGCGCATATCTGCATCTCTTCCCCGGGCTTTTTGAGCTGCTTGAGTCCGGAGAGCGATATTTCCACTATCTCCCCAGGCCCCACGTTGTAGCATATATCATACCCGAGATTGGGGAACGCGCAGGTTTCGGATGTGGCGGCATACGCACCCTCTTTTTTGCCTATTATGATAGGGGTACGACCCATCTTGTCGCGTGCCGCAATGATTTTCCCTTCAAGTAGCAGTAGTATAGAGCACGATCCCTTGAGGCGGCGATGCACATTCTCTATTCCGCTCACCAGGTCGCTGCCCTCGCTGATCAGCGCGGCTATCATCTCGGTGGGGTTGATGATGTCGTAGGAATGTTCACAGAAATGATGCCCCTTGGCGAGCAGCTCTTTTTCAAGAGCGCCGATATTGTTGATGCGGCCCACCGTCACTATCGCAAATTTTCCAAGATGGCAGTTGACTATTATCGGCTGCGCATCGGTGTCGGAAATCACTCCTATGCCGCTGTTGCCGGTGAACTGACCCAGATCCGGCTCGAACTTGTTGCGGAAATAAGAGTTTTCGATGTTGTGGATCGAGCGGGTGAAAATGCCGTCATGACATGTGGCCATGCCTGCACGTTTTGTACCCATGTGGCTGTTGTAGTCAACGCCGTAGAACAGGTCGTTGACGCAAGGCGTGGTTTTGGTAACGCCAAAAAAACCTCCCATATATAAACTGTCTTGTTGATTGGTGATAAGCAGGAAAGCTGTTGGCAAACAACCTGTTGCCAACAGCTTTCCATATTTTTGTACTATGCTTTCCTATGTTTGTTCTCTATCCACTTGCGGGCGTTGATGAACGCGTCTATCCACGGCGTCACATCGTCGTTGGCACGTGTGGCGGGATAGTAGGCGCACTGCCACGGGAAGATGGCTCTTTCCAGATGCGGCATCATCGCAAGGTGGCGTCCATCGGCCGACGCTATGCCGGCCACTGCTCCACGGCTGCCGTTGGGGTTGCCGGGATAGGCCGAATAGTTGTACTTCAGCACCACATTGTACTGGTCAAGAGGCATCGGCAAGTTGAAGCGGCCCTCGCCGTGTGCCACCCAGATGCCCGACTTGAGACCCGACAGCGGGCCGAACATCACCGAATTGTTTTCCGGCACGTTCACGCCCACAAACTGGCTCTCGAACTTGTGGCTTATGTTATGCTCCATCGTTGCGCGTTTGGGATGCGCCGGATTGATGAGGTTGAGCTCTATCATAAGCTGGCAACCGTTGCACACTCCAAGGCTCAGGGTATCCTCGCGGGCATAGAAATTGTCAAGCGCACGCTTGGCATTCTCGTTCCACAGGAAGCCGCCGGCCCACCCTTTGGCTGAGCCGAGCACATCGGAGTTGGAGAATCCGCCGCAGAACACTATCATATCCACATCCTCCAGCGTTTCACGCCCGCTCATCAGGTCGGTCATGTGCACATCTTTCACATCAAATCCGGCCAGATAGAGCGAATAGGCCATCTCGCGGTCGCCGTTCACGCCCTTCTCGCGGATTATCGCCGCCTTCACGCCGCTCGGCTCATGCTTGCCATGGGCAAGATGGCGCGATGCGAGCTTGCCGTCCCACCCCTTGGGGAGACGGTAGCGGAGCGGCTGTTTCTTATAGTTCTCGTAGCGCAACGCTGCACATTTGTCACCGCTCTGCACGCAGTCGAGCAGATACGACGAGCGCATCCACACATCGCGCAGATAGTCGATACCCAGCATCCGCTCTATGCCGTTGTGCTGTATCATCACAGTGCGCTCGGCCACCGGGGTACCGATGGCGTGGAATTTCACTCCGGCTTCGTGCAGGGTACGCTCGGCGTTCTCGCGCTTGCTGTCGGCAATCTGAACCACCAATGCCGGATTCTCGGCAAACAATATCTTGACGAGATCTGTTTCTCCGTTGCCAACAAATCCCCCGGTGTCAATCATCAGGCCACCGCTTGTGTTGGCAAAGCACATTTCCAGTAGGGTGGTCACCAAACCTCCGGCCGCCACATCATGGGCTGCCAGCAGGGCACCGCGCTTCACAAGTTTCTGCACCGCATTGAATGTGGCGGCAAACTGTGCGGCATCCTTCACCGTCGGAGCTTCAGAGCCGAGACGGTTGAGGGTCTGCGATAATGCGGAGCCGCCCATCTTCAGGGTGTCACCGCTGAAGTCGATATAATAGAGTGTGGATTTCACATTGTTGCGGAGCACAGGGCTGACGGTGCGGCGCACATCGGTCACTTCGCCGGCGGCTGAGATTATCACAGTGCCGGGGGCAAACACTTTGTCATCGCCATATTTCTGGGTCATCGACAGCGAGTCCTTGCCGGTGGGGATGTTGATGCCGAGCGCACATGCGAAGTCGCTGCACGCTTCCACGGCGCGATACAATGCTGCATCCTCGCCAGGGTTTTTGCACGGCCACATCCAGTTGGCACTTAATGACAATCCGTTGATGCCACGGGCTATAGGAGCACCCACGATGTTGGTCAAAGCTTCGGCTATCGCCATCACCGACCCTTTGGCCGAGTCGATGAGGGACACCTGAGGCGCATGGCCTATCGAGGTAGCTATGCCGGATTTGCCACGGTAGTCCAGGCTCACCACGCCGCAGTCGCTCAGCGGCAGCTGGATTTCGCCCTGACACTGCTGACGGGCTATCTTGCCGGTCACGGAGCGGTCCACCTTGTTGGTGAGCCAGTCCTTGGAGGCCACGGCCTCCAGCGACAGCACATCGCGCAGGTATTCGTCTATCTTGTTCTCGCTATACTCTGCATCAGCGTATTTATGGTGCACCGTGGTGTCTGTCATCACAGTCTTCGGCGAGTTGCCGAACATGTCGGCAAGTTCCAGATCAATAGGTTTGACACCATCGCCGCGGGTGAACACAAATTTCTCATCCGCACTTGTTTCGCCAACCACATAGAACGGTGCTCTTTCTCTCTCGGCCACTGTGCGGATATACTCCACATCTTTCTCTTCCACCACCATGCCCATACGTTCCTGGCTCTCGTTGCCCACAATCTCCTTGGACGACAATGTGGGGTCGCCCACTGGCAGTGCATCGAGGTCAATATGGCCGCCTGTGGCCTCCACGAGCTCCGACAGGGCGTTGAGGTGCCCGCCTGCGCCGTGGTCATGGATGGATATGATCGGGTTGATGTCGGCCTCGGCCATGGCGCGTATCACATTCGACACACGCTTCTGCATCTCGGGGTTGGCACGCTGCACGGCATTGAGCTCGATGCTGTTGTCGTACTGGCCTGTCTCAACCGACGACACAGCGCCGCCGCCCATACCGATACGGTAGTTGTCGCCGCCCATCACCACTACTTTCTGACCCGGTTCCGGAGTCCCTTTGATGGCATCTTTCTTGGTGGCGAACCCTACGCCTCCGGCCAGCATTATCACCTTGTCGTATGCATACAGCCTACCGTTCTCGTCATGCTCGAAAGTGAGCAGCGAACCGCAGATCAGCGGCTGGCCAAACTTGTTGCCGAAATCGCTTGCTCCGTTTGAAGCCTTGATGAGGATGTCGCACGGTGTCTGATAAAGCCACACTCGCGGATTCATCATGAGCTCCCAGCGGTGCTCCGGACTCATGCGCGGATACGATGTCATATACACTGCGGTACCCGCTATCGGCAGCGATGCCTTGCCTCCGCCGAGTCGGTCGCGAATCTCACCGCCTGTGCCGGTGGCAGCTCCGTTGAACGGTTCCACTGTGGTCGGAAAGTTGTGAGTTTCAGCTTTGAGCGAAATCACAGTGTCAATCTCCTTCACATCAAAAAAGTCCGGACGCTCGGGGTGTGCCGGGGCAAACTGCTCGGCCTTCGGGCCTGCCACGAATGCCACATTATCTTTATATGCCGACACCAGCGCTCCTGGATTGGTGGAAGATGTCTTCTTGATGAGCTTGAACAGCGACATCGGCTTCTCCTCGCCGTCAATCACAAAAGTGCCGTTGAATATCTTGTGGCGGCAATGCTCGGAATTGACCTGTGAGAAACCAAACACCTCGCTGTCGGTGAGGGGACGGCCAAGTTTCTCAGACAGCTGTCGCAGATAATTTTCTTCGTCCGCACTCAGAGCCAGGCCTTCCTGACGGTTGTAGGTGGCGATGTCATCGATATATACTATTGGTTCCGGCTTGCGCTCCACCTTGAAAATCCTGGAGTTTAGACCGTTGTAAACCCTTTGAAGCATTTTGTCGTAGGCCGGTGTTTCGCTGCGGGTAAGCTCAAACTGTTCAATACGCTTGATGCCTTCAATACCCATATTCTGGGTGATTTCCACGGCGTTGGTGCTCCATGGGGTGATCATCTCCTTGCGGGGGCCAATGAAAGTGCCGGATACTGAGGTGGACAACAATGGTTTTGCGCCGCCGAACAGCCAGCTGAGTTTCTGCTTTTCCACATCGGAGAGTTTGTGGTCAGTGTCAACTGCTGTGATCAAAGTGGCGCCTTTCTTGAAGAATACGACCATGTGAATTGGGAGTAGTTGTAAAAATGTTTAAAATTATACTGCAAAGGTAATCATTTCCATTGTGCCACACAACATGCCACCACCGTTTTTTATCATCATACGCCACCACCGCAAGCTGTTGTCGGTGTTTGCGGCGGATAAATATCTATGCTTAATCTTGTGCTTCAAATATTGTTTCGGAAGGACAAGGGAGGATAGAGTCGGGGATGATGAGGGAATACGCGTCGGTGGTTACGATTGTATTGGAACCATGCCGTTGCAATCCTGAGATGGCGTTCCATTGCACCACTGCGGGAGCATGGGGCTTGACGGTTTCTTGCCTATGCCTGAACGGTTCATAGACCACTGTTATCAGTTTGCCGGGAATGATGATGAGGTGCCGTGGCAACACGCACATTGCAGCCGTGGGTGTAAGTGCTGCGGAGAAATAGGCGAGCGCGAGCAACCCCGGCACCACGATGAATATCAGTATCAACGCTATCAGCATATAGCGTATGTCGCCGCAGAAGGTGCCTGCAGCAAGCAGTGTGACGATGGCGAGTGTGAGCGGTAGTGTTATGCTCCATCTATAACGAGCCAACACCTCGCCCATGGCCATGCGTATATAGCCGGAGGGCGAGGTGGTGTAGCTTAGTGTGATTATCGGGCCGGAGGCCATCAATCGTCAAGTTTGTGAATGACGAGACCTGAACGTAGCTTCGGTTCAAACCATGTGGTTTTGGGAGGCATGATGTTGCCGCTGTCGGCAATATCCATCAGCTGCTTCATCGACACCGGATACAATGCCAGTGCCATCGCCATTTCGCCGCTGTCCACTCTGCGTTGCAGCTCGCCGAGGCCGCGGATGCCACCCACAAAGTCAATGCGCTTGTCGGAGCGGAGGTCGTGGATGCCGAGAATATCGCGCAGGATGAGGTCGGAACTTACCGTCACATCGAGCACTCCTATGGGATCGGAGTCGTTGTAGGTGCCGGGCTTGGCTGTCAGTGAATACCATTGTCCGGGAAGATACAGAGCGAAGTTGTGCAGAGCTTCAGGACGGTATGGTTCGCAGCCTTTCGGCTCCACAATGAAGTTCTCCTTGAGCTTGTCAAGAAACTGCTCGGGTGTGAGTCCGTTGAGGTCTTTCACCACACGGTTGTAGTCGATGATGTTGAGGTGAGAAGCGGGGAATGCTACAGCGAGGAAATAATTGTACTCCTCGTCACCGCGATGGTTGGGGTTGGCTTTGGCTTTCTCATTGCCCACTAATGCAGCCGCAGCGGTGCGGTGGTGGCCGTCAGCGATATAAAGATGCGGAATACGGCTGAACTCCTCGGTGATTATGTTGGTCATCCCGGGGTCGTCCACCACCCAGAAATGGTGGCCGAAGCCGTCAGGGGCCACGAAATCATATTCCGGGTCTCCGGCGGTGACGGCGTCTATCACCTGTTGCAGGCGTTGGTTGTCGGGAAAGGCGAGAAACACCGGCTCGATGTTGGCGTTGTTGACGCGCACATGCTTCATGCGGTCTTCCTCCTTGTCGCGGCGGGTGAGCTCATGCTTTTTGATGCGCCCCGACATATAGTCGTCAACGTTGGCAGCCAGTACTATACCATATTGTGTGCGCCCGTTCATTGTCTGCGCATATATATAATAGTGTTCGGTATTGTCCTGCACCAGCCACCCTTGGGTCTGGAAGTTGTGGAAATTCTCCACAGCCTTGCCATACACAGCCGGGTCGTGCTCGTCGGTGCCGGGGTTGAAATCTATTTCGGGCTTGATGATATGATACAGCGATTTCTCATTGCCGAGGGCTTCGGCACGGGCTTCATCGCTGTTGAGCACATCGTATGGGCGCGATGCCACCTCGGTGACAAACTGCTGCGGCGGTCTGACCCCTTTGAACGGTTTTACTTTAGCCATGACAATTCTTATGGATTATTTGCGTACAATGGTTTGACAACGGTCGGGTCCTATCGACACTATGGTGATGGGAGTGTGGAGCTGCTCCTCGAGGAAGCGGATATAGGCCGAGAATTTTTCGGGGAACTCCTCCTCGCTCTTCATCTTTGTGAGGTCGGTTTGCCATCCCGGAAGCTCCGTATATACAGGCTCTATATTCACTGAGTCGATGTCAAACGGAAATAGGTCGGTCTCCTCACCGTCAATCTTGTAGGCTGTGCAGGCCTTGATGGTGGCGAAACTGTCGAGCACATCGCTCTTCATCATTATCAGTTGGGTCACACCGTTGATCATGATGGCATAGCGCAATGCCACGAGGTCAATCCACCCGCATCGGCGTTCACGGCCTGTAACGGCACCATATTCGTGGCCGAGGTCACGGATTTTCTTGCCGGTTTCGTCATGAAGCTCGGTGGGGAAAGGACCGCTGCCCACGCGGGTGCAGTAGGCTTTGAATATACCATACACTTCTCCGATACGGTTGGGGGCCACTCCGAGGCCGGAGCATGCACCGGCGGTGATGGTGTTGGAGGAGGTGACAAACGGATAGGAGCCGAAATCCACATCCAGCAGTGTGCCTTGTGCACCTTCGCAAAGCACTGATTTGCCCTGGTTCAGATACCCGTTGATGAGATATTCGGAGTCCACGATGTCGAAGCTCTTGATATAGTCAAGCGCATTGATCCAGTTGGCCTCGAGCTCGGCGAGCACTCCTTCTTCGGGGAGCGCGTCAAGGCTCTTGAGGCGGTTGAGATGACGGTCGCGGGCAGCTTTGTATTTGGCCTCGAAGTTATGGAACAGGTCGCCCAGACGCAACCCGTTGCGGCTCACCTTGTCGGTGTAAGTCGGGCCGATACCTTTGCCGGTGGTGCCGATTTTCGCACCGCCTTTGGCTCTTTCGAGGGCGGCGTCAAGCAGTCGGTGGGTGGGGAGTATGAGGTGAACTTTTTTAGATATCTTGAGCACTGACCTAAGATTGACTCCGCTCTTCTCAAGTGCCTGAGCCTCTTCTGCAAACAGCACCGGGTCGAGTACCACGCCGTTGCCGATAACATTGATCTGTCCGTGCTGGAATATTCCCGACGGAATGGAGCGGAGCACATATTTTTTCCCTTCAAACTCCAATGTGTGGCCGGCGTTGGGGCCTCCTTGGAATCGGGCCACCACATCATAGCGGGGGGTGAGCACATCCACTACTTTACCTTTGCCTTCGTCGCCCCACTGGAGCCCTAAGAGCACATCTACTTTCATAGCCATAAGTTTGTGATAAACGGAATTGTTATGAATGGTTAATTTGTTTTTTTCGGATTTGCCGCCTTTTTGCGCTTGGACTTGCGGAGACACCGCGAGCACACTCCGTAGATATAAAGGTCGGCGTAGGCGGGTTGGAAACTGGAATAGCGGCGCGAGCTCAGCACGGCGTCCACCTCGGGATCGTTCACCTCCTTGACTTTGCCGCAGCGCGAGCACACGAGATGATGATGGTTTGATGAGGCTTCGGTTATCTTCTCATACTGAGCTGTTTGGTTGCCGAAAGTGTGACGGCGCACAAGTCCTGCATCCACAAGCAGCTGCATGGTGTTATATACAGTGGCGAGGCTCACATGATAGCCATCCGCCTCCAACATCTGGTGCAGGGTGTCGATGATGAAGTGTGAGTTCATCTCCATGACCTTGTCAAGTATGGCATACCGTTCGGGGGTTTTGCGCAGCCTTTGCTTGGTCATGTATTGCGTGAATGCTGTCAGTGCGGCAGTTTTGGTGCGTTCGTCACTCATCATGCCACAAAGGTAGCGATTATAAATTATATGTGCTAATAAAAGATGAGATTATTTGAGGTTCTCTCTCACCAAATGAAGATATTGCTTCATGGCCTCGGGGTCGCGCTGCTCCACAATCTCTTTCAGCCGCTCCAGCGACTCGCAGATACCGTTAAGCCGCGAAGCTGTGTGGGGGTTGAACAGGATTTCCGACAGCAGATAATCATCCTCCGACATCAATCCCAGCGCTATCTGATGATGGCGTTTGAAGGTGGTGCCCGGAGCATCCTGATGCTTCATCACGCTCGCAAAAGCTAATGTTGCCGCAAACGGTATGCTCAGCGAATAGGCTATGGTGATGTCATGCTGCTCAAAACTGTAGTGCTCGATATGCAGTCCCAGCCGGTTGTAGAGCTCGAGGAAAAACTGCTTCCCTTTCTCGCTTCCCTCAGTGATGATTATGGCGTTTTCGTTGGCAAGGTTGCTCAGCGATGCGAACGTGGGGCCGAACATCGGATGAGTTGAACTGAATTCAAACCCGCAATTGGCGTAGTACTCTGGCAACCCTGTTTTCACCGAGGCTATATCCGACAGGATGCAATGCGGATTGTTCAGGTGCGGGGTCACGGCTTTGAACGCTTCGATGGTGTAGCGCACGGTGGCGGCGTTGATCACGAGATCGGGGTTGAACGCATCCACCTCATCGAGCGATGAAAACCGCTCCACATTATAGGTGAACCTCAGCTTACGGGCATCTGTGTCGTACATCGCCACCTGATGGTCAAACGACAGCAGGTCGCTGAAGAACGACCCCATCTTGCCCGCTCCAAGTATAAGTATTCTCATTGTTTCAGTACTTCTATCTGTTGACGCACCGATTCGTCATGGATGGCAAGCAGGATGGTCTTGAGAAACTCCTCGCCCATACCCATCTCCACGCCGGAGCCGCAGCGGGTGCGTATCACATCGTTGTAGCGTCCGGCCTGTACCACCGGCATACGGTGCTCCTTTTTGTACTGCCCTATGTCGCGGGACACCTGCATACGTTTGGCAAGCACCTCCAGGAGCTCATTGTCGAGGCGGTCTATCTCCCGGCGCAGAAGCGACAGGCTTTCGGTGCTCTGTTTCTGCGATTTGTGCACAAGCGAAGCCAGGATGATATGGAGCACTTCGGGGGTCACCTGCTGTGCGGCGTCGCTCCATGCACAGTCAGGGTTGCAATGGCTTTCGATGATAAGTCCGTCAAATCCCATGTCCAGAGCCTGCTGCGACAGCGGGGCTATAAGCTCGCGTTTGCCCCCGATGTGCGATGGGTCGCAGATAATCGGCAGGTCGGGGTAGCGAAGCCTCAGCTCAATGGGGATATGCCATTGCGGCATATTGCGGTAGATATGCTTGCCGTAGGCCGAAAAGCCGCGGTGTATAGCTCCAATGCGGCGGATGCCGGCGTTGTAGATGCGCTGCATGGCACCTATCCACAGCTCAAGGTCAGGGTTCACCGGGTTTTTCACCAACACCGGCACATCGGCTTTCAATTCGGCAAGTGTGTCGGCTATCTCCTGCATGGCAAACGGATTGGCACTGGTGCGGGCTCCTATCCACAGCAGGTCTATACCTGCCTCAAGGGCTTGTATCACATGGGTGCGGGTGGCCACTTCGGTGGCGGTGTACATTCCGGTGGTCTCCTTCACTTCGCGCATCCATTTGAGGGCGGGTGCGCCTACACCTTCAAAGCCCCCGGGTTTGGTGCGCGGTTTCCATATTCCGGCGCGGAATATGCGGATGCCGTCGGCATGGAGATTGGAGGCGGTGGCGAGAAGCTGCTCGCGTGTTTCCGCGCTGCACGGTCCGGCTATGATTAGCGGTTCTGATGCCGGGATGTCGGCAAATGTTATTGGTTGAAGCTGTGTCATGACAATCTTTGAAGTGCTTTTGTTAGATTTTCCTCGGTGGCACACAGGGATATGCGTATATATCTTATGCCGTTGGTGCCGAATATGAATCCCGGGGCTATGAACACTCCTTTGTTATAAAGCAGTTCATCGGCCATTTGTTCAGACCCAGGACAGGTGTCGGGTATTTTGCCCCACAAAAACAGGCCGCGCTGCTGTGGGTTGTATCTGCATTGTAGTTTCTGCATGATCTGCTCTGCTATCATCCGGCGGCGCCAATAAAGCTCGTTGAGTGCATCGTGCCATTCCCGGCCTTGCTCAAGAGCTTTGACAGCGGCCATCATCACAGGCTTGAACTGTCCCGAATCAACATTGGATTTCACCTTGTATATCCAGTTGACAAAGTCGGGATTGGAGGCCAGCATGGCCACTCGCCATCCGGCCATGCTGTGACTCTTGCTGAGCGAGTTCATCTCCAAGGCCACATCCTTGGCTCCCGGCACCTGCAGGATGCTCATCGGCTTATCGGTGAGGATGAAGCTGTACGGGTTGTCGTGGGCTATGACTATGGAGTGTTTCCGGCCAAACTCTATCAGCCTTTCAAACAGCTCCATGGTGGGCTGTGCGCCGGTGGGCATGTGGGGATAGTTGACCCACATCACCTTGATGCGGTCAAGCGGCAATGATTCCAGTTCATCAAAGTCGGGCATCCATCCGTGCTCCTCGGTGAGCGAATAAGGATAGATGGCGGCTCCCACGAGCCTGGAGGCGGATGTGTAGGTGGGGTAGCCGGGGTTCGGCACCAGCACTCCGTCGCCCGGATTGAGAAATGCCATCGACACATGCATCACTCCCTCTTTGGACCCTATGAGCGGCAGAATCTCTTTTGCCGGGTCAAGCTCCACTCCATAGCACTTTTTATACCAGTCGGCCATGGCTTTCTTCAACTCGGGGATTCCTGTCCCGGGCTGATAGGAATGGAAGTCGTGGCGGTGTGCCTGTTCGGTGAGCGTGTCTATCACTTCGGGCGGCGGTGGGGTGTCGGGGCCGCCTATGGCCAGTGATATTATGTCGTTGCCGGCGGCACGCAGCGCGGCCACTTCACGCAGCTTGCGCGAAAAGTAGTACTCCTCCACGCTGTCAACGCGTTGGGATGGACATATATGTGGACTATTCTTCATTGAATTGTGTATATTGGCCAAGCGATTTCAGGTCCGACATCAGTGGACGCACTGCATCGATAGCCTGAAGGTATCTGGCGTAGGATTGAAATGTAAGGTCTATGTAGAACCGGTACTCCCATTCGCGCCCGATGATGGGCATCGACTGGATTTTGGATAAGTTCATGTCGTAGAACGACAGTATGGTCAGCACTTTCGACAATGCTCCTTGGGTGTGGGGCAGGGTGAACACTATCGAAGCTTTGTTGAGCATCTCCTCCTTGGGGCGCAGGCCATCGGCAAGCAGCGGGTCGGCCACGATGAGGAAGCGGGTGAAATTGCGCTTGTTGGTTTCTATTCCGCGCTCAAGAATATCAAGGCCGTAGAGCGATGCGGCATATTCGCTGCACACTGCGGCATGACCCGGTTGCCGGGCGGTGGATATGTCGCGCGCCGCGCCGGCAGTGTCAAAACTCTCCACCATCCTTATCTCCGGATGCCGGTGGAGCCATTGCTCACACTGCATCAGTGCCATAGGGTGGGAATGTGCTTCGCGGATGTCGGTCAGCCGCTGGCCAGGGAGGGCGGCGAGCACATGGGATATGCGCATCTTGTACTCGCCCACCACTGTGAGCGAACTGCGCCGCAGCAGTTCGTGATTCTGGAGCAATGCGCCCGCAATGGTGTTCTCTATCGCCACAATCCCCACCAGCGACGGGTCGCAGTCAAGGTCAGAAAACATTTGGCTGAATGATGGTGATTCAACTGTTTCTATCTCCGCCTGCGGCTTCGTGATGGCAAAATAGTGGCGGGCGGCTGCATCGTGGTAGCATCCGGCCACTCCTTGGATTGCGACTTTGAGTTTCATATCAGATACCCTCTTAACAAACAAATCCCGCAGCTTGTTGGCTCCGGGATTTATGTAGTGACATTGTTATGCAATAATCAATTTATGGCGCACATCATCCCGTTTTTATTTCCGGCGAAATAAAAGCAATAATAGGAATATGTGCTAAATCGTGCCATGTTTGTTGATTTATGCTGCAAATATAAAACAAATGTTTGAATCTGTTGCAATTTCTTGCTTAAAAATTTCAAATCGTTATCCGTTTATGATTGCAATCGCTTCATCAACATCCACCAACTGCTGCTCGCCCGAGGCCATGTTTTTGAGCATCATCTTTCCTTGCGCCATCTCGCTTTCGCCCACTATGGCCACATACGGAATGGCGAGGGCATCGGCGCGACCCATCTGTTTCTTCATCTTGGCGGCGTCGGGATACAGCTCGCATGCCACTCCGGCGGCGCGTAGCTGATGCATCATGGACATGGCGGCGCGGGCTTCGCTCTGCCCGAAGTTGACGAACATCACCTTGGCTCCGGAAATGGTGCTCTTGGGATAGAGGTCAAGGGTGTTGAGCACATCGTAGATGCGGTCGGCTCCGAACGATATTCCCACGCCCGAAAGACCCGGCATGCCGAACACTCCTGTGAGGTTGTCGTAGCGGCCACCTCCGGTGATGGATCCTATCTGTACATCTTTGGCTTTCACCTCGATGATGGTGCCGGTGTAGTAGTTCAGTCCGCGGGCGAGCGAAGTGTCAAGCTCCAGCTCCGCGCGGAGAGGCACTGTGGTGAGTCCTTGTGTCACCTCGCGCAGCTCTTCAATGCCGGCTATACCCGTTTCGCTGTCGGCGAGGGCTGTGCTGAGTGCCTCAAGGCGCTCCTCAAGCGACCCCGTGATGGCAAGAATTGGTTTGAGCTTGTCAATCTGCTCGCAGGTGAGACCATGCTCGGTTAGCTCCTGACACACATTCTCCATTCCCACTTTCTCTATTTTGTCAATAGCCACAGTGATATCAATCAGCTTGTCGGGTGCGCCAATCACTTCGGCTATTCCTGACAGCACCTTGCGGTTGTTGAGCTTGATGGTGATGCGGATGCCAAGGCGGGCGAACACTTCATCTATCATATACAGCAGCTCCACCTCGTTGAGCAACGAGTCGGAGCCAACTATGTCGGCGTCGCACTGATAGAACTCGCGGTAGCGGCCCTTTTGCGGACGGTCGGCACGCCACACAGGCTGAATCTGAAACCGCTTGAACGGCATCTGGAGCTCGTTGCGGTGCTGCACCACAAATCTCGCGAACGGCACTGTGAGGTCGTAGCGCAACCCTTTCTCACTCACCTTCGGAGTGAGGTGGATATAGTCATCGGCCTCCACCAAAGCTGGATCCACATCCTTGAGCCAGTTGCCTGAGTTGAGGATTTTGAACAGCAGCTTGTCACCCTCCTCGCCGTACTTGCCCATGAGGGTGGATAGATTTTCCATGGCCGGGGTCTCGATCTGAGCGAACCCATAGAGGCCGAACACTTCGCGGATGGTGTTGAATATATAGTTGCGGCGCGCCATTTCTTCGGGACCGAAGTCTCGCGTGCCTTTGGGGATGGATGGTTTCTGTGCCATATGCTTTGTTGGATTATTTTTTTTGCAAAATTACTAATTCTTGGCCAATAATGATTCTAAAGTTAAAAATTCTGATTACTTTTGACGAACAATCTGAAGAAATACCGCAGATAGAATTTGTTTCATTGTCTAACCATATTGTTTAACCCTTAAATCTAACTATCTTTAATGGAAAAAGCTTTGTTTTGGCTTGTTCCGGTGTCGTCAATCATTGCGCTGCTGCTCGCTTGGTATTTCTACCGCGGCATGATGCGCGAGAGCGAGGGCACCGAACGCATGAAAACCATTGCCCGCCATGTGCGCAAAGGGGCGATGTCGTATCTTAAGCAGCAGTACAAAATTGTGGGAATAGCATTTTTGTGTCTTGTTGTGCTGTTCTCTATCATGGCATACGGATTTGATTTGCAGAATCATTGGGTGCCTGTGGCATTCCTCACCGGCGGTTTCTTCTCCGGTCTTGCCGGATTCCTTGGCATGAAAACTGCCACTTACGCTTCGGCACGTACCGCCAATGCCGCCCGCAATTCGCTTGACAGGGGTCTGCGTGTGGCTTTCCGCTCGGGTGCCGTGATGGGTCTCGTGGTGGTAGGTCTCGGACTGTTTGACATCTCTTTCTGGTATATCCTGCTCGACTGGCTTGTAGAGCTGCCTGCCGGAGAGGCTGCCGGAGCGCGTCTGTGCATGATCACCACCACTATGCTCACTTTCGGCATGGGTGCCAGCACTCAGGCTCTGTTTGCCCGCGTGGGCGGCGGCATCTATACCAAGGCTGCTGATGTGGGCGCCGACCTTGTGGGAAAGGTGGAGGCCGGTATCCCCGAGGATGACCCCCGCAACCCCGCCACTATTGCCGACAATGTAGGTGACAATGTTGGCGATGTGGCCGGCATGGGCGCCGACCTGTATGAATCGTATTGTGGCTCTATCCTCGCTACCTCCGCTCTCGGTGCGGCTGCCTACCTTGTGCAGGGTGATGTGGATATGCAGCTCAAGGCTGTGATGGCTCCGATGCTGATTGCCGCTGTCGGTATCTTGCTGTCAATCATCGGTGTGTTCTGTGTGCGCACCAAGGAGAATGCCAATATGAAGGATCTGCTCGGCTCGTTGTCGCTCGGCACCAATCTCAGCTCAGTGCTTATTGTCGGAGCCACTTTCCTCATCCTCTGGCTCCTCCAGCTCCAGAACTGGGCGCTTGTGGGTTGCTCTGTTGTGGTGGGACTGCTTGTGGGCATTGTCATTGGCCGTAGCACCGAATATTATACTTCCCAGTCCTACAAACCTACCAAAAAGCTGGCCGAGAGCGGCACCACCGGCCCCGCCACCGTGATAATCTCCGGTGTGGGCCTCGGCATGATTTCCACCGCCATCCCCGTGCTCGCTGTTGTGGTGGGTATCATCCTCAGCTACTGGTTTGCTTCAGGGTTTGATTTCTCCAACGTGGCCATGGGACTTTACGGCATCGGTATTGCCGCCGTGGGCATGCTTTCCACCCTCGGCATCACTCTTGCCACTGACGCATACGGCCCTATCGCCGACAATGCCGGCGGCAACGCCGAGATGAGCGGTCTAGGTGCTGATGTGCGCAAGCGCACTGACGCTCTCGACTCGCTTGGCAACACCACCGCCGCTACCGGCAAAGGGTTTGCCATCGGCTCGGCCGCGCTCACCGGTTTGGCATTGCTCGCATCATATATCGAGGAAATCCGTATCGGACTCAACCGTCTGGGTGAAACAATGATACAGATTGGCGACAAGGCTGTGAACATCCACGAAGCCTCGTTCACTGACTTCATGGCCTTCTATGAGGTGAACCTCATGAGCCCCAAGGTGCTGTCCGGAATGTTCATCGGCGCAATGATGGCATTCCTGTTCTGCGGCCTGACAATGAACGCTGTGGGTCGTGCCGCGAGCCACATGGTGGATGAGGTGCGCCGTCAGTTCCGTACCATCAAAGGTATCCTTGAAGGCGAAGCGGAACCCGACTACGCACGTTGCGTGCAAATCTCCACAAAGGGCGCACAGAAAGAGATGGTGTTTCCCTCGGTACTCGCCATTGTGGCACCCATTGTCACCGGATTGATATTCGGTGTGCCCGGTGTGATTGGTCTGCTTGTGGGTGGCCTTAGCGCAGGTTTTGTGCTGGCAATCTTCATGGCCAACTCCGGCGGAGCATGGGACAATGCCAAGAAATATGTGGAAGAAGGCAACTTCGGCGGCAAAGGCAGCGAAACCCACAAAGCCACTGTGGTTGGCGACACTGTCGGCGACCCGTTCAAGGACACCTCCGGCCCGAGCCTCAACATCCTCATCAAACTGATGTCGATGGTGTCGATCGTGATGGCCGGCCTGACCGTAAGCTGGAGCCTTTTCTAATATGCAACAAAGATACAACCCTACATAAAATAGGCCACCGGGATGAAACGGTGGCCTATTTTGTATTTTAAATCAGCAGTTGTCTGCTGTGTCGGGCGGATATATTACAGGATGTCAGGGTCTTCCACCACTGGAGAGGTGGATTCGGCGATGGTTTCCTTGATGTTGAACACGGCGCAGGCTCCGAGCACGAGGAGCACTCCGGCAAGCACAAGCATCATCACCTGGCTGCCGCCAACGAGCCAGAGCACTCCGCCACCAATGGCGGCGGCCACAATCTGGGGCACGCATATTGTGCCGTTGAACAGTCCGAGGTATGTGCCCATGTTCTTACCCGAGAGGGAGTTGGTGAGGATGGTGAACGGCATGGCAAGCATTGCTGCCCAGGCGCATCCAATCAGGAAATATGACACGAAAAGGCCGTATTGGTTGGTGATGAAATACACTGATATAAACCCGATGCCACCCAGCAGCAGGCTCAGGGAGTAGGCCACTTTGTGGTGGCGGAACATCGGAATGACCACGGCCCAAAGCACGGAGCCTACGGCCTGGACGGCGAAAAGCACACCCACCCAGTTGCCGGCTTCCTGATAGGCGGCAGAGGATGTGTCGGAGGTGCCCCACACGGTGTGGGCGATGGCGCCGTTGGTGTAGGTCCACATATACATAAAGGCGGCCCAGCAGAAGAACTGTACCAAGCCTACAGTCCAGAATGTTTTGGGTGCGTTTTTGAGCAGACTGATCAGCGAGTTGCTCTCTTTTTCCTGCTCTTTGGTGATGCCATGGAATCTGGCGTATTCAGCCGGCGGCATCTCGCGGATGGTGACAAAGCTGTAGATTACACAGAGCACCAGTACCGCCGCACCTATATAGAACGAATATGTGACAGTGTCAGGCACCTGTCCTACCGGAGCCAGATTGCTTATCCCTATGGCTGTAAGAGTGATAGGCGCGAGGTATCCTACAAGTGAGCCGGCGTTGCACAAAAAGCTCTGTATGGAGTAGGCGAGGCCTTTCTGCTTTTCGTTGACCATGTCGCCCACAAGCATCTTGAACGGCTGCATGGCCATGTTGATGCTGGTGTCGAGAAACATCAGGGCTATGAATCCGAAAATCATTGCACCGGCGAGCGACAGCCCGAAGGAGCCGGCGTTGGGGAGCAGACACATCACCACTATGGCCACTGCGGCTCCGAGCAGCAGGTAGGGGAGACGGCGTCCGAACTTGTTCCATGTGCGGTCGGATGCCGCGCCCACGAGCGGCTGCACTATGATGCCCATCAGCGGGGGGAGAATCCAGAAGTAGCTCAGTTTGTGGGGGTCGGCGCCGAGGGTGGCGAATATGCGGGAGATGTTGGCGCTTTGGAGGGCATAAGCAATCTGAACGCCAAAAAATCCGAAGCTTAGATTCCACAGTTTCCAGAAACCGAGGTCGGGTTTGGTAAATTTGTTCATAATACTTGAATTGGTGTTTTTTGGGGAGGGGATGTAAGTATGGATGTAAGTATGATCGTGATATTTTATTTCACAAGCGAGTAGAGCCATGCTATCTCTTCGGCCCATATAGTGTCGTCGGGGGTTTCGAGAATCAGGGGGATATTGTCGAGTCGCGGGTCGTTCATCATTCGCTCAAAAAACTCCTTGCCCAAGGTGCCGTTGCCGAGCGAGTCGTGGCGGTCCACTTTGCTGCCGAGTCCTTTCTTGGAGTCGTTGATATGCATTCCGCTCAGGTATTTGAGACCCACGATGCGGTCAAATTCCTGCCATGTGTGCTCATACCCTCCGGGGGTGGCCAAGTCATATCCGGCGGCATAGGCGTGGCAGGTGTCGATGCACACGCCCACTCTGCTTTTGTCCTCCACTTTGTCGATGATATGGGCGAGATGTTCAAAATCAAATCCGAGGTTGCTCCCTTGTCCGGCGGTGTTCTCGATCACGGCTTTCACCCCTTGGGTTTGGCTGAGGGTGATGTTGATTGACTCGGCGATGAGGTTGAGGCACTCATCAGTGGTCATTTCGTTGAGATGGCTTCCGGGATGGAAGTTGACCATCGTCAGGCCGAGTAGGCTGGCGCGGTTGAGCTCGTCAAGGAAAGCCTCGCGGCTCTTGGCAAGCTTTTCGGCATCGGGGGCACCGAGATTGATCAGGAAACTGTCGTGGGGAAGGATATGCTCGGGGGCGTAGCCGAATTCGGCGCAGCGCTGCTTGAACAGATCGATGTCGGCGGGTTTCAACGCCGCTGATTTCCACCTTTGCGGCTGACGGGTGAAGAGAGCGAACGCCTTGGCTCCGATGTCATGGGCTTTGACAGGAGTGTTGGCAATGCCGTCCGATAAGGACACATGGGCACCTACGTATTTCATTTTTTTGTATAATTTTTTTTACGCGTATTAAACTTCACCGCGAATATAATGATTTTTGCCGAGATGAGAGGCCGATATGCTGTCAAAAATATTTTTTGACGATAATATATCCCATCTGTGCCGAAAAATTTCTATCTTTGTGTTATTGTATTCAAATTTCAGAGTATGCTTATCATAGGTATTGCCGGTGGCACCGGTTCCGGAAAAACCACCGTGGTAAATAAAATAATCAAGAGCCTTCCTCCTGGAGAGGTGGCAGTGCTGCCGCAGGACTCATACTATAAGGATTCGAGCCATGTGCCGGTGGAGGAGCGCAGCAAAATCAATTTCGATGAGCCGGCCGCCATTGAATGGACTCTGCTTGTGGACCATCTCAAGCAGCTGAAGGAGGGAAAGGCCATTGAGATGCCCACATACTCCTATCTCACCTGCACGCGTCAGCCTGAAACAGTGCATGTGGAGCCCCGCGATGTGGTGATAGTGGAGGGTATCCTTGTGCTCACCGACCCTGTGATCCGTTCGATGATGGATGTGAAGGTGTTTGTGGATGCCGATGCCGACGACAGGCTCATCCGCGTGATAGCGCGTGATTGTGTGGAGCGCGGACGCACTCCCATGATGGTGATCACCCGCTACGAGGAGGTGCTCAAGCCCATGCACTCCATGTATATCGAGCCGTCCAAACGGTTTGCCGACCTGATAGTGCCGCAGGGAGGCAACAATATGGTGGCCATCAATCTGCTCACTGATTATATAGAAGCGCGGTTGCGTAAAGCCCGCTGCTCCCACTCCTGAACTATGGCTATTACAATCACACGCGACGATAAACAGCACACTTCCGAGGACACTCCGATGCTCCACGAGCTGGAGAATCCCGAAGCTGAGCAGTATCCTCCCGGACCGCAGCCGGATATCGAGAACCGTCCCGCGCCTGCGCCTCACCCTGTAGGCACAGCCAACAAGATGGTGCTCCGCACTGAGAATCTGGTGAAGAAATATGGCAAGCGCACGGTGGTCAATCATGTGTCAATCGATGTGACACAGGGCGAGATTGTGGGTCTTCTCGGCCCGAATGGCGCAGGAAAAACCACCACTTTCTACATGACCACCGGCCTGATTATCCCCAACGAGGGACAGATATTCATCAACGACATGAATATCACCAAATATCCGGTGTACCGCCGCGCACAGTACGGCATCGGCTATCTGGCGCAGGAGCCGTCGGTGTTCCGCAAGCTTTCTGTGGAGGATAATATCCGGGCAGTGCTGCAGATGACCAAAACTTCTCCTGAATATCAGAAAGAGAAGCTTGAGAGCCTGCTTGACGAGTTCTCGCTGCAGCATGTGCGCAAAAACCTGGGCGACCAGCTGTCGGGCGGTGAGCGCCGCCGCACAGAAATAGCCCGGTGTCTTGCCATCAACCCCAAATTCATAATGCTCGATGAGCCGTTTGCCGGCGTTGACCCAATAGCGGTGGAGGATATCCAGAAGGTGGTGTACAGTCTCAAGGAGAAGAACATCGGTATTCTCATCACCGACCACAATGCTCCAGAAACCCTCTCCATCACCGACCGCGCCTATCTGCTCTTTGACGGCAAGATACTGTTTCAGGGCACATCAGAGCAGCTGGCCGAGAACCCGGTGGTGCGCGAGAAATATCTCGGCACCCAGTTCATATTCAACCGTAAGAAATTCAATTGACCGTTCACCCTCTCATCCTTTCGCCCATGCATCCGCTTTTCTCTATAATCACAGTTTGCTACAATGCCGACGCCACCATTGGCCGCACCATGGAAAGTGTTGCTGCCCAGGGGTTTGATGACTATGAGCATATAATTGTGGACGGGGCATCCAAGGATGGCACCCTGGACAAGGTGAGAATGTTGTCCACCTCCCGCACAAGGGTGATAAGCGAGCCTGACAGTGGCATTTACGATGCCATGAACAAAGGGCTTGACCGCGCCGGCGGCAAATATCTGATATTCCTGAACGCAGGCGACAGATTCCACTCCTCCGACTCCTTGCAGCATATTGCCGACGGGGCGGTGAACAATAATTTCCCCGGCATCATCTATGGCCAGACCGACCTTGTGGATAATGAAGGCCGACGCCTCGGGCCGCGCCACCTCACCGCACCCCCGCAGTTGACCTACAAATCGTTTGCACAGGGGATGATGGTGTGCCATCAGGCGTTTGTAGTGCTGTCGCGGATTGCCATGCCGTACAACACCCGCTATCGCTATTCAGCCGACTACGAATGGTGCATACGCTGTCTGCAACATTCCCGCTCCAACCACTATCTGCCCGAGGTGCTGGTGGATTACCTCAGCGAGGGAGCCACCACCGTGCATCGCCGCCGAAGCCTCATGGAGCGGTTCAATATCATGTGCCGCTACTACGGCACCATATCCACCATCCTGCGGCATATCAAGTTTTTGCCGCGCTTTCTGCGCCACCGCCGGGCCATGAAATCCGCCAACAAATCCACCTCAGCAGTATGATACAGCTCAACATCACCTTTTATGTCCATGTTTCCGTGCGCAACGGTTTTCTCGAATGGGTGCGCACCACATTCATTCCCGAGGCCACAGCCGGGGGAGTGGTGCGCGATGCCCGGCTGATGCTTGTGGAGCATCAGGTGGAGCCTGATGCGCTCACCTACGCCGTGCAGTTTGTGGCCGATGATGCCGCTGCCGCCCGCCTGTGGCACGACGAGGGGAGGGGAGCGGCGATGCTCCGCGACATTGTGGAGCGGCACATGCAGAAAGTGCTGTTTTTCTCATCGTTCATGGATATATTGCCGTTATGAACAGCTCCGCAGCTTCCACCTCTCCGCTCGCTGTCTATGACCGCATAATCATAGGCATTGACCCCGGCACCAATGTGATGGGGTATGGCATCCTTGGCGTTGTTGCCCGCAAGCCGAGCATGATAGCCATGGGGGTGATAGAGCTGAGCAAGTTCGAGAGCCACTATCGCCGCCTTGGCCGTATCTACGAGCGTGTGCTGGGGCTGGTGGAGCAGTATATGCCTGACGAGATGGCTATCGAGGCTCCGTTTTTCGGCAAGAATGTGCAGAGTATGCTCAAACTCGGGAGGGCGCAGGGTGTGGCTATGGCCGCGGCCTTGTGTCGCGATGTGCCGATTGTGGAGTATGAGCCGCGAAAAATCAAGATGGCCATCACCGGCAGTGGCGCAGCCTCCAAGGAGCAGGTGCGCGAGATGCTCCGCCGTATCCTCAACATCCCCACCGAATCGCTGCTGCCGCAGCTCGACAGCACCGATGCCCTCGCTGCGGCGCTGTGCCACTTCTATGAGAGCTCCAAGCCTGCCGCTGCCAAGGCGGCGTGTAAATCGTGGAAGGAGTTTATTGCGAGAAATCCTGATAAAGTCAAATAAAATAATATACCGATCATGAAATTTTTTATTGTAGAGAACAATCAGCAGGCCGGTCCTTTCAGTGTGGAGGAGATGGCCATGCACGGTGTCACCCCGTCCACTCCTGTGTGGCGCGAAGGGATGGCCGACTGGACTCCCGCCGGCAATGTGCCCGAGCTGGCTTCACTGTTCAGCACATCCCGGCCTCAGCCCCAACCCTCATATCAGGGTTGCAATCCCGATTCCAACCCTATGCAGCCTGTGTGTCCTAAAACCTGGCTGCTCGAGTCGATACTCGTCACCATTTTCTGCTGCGTGCCGTTCGGTATTGTTGGGATAATCAAAGCCAGCTCCGTGTCGTCAAAATTCGCAGCCGGTGATTTTGCCGGAGCCACCAAAGCATCGGCTGATGCCAAGAAATGGACCATCATAGGTCTTGTTTGCGGTATAGTGATCAATCTTCTCACCTACTTTTTTGTGCTCGGCAGCTCGTTGGGTGCATTAATGTAAATCAAACCAAATCAACATACCATGTACAAATTTGACAAACGAATAGTAATCACACTTGACGCCGGCGGCACGAATTTTGTGTTCGGTGCCATGCAGGCCAATGAGTTTATTGTTGACCCCATCACCATGCCTTCCAACGCCCAGGACCTGGATATGTGTCTGGACACGATGGTGAAAGGTTTCGAGCAGATAATCTCCAAACTTGACCAGAAGCCTGTGGCCATAAGCTTCGCTTTCCCCGGTCCGGCGGACTATCCCAACGGCATCATCGGCGGCTACCTTCCCAACTTCCCCTCTTTCCGCGACGGTGTGGCTCTCGGCCCGTTTCTCGAGGATAAGTTCGGCATCCCTGTGTATATCAACAACGACGGCGACCTCTTTGCATTCGGCGAGGCTATCGGCGGCATCCTTCCCGAAATCAACGACAAGCTCGCAGCCATGGGTTGCGCCCGCAAGTACACCAATCTGCTCGGCTACACATTCGGCACCGGTTTCGGTATCGGCATGGTGATCGACGGGCGGTTGAACCGTGGCAACAACTCGTGTGTGGAAACATTCTGCCTGCGCCATAAGAATCATCCCGAGGTGATTGTGGAGGAGGGTGTGGCCATCCGTGCCATCAAGCGTGTGTATGGTGAGAAGTCGGGCGACATCCACCATAAATTCGAGCCTAAGGATATATGCGACATAGCCGAAGGGAAGCTCCCCGGCAACAAGGAGGCAGCTATCGCCGCATTTGAGGAATTTGGCACAGTTGCCGGCGATGCTATCGCCACTGCCGTCACCCTCACCGACTCGCTCGTGGTGATTGGCGGCGGACTGACCGGCGCGCGCAAATTCTTCATGCCCGCGCTCATGCAGCAGCTCCGCATGGTGCTTCATTTTGTCAACGGCGATGAAATCAGCCGTCTGCCCGAAAAGGTGTTTGACCTTGACAATGAGCAGGAGTTTGCCGAGTTTGCCAAAGGCGAGAGCCGTCCGCTCAAGATCTACGGCACTGACCGCTATGTGGTGTATGACCCGATGAAATGCACCGGTGTGGCCATCTCCAAGCTCGGAGCGAGCAAAGCCATATCCATCGGTGCCTACTCGTTCGCGCTGTCGATGCTTGACTCGGTCAAGAACTGACCGGGCCGGGAATGACACATATTATTCAAGCGGGTTGCTCTCCGGAGTGACCCGCTTTGCTGTGCGCCAAGTGAGGAATATCAGGAGGGCGGTGACCACCACGCTTGTAAGCGTGAGCCATAACTGCTGAGGCTCGGCGCCGAGGGTGTTGATATTGTCGGTGCCTTGGTTGTGGGCAAGCCACATGGCGTAGGCTGTCATGCCGTTGTTGAGCACATGGGCTATGACCGGGAGCCACAGGCATCCGGTCCACACCACAAGATAGCCGAAATAGGCTCCCAGCAGCAGGCGTGGCATAAAACCGAAAAACTGGAAGTGCATGGCACTGAACAGCACCGCTGTGGTCCACACTGCCAGATGCTTGCCCATCGGCAGCGTCACCAGAAGCCGTTGGAGGGTGCCGCGGAAATAGAGCTCCTCGCTGAGCCCGGCCAGCAATGACACAATCATCAGCGCCACCGCGAATGCGCCCGCGCTCCATGTGCCGAACAGCATCCCGGTCATCTCCTCAGCATTGGTCTCACTGCTCCGCATCCATTGCTCCAGTGCGCCCATCGATTCAGGCAGCGACAGGCAGCGGTTCCATTCCACCATCCAGTTCATGGCGGGAATGGCAGCGAGGAGGGTGGCGAAAATAAGCAGCGCGGCGGTGGCGGACGGTGCTTTGTTGACCATCAGAAACCGGTCAGGGGTGCGTGTGCACATCATCGCCACAATCACTGCCGGAAGGATGAACATGATTATATCCTGAAGTATGGTGGCCACCCTCACTTTGCCGGGGGTGAACCCATTGATGGTGACCATATGCACAAGCACGCTCGCAACCACCATGCAGAGCAGGGTGACGAGCAGAAACAGCCATATTCTTTGGGCCGGAGGGAGCAGGAATTTAATATTTTCTTTCATTTGAGATGGGTGTAAAAATCGTTGGTCAATACCCTGTATTCCGGGGAGTAGTCACCGCCGTCGGTCCGGATCTGGAGTGCGGTACGCTCTATCATCATCTCTGTGCGCCCTATCTGCACGAGCACTCTCATCGGAGCCTTACCCTCGCGTGAGCTCACCATGCATACACGCTGCATATTGAGCCTGTGGAAGCAGACGGCGGCATCGATGGCGTTGAATTGGTTGGCCGGAGCGATGAACGACAATCTGCCTGACGGAGAAAGTTTCTTCGCAGCCAGCTCTATCAGCGATTCGGGCGACAGGGAGCCGGCGTGGCGTGCTCCGGCGCGGCGTAAGTCGGGCGATTTGAGGGTGGTGTCAAAATAAGGCGGATTGCTGACAATGGCATCAGCCTCGCCAAGGGTGTCGGCCAGCTCAAGGGCATCGCCGTGGACAATTCTCACCCTGTCGCTCCAAGGCGAGGAGGCTGCGTTGGCAGCGGCTTCGAGGGCTGAAGCGCGGTCTATCTCCACTCCGGTTATCGTGCATCCGCATCGTTGCGCCGCCATCAGAGCTATCAGACCGGTGCCGGTGCCGAGGTCCCACACGGAGCCACTGTGGGGCAGGGCGCACCATGCGCCGAGCAGCACACCGTCGGTGCCTATTTTCATGGCGCTTTGCTCCTGGTGCAGGTCGAATTGGCGGGTATGGAAAATCATGCGGCAAAAGTACAAAAAAGGAGCGCGGCCTGCAATAGGTCGCGCTCCGGAAGAATCAAAAGGATATCCTTTTACTTTTTGTTGATGAGCTGCTTGGTTGATTTGCCGCCCTGACGCACGATGTACATGCCGGGGGTGAGGTGTTTGGCTTCAACCTTCATGCCCTGGAGATTGTAGTATTCAACGGGGCCGTTTGCGGCGTCGGATTCCACACCTTCGATAGTGCCGAGGAGGTTGCTGAACTCAACAGTCACATCCACATCTCCGTCCACAAGGAGGTAGCAGCAGATAGTGCCGTCTTCCAGGCGCCAGTCATCAAGACCGTCGTCAAACGAGTTGGTAGTGTCAACATCAACATTGGTTATCTGGCCGCCATTGTTGATGGTGAAGCTGATCACTTTTTCGCCCTCCTGGGGAACAGCTGCAATGTACATCTCGGAGTCCTTGCCGATGAGGTCACCGCTGGCATATTCGTTTTCAGGCATACCGTTGTCGGTGAAGTTGAGGCCGGCCACAATCGAACCGTTGCCGGTGTAGTTGAGGTTGATGGCATACTGGGCATCAACAAACACAGCTTTCACTTCTGTGGCTTCGGTCACGGTGACGGTGAATTCCCCGTTCTCGTTCACTTCCACTTTCTTGCCGTTGACAGTCACGCTATGGAGTGTCATATCCTCACGCGGAGTGGCAACGAAATGCACTTCGGCGTTGGCGGCAAGCACATCACCCGACTGCACGGAATTGGTGCCTTTGGTGGCTGTGAGAGTGCCTTCACCGTCAACAGTGAATGTCAGGCGGAAGCCGAAATGAGCTGTAAGTGTGGCGTCTGTCTCACCTTTATATATATAGGTGTTGGTGGTGGACACGATTTCGTTGGCTTCGTTGGTCCAGTTGAGCATCTCAGCGCCTTCGGCGGGAGTGGCTGTCATGGCAACATTTTTGTTTTTGGTGCTGATAGATAAGCCTTCGTAATCATCAAAGGCCACGGAGCCGAGGTTTTCATCCGCCGACACGATGGTCACTGTGCGCTCGTTTTCAAACTCTGCAGGCACCACGCTGATGCTGAAGTCGTAAGCCACACCGTTGCGCAATGTGGGGTCGTCCCAGATGCTGAGAGTCCAGTCGGTGGAAGCGCTTGCCGGTTCGTTGAATACAAGACGCATGCGGTAGATGCCGGGCTTTGTGCCTTCGGGGATGGTGACAGTCTTGGTTGTGGTTTTGCCGGTGAACTTGCCGGAAGCCATATTTCCGGTCTCGCGGGTCACATATTCGCCCTAATCCGTGAAATCGCCGTCGCGGTTCCAGTCCACATAGTAAGCGAGCTGGGTCCAGTCGATTTCAGTGCCGCAGGTATAGCTTGTGCCGCTGATGGTAACGTTGATGGTACTGCTCCAGGGTTCAAACGAGAAGGTGAAGTTTTCGGTGCCTTCGTCCACCACAATAGGATTGTTTGTTTTGTCAAGCACGGTGCCTTCTTCCTGCTTGTAATCCTTGGGGCCCTGGTGGTAGATGAACGGCAGCTCCTCTTCAGTTGTGGCTTCAAACACCACGGGAGTGTCAGTGCCGGAGGTTGTCATCTTCTTGAGGTAACGGTTCTGCTGGTTGAGGCTGTTGGTGTAGTAGCGTGTCATGGCAGGATATTCCACACCTTCTTCAGTTACAGCGCCGATGGTGAGGTCATCGCTAACTGTGATGGAGCGGCCGCTGAAAGGTTCGCCGTTCACAAGATAGTTGACGAAAGTGTAGCCGGGGGCACGCTCGAAGCTCAGGTACAGTTCCTCGCCTTCGAGTGTCTGGTCGCCCGACGCAAGAGTGCCGGAGATGTAGCCGGTGTCGGTTTTCTTGATGCCGTCCACCACAAGTGTGCCACCCTCGGCGGGCTGCTCGATGGTGATGGTGCATATTCTCTTGTCACGGCCCTGGATTTCGAGAGTGGAAGCTTCGGCCGGCATTGTGAAGGTGTAAACATTGTTCGCGCCGTGGAGTTCGGTGTTGTTGAACATCACTGCGGTGAGCACTTTGGTGTCGGGCACAGCCACGATGAGCTTGAGATCAGTGCCTTCAAGCACCTGGCTGAGGTCCACATTCTCATCGGCAGTGGTGGTGATGGCGTAGTTGATGCCGGCTTCGTTGACCACAGTCAGGGCGTGCTTGCCTTGACCTGTGATGATGTCGATGTCGTCCTTGGTGAGCGATGCCGAGAGCTCAAATGTGCCGCCGTTGACCACCGGCTCGTCAAGTACTGTGATGGAGGCAATTTCATAACCGTCGGCAGCGGTGGCGTTGACGGTGATTTGGGTGCCGAACGGAAGAGTCACGGTGGTGCCTGCTTCCAGTGTGCCATCGGTGGTGGCGAATGTCAGTGAGGTGAGGTGCTCATAGTCGGTGTATGAAGGCACGGCGAAATCTGCTGTTCCGTTGAGCTGGGCGGTGATGGTCACCATCTTGCCGCGCTTTGTGGTGGTGCAGGGGTCATAGCTCAGAGAGTTGTGCATGCGGGCTTCGCCGGCAATGATGCGCATTGCCACCGGGCCGTTTGCTATTCCTGTGGGCACTACAATCGGAGTGGGGGAGGTGAAATCAAATATGCCTTCACCGGAAGTGCTGGAGATGTAGTCGGCAAGATCGCCTGCCACAGTGTTTTCGTAAAGGGTGTACTGTTCGCCATCGTCAGTGAAATCTCCGTTGGCGTTCCAATCGATGTAGAGGTGGGCAACGCCCCACTGAAGGTGTTTGGAGCCGGTGAGATTGAATGTGATTTGATCGCCGGCTTTGAGCTCAACGGATTTGGTGGCTGTGAGATTGGTGATACCGGTGCTGCCGGACACAAGCTCAGAGCTTGCGATGTTCACTTTCTCTTCGCCGTTGACCATCACCTTGTAGGTGTTGGGAGCATAGTGGGTGCCTTCGCTGTTGTTGGGCGATGTTCCCGCGCAATACTCCGGCATCTCTGCAGCGAGTGCCAGAAATGGCATAGCCACGCCGCAGAGCAGTGTGAGTAATGATTTTTTCATGCTGTTTTGTGTTTGATTAATAAATGGTATATGTTTGTTTTTGTTAATTCACGGTATTTGTACGCAAATATAATTGATTTGTTTCTATTTCGCAATAGCTGTATGCGGCAAAATGATACTGTTTTTTCAAATAGTTCGCTCATAAACTGTTAATTAACTATAATTAACTGTCAGAGGCGGTTGTAACATTCAAAAAATATTGCTACATTTGTGCACTTTATGTTTAATACCAAATTGTATAGCGCTTATCCAGATAATTTGATTTTTGAAGCTTGATGTGCCCCCGGTAGGTGTGTCAAGCGTTAACATGTTGAATATTAATTTATAAAGACCAATTTAATTAACTCATTTATTAACTTTAGTTCTTTAATCATGAGAAAATCTTTACTATTTCTCTTGGGAGCTGCAGTGGCTGTGCCTCAGATCAACGCTGTTGAGAATAAGGCCGTGAAGCTTGATGTCCGTATTCAAAACGGGCTCAACGCTGTTGAAAACTTCGCAGTTCCCTACACCGCCACAGGCCTTAGCTTCTATAAGGACGCTTACAACCAGGTGTCTGTAGCTGAGGATGCCCAGTTCTCTATCGGTATGTGGTACAAGGCCAACGGTACCGGTGGTAACTACAGCCGCAACCACGTGTTTGCAATCAACAAGGATAAAACAGAGTGCAGCACATGGACCCACTGGATGGTATCTTGTGACTCCAAAGGCCAGTACTACTTCAATGTCCGCGATAATAACGGCGGACTGCAGGAGAGTGATGATTTCCATCCCAACGAAAATGATAAAGCAGACAATCCCGGTTACAACCTGGGTCTTGAGTGCGACCTTGGCACACACGCCCTCGGTGAATGGCATCACCTGATTGTGGCTGTTGACAACGCCAACAAGAAGGTGCGCATATTCTTCAACGGTGTGCTTGACAAGGAGATTACCCTTACCGCTCCGCTCACATTTGCTGAAAGCTATTTGTGCCAGTTCGGCTATATGGGAAGTAATACCAACGGTAATATCTTCGACGAAGCCCAGTTCTTCAACAAAGCCCTTACCGCTGAAGAGGCTGCTGCCGCTTACGTTAACGCTGCCAATGTTGAGGGTATAGCATCTGTTTACACCTTCAGCGAAGTTGCAGACGGCACCACAGGTACTTTCAACAACGCTCTTATCGGCGGTCCTGAAATTACCGGTACTGTTTTCAAGAAAACTTACTCTGCGTATTGGGAAGCCCCTTATAACTACTACAACTATCAGGATAAGTCGGAAGTTGCGCCTACTCTGCAGGATGGCCGTGATATCAGCGAGCTTACAGTTGACCTGAAGGTTAATGCTCCTGAAAACGGTACTCTCACCGTAACCAGCCTTGAAGACAACTCTACTGTTGAAGCAGGTGAGCACACCGTTGCTGCCCAGGGTATGTACAATGTTGCTGCCACTGCAGCCGATGGTTATGCCATTGTAGGTGTTTATGCCAAGACTGTCAATGGTGAAACTGTTCTTGTGAACGGTTCTGACATCTGCGTTCTCGGTAACACAGAGCTCTCCGCCCGCTTCACCAACCAGTTCTCCACAGTAGCATTTGAAGCTGAGAACCCCGTGCCTTTCGTGGTTTACCACAACGGTGTTCAGGTTGCCACCAGCGAAGATGCAAGCTTCGGCGCAATCCTGGGTGAAACCTATAAGATTGTGTTCACTGTGCCTTTTGAACTTGAACTCCAAGGTATAACTGTTGACGGTCAGGAAATTGCTGCTGTTGACAATGCTTGCGAATTTACTGTAGGTGAAACCACCAACAAGGTGATTGTAAACGCTACTCCCAAGCAGACATTTGCTGTTACCATCGAGCAGCCTATGATTGACGGTGTTGCTGCCGGTACTGTAACTGTAACCGGTGCTAACGGCGAAATCGCCAATGGCGACAAGGCTATCATCGGCGATGAGCTCACTATATCTTTCGTACCCGCTGACGGCTACCGTTTCCGTCACTACATCATCAACGGTGAACTCACCGCTGCCAACTCTATCGTTGTTGAAGATGCTGTGTCGTTCGGTGTTGACGCTGAAGCCGGTAACGAATATCCCGCTCTCACTCACTCTTTCGCAAACGGCGTTGGTCAGTCCAACCGTCTCATCAAGGCTATGAAGCAGGTTGGTGTTGAAGGCTATCTCTTCAACGCTGAAACTCAGGAAGAGCTTGGCTATGTTTCCTACGATGCCAATGACAAATCCAAAGGTGCTGTGATCAACAAGACCGGTATCCGTGCAGGTCACTTCCAGATCGATGCTTCTACCCGCCAGTTCTCTTGCGTGTTCACTCCCTACACCGGTACTGTTATGACTTCCGAGGGCAGCAAGAATTCCGAGATTATTTGGACCAACTTCCTCATTTATGTTGACTGGAACGGCGATGGCGACTTCGCTGACGAAGGCGAAAGCTGCTACTGGGACAATGACCAGGCCGGTCTTGCCGCTCACTACTCCACTGAAGAAGGTTGCACCGGTGTGATCAACGTGCCCGCCGGCGTGAAGGAAGGCACTTACCGCATGCGCTTCATCCTCTATGAGCCCAATGCATGGCCCTACACCGAGGAAAGCCGTAAGCAGGCTTTCGAGCAGTATGCTTCCACTCTCACCAACATCAACAATGGTGTTGCCTACGACTTTGATGTAGATGTTGCCAGCGACCGTCTTGAAGCTGCTCGTAAGGTGACATTTGAATCCAACTTCGCTGCTGCCGGTACTGTGGCTGTAGTAACTGATGGAACCGAAACCTGCGCTCCGCTCCCCGATGACGCTACTATCGAAGGTACAACCGTTACCACCGACTTCAAATATGTTCCTGCTACTGCCACCGCTGCTGAGAACGCTTCGTTCCTCAACTGGGCTGACAAGAATGGCGCCAACCTCTCTTCCGAGGCTACCTATGTTTACACCGGCACTGAAGACGCTACTCTCACAGCTGTGTTCGGTTTCGCTGTAACCACCGAGGCTGAAGGCGAAGGTCGTCTGTCTATCGCTTCCGGTAATGACAACTATGTAAGCGGTTCAATCATCCCCGCCGGTAATAAAGTAACCATCACTCCGGTTGCTGACCAGGGCTATGAACTCTCTACTCTCACTCTCAACGGCGAAGCTGTTGAAGTAGCTGAAGACGGCACATACACCTTCACTCTCGAAGGTCCCGCTGCATTAAAAGCAACATTCGGCGTACACACCTACACTATCACCTACGCTGCTACCGGTGAAGGTGCTCTTACCGTAGGTTATGACTACGACGAAGCTACCAGCAAGGTTGTTGACGATGTTGAAAATGGTGCTGAGGTTACCGACGACAACCTGTTCTTCTGCGTAGCCCAGGCTGACGATACTAACATTATCCACTGGATCAAGTACACCATTGACGGTATTGAAACTGTTGTTTACGACAAGGACGGTGAATCTGATGTTGAAATTTTCAATGTTTACGACGAGGATGCTGACGCATGGTTCATCGGTACCAACGGTATTGGTTTCGTGGTTTACGGTGCACTCTCTGACTATGTGATCACCGCTGACTTCTCCGGCAACGGTAGCGGTATCAACGGTGTTGAGCTCGACGCTGCCAACGGTGTTGTAGAGTACTACAACCTCCAGGGTGTTAAGGTTGCTGCTGAAAACCTCGCTCCCGGCTTCTACATTGCTCGTCAGGGCAACAAGGCCGTGAAGGTTCTCATCAACAAATAATCCACTCCGGTTATTTTAATCCACTCTATAGAGAGCGCGACCCCCACGGGTCGCGCTCTTTTTTTTGAGGGGGAGTCGGGAGGGGGAGTCGGATAAGTCTTATAAATCCTATAAATCTTATAAGTCTTATGATTTTTTTTGGATTATCGGAATAATTGCTGTAATTTTGTGGTGCTTTTGGTGCCGGACTAATCTCCGGTGAAAAGGGAATCAGGTGCGAATCCTGAACAGACCCGCTGCTGTGAGTCCTGCCAATGAGCATGGCGTTAATGCCACTGTGCCGCTTGAGGCATGGGAAGGAGCCATGATCAGGGACAAGTCAGAAGACCTGCCAGAGGTTTTGATACAGTTTTGTAGTTTTCGGGACTAAAGCCACAAAACAACTCCTGTCAGGCTCGCTGCCCAATGATGTATGGGTGTGCAATGTGGCAAGCGTTGTGAGTGGGTGATTGCTCCCCCAACTTTTAAGAGTCACATATAGCAATGAGCCGTTTCGCTATTTCATATTTATTGGTGCTGCTCCTCGGTGTTCTGCCGGGGCATGCTGCTTCATTCATCATCAACGGTTATGTGAAGGATTCGGATGGCCGTCCGATGCCGTATGCCCGTGTTAGTGTGGTCAACAGCTCCACAGCCACCCTATGCAACTCCAACGGTGCCTATCAGCTCAAGGTGGAGAGGGGACAGCTTACCCTCCGCGCCTCGATGGTGGGGTATGAGCCGGAGGAGAAGGCGCTGGAGGTGGATGGAAATCGCAGCTGCGATTTCCAGCTCCGGGAGTCGGCCGTGGGTCTCGGCGAGGTGAATGTGTATGGTAAAAGCGACAACCGCAAGCTCAAGGAATCATTCTTTTCTGTCAATGCACTGGATGTCAAGTCTCTGGCCGGCAGCATCGTGAATCTCAACGATGTTGTTGACCGGAGCTCCGGTGTGAAAGTGCGCCGTCAGGGTGGCACGGGGTCGGATTTCGACCTGTCGATCAACGGTCTTGGCGGCAATGCAGTGCGATATTTCATTGACGGTGTGCCTATGGATGCGCGTGGGTCGGCGGTGAAGCTCGACAACCTTCCCATCAGTGCCGTCAACCGCATAGAAGTGTACAAAGGTGTGGTGCCGGGGTATCTCGGCAGCGATGCCTTGGGCGGCGCTATCAATATCGTTACCAACCAGAGCAAGAAAAACTATCTCGATGTGATGGTGGGTGGCGGTTCGTTCCACACTTTCAATGTGGATGTCAACGGCCAGTTCGTGATTCCGAAAACCAAAATCTCGGTGCGCCCCACTTTCGGCTACAATTACTCCAAAAACGACTATATGATGCACGGAGTGAAGGTGTGGGATGAGTCGGTGCGCAAATATGTGGAGACCGACCGCCGCCGCTTCCACGATGATTTCCGCTCTATCTTTGCCCAATTGGAGGTAGGAGTGAGCAATGTGGAGTGGGCCGACGCTTTATATGTGGGTGGCAGCTTCACCAAAATCGACAAGGAGCTGCAGACCGGCGCGGTGCAGAACATAGTGTACGGTATGGCCGAGCGCAACAGCAAGGCGTGGAGCGTGTATGGCCGGTACAACAAGCGGTGGAACAAGCTTTATGCCCATGCCCACATCTCCCATACATGGGACCATTCCGAAACAGTGGACAGCGCCAAGCGAATCTATGACTGGAATGGCGACTGGATGCCATCGTCGCGCAACGAAATCACCGGAAGGGCTCCGAGTATCAGGATGTACAAGCGTCCGCTGACGGTGGTGAATGCCGGAGTGACATACGATTTCGATGTGCATCATTCGCTGGCGCTGGACTATATGCTCAACCGCACCGGCAACAACCGCACCGACCGAATAGATCTTGACTTCGAGCCGTCCAACGATGTGCTCTACAAGCATATTACATCGCTGACCTACACTCAGCATTTTTTCAACGGCAGGCTCAACAACACATTCTTCGGCAAGAGCTATGTCAACACCACCCGCATCCGCATGGCTGAAAACCCCACTCTCACTGGCTACAACGATATCACCCCCGATGCATCCAAGGCGTATTGGGGCGGGGGTGCAGGGTTGGCGTTCCGTCTGTGGGAACCGCTCCAGTTCAAGCTGAGTTATGAGCGGAGCGTGCGTTTGCCGCTGGCCACCGAGCTGCTCGGCAACGGATCCACCATCGACCCCAACCTCGCTCTCAAGCCCGAAAGCTCGCACAACGGCAATGTGGGACTGTTCGGCTCCTGGTTTCCAACTCCGGACCATTCTATCACATACGAGGTGAACGGATTCATCCGTCATGTCAACGACTATATCCGTATGTCGGTGAGCGAGCGTGAGGGGAGAATGAAATATGAAAATGTGCCAGCTGTGCAGGTGAAAGGTATGGACGCCGAAATCACGTATATGTGGAAGCGCAACCTTGAGCTGATCTTCAATATCAGCTACAACGACTCGCGCAACCTCAAGAAATACAAGGAGGACGGCAACCCCAACGCCACATACAAAAACCGTGTGCCCAACAAGCCGTGGGTGTTCGGCAATGCCATGGCCGCCTACAATATATACGGCCTGTTTGACAAAACCTCGAGGCTGAGAGTGAACTACGAGTTTCAGTATGTGCACTGGTACTATCTCAACTGGGAGGCATGGGGTGCTAAAAGCTCCAAGGCTGTGATTCCCACCCAGTGCGTGAGCAATTTGGGGCTCACTTACTCCTGGCACAGCGACCGCTACAGCTTCAGCGCCGAGTGCAGCAATATCTTCAACAAACTCACCTACGACAACTATATGCTCCAGAAGCCGGGGCGGTCGTTCTACGCAAAATTCCGCGTGTATATCAATTAACCAAACTTCATAACTAACCAATCAACAAAGAGATGAAAAAATTCAACTGTCTTTGGATGCTTATGCTTGCTGTCCTTTCTTTAGGGCTGACAGCTTGTTCCGACGATGACAACAACGAACCTGAGACCTCCCTCCCTGCAGAGGCCGGTCAGCATTTTGACCTGTGGGTGGCTCTTGACAAGCACGGCGGCATGGGCCGCGATGTGCATACCCTCGTGCGCTCCATGAGCTCGCTTGATAACTCCGACGAAGTTATATCCTTTCAGGGCGAGGGCACCGAGGTGAGCCAGAAGCTCACACTTGAAACCATTGTGAAAGGTGCCTACTACTATCAGATTCCTGTTGAGCCTGCCGGATGCTTCGGCAAATATATCATCAAGGACAACAATATCCAGGTGGTGCAGGAACAGCGGTTTGAGACCAACACCTACTCCGCCCGCAAATATTGCTATGCATGGCTCCCCAACAACACTCTGCTCATCATTGCCGCCAACGGCGAAGCTAACAAGATTCTCTGGACCAAGCTCAATGCCAACGATATGACCATCATTGCCGAGGGTGAGCTCGATGTGCCTCTCTACAACGGTGGCAAAGCGTTCACCACTTCAGGTATCTGTACCTACCGTCCCGCTGACAACACACTGTTCTACTTCTACTACTGCAAGGACCGGACCGGCAGCAAGGCTGTGGCCACAAGCAAATTCCTCGTGGCTGTGGTTAATCCCGATGACATGACTGTGAAGAGCGCCAAGCCCAACACCCTGGCTGATGAGATGGTGGGCACAGCATATGGTGAGCTCCTCCAGAAGAGCAGCTTCCTCGACGAGCGCGGCAACCTCTATCTGGCTTGTTTCTCCGATGAGGCTGACGGCGAGCACAGCCACCTGCTGCGCATCAACGCCGGTGAGTTTGACTTCGACCCCTCCTACGACGGATTCACCAACGCCGGCAAGCTCATGGCCTGCGAATATGCCGGCAACGGTAAGGCTGTGGCATACGCCCGCGATGACCAGTATGGCACATTGATCGACAATTTCAGCCACTACTACACCATCATCGACCTCAGCAGCTCAACCAACACCCGCCTTGCCTACAACGGCACCCCGCTCCCTTACAGCGGCGGACGCTTCTCCTCGCGTATGGCCACAGCCAATGGCAATGTGTATGTGGGTATTGACGCTGAAAACCAGGCACCGCAAATCTACATCTACAACACTGCCACAGGCAATGTGTCGAAAGGCGCTTCGCTCCAGAGCGGCGTTTATTTCGAGCAGATCCGTGTGCTTGACAATATCTGATGCATAAACACACAAATAAACAATAACTCTTTTCGCTACAAATGATGCGTCTCCCGACCTGCCGTGAGGTAGGGCCGGGAGTCGTTATAAACACCCTCTGAAACATGAAACATCTCTTTATATATATAGTCATGGCCTTCACTATCTTTTCGGCCAACGCCGCCGACAGCGGGAAGTCGGCGATCCTGATGGTGCATTTCGGCACCACTTTCGATGATACCCGCGCCCTCACCATCGACGCCATCAACAGCAAAGCCAAGGAGGCTTTTCCCGGGATGGATGTGGTGGAGGCTTACACCTCGCGCATTGTGATCAAGCGGCTCAAGGAGCGCGGTGTGGTGAAAGACACCCCGAGGGAGGCGCTGCTCAAACTCGCTGCCGCAGGCTACAGCAACGTGATTGTGCAGAGCACCAACATAATTGACGGCATCGAAGCTGCCGTGCTTCGCGAGGAGTGCGAATATATGTCACCGTTTTTCAAGGATTTGCGGGTGGGGCGTCCGCTGCTCTACAGCGTGGAGGACGGTCAGCAGGTGGCCGATATCCTCTCGGCGGCCTATCCGGAAGCCAAAAACAAGGCATATCTGTTTGTGGGGCACGGTACTTCCACCCCGGCCAACGCTATCTATTCGCAGCTCGACTATATGATGGATGCGCAGGGGAGGCCCGACTTCACAGTGACCACCGTGGAGGGGTATCCCACCATGGAGTTGAGCATCCGCTATCTCAAGCAGCTCAAGGCCAAGAGTGTGACTCTGGTGCCGCTGATGTTTGTGGCCGGCGATCATGCCCGCAACGATATAGCCGGAGATATGCGCTCCGAGCTGGAGGCCAACGGGTTCAAGGCTGAGGCTTTGGTTCGCGGCCTCGGCGAGATGCCTGAAATACAGAACCTTTTCATCGAGCATATCCGTCAGGCTATTGAGGATAAACCGCTGTCGCCATCGGAGCATAAACGCAAATTCCTGGCCCAATGAATAAATGGAAGCGTTGGATATATGCGGCTCTCGCCGCGGCGGTGCTTCTCGCTGTGTGTGCCGGTGTGTACGCCCATTGGTTTGCCCCGACGAGGCTGCTGATAGTCAACGCTATGCCGGCCCGTGAGGCTGATATCAAGGTCAACAGTTCAGGCACCCATACCGAGCTGACATTCAAATCCCCCGACGAGGTGGAATCGTTCGCGGGGTATGATGCCGTGGTGCTCTACGGGCGATCGCTATATCTTGATTCGGTGCAGATGGCAAAGCTGCAGGAGGTGATTGACAAAGGCACAAAGGTATATACCTTCGCGCTGCGGAATTTTTCGTTTGACATCAAGGCCAACCTTTCGCAGGGGGAGATAGATACCCTCAATATCTATGCGCAAAACGCCAATGCCGCCAATTGCCGCAACATGGTGGTGTATCTCCGCTCGATTGCCACCCCCCACCGGTGGCCCCGACTGAAAGCCGACCCGCCGGTGGCGATGCCGTCCAATATGTACTACCATCTTCAGCCTGGCGAGTATTTCAGCACCCCGGATTCGCTGGAAAGCTACCTCCGTAGCCGGGGGGTATATCACGAAAATGCCCCTAAAGTGGCGTTCATCTCCGGCACCACATTTCCGGTGGAGGGGAGCCGTCCGTATATCGATTCCCTGATTGTACAGCTCAATCGTGCCGGACTGAATGTGTATCCGCTCTGTTCAAGCGGCCGCAAACGGGCCATGATGCTTCGCAAGCTCAAGCCTGATGCTGTGGTGTATCTGCCGATGGGGCGGATAGGCAACGACACTCTTGTGGACTGGCTCAATGAGCGCAACATACCTTTGTTCACACCGTTTCCGCTGCTTGCTCCGCGCACAGAATGGCTTGATGTCAACCGTCCTGTGACCGGAGGTGTGCTCAACGCCCGCGTGCTGATTCCTGAGGTGGACGGCGGCATATACCCGATGTGCATCGCCACTCAGAACGAGGTGGAGTCGGGATTGCTGCTCACAGTTCCCGAAATGGAGCGGGTGAACAGCTTTGTGGAGACTGTGCGCAAGCATCTTGCCCTGCGCACCAAGCCCAACAAAGATAAACGCATAGCGATAGGTTTTTTCCGCAACCCCGGCAAGGATGCACTCCTCGCCTCCGGACTGGAGGTTGTGCCGTCGCTCCACGCGCTGCTGCTTGAGATGAAGCGGCAGGGGTATGATCTCGGCAATCTTCCGTCGTCGGAAGCTGAATTTGCCCGGATGATCAATGATTTCTGCACTGTGCTCGGCGACTATGCTCCGGCAGCGCAGAAGAAGTTCATGCAATCCGGCGAACCGACATGGGTCAGCACCCGCGACTATGAAATGTGGGCCCGCGATGCATTGCTCCCTGAAAAATACAATGAGGTGGTGAAGCGGTATGGCAACGCTCCCGGGCGGCAGATGGCCTCGGGTGACTCGCTCGCATTGGGGATGCTGCGGTTCGGCAACGTTGTGCTGTTTCCGCAGCCGCGTCCTGCTCTTGGCGATGACGATTTCAAGCTGGTTCACGGAGCCGAAGTGGCTCCTCCACACAATTATATAGCCACCTATCTGTATCTGCAAAAGGTGTTTGGGATGGATGCGCTGCTGCATTTCGGCACACACGGCAATCTTGAGTTCACCCCCGGCAAGAATGTGGGGCTGTCGCAGGCTGATTGGGCCGAGGTGCTTGTGGGTCCCACACCTCATTTCTACCTCTATGTCACCTCCAATGTGGGAGAGGCTGTGATAGCCAAGCGCCGCAGCCATGCCGTGATGGTGACGCATCTCACCGCTCCGTTTGTGGAAAGTGGAATGAGGGCGCGGTATCAGCATCTGCTCAATGCCATTCACGATGCTGTCGCAGCCAGATCGTCCGACCGGTTTGCTTCGCTCTCCATCGAAGCCAAAAAAGAGGCTGTCGGCATGGGGTTGCACCGCACTTTGGACCTGGATTCCGTTCTCTCCCGTCCCTATTCCGCCGATGAACTGGAGATGCTCGACCGGCTGGTGGAGGAGATTGCCGATGAAAAAATCACAGGTGCCAACTATGTGCTCGGCTCCCCTTATGCCTCCAAGGAGCTGGCAAGTACGGTGAGCGCCATCTGTGCCGACAGACTGGCTTATATTGCCGCCAAGCGCGACCGCGACCTCGGCAAGATCACCACCGCGCAGCTCCAGGATATGAATTTTGTCAACCACAGCTACCTTGGAAAAGCGAAGGAGGATGTGGCCCGCACACTCGCTTCCGGGTCGGCTACCAATGAGGATTTGCAGATGGTGCTGGAGTACAGGGATTTGCTGTTGGCGAGCCCCGAAAACGAGATAGCCACTATTCTGCGCTGCTTCAACGGCGGCTCTGTGGCTCCCGCTCCGGGAGGCGATCCGGTGCAATCGCCCAACGTGCTTCCCACGGGGCGCAACATGTACAGCGTCAACACCGAAGCGGTGCCCACGGAAAAATCGTGGCGCACCGGTGTGCAGCTCGCCGATGCCACGATAGCTAAATATCGCAAGGAGCATGACGGTGAGTATCCGCAGAAAATCAACTACACATTCTGGGCCGGTGAGTTTATCAGCAGCGAGGGTGCCACTGTGGCGCAGGCGCTGTGGATGCTCGGAGTGGAGCCGCTGCGCGATGACCAGGGCAGGGTGGTTGATCTCCGTCTTGTGCCTGCGGCTGAACTCGGACGACCGCGCATCGATGTGGTGGTGCAGGTGTCGGGTCAGCTCAGGGATATTGCCGCCTCGAGACTCAAGCTTATCACCGAGGCCGTGAAGCTCGCCGCCTCAGCCGATGACGGTGGCGCTCCCAATTATGTGGCCGATGCCACCAAAGCGCAGGAGAAGGAGCTGATGGCCGGAGGCATATCCCCCGCCAAAGCCCGCGAGCTTGGCTCGATGCGTGTGTTCGGCCCTATCAATTCGGGTTACGGCACCGGGATGCTTCCATATACCGAAAACTCCGGCAGCTGGGAGAGCAAGCAGGAGCTTGTGGACGGTTATGTCAACAATATGTGCGCCATGTATGGCGACGAGTCCAACTGGGGCCAACCCAACCGCGAGGCCATGACAGCCGCGTTGAAGAACACCAAGGTGATTGTCCAGCCTCGGCAGAGCAACACATGGGGACCGGTGTCGCTTGACCATGTGTATGAATTCACAGGCTCGGTGTCGCTCGCAGTGGCATCGCTGTCGGGAGAGGAACCCGATGCCGTTATGGCCGATTACCGCAATCCCAACCTGCCGCGTATTCAGGACACAAGGCAGGCGGTGGCCATAGAAACGAGAGCCACACTGCTCAATCCCGATTTTGTGCGCGAGCGTATGAAAGGGGGTGCCACCACGGCCTCGATGTTTGGCGAAATGATGCGTAACGTGTTTGGCTGGAGTGTGCTACGCAAATCCGCACTTGATGAGAATATCTACAACGACTTGTTTGATATGTATGTCACCGACAAGCATGATCTTGGTGTGAAACAGTATTTTGACAAGGTGAATCCCGCCGCTTATCAGGAAATGACAGCCACTATGCTCGAGGCTGTGCGCAAGGGCGAATGGAAAGCCTCGCCGGAGCAGATCAGGGCGTTGAGTGCGGAGTTGGCCGACTTCACCATACGCCATGGTGCACCGTGCACTGAGTTTGTGTGTGGCAATGCCAAGTTGCAGCAGTTCGCGGCCAACAACATGACGCCTGATGCAGCCGGCAGGTTCCGCGGTGCCATTGATGCCGCCCTGTCGTCAGGCAATGGACAAGAGGTGGTGCTCAAGGAGCAGACTCTGATGAGCAGCAGGAGCGTGGCGCGGGAAGTGTCGTTGTGGACCATTGTCGGCACACTGCTGGCATTGGCTGTGATAGGGTTGATTATAGTGCGCAACCGTAGAAAAGAGAAGCAGCAATGATGGCAACCGGTGTGATACTGATGGCTTTGAGCATATTGGTGGCAATCATGAAATTGTCGCTCATGCCGCTGTGGCAGCGTGGCGTGGTGGTGTGCCTATGGTTCATGGCCATCATCGCGGCTGTGCCGTTGGTGTCAGGAGCTCCGGTTCTCAGCGTGCAAGCCCTCGAGGAGAGCGCGTGGTGGCGTCCGCTGCTGTGGATCGAGGGGTTCGCGCTCATCGCTTTCTGCTTGGGATATGCCGAGCGGACGGCTGTATATCGTGTGCTCCGGTGGTATCCCGGGGTGATGTGCGGTGTGCCGTTTTATTTTATGCTGGTATATTCGTTTATCAATTTTTTAGATTGTAACTTTGCACTCTGTGGCATAGCGGTGGGTATTTCCGCCGCATCATTACTGCTGCTGCCATCCATGGCTCTGAACCGCTTCGTGAAGCGTAGGGGAGGGATAGTGCAGATGCTGTTTGCCACTGAGATTGCAGCTTTAGTATTAACAGCTTTGTAATGGAATCAGTATCCAACATATTGTTTGCATTGTCGTCGGGATTGCTATTCCCGGTGATAGTGGTTTTGCTTGCACTGTTTTTGTATGCTTTGGTGCATTGCGTCACTTCGTTTGTTGACTACAACCGTTTTGTTGCCGGGCGCAAGGCCGCGCAGCCGCTGCTGGACGGGATGAACACCGCCAATATGAAGCAGAGTGTTGCGGAGCTTGAAAAGTCCCCGGTGGCATTTTTCGCATCGGCGGTGAAGCTGCTTGCAGCCAATGAGGATTGCCCGGCGGCGCGTCACCGCTATCTGGCCAACATGGAGGTGAGTGTTGACAAGCATCTCAGCCGCTCGCGGCTGCTGGTGAAGCTCGGTCCCATGACAGGACTTATGGGCACGCTTATACCGATGGGGCCTGCGTTGACCGGACTCGCCTCAGGCAACATAGCCTCGATGGCCTACAATATGGAGGTGGCTTTCGCCACCACTGTGCTCGGTATCCTCATCGCTGCCATAGGTCTTGTGACGCTGCAGTGCGCCAAGCGGATGTATGCAAGGATGCTCAACGACCTGGAGTTTATCAACGAGTTGATGGAGAGCGATGACACGACGAAATAGAAGCCGATTGCTGCACTCCGGCGAGGATGACAATCCGCTTGAACTGCTCGCCAATCTGTTTGATGCCGCCATGGTGTTTGCCGTGGCATTGATGGTGGCGATAGTGAGTCATTTCAGTATGAGCGAGATTTTCTCGTCCGAGGACTATACTATCGTGAAGAATCCGGGTACTCCGCAGATGGAGATAGTGACAAAAAAAGGCGGCGAGGTGACAAAACTGTCGGCTTCGGACGCTGACAAAGACAATTCAAGCCGTGGCGAGCGTGTGGGCACCGCCTACCGTCTCGAAAACGGTCAAATTATTTATATACCAGACTGATGAAGATATTGAAACAGATAACTGTTGTGGCATCGATGCTGATGCTTGCAGCGTGCGGACATTCGGGGCAGCATATGGCATCCGGCGACAAAGCCGGCGCCGATGACTCCACCAAGGTGGTGGCCGAGGAGGCCGGCGGGTTTGAGGTGAGGTATGACGGCAATCTCACTTTGCTCGACATCCATGATCCGGAGAATATCGAAGCGGAGTCGTTTCATTTCGCTCTTGTGTCGCGTGGCGAGGAGGCGCGGATTCCTCAGGGGTATGCCCGTATCGATGTGCCGGTCAACAGTGTGATATGTATGACCTCGCTCCAGCTCTCCAATTTCATCAAGCTCGGACTGCTTGACAAGGTGGTGGGAATCACAAGCACCCGTCATCTGTTCAACACCACCATGAAGCAGCGGCTCAAGGAGGGGAAAACCCACAAAATCGGGATTGAGGGGAACTTCGACAACGAGGTGATAATGTCGCTCAACCCCGATGTGATATTCATTTCGCCGTTCAAGCGCGGCGGATATGAGGCTATCAAGAATGTTGACATACCTCTGATTCCTCATCTGGGGTACAAGGAGCCTACTCCTCTCGGGCAGGCCGAATGGATAAAGGTGATAGGACTGCTGACGGGAAATGTGGAGCAGGCCAACCGCGAATTTAACGGCATCAAGTTGCGCTACAATAATCTCAAGGCTCTTGTGGACACCGTGGCCTCGCGTCCGGTGGTGTTCAGTGGCGAGATGCGCGGAGGCAACTGGTATGCGGTGGGGGGCAAGAGCTTTTTAGCGCGTATTTTCGAGGATGCCGGAGGCGACTATTTCCTGCGTGACAACAATGAGAGCGGCGGAGTGACACTGGATTACGAAACGGTTTATTCCAATGCCGCCAATGCCGATTACTGGCGTATTGTCAACAGCTTTGACGGTGAGTTCAGCTACGATGCGCTCAAGGATCTCAACCAGCGTTATGCCGATTTTGACGCATGGAAGAACCATGGCGTGATATACTGCAACATGAAGCTGGTGCCGTTTTATGAAAATATGCCTGTTGAGCCGGAGCAAGTGCTCGCCGATTTCATCCATGTGTTCCACCCCGAGCTGCTGCCTGACCATCAGCCACGATATTATCATCTGCTCAAGTAATGACCCATTCCAAGATTACATTTTCTATCTTCGGGCTGTTGCTCGCCATCGCGGTGCTTCTTGCGCTCAATCTCATGCTCGGGTCGGTGTGGATTCCGGTCAAGGAGGTGTGGACCATACTGGTTGGCGGCGATTGTGACAACGCGATATGGTGCAACATTGTGTTGAAGTCGCGCATGCCGCAGGCTCTCACTGCCATAATGGCCGGTGCGGGGTTGGCGGTTAGCGGTTTGCTGATGCAGACAGTGTTCCGCAACCCTCTTGCCGGGCCGAGTGTGCTCGGCATCAGTAGCGGCGCCAGCATGGGTGTGGCGTTTGTGCTGTTGCTTTCGGGCTCAATCGGGGGTGTGGCGCTGAGCAAGCTCGGAGTGATAGGCGAGGTGACAGTGACATTGGCTGCCATTGGCGGTTCGCTGGTGATTATGGGTGTGATAGCATACGTGTCGCATAAGGTGCATGGCAATGTCACGCTGCTCATCATAGGTGTGATGATAGGGTACATTGCCAATGCGGTGATCGGGGTGCTGAAATTCTTTTCCGTTGAGGAGGATATCAGAGCCTACGTGATATGGGGATTGGGTAGTTTCGCTCGCGTTTCCGGCGGACAAACCACCGTGTTCATCATTCTGATGCTCATTCTTTTGCCTCTCACTTTCCTGCTCACCAAAACATGCAACCTCCTGCTGCTCGGCGACTCCTACGCACGCAATCTCGGCCTCGACATCAAGCGTGCCCGCCTGACGGTGATATCCATGGCGGGAGTGCTTGTGGCGATTGTCACAGCCTATTGCGGTCCGATAGTGTTTCTCGGTCTCGCGGTGCCTCATCTCTGCCGCGGGCTGTTCCGCACCTCCAACCACGCTGTGCTGCTGCCGGGATGTATGCTCACCGGCGGGGCGTTGGCATTGCTCTGCAACCTGATAGCCCGGTTGCCGGGATTCGAGGGTGCGCTTCCGGTCAACTCCGTGACGGCGCTTGTCGGGGCTCCGGTGGTGATGTGGGTATTGTTCAACAAACGTAAACATTCCTTATGATCGCATCCGACAACAGCATATCCATTACCATCGAGCATCTTTCCACAGGCTACCGCACCAAGCATGGCCAAAAAGTGGTGGCCAAGGATGTGAACGCGTCATTGAAGCGCGGGCAGTTCACCTGTCTTCTCGGTCCCAATGGTGCGGGCAAATCCACGCTGCTCAAAACACTCTCGTCCATGTTGCCGCCGCTCTCGGGCAGGGTGATGATAGGAGGTGAGGATATTCGCTCCATGTCGGCGTTGCAGCTGGCACACAAAATAGGTGTGGTTCTCACTGACCGGTTGATGGTGAGCAATATGACAGTCCACGAGCTTGTGGCTTTGGGCCGCAGCCCCTATACCGGGTTCTGGGGAAAGCTGAGTCATGAGGACCAGCGTATTGTTGACGAGGCTATCGAGCAGGTCCATATTCAGGAACTTGGTCAGAGGATGATTCAGACTCTGAGCGACGGCGAGCGGCAAAAGGTGATGATTGCTAAGTCGTTGGCCCAATGCACACCGATAATTTTTCTTGACGAGCCCACAGCGTTTCTTGACTATCCGAGCAAGGTGGAGATTTTTCAGCTGTTGCTGAGGCTCACGCGTGAAAAGAATCTGACTGTGTTTCTGTCCACCCACGATCTTGAGCTTGCTCTTCAGATTTCAGATGAAGTGTGGCTCATTGACAAGCAGCTGGGTGTCACTATCGGTTGCCCTGAGGATTTGGCTTTGAACGGCTCGCTCAGCCGCTATTTCAAGCGCGAAGGTGTGGAGTTTGACTTGGACAGTGGATTGTTCAAAATCAGCGGCAACCGGTGCGGCTCGGTACAGGTTGCCGGATCGGGGGTGCGTCGCTCAATGGTGTGCAAGGCATTGCAGCGCATAGGGTTGGTTGCTGTGGATGAAGAGTGTGGCATCCTGGTGGAGGTGTCCGACGACTGCTATCTTGTCAATGGCCAACCACACTCCACCATCGCTTCATTGCTGGAATCTGTAGACCACCTCTCCGATATCGGAGATAAGTAGCGTTTCCACCTCGCCGCCGGGGAGCAGCTCCGAGCAATATCCATGACACAGTTCCACAATTCTGTTCATCAGTTTGTCACGGTCACGGGGGTCGATACTGTTCCATAGTTCCCGCGCCATATTGAGTGATTTTATCTTCACGATAGCGCTGTCGGAGCATCCGCATTCTTTGGCAATACGGCACAAAAAATCCCTGTTGAGGGTCACATTGTGGCTGTGGGTGTCAAGATGACCTTCGGCCAGTTTTACCGCTTTACCCACCATAATCCCTATGGTGAGCCGCTTCACTCCATGCTCGGCTGCGGCTTTGATGGTTTCGCCGATGGCGTTGCCGTAATGGATGAATGACTGGGACGGAAGATTAGGATACTGCTGCTTGACAATCCGCTCGCTCCGCGCTCCGGAGTTGATCACAATTCGTTCGGTTCCGATGGCCATGGCCACTTCAATCTGTTTGCGGATAGCGTCAATGAACGCTTCGTGGGAAAACGGCATCACAATCCCTGTGGTGCCAATGATTGATATGCCCCCCTCGATTCCTATTCTTGAATTGAAGGTTCTGGCAGCGAGTTCCTCACCCCCGGGCACTTCGACGGTCACATCCACGCCGCCGTCGTAGATGCAGCGTATCTCGTTGGAAATCATGGCGCGAGGCACCGGATTTATGGCTGGCTCGCCGATTGCCAATCCGGTGCCGGGTAGGGTGATGCGTCCCACTCCCTCGCCGCCAAAAAAACGGATTTCATCGCAATCGTTTTTCTTCACACTCACATGGATCTCCCGGCCGTTGGTCACATCCGGGTCATCGCCCGCATCTTTCACCACCACGGCTGTTGCTGAGTCGTGGTGCAGTTGCGCTTTCTTCACTTCCATCGCCATCGTTTCGCCATCAGGCAACTCAAAAGCCACCTCATGGTCATAATCGCCGGTGATGAGCAGTTGCATGGCTGCTTTGGCCGCGGCTGTGGCGCAGGCACCGGTAGTGAATCCGCTGCGGAGATTGAAAAATCCGGCGCAATATCTCTCCACCATTTTCCTCAACCCATGATTGCCGGTGACGGTGATGAACCTGTCAGGCATCGGAGGCCGCTTGACCACAAATATTTTCACTCCGGCATGCAATGCGGCTTCAAGTTTCTCGGCCATTCCACCGCTCTCGCCACTCTCTTTTGTCACTATCGCATCAGCTCCTGTCTGCTCGAGCAGCATGGCGGTGTTGCCGGGATGGTAAAACACCAAGCGCCTTTCGTCAAACCCTTGTTCCCTCACTTTGGCAAGCGATTCTTCGCGGTCAAGAATCCTGAACACAGTGGGCCGCTTTTGCCAGAATCCGCGCAGTTTGCCGATGGTCTGCACTCCGGTGAGAGCGAGAAGTTTCTGTACTCCCGCATCAAACATTTTGCGACAGGCATCGTCATAGTCAGCACATTCCACCACCTCATGAGGTAGGCAGGGGTAGCGGCGCTCATATCGCACCACCGGGAGTGCGAGTTGCCGGCTCACGGCATCTACTGTGGCGTGCAGATTGGAGGCAAAGGGGTGCGCCGCATCCACAATCAGTTGTATATGATGGTCGCTGCAAAACTTTTGCATCGTATCCACTGTCATAGCGCCCGATATATGGGTGCCGTGGTGGCACTCCACGGTCTGCATGTCTCCAAGGGTGGAGTAGAAATACTCCCCGTCGCCCTGTTCAAGCAGTTGTACAACCTTACGGCCCTCGGTGGTGCCCCCCAACACTAATATCATTTTCCTTCGCGAAACAGATGAGTGAACGAGTGGTCATACAGTTTCGACAAACCGTGGCGGTTGTCAATAGCTTCGCCCACCACCAACAGTGTGGTGAGTGTCAGGTTGTTCTCCTTAACAATCCTGGCGAGATCCTTCAGCTGGCCGCGATATATCTTCTCCTCTTTCCATGTGAGTTTGTAGCAAGCGGCCACAGGGGTGTCGGGCGGATATGCCATAAGCAGCTCCTCCTGCACCTTTTCCACAATGGCTGCGCTGAGGTAAATGCACATGGTGCTCTGTGAGGCCGCCAGTTTGTGCAGTTGTTCTTTGTCGGGCATCGGGGTGCGTCCTTCCCCGCGGGTGAGAATGATGGTCTGCACCTTTTCAGGGATGGTGAATTGCGAGCGGAGAGCAGCGGCGGCAGCCTGAAATGATGAAATCCCCGGGGTGATATGATAGCGCAGACCATGCCTGTCGAAATATGCCATCTGCTCCTGTATGGCACCGTAAATGCACGGGTCGCCGGTGTGGAGGCGCACTATCAGCAGTCCGCGGTTGTAAAACTCATGCACCAGAGCCATCTGCTCGTCAAGGCTCATCGAAGCTGAGCTCCTGACCACGCATCCCGGCTTGGCATAAAATGTGAGTTCGCGTGGCACGAGGCTACCGGCATACAGTATCAGATCGGCTTGCTTGAGGAAATTGGCACCTCGCACCGACACAAGTTCCGGATCGCCGGGTCCGGCACCCACTATCTCGATATGTCCTCCTCTTACAGCCTCCCGGTCGATAGCCACAGCGATTGTGAAATCGGCATCCTGCTGCAGTTTGCATTTCTGCTTGATCAGCAACAGCGGCCCGTTGCCGCTATTGTATAAGGCGCAACTTTCGGCCACGCCCCACACTCCGGTCACTTCCTTCACTTTCTCCGAAGGGTTGGGCACCTCTATATTCTCAAGTTGGGGAGCGGAGTATATCACTGCTTTTTTGCCGGTGAATGTTTGGGCGAGAGCATCCACGAGCGGCTCATCTTTTTTGAGCTCTATGGTGCACACATCTTTGATTGACAGCGGGCTGAGTCCATTGTATTCAAGTAGTGCTTTGATATGTTCCACAGCTCCTTGGGGGTTGCACATCTTTCGGCATCCCACACCTAATGACAGCAGTTTGGGGCGGTAGTAGAGCACGAAGCGGTCGGTGGGCAGTATGGTATGGGTCACAGCTATTACCAACGCGCATTTCTCCGGCACATCCTCAATAGAGTTGTAGATAGTCACATTCGGCGGCAGGGAGCTTTCAAGTGCGCGGGTGCCACGGTCCTTAACATCCATGATGAGCGCGGTGTCCATACCGTTGACAAACTTGAATATCGCCTTGTCCATCTGCTCTTTGGTGCACTCTGTGGTCCATCCATATTGCGCTGCAAGGGTGTCGAGCGCCCACAGCGACTGGTTGTCGCTCTGGGTGGTGATCACCGGCTGTGCGCCTATTATTGAGGCCACCTGCCGGGCGAAATCGTTTGCCCCGCCCACATGGCCGGATAGCACTGATATGGCATATTTGCCCGATGAGTCCACGCACACCACCGCAGGGTCGCTGTATTTGCTCTCGATCATCGGCAATATGGAGCGCACACATATACCTAAGGCTCCTATGAACAGTATGTGGGTGTAGTTGAGGAGCTGCTCGCTGCTGAGCCTGCTGTGCATCACTATTTCAGCGTCGGTCAGTTGGGTTTTGATGGTTTTGGCCAGAGCGTTTCCGGCCGGTGTTACTGCTATTATTATTGTGCTCATTTTGCTTGCATCACGGTTATGGGGTTGAAGGCATCAAGTTGCACCGTATGCCGGCGCACAACTTTCATGCCGTTGATTTTCACTGATTGTTCAAACATGTCGAGGCTCGCTTTGCTCACCGAGTTGAATACTATCACTCCTCCCGGCTGAAGCACCTGCTTGATTTTGCCCACGATTTCGCAGAGTTTTCCGCCATGACCGCCGATGAACACGGCATCGGGCGCGGGCAGCGATGAGAGGTCCTGCTCCAGGAAGTTGCCTATGTGGCAATCGATTCCGGGGGTGCCGAACCGTCGGGTGTTGGTCTCAAACAATTTCTTCGACTCCTTGCGGATCTCAAAGGCGTTGATGAAGAGGTGGGGTGCCTGAAGTTTTGCTTCTATCGACACTGACCCGGTGCAAAATCCTATGTCCCACAACGATTTGCGGTTGTTTGTCTCAAGCATTGATAGAGCCAATAGCCGTATCGGCATCTTGGTAATCATCTTCTCGCGGCCGTTGAGGTGTGCAAACTCCATATCGCTGATTCCAAAGGGGTGTTTGCGCTCGCTTGTGCGGGTCAATATCACGCAGTTCAACGGCATGAACTCCATCTTTGAAGCCTCCTCGATACTGATGGTCGTAACTCTTTCATTGGTTTGACTTCCAAGATTTTCGCCTATGGTCATTAAATAGTTGCTGTAACCGTATTCCAGCATTCTTTGGGCTATGGTCTGAGGGGTGCGCACTCTGTCGGTGAGCACCCCTATAAGTCTTTCGCCGTTGATAAGTGCGGTGTAGAAATCGTGCCATGGCCGTCCGGTGAGCGACACGCATCGCATCTCCTGATATGGGAGCACCATTCTGTGGGCGAGTGTCTGCAGGGAGTTGAAATATGGATGCACCTCGATTTTTGCATCCGGAAATTCGCGTTGGAGGGTGGCGGCATAGCCGAAAAACAGCGGGTCGCCGGAAGCGAACACCACTATTTCGCCGTCAATCTGCCTATATTTTTCAAACACCTCGCCAAGGGGCACTGTTACATCGATCCATTCAGCATCTTCAGCCAGCAGGTGCTCCACAAGTGCATGGTGGCGTTTGCCTCCCGAGCACACCCGCGCTCTTTTGATTCGGTCGGCAAGTTCCTGACCGAAAGTCACTTCGTGTGCGTCGGAAACACCTATGACAATGAAGCTACACATCGCGTCCGGGTTTTAACTGTTGGGCATCCGGATAGCAAAGAATGGCGTTGGTGAGAGTTGCAGCCAGGTTGCTTCCACCTTTGCGGCCTTCCACAATGATTTTGGGGATATCCACCATCGGCTTCACGGCATGCTTGCTTTCGCACACATGCACAAATCCCACAGGTGCAGCCACTATACCACAAGGATGCGCTTTGCCGAGGCGTATCAAATGAGCCAGTTCAAGCAGCGCGGTGGGAGCGTTGCCAAACACATATAAAGCGTCGGGATGTTCTTTCACGGCAAGCCTTATACCGGCTTGGGTCCGTGTGATTCCCTCCTTTTCGGCCAGTTCCTGCACACTTGGGTGGTGGAGATAGCATTTCACCTCAACACCAAGCCGTTCCAACGCTCCTTTGCGTATGCCCGAAGCGGCCATCGTCACATCTGTCACTATCGTGCGCACGCCGCCGGAGGTGAGAGCGGTGTAGATTTTTTGCAGCGCGTTATCGTCCACTCTCACAATCTTTTCCATCTCGAAGTCGGCAGTGGTGTGGATGGCGTGAAGCAGCGCCCATTTGGTGTCGGTCGGTATCTCTGGATTGACGAGTTCCCGCTCTATGGTGCGGAAACTTTCTGTCATTATGGCTTGGCCAATCTTGTTGTTCCCGTTCTTTTGATTCTGGAAATATCCACGCGGAGTGATGATATGATTGTCAAAAATCATGGTGCGCGAGTTACCGATAATCACCACTGTGAACATATCCACATCCTCCGGGTCAAATTCTCCGAGAGTGGTCACCATCACTCTTTCATCCTCGCGGCCGGCCTGACGGACATACCCCACGGGGGTGTCGGCACTGCGGCTCTCCATGAATATCTCTTTCAGCCGATACAGCTGCCAATAGCGGCCTTTGCTTTTGGGGTTGTAGATGGCTGTCACAAAGTCAGCTTCGGCGGCGGCATATATTCGTTTCTCTATCACACCCCATGGAGTGAGGAGGTCGCTGAGCGACACCACGCAGAAATCGTGGCCCATTGGCGCACCAAGCAATGCCGCGGCTTTCTGAAACGCGCTGATGCCGGGTACTGTTTCTATCTCCACACCGCACCCGGGGTTCATCTTGCGCATCTCCCACACCAGCGGTGCCATGCCGTAAATTCCGGCATCCCCGCTGCTGATTATGGCCACATTCTTGCCTTGCGCGGCAAGGTCAAAAGCCATTTCCACCCGGGCTTGTTCCTGCTTCATTCCGGTGTCAACCAGCTCAGTGTCAGTAGCCACCAAATGTTGTATAAACTGGAAATAGTATTTATACCCCACCACCACATCGCAGCTCTGGATGGCTTGCAACGCTTCGGGAGTCATCTCTCCCTCATTTCCGGGGCCTATGCCTATTATAATGATTTTGCTCATAAACTTCTTTTCCACAAAATTACGACAATTCCCCGAATATCCCACTCCACAACCCCAAAATCATGAGAGGTGGCAGGGGACGGGGATTGGGAGATGGCTACCGGAGATGGTGCTTGTGGCGTGGTCGCTGAGCACGGCAACAGTTGCGCCGATTTTCCGGGCATGGTCAAGCAGCGGCTTGACGAGTTCTGTGTCAACCCTGCGGAGCATCTTTATTTTGCCTTCGATGTCGCGGCGGTGCGAGGCTTCATCGCAGGCTTCCACATGCACAAGCACAAGGCGGTGGTGTGCAGAGGCTCGGATAGCAGCTTCGGCTTTACCTGCAAGGTTGGTGCTCATTGTTCCATCCGCACCATCTACGTTGATGATGTTCATACCCAACTCTTTAGACAATCCACGCACAAGAGGTGTGCCGCTGATGCAGCATCCGTCAATTCCCAATGGATCGAACCCGCAGATTCTTCCTGCTCCCCACAACCATATCCCGTTGGCGCCGAGATTTTGCCGCGACAGCCTGATGTTGGCCTTCAGGATCAGGTTGGCCAGATTATGGTCGGTAATAATATGATCGAGAAACGGTTTGTTGAGAATGTCGTGTGGGGGAGTACTTGCAGGGAGAGTTTCAAGACCGCGAATTTTAAGCAGTGCGCGAAACCCGTTGCCGTGATAAAACCTCATGTTTGGCAAGGCGAAATAACCATTGAGGAGGTTGACGATGTTCAGGGCATTCTCCTTGCTGAGATTCTCGCCGCAATGGCTCACAATCATTCCTTGGCGAATCGTCACAAGGTTGCATCTCAGCACGGTGTCGTTGGCTCCCACGCTGATGCCGCATCCAATAGCCTCCAACGGCGCACGGCAGCAACCGGCAGCTGCTGCATCATACCCCAGCAAAGTGAGCAGGGCCACATCGGTGCTCGCATCCATGCCGCGGGGTGTGAGGCAAATCTCATCACGCTTCATGCTCAGAATATGCTCACATCGCGCTGCTTCACATGGCGTTAACCCTCCGAGTTGTGGCAGCGGTGGTTCGTGCATACCGTCCACCACCACCAGAATCAGCGGTTGCGAGTGGGTGATATCTATGAGCGATTGTGGTGTCATCGCGGCAAAATTACGAATTTTCAAAAAGAATTGCCTATTTTTGCAGTTACAAATGGCCAACAGTATCACACTTGTCACCGGCGGACAACGCTCCGGAAAGAGCGCGTTTGCCGAACAGCTCACCCTGCACCGGTGTGCCTCACCGGTGTATATAGCCACGGCACGCATTTTTGACAATGAGATGAGGGCGCGTGTGGAGGCCCATCAGCAACGCCGGGGCTCCATGTGGACCAACCATGAGGCTCCTCTCGCCCCGGGCAATCTGCCTTTGGAATCAGGCACTGTGCTGCTTGACTGCCTGACAATGTGGGCCACAAATATCCTTTTTGATGAAAATGAAGATCTGCCCCGCGCCATAGAACGGTTTCGCGTCGAGTGGCGCACGCTCGCCGATAAACCGCTGGATATAATAGCGGTGACCAATGAGATAGGGCTCGGGGGAATAAGTGCCAACCCGCTGCAGCGTAAATTCACCGACCTTCAGGGTATGGTGAATCAGATCGTGGCCGCAGAGGCCAGCGAGATGTATATGCTTGTGAGCGGCGTGCCTTTAAGAATCAAATAGTCATGAAACAGTTCAATATCATTTCACCCGACAGGTCAATCCTTCCGCAGCTCATTGAGAAAGTGGATGACCTCACCAAACCGAAAGGGTCACTCGGACGACTTGAGGAGTTAGCGATTAAGATAGGGCTTGTGCAGCAGTCGCTCGACCCGAAATTGTCCAACCCCACCAATATCCTCTTCGCTGCCGACCATGGCATACTCGACGAAGGGGTGAGTGTGTCGCCCAAAGAAGTGACATGGCAGCAGTTGAGCCATTTCTCCCACGGTGGTGCCGGGATTAATTTCCTGTGTCAGCAGCATGGATTCAACCTTGTGCTTGTGGATGCGGGTGTGGACTACGATATACCTGCCAACAGTGGCGTGATTGACAAGAAAGTGCGTCGCGGAACGCGCAATTTCCTCTATCAGGCTGCCATCACCCCCGAGGAATGGGACCTGTGTATGGAGCGCGGTGCCGAAGTGGTGGAGATGGTGCATAGCAACGGATGCAATGTGGTGAGCTTCGGCGAGATGGGAAGCGGCAACACTTCCCCCTCCTCGATGTGGATGCATATCCTCACCGGGATACCGCTGTCACAATGCATCGGCGCAGGGGCGGGGTTGAACAACGCCGGTGTCAACCATAAGCTTGACATCCTCACTCGGGCATGGGACAATTATGGCGGCGGAGATAGCGTGGAGCAGCGGCTCCAATGGTTCGGAGGATATGAACTGGCTATGGCCGTTGGCGGAATGTTAAAGGCTGCCGAGCTCAAGATGCTCGTGATTGTTGACGGATTCATCATGACAGCCTGCATGGCTGCGGCTGCGCATTTCTATCCGGCTGTGATGGAGTATGCTGTGTTTGGTCATTGTGGCGATGAAAGCGGACATAAACTGCTGCTTGACTCGCTTGGTGTCAAGGCTATACTTCATCTTGACCTGCGCCTTGGCGAGGGGTCCGGTGCCGTGTGTGCCTATCCGATATTGGTGTCGGCTGTGAATATGATTAACGAAATGGACCGCTTCAGTGCGGTGGGTGTCACCAAATATTTCTGATGAAGCAGATTCTCGCCGCCCTGATATTCTTCACTCGCCTTCCGTTCTGGCGGCTTGGCGATGTGCCTGCAGAGATGTATCGCAATGTGGTGCGCTATTGGCCTTTTGTGGGATGGCTCACCGGAGGGATCATGGCCGGGGTGTTTTATCTCGCATCGTTTGTGCTTCCGGTGAGCTGTGCGGCAGTTTTGGCCCTGGTGGCGCGTCTGCTTGTCACCGGCGCATTGCATGAGGATGGGTTGGCGGATTTTTTTGACGGGTTTGGCGGTGGCACCGACCGTCAGCGTATCCTGGCCATAATGAAGGATTCCCATATAGGCACCTATGGAGTGCTTGCGCTGGTGGTTTATTACATACTGCTGGTGTGCGTCATTTCCTCTATGCCTGTGGGAGTGGTTTGCTGCGCAATGGTGGCTTGCGATTCGTGGAGCAAATTCGCAGCTTCTAATATTGTGAATTTTCTGCCGTATGCCCGCACTGAGCAGGAGGCTAAAAACCACACTGTATATAATAAGGTATCGCCCGGAGGGGTAATTGCCGGATGTGTTGGCGGCGCATTGCCGCTGTTGCTGCTGCCATGGGTGTATCAGACAGCCGCCATAGCCCCTGTGGTGGTGGCTCCGTTGCTGTTCGCCTATATGAAGCGGAAAATCCGGGGTTATACCGGTGATTGCTGCGGTGCCACATTCTTGATATGTGAGCTGAGCATGTGGCTCGCCATAGCTGTCACTTTCACCTTGATATCATGAACCTTACGCTTGTGCGACATACATCGGTGGATGTGCCGCTGGGAGTGTGCTACGGCCGGACGGATGTAGGGCTCAGAGCCACTTTCGCAGAGGAGGCCGAGGAAGTACGGTTGCGGTTGGGTGGCAAGCGGTTTGATGCTGTGTTCACATCGCCTTTGTCGCGCTGTGTGAGACTTGCCGAATATTGTGGTTATGGCAATGCGGTGCGCGATTCTCGGCTTATGGAGATGAATTTCGGCGAGTGGGAGATGCAGCGGTGGGATGAGATTTCCGATCCGCGGCTTGATCTGTGGTATGCCGATTGGTTTCATGTAGCGGCCACAGGCGGAGAGTCCTCGCAGCAGCAACAGGAGCGGTTGGCGCAATTTCTATCGGAACTTCGGCAGATGCCTTACGATGAGGCGCTTCTTTTCACCCACGGCGGCATAATGGTGCACACATTGCTGCTCACCGGGGCGGCAACGATTGAAAATGTGTTCAGCAAGCAGCCGCCATACGGGGGGATGTTCACCACAATAATCTGACTGCGAGAACAATCGTCACTGCAATGAGTTCCGCAGCGCGGTTCACTCTGATTGCCCGTTTCATATCATCGGTGGTCAAAGGACGGTCAACGGTGCCGATATATGGTTTGTACACATCTTCTCCGAAATAGGAGTGCGTACCACCGAAACGGCAGTTGAGGATGCCGGCTAATGCTGCCTCGGGCCACCCGGAGTTGGGGCTCGCATGTTCATGTCCGAATCTCCTCACAAATCCTATCAGGTTGAGCTTCCCGGCACCCAACAGCATCAGCAGTGCGGTGAGACGAGCCGGAATGAAGTTGGCTACATCGTCGATTTTCGCGGCCCATCGCCCGAACTGCAGGTAGCGGGGAGACTTATATCCGAGCATGGAGTCGAGGGTGTTGACCATCTTGTAGGCCAGCATCCCCGGAACGCCCAACAGGGCATACCAGAACAGCGGTGCGATGACACCGTCGCTAAGGTTTTCAGCTAAAGTTTCAAGCGCGGCGGTGCGTACCTCATTGATGGACAACCCGGAAGTGTCGCGCCCCACGATGCGGGCCACTTGCCTGCGTCCTTCTGCAAGCGATCTGTCGCAAGCCTCAAACACCATCCTCACCTCTTTTGCAAGGGTGGTGCCGGCGAGACAGTAGAACACCAACACACTCTCCACCGCTATCTTGGCCCATGGCCATGGGTCAAGAACTCCGAGCAGCAAGGCAGTGATGGCGAAAACTCCGGCAATCAGTCCCACCGCCACTATTGCGCCTTTGGCCACGCGATGAGCTCCTCGATTGAGCTTCCGCTCGCAGATGGATATTATTTTGCCAAACCACACTATCGGGTGGGGCAAACAGCATGGGTCGCCATACAGCAGGTCGAGGCACCATCCTGTCATTAGCGGGAGTAAGGCTATGCAGATATCCATTGTTCTAAAGCTTTAATAAGCAGATTGTTCTCCTCCGGGGTCTGTGCGGCCACGCGGAAGTGGGATTGGTCAAGGAAATGGAAGTTGGAGGCATCGCGGATGAGGATTCCATGGTTCTCCACAAGCCACTGTTTGAGTTGGGCTGCGGAGCCGTGTGGCAGAGAGCAGAGTATGAAGTTGCAATCGGTTGGGAACACCTTGATGCCGAGTTTCTCAAACTCCACGGCCATGCGCAGAGCCTCATTGTGGAGCAATGCCGCATCAATGGCATAATCCTCCTTATGCTCAAGTAGATAGTGGGCGGCAATTAGAGCAACGCTGCTCACGCTCCATGGGCGCAGATATTGAGCCACGCGGTCCACGCATCCTATGGCATACCCGATTCTCAATCCCGGCACTGCAAACCGTTTGGTGAGCGAGGAGAGAATGATGAGGTTGTTGAATCGTTCTGCAAGTGAAGGCGATAGCACCTCCATGGATGTATAGTCGGCGTATGCCTGGTCCACCACAAACAGGGTGTGGGGCGAGGATTGGATTGCGGCCTCAAGCTGTTCTGCCGGAGTGACTTCGCCGGTGGGGTTGGCAGGGTTGCATATCCACACTGCATCAGAGTCTGTGGCCATTGCCTCGCTGAGCGATCGGCACCACTCTACTGTGATGGAATTGAGCTGACAGGCGTCCTCATATTCGCGGAAGGCAGGTGCCACAATGGTGGCTTTGCCTCCGCGTATCATCTGTGCTATCAGGTAGATGCACTCCGTGGCTCCGCTTGTCACAAGCACTTTGCCGGGGTCAATGCCGGCTTCCTGAGCCAGTTTACGCTCCAGCGACAGACACCGTGGCTCGGGGTAGTGGAGGATGTCATTGCCACGCTCCGCAAGGTGTTGCAGCAGCCCTGAATGGTCAACCCGCGCAAAGATATTGGAGCTGAAATTATGCCGGATGGAGTTGTGATATTTATACAAATCGTCGCCGTGTCCTTCAATCATCTCTCCCCATAATTTTATACAGAGCGTCTATATCTATATATTTGCGCAGCTCTTGCGCAAGAAGATTGTACTGCTCCTGTTTGTATTGCGAATAATCGAATTGCGACTCTGCTTGCCGCCCGGAAAGGTAAGGTTGCAGAAGCGAATCCACAACAGCTGGGTTGTCAAGCACTCCGTGGATATATGAGCCCCAGCATCCGGTGGATACAATGCATCCGTCGGGTGTGGGGATATCGCCGTTGATGGTGGTGAATGGCGCTGCTCCGCTGATGTCGGTGCGGCCCACGTGGATTTCGTAGCCATGGCACGTTGAGCCGTTGTGTACAAACTCCACCTGCCTTGTAACTTTCGTGGCTGTGAGTGTGGTGACTGCAGGAAGCAGTCCGAGTCCGGCGATGCTCCCGGGGGCACCTTCCACTCCTTCCGGGTCACGTACTTCTCTGCCCATCATCTGGTAGCCGCCGCATATACCCACCACTGCGCACCCTCTGCGGTGGGCCTTGAGGATGGCTGCGGCCACGCCATTGTTTTTGATGTCGCGGAGGTCGGCGATGGTGGATTTGCTGCCGGGGAGAATTATGATGTCGGCATTGGTGAGTTCGGCCACATTGTTGGTGTAGAACAGATTCACCCGCGGATCCTTTTCAAGCACATTGAAGTCGGTGAAATTGGAGATGTGGCTTAGTCTTACCACACCCACATTGACCCTGCCATCCGCGGATGCAGTGTTCTGCTTTGATGCGAGCGACACCGAGTCTTCCTCCTCGATATGCACATCGTTAAGGAACGGAACCACGCCGAGCACCGGTACACCGCATATCTCCTCCATCAGCTTGCGACCAGAGTCGAATAGCCGCATATCGCCACGGAATTTGTTTACAATCACTCCTTTGATTCGCTTGCGGTCGTCCGGGGATTGGAGCATTATGCTTCCGTAAACGCTTGCAAACACACCTCCACGGTCAATATCAGCCACCAGTATCACATCGGCATCGGCATATCGTGCCATAGACATATTCACAAGGTCGGTCTCTTTGAGATTCAGTTCGGCAATACTTCCGGCACCTTCCATCACTATGGGGTTGAACCGGGCGGCGAGGCGGTCGAATGCCTCATGGACAGCGGCGCGCAGCGTCTCGCGTCCCTGAGTGCGGAAATAGTCGTAGGCATCGCGGTTGCCGATAGGCACACCATTGAGCACCACCTGCGATGTTTTGTCGCTTGAGGGCTTGAGCAGCAGGGGGTTCATGTCGGTATGACACTCCACGCGGGCAGCCTCAGCCTGAACTGCCTGTGCTCTGCCAATCTCTTTGCCGTCGGGCGTAGCGTAGGAATTAAGTGCCATGTTTTGAGCCTTGAACGGAGCCGGATGGTAGCCGTCGTCGGAGAATATGCGGCATAATCCGGTGGCTATGATGCTTTTGCCCACATCGCTGCCGGTGCCGGCAAGCATAACAGGATGGAGATGTTTCATTTTCGGGTTCGTTTGTAGGAGAATAACTGCCAATGTTCCGGCTCGCGGTTGTCGGTCATAAGTTCATGGCGGGCCATGACGAAAAACAGGTCGCTGAGCCGGTTGACCCAACACAGCACGGCCGGTTCCACCGGGTCGAGTTCATTGAGTTGCCAAAGACAGCGTTCGGCTCTGCGGGCAGCCACACGGGCCTGATGAAGAAATGCCGATGGCTTGTTGCCTCCGGGGAGCAGAAAATATTCCGGCTTGCCACACAGTTGGTTGATACGGTCAATAAGAATCTCCGCATCCTCCACCATGGTGGGTGGCAGTGCGTTGGGGTTTTCATCGCGCTTGCTGCTCACTGTAGCCACCCGGCTCATCACAGTCATCAGCGTAAGCTGAATCTGCTTCAATTCGGCTTGCCATGGCGAGTTGTCGTCCAAGAACGAGCGGGCTATGCCGATGGCCACATTCAGCTCGTCGAGCGAACCGATGGCCTCGATGCGTATGTCGGTTTTCGGTACCCTCATGGCTCCATGTAGAGCAGTTGTGCCACGGTCGCCGGTGCGGGTGTATATTTTCAAATCTGCCATAGGTCAAAAAAATCTTTGTCACCCCAATACAGGTGGGTGTAGCCGGCAATCACATTTTTATAGCGGTACACCGGTGTGGACACTTGCTTGCCGGATGCGGAATATTGTGTGCCGCAGGAGGGGAGTGCCGCAGGGTTGGTGAGATGCGAGTAGTGAAACTCATGACCTCGCCATTCGTTGCCGTCAATCTCAATTTTTCGGTAGCCGAGCGACAGTCTGGCGCCCTCCATGGTGGCCTCAAGCGGGAGCACTCCGCATAGCTTGTGGCTGTCAATCGCTTGCGTGAGATACATCATCCCGCCACACTCGGCAAATACTCTGCCTCCGTTCTCAGCAAATTCCTTGATGCTCCGGCGCATGGAGCTGTTGGCCTCAAGTTCGTGGGCATAAAGTTCAGGGTACCCGCCGGGAAGATATAGAATGTCGCACAGAGGAATCGCGCAGTCATTAAGCGGAGAGAAATATTTCACAGTCACATTGTAGCGTGGGCTCTCAGTGAGCGACAGTATGTTGGCCGGATAGATGAAGTTGAAAGCATCATCGCGGGCCACGGCCACTGTCAGCTGTCTGTCCGATTTTGTGGCTCGGTTGATTTCTACGGGTGCCGGACTGTATTGGGTAGCGGTCAGCAGTGCATCCACATCCACATAGCTCTCCACAGCCTCTGCTGCCATGGATATGAAACTGTTCATTGACTGTTGCGATTCAATGCTTAGTCCAAGGTAGCGCGATGGCATCTCAATTTGAGGCAAGCGTGGGATGTAGCCGAAACACGGCACCCCGGCATATGCGCACGCATCTTTGAGAAATGAGAAATGCGAGGGGGAAGCCACGCGGTTGAACACCACTCCGGCCAACTTCACATCTTTGCAGAATGATTTGAACCCATGGATGGTGGCGGCGACGGAGTAGGCCGTCGAGGCAGCATTGACCAGAAGCACCACCGGCGCATCTATTATCTGCGCTATATGGGCGGAGCTGCCTTGCATTTTATGGAAGCCGTCAAACATCCCCATCACACCCTCTACCACACTCACATCCTTGTTGGCTGAGAAGCGTGAGAAAAGCGTGGCCACATGTTGCTCCGAGCTCATGAACAGATCAAGATTGATGCTCTGCGAGCCTGAGGCCGTTTTGTGCCACAGAGGGTCGATGTAGTCCGGTCCGCATTTGAATGGAGCCACAGACCATCCTCTGCCGCTCAACGAGCGCAGCAATCCGAGAGTGAGTGTGGTTTTACCGCTGCCCGACGAAGCAGCCGCGATAAGGAACTTGCTGTTCATGCTGTAGTTTTATGCAAATATAAGCAAAAATCTTATAGGACTTATATGATTTATCCGATTTATCCGACTTATCTTTACCCACCCATCCCCCCAACAAAAAAACTGCATTGCTTATCGGAATAAGCAATGCAGCTTGTTGTGTAGCGAATCAGGGAATCGAACCCTGGTCTCCACCGTGAGAGGGTGGCGTGCTAGGCCACTACACTAAATCGCCATCTTTTCGCCTCGCGGCGGTCAAATCTCCTTTTGACGATGCAAAGGTATTACGAAAATTTGAACTGTGCAATAGTGCAAGGCAATTTTTAAGATATTTTTTGAATTTTATTATTCAAGGGTGATTTCGCCAAAGAACTCAGGACGGTGATAATCAGGCTCGGGAGTGTCGATAGGCGACCATGTGAGGAAATGGGGCGATGATGTCAGGTCGGCACATTTGTAGAAATTGCCATGGATAGTGATGGGGGTTCCCTCGTATTTGAGGCCGATAAGCTCGAGCGGAATTGCCATCACCACGCTCCAGGAAAACATTCCTTCAAGTTCCTCAAACGGGCGTGTGCCGCAGGAGGCGTAGCGACGCACGGTGGCGAGCTGCTCATCGGTGAGCGGTGTGCCATTATGGCGGTCCATGCGGCAGGCGGCGTGGAGGGTGCCGATGCAGTTCATCTCAAAATTGTAGTACGGCTGACGGCCTTCGGGCGCTACGAAAAACTCCACGCATGAGTCCTGATGAACAGGAGAGTTGTTGGTGTAGTTGACGGCGCGAAGATAGTTGCAGCGCACAAAAAACTCTATATAGATATGTGTGCCGGAATGGGCAATGGAAAATGAGGTGAGCGGATGATAGGGGAATTGCTCCTTCCAGTTGAGAGTGTCGATAGATCTCTTGGTGCCTTTTTCATCAAGGATTTTACCAACTGTTTCGAGATCCACATTGTCGAGCTCGGGCAGGTAGGGCACGGAAAGTGATTTGGGTTGAGAGGTCATATTCAAGGTTGTATTAAAGATTTGACAGCTGTGAAGAGGCCAACGAGTGCCATGATGCTCAGCAACACCGCTATGATGCGGTTGATGAGCCACAGAGAGCGCACGTTGAAGTGGGCGCGAAGCTTGTTGACCAGATATGTGATTATAAACCACCAGGCGATGGCTCCGAGGATGATGCCTACATACCCGGTGATGTAGTGATAATAGTGGTAGGAGGTGTCCATGAAGTTGAACCGGGCGAAAAGCCCGATGATGAAGAAGAGGATAAGGGGGTTGGACACTGTGAAAAGAAACCCGGTGCCGAAATCGCGCCAATATGTGTTGGCGGCTTGGGCTGCGGGCTTGAGCGAGCGCGAGGGATTGCTGCGGAACAGGTAGATGCCGTAGATTATCAGCACCACGGAGCCGAGAATCTGAAGAACGGCCTGATGGCTCTGGATGAAATCGGTGACAAACGACAGGCCGAGGCCGGTGAGCAGGCAGTAGATGAGGTCGGAAAGAGCTGCTCCCAGTCCGGTGAAGAATGCAGGCATGCGCCCCTTGTAGAGCGTGCGCTGAATCACAAGCATCCCTATCGGTCCCATCGGGGCCGATATGAACACGCCTATGAGCAGTCCGGTGAAAACTGTTTCCAATACTTGCTGCATGATGCAAAGTTAATATTTGCAGGTGAGGGATGCAAAAAAAAAATAGTTAATAGGAGAGATGCTCACGGCGCGAGGCATCGATGCGGAGCAGAATGAACAGCAGGAACGTGAAGCTCCATAGCGATGAGCCGCCGTAGCTGAAGAACGGCAGCGGGATGCCTATCACAGGGCACAACCCTATCACCATCCCCACATTGATGGCAAGATGGAAGATGAAGTACGAGGCCACGCTGTAGCCATATACACGCCCGAACACAGTGGGCTGACGCTCGGCTATGTGCATCACCCGGAGTATGAGACCGAGGAAGAGTATCAGAACCAGGGATGAGCCTATGAATCCCTGCTCTTCGCCAATGGTGCAGAATATGAAGTCGGTGTGCTGCTCGGGCACATATTTGAGTTTGGTCTGTGTGCCGTTGAGAAACCCTTTGCCGGCCAACCCTCCGGACCCGATGGCTATGCGCGACTGGTTGACATTGTACCCTTTGCCGAGGGGATCGTCAACGATGCCGAGGGTCACCTTGATGCGCTGCTGCTGGTGGGGCTGGAGGATAGAGTCAAACGCATAGTTGACCGAGAACAGAAACACCACTGAGGCCACCGTGGCTCCGATGGTGATCCACAGTTTGCGTGCCTGGGAGCGGACGGTGAGGAGCATGCAGTAGCCGCAGGCCACCACAATGGCCGACAGAAAATAGATGAGTCCCGGCACCGGGATGCCGCAGGCGTCGAGAATGGCAACGATGGTAAATGTGGAGATATACCATATAGCCACATTCCTCGCCGCTGTGAGATGCTTGCAGTAGATGGCGAGGAGCCCCACCATTATGCACATTATCATCAGAAACACTGCTACTTCGCCGGCCGGCAATCCGAGATAGATGGTGGAGGTGTATTTCACCGCCACCACGAAAAACACCACCGCGCAGGCCGCAGCCATCAGCACGAGGCCGCTCATCCCCTCGCGGTAGAGCACGAAGAACAATGCCGAGTAGGCGAGTGCCGAGCCTGTCTCTTTCTGCGCTATAATCAGCAGCATCGGGAGGATGATGACAAACAGCACCCGGAAATAGTTGTTTCTCGAGGCGTTGAGCTTGAAATTGTAGCCGCTGAAAATCTTTGCAAGACACAAGGCGGTGGCGAATTTTCCGAACTCCGCAGGCTGGAAGCGGAGCGGACCGAGCACGAGCCATGAATGCGAGCCTTTGATGTCAGGAGCCACGAAGATGGTGACCAACAGTATCAGCATCACCACTATATATATCGGGTAGGCGTATGCCTCATACATCCTGGAGTCGAACAGCAGCAGCACAAGGGCCAGCACGAATGCCATCCCAATCCATCGTATCTGTTTGCCCGAAAATTCGGTGGCGCTCATGATCGAGGCGTTGTCGAAGTCGTAGCTGGCGGCATATATGCTGAATATACCTGCAATCACAAGCACCATGTAGAGGATGATTGTGAACCAGTCAACATTGAGTATCAGAGATGAATTAGTGCTTCTTGACTCCACTGTAGATTATGGTGTTTGATGTGAGCATCCGGGTTTCGATATGCTTACGGTTTTCGGCAATGGTGCCGGTGAGATATTTTTCAATGAGAAGACTGCCGATAGGCACGCCGAATGTGGCTCCGAATCCGGCATTCTCCACATACACGCAAATCGCTATCTTGGGGTCGTGGTAGGGGGCGAACCCGAGAAACACGGAGTGGTCGCGTCCATGGGGATTCTGAGCGGTGCCGGTTTTGCCGCACACCTCAATGTCGGGTAGGTTGGCAAGGCGGCAGGTACCTCCGGTAACAGCCATGCGCATCCCTTCGGCCACGGAGTTGAAATGCTGCGTGCTGATGTTGGGCCGGTGCTTTTCGGTGTATTTGGCATCTATCACAGTGTCTTCTATCTCCTTGACCACATGGGGAGTGATGAACCATCCGCGGTTGGCTATAGTGGCTCCGAGGTTGGCGATCTGCAACGGTGTGGCGAGAATCTCTCCCTGGCCAATGGCTACGGATATGATGGTGTTGGCGCTCCAGTGGCCTTCGCCATACACTTTATTGTAGAATTTGGCATTTGGGATGAAACCGCGGCTTTCGCCGGGCATATCTATTCCGAGTTTGTACCCGTAGCCAAGCTCTACAAGATGCGTTTTCCACACTTCGAAAGCATCGGCGGCCGATTTGTAACGTGCGCGGCTGTCAATCATATTTTTCAATCCCCAGCAGAAGAATGCATTGCATGATGTCTGCAATGCGGGTTTGAGGGTGATGGGCGAGGCATGTCCGTGACACCCCACTTTGAGGCGTCCGCTTATGTATCCATTATAGCAGGGAAACGGTGTGCCGAGGCCGATGATTCCTTCCTCAAGGAGTATCAAGCCCTGACCTGGCTTGAATGTGGAGCCCGGGGGATATACGCCCATGATGGAGCGGTCGTAGAGCGGCTTGAGCGGGTTGCGGTTGAGTGCGGCGTAGTTGTTGCCGCGCTCGCGGCCAACAAGGAGCGAGGGGTCGTAGGTGGGACTGCTGACAAGGGCAAGAACCTCGCCTGTGGCAGGCTCTATGGCCACTACGGCTCCGATTTTGTTGACCATCAGGCTTTCGGCATACTGCTGTAGGCCTATGTCGATGCTGAGTTTGAGATTCTTGCCTGATATAGCGGCTTTGTCGTGGGCACCGTTCTCATATCGTCCCTGTATCTGCCCGAGGGCATCGCGGATGAGGATTTCCTCGCCTTTGTGTCCGCGCAGAAATTTCTCGTAGCTTTTCTCCACGCCGAGGTCGCCGGTATAGTCGCCACGGGAATAGTAGGGGTCGTTGTCAATATCTCGCTGTGACACCTCGCGGATGTCGCCGAGCACATTGGCTGCGCAATGATAGTTGTACTCGCGGAGGATACGTTTTTGGATGAAAAATCCCGGATAGCGGTACATTTTTTCTTGCAATCGTCCGTAATCTTCGGCTGACAGGTGGGTCATCAGTGTTTGCGGTGAGTAGGACGAATAGCCGGGATTGAGCCGCTTGTCGCGCATGTCGGCAAATCGCTTTTTGAGTTTTTCGGGTGTGATACCGAGCGTGCGGCATAGGTCAAGGGTGTCAAACGGCTGCACATCGCGGGGAATCAGCATGATGTCGTAGGCAGGGCGATTGAACACCACCACCTCGCCGTTGCGGTCATATATTATGCCACGGGAGGGGTAGATGGCCTTACGCAGAAATGCGTTGGAGTCGGCCTCATCCTTGTAGCTGTTGTCCAGAACCTGCAGGTTGAAGAGGCGTACCAGATAAATCAGCACTATCACCACGATAAAGCCGCCTATCACATATTTGCGCTTCTCTAATTTATAATCTTTTCTCATTGGGGTTCACAGTGATGCAGTCAATACATACCAAAAGCAGTGTGGTGAGCACGGTGCTGAACACAATCCGCGCCAAAAGCATCACGATGCTGAAAACAGAGAATGACTCTATGACAAATATCAATGTGCAGTAGATGAGCGACATGGTAACAGCATATTTGATATATGCCGCCGTGCCGAGCGAGCGCATGGATGGCATGAGCTCGCCAAGCTCATCCTCGCGTACCACATACAGTCTCAGCACCGGTTTCCTCAACGCCGCCGCTATTGTGCAGCATAGCGCGTTCATCCCTTGAGTGTCGGAAAATATGTCAACTGTCAGTCCGAGCAGGAAGCTGAACGTGAGCACATAGTTGATATGGAGGGTGAGCGGGAGCCTGAGGATGACATAGATGAACGCCATAGGCACTGCCACACCACACAGACACACGTGATTGAGCACAATCACCTGCGCGAGGATAAGAATCAGTGTCAGCAACAGCAGCTGTAGCGAATTTTTTGTCATACCTTGGCGTCAATATTTGCTTTGTGGTTCATCGTTGTTTTCCACTTCCAACAGCTCGGGCTTGAGATTGTCACGTACCACACGCACTGTGCTCAGGGTGGTGAAGTCAGTGAATAGCCGCACCCGGAGTGCAAAGAAGTTTTCATCATAGTCCTTGAGTGCTTTTGTGACCACGCCAACCGGCACTCCTTCAGGAAACACTGTGGAATAGCCGCTGGTCACAACAGTGTCGCCAACCTCAAACACTGCATGGCGCGGAAGCTCCTCAAGTACTGCCTCGGATGGCGATGCACCGTCCCACACGAGCGAGCCCACCTGCTCTCCGCCGCGCACCTTAGCCGACACGCGCAGATAATTGTTGAGCAGTGATATGACGCGGGCCGAATGGGGACCCACTTTGTTGACGATGCCCACCACGCCGTTCTCGTTCACCACACCCATCTCCTCGTTGATGCCGTCAAGATATCCGCGGTCGAGGGTTATATAGTTGTGGGGACGATGGACGCTGTTGTTGATTACATGGGCAATTATGAACTCATAGCGCGCAAGAGAAGAGTCAACAGGCACTGTGGCAGCGTATTCAGCAATTTTGTAGGTGTTGATTTGCGCTTTGAGCGCCAGAACCTGACTCTCAAGCTGGGCGTTGCGGTGGGTAAGGTCCTCGTTGATGTCGCGGAGGTTGAAGTAGGATGTCACCGAGTTGGTCGCTTCATACAGCGATGTGCTGACGGCGTTGGCCGATGACAGATACAAGGAATGTTGATAGGGGTTGTTCTGAAAAAGCAACACACAGCTTATCGTCACATATACTATAAATAGAATCCATGACGAAAAGCGTATGAGGAAGTTGATCAGATTGCGCACCTATCAGCGGATGAGGAACTTGAACTTGTCAATGTTCTTGAGGGCCACGCCGGTGCCTTTAGCCACGGCCTTGAGGGGATCCTCGGCTACATGGAACTGGATACCGATTTTGTCGGTAAGGCGTTTGTCAAGTCCGCGAAGAAGAGCACCGCCGCCGGCAAGATAGATACCGTTGCGCACAATGTCGGCATACAGTTCCGGTGGAGTCTGCTCAAGGGCGGCGAGCACGGATGCCTCAATCTTGGAGATGGATTTCTCGATGCAGTGGGAAATCTCCTGATACGACACCTGCACCTCCATCGGGAGAGCTGTCATCTGGTTGGGACCGTGAACTATATAATCTTCGGGGGCCTCCTCAAGCTCGGTGAGGGCAGAGCCGACATTGATCTTGATAAGTTCAGCGGTGCGGTTGCCCACGCGCACATTGTGAACGCGCTTCATGTGCTCCATGATGTCGGCGGTGAGGTCGTCACCGGCTATCTGGATGCTCTTGTTGGACACGATGCCGCCAAGCGAAATCACGGCAATCTCCGTTGTACCGCCGCCTATGTCAACAATCATGTTGCCTTCCGGGGCCACAACATCGAGGCCGATACCGAGGGCAGCTGCCATAGGCTCGTAAATCATATACACATCACGGCCTCCGGCGTGCTCCGAAGAGTCGCGCACGGCACGGATCTCCACCTCGGTGGAGCCGGAGGGGATGCCCACCACCATACGCATCGAGGGGCTGAACCATTTGTTTTTGCTGGACGCTTTGCCGATGAGGCCGCGAATCATCATTTCGGCGGCGTTGAAGTCGGCAATCACACCTTTGCGCAGCGGACGCACGCAGCGGATTCCTTCGGGCTCGCGGCCCCACATGCGCTGTGCTTCCTTGCCCACGGCAATCATCTTGCCGGTGCGCACATCAATGGCCACAATCGAGGGCTCGTCGATGATGATCTTGTCGTTATGGATGATGAGGGTGTTGGCAGTGCCAAGATCCACAGAAATTTCTTTGGTTAATGAAAAGATACCCATTGTTGATATAATTCGGGATTAGTGTTTGAAATGACGGATGCCGGTGGTCACCATGGTCACATTGTTCTCATTGCAATAGGCAATGGAGTCGTTGTCGCGGATGGAGCCGCCGGGCTGTATCACAGCGTTGATGCCGGCTTCGTGGGCTATCTGCACACAGTCGGCAAACGGGAAGAAGGCATCTGACGCCATCACTGCGCCATTGAGGTCAAAGCCAAACGACAGAGCCTTGGCGATGGCCTGCTTGAGGGCATCCACGCGGCTTGTCTGACCAACGCCGCTTGCCATAAGCTGTCCGTTTTTGGCAAGCACAATGGCGTTGCTCTTGGAGTGCTTCACAATTCTGTTGGCAAAGAGCAGGTCGGTCACTTGTTCTGTGGAAGGGGAAAGTGTGGTGACGGAGGTGAGGTCGTCGGCTGTTTCCACCTTCAGGTCGCGCTGCTGCATGAGAGCGCCGTTGAGGATGGTGCGCACCTGCATGGTAGTGTCAAGCTGCTGCTTCTGAATGAGGATGATGCGGTTTTTCTTCTGCTGAAGCACAGCGAGCGCATCGTCGGTGTATTCGGGAGCTATGATTACTTCAAAAAATATCTTGTTGATCTCCTCGGCTGTAGCGGCGTCAATGGCGCGGTTGGCAATCAGCACTCCGCCGAAGGCCGACACGGGGTCGCCGGCAAGGGCATCTTTCCAAGCTTCAAGGATGGTGGAGCGGGTGGCAAGGCCGCAGGCATTGTTGTGCTTGAGCACTGCGAATGTCGGGTCGGTGAATTCGGCCATCAGGCTCACGGCCGCATCGATGTCAAGAAGATTGTTGTAGGAAATCTCTTTGCCGTGAAGCTGGGTGAATATCTTGTCGAAATCGCCGAAGAATGTACCCTGCTGGTGGGGATTCTCGCCGTAGCGCAACGCTTTTTTGTGGTCAAGGGCAAGGCGCAGGGCCGAGGGGCCTTCGTTGGCATCGAAATAGTTGAAGATATGGGAGTCGTAGCCCGACGACACTGCAAATGCCTCTTTAGCGAGCCACAATCTTTCGTCCAGAGTGGTGGCGGCGTCGTTGTGGCGCTCCAGCATCTCGGCAAAAGGCTCATACTGGGCCTTGGATGCCACTATAGCCACATGGGCATAATTCTTGGCGGCGGCGCGGATGAGCGAAATACCGCCTATGTCTATCTTCTCAATGATGTCGGCGTGGGAGGCTCCGGAAGCCACGGTCTGCTCAAAAGGATAAAGGTCAACTATCACAAGGTCGATCTCCGGAATTTCGTACTGACGCATCTTGTCAAGGTCGGAGTCCATATCTCTGCGGCCAAGAATACCGCCAAACACTTTGGGGTGAAGGGTCTTCACTCTGCCGCCGAGAATAGAGGGGTAGGAGGTGAGGTCTTCAACAGCGTCACATTCATAGCCAAGTGATTCGATAAACTGGCGGGTGCCGCCTGTGGAGAGGAATTTGACGCCGTTGGCGTGGAGGAGCGAGAGTATTCGGTCAAGACCGTCTTTGTGGAACACTGAGATAAGTGCTGTGGAAATTTTCTTGGTTTCTGACATAATCCGGAGGTTGATGTTCTGTGTTTGAATATTCAAGGTGCAAAGGTAGTAATTTTTCCACACAATATCTGTGTGTAATCTGCTATAAAACATAAAATTTTTTAATCGAACAATGCCCGCGCTACGATTGTTAATACTACGACAATATAAATTGATTTGATTATGAAAAAGATAGGTATTTTTTATGGTTCCACCACCGGTACCACCGCTGATGTGGCGCAGCGTATTGCCAAAGCTCTCGGTGTGGATGCCGCCGATATTCACGATATGGCCAAGAGCAAGCCGAGTGATGTGGCTCCCTACGATCTCCTTATTTTAGGCACAAGTACCTGGGGTGCAGGTGACATGCAGGATGAGGCCCACGATTTCGCCGATGGCCTTCAGGGGATGTCGCTTGCCGGCAAGGAGGTGGCCCTGTTCGGCTGTGGCGATGAAACTATGGCCGACACATTCTGCGATGGCGTGGCCGAGCTGATGAAATATGTTGAACCCACCGGAGCCAGGATTATCGGTTCATTCGATGTGTCAGGCTATGATTTTTCCGAAAGCAAAGCCGTTGGCGCCGATGGCAAAGCCGTTGGATTGCTCATCGACGAGGTAAACCATGCCGATACTGCCGACCGTCGTATTAGCGAATGGTGCGAATTACTCAAAACTGAAATCTGATTGACTGTCAGCACATAAGTCATCAGGGGATAAAAAATATTGAATTTTGTGGCCGAAAAATTTGGCCGTGACGCAAAAACTGTCTATCTTTGCACTCGCATTTAAGCAATGGCGGGATAGCTCAGTTGGTTAGAGCGTCGGATTCATAACCCGGAGGTCCCGAGTTCAATTCTCGGTCCCGCTACAAGATGCATAACGATGGCCCGGAGCGCTTGCGCCCCGGGTTTTTTTATATCCACAGATTTCTCCACTCAGAGGCCCGGTCAGCAGGCATTGCTATTACGGCAACTCTATGTTTTCAAAATAAATCACACCACCGTATGCCGAACGGCACTTACGGTGGTGCGGAAGGAAGCGAAAGTAGGTCGGCCCCCGGATTCTCCTTTTCCGGAGTTAGATACACTGAAATCTGTTGGCTCTTTCAATAAAAAAAAGAGCCGCTGGGCGGCTCTTTGATGGGGTCAGGACTGGGATTTGTCGAAGATGTGGCGAAGTTTGCTGAAGATGCGGTGTTTGGCATCCTCGGTTGGCTTGATGTCGGGGCAGTTGTGGAGCGCCTCTATCTTGGCCTTTTCTTCGTCAGTGAGATTCTCCGGCACATACACCATCACATTTATGAGCTCGTCCCCTGTGTTGTACCCCTGGTATTCGGGGAGTCCCTTGCCGCGCAGTCGGAGTATCTTGCCGGGTTGCGTGCCAGCGGGAATCTTCAGTCGTGCACGACCGCCGAGGGTAGGCACTTCCACCGAGCCGCCGAGAGCCGCCGTGGGGAAATCGAGCATAAGGTTGTACACCACATCGTTGCCATCGCGGATGAGTTCGGGGTGTTTGATTTCGTCAATCACCACAAGCAGGTCGCCGTTGACGCCGCCGTGCATGGGCGCGTTGCCTTTGCCTTTGATGGTAAGGGTCATGCCGCCAGTCACGCCTGCCGGTATGTGGAATGAAAGCGTCTGCTCCTTGTGCTCCACGCCGGTGCCGTTGCAGTACTGGCATTTGTCCTGGATGACTTTGCCTTCGCCATTACATTCGGGGCAGATGGCTGCGCTCTGCTGTAGGCCGAATATGCTCTGCTGGGTGCGCATCACTGTGCCGGTGCCGTTGCAGGTGGGACAGGTGGTGAACGATGTGCCGTCCTTAGCTCCGGTGCCGTGGCAATGCGTGTCGGCAACAAATGACTTGAGCTTGAGTGTCTTGTCCACGCCTTTGGCTATATCTTCAAGGGTCATCTTGATGGTGATGCGGAGGTCGTCGCCGCGGCGCTGACGGGCGCGGGGACGGCGTCCTGCGCTACCAAAACCACCGGCGTCGTTCATGTGGCCGCCGAATATATCTCCGAAAGCCGAGAAAATATCCTCCATGGACATGCCGCCGCTGAATCCTCCAAACCCTCCGAAGCCGCCGCTGCCGCCGGCACCGGGGAATCCTTGCGGACCCATACTGTGTCCGAACTGGTCGTATTTGGCTCGTTTTTCGGGGTCGGAAAGCACATCGTATGCCTCGGCAGCCTCCTTGAATTTCTCTTCGGCCTCCTTGTTGCCCGGATTTTTGTCGGGGTGATATTTGATGGCCATTTTGCGATAAGCTTTTTTCAGCTCCTCGGGGGTGGCTGACTTGCTCACGCCAAGCACTTCGTAATAGTCTCTTTTGTCCATAACAGATGATGGTTGGGTGTAATGAGTAGGGGATTACTGTCCAACGGCCACTTTAGCGAAGCGGAGCACTTTGTCGTTGATTGTATAGCCTTTGGTGGGGGTGTCAATCACCTTGCCTTTCTGGTCGGGGTTGTCGGTGGGCACCATGGCTATGGCTTCGTGGAGGTCGGGGTTGAATTCTGTGCCGTTGCTGTCGATCGGTTTCACACCGTTTTGCTCAAGATATTTCATGAGCTTGTTGTATATCAGCTGCATACCTTGCTTGGCGGCATCGGCGTCATCGGTGTTTTTGAGTGCATCAAGGCCGCGTTCAAAGTCGTCCACGATTGGTAGGAGTCCTTTGAGCACACTTTCGGAAGCGTTGCGGATTATATCGGCTTTTTCTTTGATGGTGCGTTTGCGGAAGTTGTCAAACTCAGCCATGAGAAACAGGTATTCGCGTTTCTCTTTCTCAAGTTTCTCTTTAGTTTCACCGAGCTCTTTGGCGAGCGAGTCGATTTCGTTCATTTCGCTGTTTTCGATATCCTCGGCGGAGAGGTTCTCATCGTCAGCCTCAGGCACATTGTCCATCACTTCCACTTCGTCGGCATCGGGAGTGGGGTTCTGGGGTTGCTGTGGCTGCTGGTGCTTATTCTTGTTGCTCATATCTGATAAATTTTATTCTGAGAAAAATCACTACAAAAACTTTGCCAAAAAGTGCGATTGCACCTCATGGTCTATATTTTGATAACAACAAAGAGTGAATATCGTTCACAACAGTGCTGAGAATGTGGCGCAACCGTCCGTCACATCTGCACTGAGGTCTGCCATATTGTCACCCTCCCATAGGCCGAACACAGCGGAACCGCTGCCGCTCATGGCGGCATACACGGCACCCGCCTGCAGCATCGCCTCCTTGATGGCTGCGATTTGCGGATGGTTTTGGGCGATGGTGGATTCAAAATCGTTTTTGATGCGTCCCTGCCATTGGCCAACGGGGAGAGGGAGCAACCGGTCGAGAGGCGTGACGGGCACCGCAGGGGTGACACCGGCGTATGCCTCTTTCGTTGGCACGAGCACCGGAGGCTTTACAATCATTATATGATGGCCTGTCAAGCTTATATTAATAGGTGTGAGATCGGTGCCGGTGCCGGAGGCGAGCATAGGCTCGTTGTAGATGAAAAAAGGACAATCGGCACCGATGCCGGCGGCAATATCGGCTAATGTGGATTTGGGCAGGTCAAGGTTGAGCATCCGGTTGATGGCTGTGAGGGTGAAAGCGGCATCTGCTGAGCCGCCGCCCAAACCTGCGCCGTCAGGTATCACCTTATGAAGGTATATGTCGAAAGGGGGCAGAGGGATGCGGTCGTTGAGAGCGTTGTATGCTTTCATCACAAGATTCTTTTCCGGGGGGCACTCCACTGCGCGTCCGGTGACTGTCAGTGTGGTGTCAACACCTTTTGCCGGCACTATCTCAAGGATGTCGGTCCATGGCACGGGAAACATGGCTGTATGGATATTGTGATACCCATCGGCGCGGCGGGAAAGTATGTCAAGGCCAATGTTGATTTTGGCATTTGGAAACAGTATCATTATGCAACTGTATATAATATGTGTATAACTAATGGTTATTATTCCGCGAAGATACTGAAAAAATCCGTAATTTTGTAACCATAAAAATCCATACCTATGCCAGTTCCATACAACAACAAGAAGATTCAGCAGCAACCGCTCTATGAATACGGAGGCCGTCAGTTGCCCCGCGACAAAGACCTCGAGGAGGCGGTGCTCGGTGCCCTGATGCTTGAGAAAGATGCCTACACTGTGGTGTGCGACATTCTCAAGCCGGAGTGCTTCTATGAGCCGTCCAACCGTAAAATCTACGAGGCTATCCAGACTTTGGGCGCCTCGCAGCAGCCGATTGATATGCTCACCGTCACTGAGCAGCTGAGACTCCACGGTACTCTCGACGAGGTGGGTGGACCGTTGTTTGTGTCGGAACTGACCTCAAGGGTGGCTTCCGGAGCGCATGTGGAGTACCATGCCCGCATCGTGGCGCAGAAATATCTTGCCAGGGAGCTGATTACATTCGCCTCGGAGGTGGAGAAAAAAGCGTTTGACGAGAGCAATGATGTGGACGACCTGCTTCAGGAGGCCGAGGGTCATCTGTTTGAGATTTCGCAGCGCAATGTGAAGAAGGATGTGACTCAGATCGACCCTGTGATCGGTGCGGCCATCGACCAGATTCAGGCTGCCGCCAATCGTCCTTCGGGTTTGAGCGGCCTCGCGTCGGGCTATCATGAGCTCGATAAGCTCACCTCCGGCTGGCAGGCTTCCGACCTCATCATCATCGCTGCCCGTCCCGCCATGGGTAAAACCGCTTTCGTACTCTCTATGGCCAAGAATATGGCTGTGAACTACAACACTCCTGTGGCTATATTCTCGCTTGAAATGAGCAACTTGCAGCTCGTGGGCCGTTTGATAAGCAATGTATGCGAGCTTGAGAGCGAAAAAATCAAGAGCGGACAGCTTCAGCCTATGGAGTGGGACCAGCTTATGGCGAGAATCAAGAACCTGTATGGTGCACCTTTGTTTATCGACGACACGCCTTCCCTGTCTATATTCGAGCTCCGTACCAAGGCCCGCCGACTTGTGAGGGAGCATAATGTCAAGATGATAATTATTGACTACTTGCAGCTTATGAACGCCTCAGGCATGAAATTCGGCAGCCGCGAGCAGGAGGTGAGCATGATATCGCGCTCGCTCAAGCAGCTGGCCAAGGAGCTCAATATCCCCATTGTGGCACTGTCGCAGCTCAACCGAAGCGTGGAATCGCGTGGCGACAGCAAAGAGGGCAAGCGTCCGCAGCTTAGCGACCTCCGTGAGTCGGGAGCGATTGAGCAGGATGCCGACATTGTATGTTTCATCCACCGTCCTGAGTATTACCTCCGCTCCGACACCGATGGTGCTGGGCGCGACATCCGCGGACTGGCCGAGTTTATTGTGGCCAAGCACCGTAGCGGTAGGGTGGATGATGTGGAGATGCGCTTCAAGGCTAAATATGCGAGGTTTGAGAACTGGGATGGTGGCGCTGATATGTTATCTTCGCCTCAGACAATAGGCTCCGGTCTCAATGACCCCGGGATGGCGTCAACATTCGGTGAAGCGCAGCCGCTTTCCGGCGGCACAGCCGATTTCCTATCCACCGGCCCTGACTCTGAGCCGGCTCCGTTTTAATCTATAAATCATCGATATGCGTAAATCATTTTTCCTTCCCTTGCTCTCGTGTGTGAGCGGTATATGCATGGCTCAGCATAAGCCTAATATACTGCTGATAATGACCGACCAGCAGCGTGGCGATGCCATGCGCTGCGCGGGCAATGACAAAATCATAACCCCCAATCTTGACTCCCTGGCCGCGGACGGATACAGGTTCAACCATGCTTTCACAGCCAGTCCGAGCAGCACTCCTGCCCGCGCCGGATTGCTCACCGGCATGTCACCATGGCATCACGGTCTTTTGGGATATGGAAAAGTAGCAGAGCATTATCGTTATGAGATGCCGCAAATGCTTCGCGACAACGGCTATTTTACCATAGGGATAGGCAAAATGCACTGGAACCCGCAGAATGCGTTGCACGGATTCCACACCACTCTCCTCGATGAGAGCGGACGCGAGGAGTCGCCGTACTTCAAGAGCGACTATCGCAAATGGTTCATGACCATGGCTCCGGGATTGAACCCCGACTCCACCGGCATAGGGTGGAACGACCATGGTGCACGAGTCTATCAACTGCCCGAGCGGCTTCATCCTACAGTGTGGACTGCAGATATGGCTGTCAACACCATAGAGAATTTTGATGGAAACACACCATTGTTTCTAAAGGTGTCGTTTGCGCGGCCCCACAGTCCATACGATCCGCCTGAGAGAGTGCTCCATCAGTACGATAGCGTGAGTATGCCCCCGGCGGCTCATGGCGAGTGGAGCGATGCTTTGGGGCAGGGGATAACCGATCCCGTGAAGCATCACGAGGCTGCGTTCGGACAGTTTGGCGTGGAGTATGTGGAGAACACCCGCAAGCATTACTATGCGTCGGTGACATTTGTGGATGAGCAAATCGGGCGCGTTATCAAAGCATTGAAAGATAAGAATCTTTACGACAACACTCTGATACTTTTCACCTCCGATCATGGCGATATGCAGGGCGACCATAATATGTGGCGCAAAACATACGCATACCAGGGTTCCGCCTCAATCCCCATGATTGTCAAGCTTCCCTCCGGCATCCATTCTCCCGTTGCCCCCGGCGGTGTGGTGGAGAATCCTGTTGAGCTGCGCGACATCCTACCCACGTTTCTCGATGCCTGCGGCGACACTGTGCCTGCGGATATGGATGGAAAATCGCTGCTCTCCATCATCACCAACCCCTCGGCTCCGTGGCGCGAATGGATTGACATGGAGCACGCCACCAGCTATGCCGACCACAACTATTGGACTGCCGTCACAGACGGTCATATAAAATATATATGGTTTGTGAGAACGGGCAACGAGCAGCTTTTCGATCTCGATACAGATCCCCGCGAGGAGCGCAACCTGGCGGAACTTCCCGGGAGCAAAGAGCTTCTTGAGCGAATGCGTTCCATCATGGTGGAGCATCTCAGCGAGCGCGGCGAGCAGTGGGTGAAAGATGGCAAGCTCTGCACCCATGCCGAAAATATACTCTACGGCCCCAACTATCCTGATGGTTTATAAGCGTGATTGGGCATTGTGGAGCTGAGGATAATACCACACTTGCTTAGCTCAAAACAAAAACTTGACTGTAACTCTGCGTCACCAGATTCAATGAATATTATTGAATGAAATCTAAATTTTTTTGAAATTTCATAAACCTTTTTAGTGCGGGTTTGTTAGATTAGTAAACAGAACATTAACCCAACTATTTAGATTATGAAAAAAGCATTGTTAATGATCGCTATCGTATTAGGATGTACGGCAGCTTTCGCCCAGAAACTTGACAAAAATGAAGCCAAACAGCTTAAGGCTTTCTTGTCGCAGAACGCAGAAAAGGACGGTACAAACGCCCACGCTCTCAAGGTAACAGACCTTAACAATATCACCGCCATCGAAGGCGTTACCATCGAGAACGGTCATGTGACCGCTATCGAATGGAAAGACAAACACCTCGCCGGCAATCTCGACCTTTCAGGATTCAAAGCCCTCACTAAAGTGGATGTGTCGCGTAACGAAATCGCCACTATCAACTTCACCGGCGATGCCGCCCTCTCCACCGTGAACGCTTCGCGCAACCGTCTCACCGACGCCAACTTCGCAGGGTGCTCCAATCTCTATGAGGTGTCGCTTTACAAAAACCGCCTCACCGACCTTGAAATTGGCGATGTGCCCCTGATCAAATCTCTAAATGTCAGCAACAACCGTTTCGCCGAGCTCAACCTCTCCAACTCCAGCACTCTTGAAACCCTCAACTGTCAGGGCAACAATCTTGAGTCTCTGCTCATTACCGGTTGCGGCAACCTCAAAAACCTCTATTGCGGTTACAACAAGCTCACTTCGCTCAACCTCCTTGGCCTTGAGAGTCTTACCAACCTCAATATTGACGACAATGAAATCAACACCATGTATGTTCAGGGTCTCACTCAGCTCCGCACGCTCATCTGTTCCGACAACAATATGGTGACCCTCGGTCTCAGCGGACTTACCAACCTCATCGACCTGGTTTGCTCCTACAACGACCTCACTACTCTCAGCGTGGAAGGATGCCCCAACCTCACATTCGTGGATTGCTCCTACAACGACCTTACCACTCTCAACCTCTCGAATCTCAACTTCCTGCAGCGCCTGATTTGCAACAACAACCAGCTGAACACTGTGGATGTTTCTTTCGACAATGCCTTGGTTTACATCAACTGCCGCTACAATCAGATCACAGACTTCCGCACCATCGGTTGCCCGAATTTGAGAATGGTTGCCTGCCAGTGGAACTACTAACAGCAATGCTTTAAGCTGATATCCTCCGGGGGCGTGCCGAAAGGTGCGCCTCCGGTAATTTTGTGCATTGGGGAATATTCACTAATTTTGTGTCCACCTAAAGAAGAGTATGAAAAATATCCGCAACTTTTGCATCATAGCGCATATCGACCACGGTAAAAGCACCCTGGCCGACCGCTTGCTTGAATATACCGACACTGTGGGAGGGAAAGACCTCCAGGCACAGGTGCTCGACGACATGGACCTCGAGCGCGAGCGTGGCATCACTATCAAGAGCCATGCCATTCAGATGAACTATGCCCTCAATGGCGAGAAATATGTGCTCAACCTCATCGACACCCCGGGACATGTGGATTTTTCCTACGAGGTGTCGCGTTCCATTGCCGCTTGCGAGGGGGCTTTGCTCATTGTTGACGCTTCGCAGGGCATCCAGGCGCAAACCATCTCCAACCTCTATATGGCCATTGACAACAATCTCGAGATTATACCGGTGGTCAACAAGGTGGATCTCGACAGCGCCAATCCCGATGAGGTGGAGGACCAGATTATAGACCTGCTTGGTTGCGACCGTTCCGATATTATCCGCGCCAGCGGCAAAACCGGTGTAGGCGTGCCCGAGATTCTCGAGGCTATCGTGGAGCGTATCCCGGCACCCGAAGGCGATCCTGACGCCCCGCTGCAGGCTTTGATTTTCGATTCGGTGTTCAACCCATTCCGCGGCATCATCGCCTATTTCAAAATTGTCAACGGCACTCTGCGCAAAAACGATTTTGTGAAGTTCGTGGCCACAGGCAAGGAGTATCATGCAGATGAAATAGGTGTGCTCAAACTCGATCTTCAGCCCTGCGAGGAGCTAAAGGCCGGAAATGTGGGATATATCATCTCCGGCATCAAGACCTCACGCGAGGTGAAGGTGGGTGACACCATCACCCATGTGGCCAACCCCTGTAAGGAGGCCATTGATGGGTTTGAAGAGGTGAAGCCGATGGTGTTTGCCGGAGTTTACCCCATCGAGACAGAGGATTTTGAAAATCTGCGTGCCTCCCTGGAAAAGCTCCAGCTTAACGATGCCTCGCTCACCTTCCAGCCTGAATCGTCGGTGGCTCTCGGATTCGGATTCCGTTGCGGCTTCCTCGGCCTGCTCCATATGGAGATTATTCAGGAGCGCCTCGGCAGAGAGTTTGACATGGATGTGATCACCACTGTGCCCAACGTGTCCTATCGCGTATATGACAAGCGTGGCACCATGACCGAGGTGCACAACCCCTCCGGCCTTCCCGACGCCACTCTCATCGACCATATCGAGGAGCCGTATATCCGTGCGTCCATCATCACGGCCGCCGACTATATCGGGCCCATCATGACCCTCTGCCTTGGCAAGCGAGGCGAGCTCGTGAAGCAGGAGTATATCTCCGGCAACCGTATTGAGCTCACTTTTGATATGCCGCTCGGCGAAATTGTGATTGACTTCTACGACAAGCTCAAGAGCATTTCCAAAGGGTATGCTTCGTTTGATTACCATATCCACGATTTCCGCGAGTCGAAACTCGTGAGGCTCGACATCCTTCTCAACGGCGAGAGCGTGGATGCCCTCAGCACCCTTACCCATGTGGACAACGCCGTTAGCTTCGGCCGCCGTATGTGTGAGAAACTCAAGGAGCTTATCCCGAGACAGCAGTTTGACATCGCCATCCAGGCAGCCATCGGCGCCAAGATCATTGCCCGCGAAACCATCAAGGCTGTGCGCAAGGATGTGACAGCGAAATGCTACGGTGGCGATATATCGCGTAAACGCAAGCTGCTTGAAAAACAGAAAAAAGGTAAGAAACGTATGAAGCAGATCGGCTCGGTGGAGGTGCCGCAGAAAGCGTTCCTTGCCGTGCTCAAGCTCGATTGAAATCATCAGATTCCCACTGCGCTGCCAAAACCAATCCGGCGGCGCAGTTGTTTTCAGGATAATAGAAGATTGTTATTACTACAGACTACCTATATGTCAACAAAATCATCCGTTTCACACGAACATCCTTCGCCTTATTTCGCTGCGCTGCAGGCTTTGCGCCGCCACACCACCGGTGGCAACATATTGATATTCGCCACTGTGCTCGCCTTGATAGTAGCCAACATCCCGGCTATCAACGGCTATTATTTCGAGTTTTGGAACCAGGAGGTGTATCTGCAGGTCGGAGGATTCAATATCTTCAGCCATGCGGGGCACCCCATGACCATGCTCCAGTTCATCAACGATGCGTTGATGGCCATTTTCTTCTTCACCATCGGCCTTGAAATCAAGCGCGAGGTGCTGGTAGGGGAGTTGTCCTCGTTTCGCCAGGCCCTGCTCCCCATCATGGGAGCCATTGGCGGCATGGCATTCCCTGTGACCATATTCTATCTCATGAGCCGCGGCACCGACTATGTGGACGGAGCCGCCATACCTATGGCCACAGATATAGCGTTTTCGCTCGGCGTGCTCGCTATGCTGGGCTCGAGAGTGCCCGTGTCGTTGAAGATATTTCTTACCACTCTCGCGGTGGTGGACGATATCGGTGGCATCATTGTGATAGCCGTGTTCTATTCCACCCATATCGAGGTGATGCTGCTGGTGTATGCCGCACTGCTGCTCGGACTGCTTCTGCTCGGCTCGCTGATGAGGATTCAGAGCAAGATATTCTATGTCACAGTGGGGCTCGTGGTATGGTTCCTGTTTCTTAACTCGGGCGTGCACCCCACCATCGCAGGCGTGCTTGTGGCATTCTGTGTTCCTGCCAAGCCGGTGTTTGCTCCTAAGAAATATGTGAAAGCCATCCGTGGTGCCATCTCCCACTTCAATCAGGAGGATGACGATGCACTCAACCGCCGCTCGATTCTCGACAAGGATCAGATGAACTGGCTCAAGGAGGTGGAATCGGCTTCCGACAAGGTCATCTCCCCGCTGCAGGACCTCGAGGATTCACTCCACGCCACTGTCAACAATTTCATCGTGCCGCTGTTTGCGTTTGCTAACGCCGGTATATATCTGCTTGACCTCAATCCCGGCATGGTGGTGCATGGCATCAGTCTGGCTATTATTTGCGGCCTTGTTTTCGGCAAATTCCTCGGCATCCTCGGATTCTCGTGGCTGACAGTGAAGCTTGGATGGGCACCCGTTCCGCAGCATTGCAACTGGCTCATGATGGCATCGATCGCTGTGCTCGGCGGCATCGGATTCACAGTGTCGTTGTTCATAGCCAATCTCTCCTTCTCCTCTCTCGGAGCCCACGGCATGGAGCTGCTCAACCAGTCCAAGCTCGGCATTGTGGTCGGTTCGCTCTTGGCAGGGGTGCTTGGATTCGTGCTGCTGCATTTCACCTTGCCTTCCAAAGCTCAGGCTGAGCAGTTCCTGGCTGAGGATGAGGCCAAAGGGAAAGCCGGTAGATAGAGTATTAAAAAATACAAAAATCAAGAAATATGTGGAAGGAAATTTTTCCTTTCACATTTTTATGTTAATTTTGACGCGAAATGTTAAATGTAATATTTTAACATCTCTCACAACAATTCACAACCTTAATTGTTAACATAATAAAGATTAATCATTTGTAAAAATCAGGCCTGACTGTCAGTCCATCCTGCTGTTGAGGCCGTAGAGATAATAATGAAAAAGTCAATTATTTGGTTTCTCACCATCATCATGGCCCTGACATTTGCGGGACTCCTGTACATTCAGATAATGTATATGAGGAATATGGTGCGGATGCGCGACGAGCAGTTTGCCGAGGGTGTCAAGCGCAGCCTCTACAGTGTGAGCAATATGCTTGAGCAGGAGGAAGCCAGATACTATTTGGAAAACGATGTGGCCAGCATCGAGTCATCGGTGGTTCCGGCCTATCCCGGTGCCGGGAGCAATCTCGGCGGCGTGCGCTATTCTGTCACCACTTCCGAGGGGCTGAGCAGTGACTTCACATTCACAGGTGAAATCACCGCATTGTCGCCGCAGCTCTCCGCTGAGGCCAAGAAGCAGCGGTACAGCTCCATGCAGGAAACCGTGCGTAACCAGTATATGTATCAGCGCGGTCTGCTCAATGAGGTGATTCTGAGTATCATCAGTCAGTCGGGCAACCGCGACATAGCAGTCCGTGCCGACAGTGCCACTGTGTCGATGTTCCTCACCATGGAGCTCGCCAACAACGGCATAATGCTTCCGTTTGAGTTTGCGGTGGTCAACAGGATGGGAGCGCCGGTGTACAAGACTGCCGGATTCAACACCGATAATTCCAATTCGGGCAACACTTTTGTGCAGACTCTTTTTCCCAACGATGCCAAAAACACCATGAACTATCTCAAGGTGTATTTCCCCGACAAAAAGGATTATTTATTCTCATCTGTCAAATTCATGCTGCCGTCGTTCCTCTTCACCATCATATTGCTGATAGTGTTTCTCTACACCATAATCGTGGCTTTCAAGCAGAAGAAGCTCACTGAGATGAAAAACGACTTCATCAACAATATGACCCATGAATTCAAAACCCCCATCTCCACCATATCACTTGCCGCACAGATGCTTAACGACACTTCCGTGCGCAAGTCGCCCAAGATGCTCGAGCATATATCCACTGTGATCAATGACGAGACCAAAAGGTTGCGTTTTCAGGTGGAGAAGGTGCTCCAGATGTCGATGTTCGACCGTCAGAAAGCCACTCTCAGGCTTCAGGATGTGAATGCAAACGAGGTGATGGCTTCGATTGTCCACACATTCAAAATCAAGGTAGAGAAGTATGGTGGCACCATCGTGCCCGACCTCAATGCCGAAGATGCTATTGTGAATGTCGATGAGATGCACTTCACAAATGTGATTTTCAATCTGCTTGACAACGCGGTGAAATACCGGCGCGAGGATGTGCCGCTGAGGCTTGAGGTGTCCACCCGCGACATCTCCGACCATAGGCTTGAAATCACCGTCAAGGACAATGGCATAGGTGTGAAAAAGGAGGATTTGAAAAAGATTTTTGAAAAATTCTACCGTGTGAGCACCGGCAACCGTCACGATGTGAAAGGGTTCGGACTCGGTTTGGCCTACGTGCACAAAATGGTGCAGGAGCTTCATGGCGACATCAAGGTGGAGAGCGAACTCAATGTCGGAACAAAATTTATAATCATATTACCGTTAACTAAAAACTGAACAATTATGGAAGAACGTTTGCGTATCCTATTATGCGAAGACGATGAAAACCTGGGTATGCTCCTCAGAGAATACCTTCAGGCCAAGGGCTTCAATGCCGACCTCTTTGCCGATGGTGAGAGCGGTTATAAAGCGTTTCTCAAAGGGAAGTACGACCTGTGCGTGCTGGATGTGATGATGCCCAAGAAGGACGGATTCGCACTCGCTCAAGAAATCAGGACCGTCAACTCCGAAGTGCCCATTATCTTCCTCACCGCCAAATCCATCAAGGAGGATATTCTTGAAGGGTTCAAGATTGGTGCCGATGACTATATCACCAAACCGTTCTCTATGGAGGAGCTGGTGTTCCGTATCGAGGCCATTCTCCGCCGCGTTAAGGGCAAGAAGGGCAAGGAAATCACTATGTACAAGATTGGCAAGTTCACTTTCGACACTCAGAAGCAGGTGCTTATGATTGATGACAAGGTGACCAAGCTCACCACAAAGGAGTCGGAGCTGCTTAGCCTTCTCTGTGCGCATGTCAATGAAATTCTTGAGCGCAACTTTGCCCTCAAAACCATCTGGATTGACGATAACTATTTCAATGCCCGCAGCATGGATGTGTATATCACTAAGCTCCGCAAACATCTGCGCGAGGATCCGAGCATCGAAATCATCAATATCCACGGCAAAGGGTACAAGCTTATCGCTCCCGATGTGGAAACCAATGCCAAATGATATAGTTTCCCCATAGCTATACAACAAAGGCCGGAGAGTTGCTGATTCTCCGGCCTTTGATTTGACTTTTCTGTTTATCGGCGGCCTATGCAGCTGTAGGTGAGTCCTTCATCGGCCAGTTCCGCGGGGTCGTAGATATTCCTTCCGTCCACCACCACATTGCCTCGCATGGCTTTCTTCACCACTCGCCACGAGGGCACGCGGAACTGCTTCCACTCGGTGAGCAGAGCCACAGCATCAGCATCAGCCACAGCGTCATACATATCGCGGGCATAAATCACTTTGTTGCCTATCCGCCGTTTGCATTCATCCATCGCCACCGGGTCGTACACCACCACTTCGGCTCCTTGAGCCAGCAGATGGTCTATCACCACCAGCGACGGTGCCTCGCGCATATCATCGGTTTCGGGCTTGAACGACAGTCCCCATATAGCCACCCTTTTGCCTCGCAGCGACCCGAGGGCTTGGCTTAGTTTGTGAAACACCACCGCTTTCTGCATATTGTTCACCTCGTCCACAGCCTCTATTATCCTCATTCTGTGGCCGCACTCAGCTCCGGTGCGGGCCAGAGCCTTCACATCCTTGGGAAAACAGGAGCCACCATAGCCACATCCCGGATACAGGAATTTGCTCCCGATACGGACATCCGATGCTATTCCTTTGCGCACCATATTCACATCCGCGCCCACCAGTTCGCAAAGTGCCGCTATCTCGTTCATGAACGATATGCGGGTGGCGAGCATGGAGTTGGCTGCATATTTGGTCATCTCGGCCGAGGCTATATCCATGAATATCACCCTGAAATTGTTGAGCAGGAACGGGCGGTACAGCCGCTCCATCACCTTGCGGGCGCGGTCGGTTTCGGTGCCTATCACCACACGGTCGGGCGACATGAAATCTTTTATCGCTGCCCCCTCTTTCAAAAATTCAGGATTGGAGGCCACCTCAAACTCCACATCCACGCCTCTGCGCTCAAGCTCCTCCTCCACGGCCTTACGCACCAGAGCGGAGGTGCCCACCGGCACTGTGCTCTTGGTCACCAGGATTGAGTAGCGGTTGATAAGCCGCCCGAAGTTGCGGGCCACCTCAAGCACATACTGAAGGTCGGCGCTTCCATCCTGGTCGGGCGGGGTGCCGACGGCGCAGAATACTGCCTCAACATCATCGATGCAATCCTCAAGGTTGGTGGTGAATCTTAGCCTCCCGGCTTCGGTGTTGCGTTTCACAAGATCGTCCAGCCCGGGTTCGTAGATAGGGATTATACCTTTGCGCAGATCCCCGATTTTTTTCGCATCTATATCCACGCAGGTCACATTGATGCCTACTTCGGCAAAGCATGCTCCGCTGACAAGGCCTACATATCCGGTGCCGACAATTGCTATGTTCATAAAGAGGTGTTTGAATTTGTTGAGGGTACAAAATTACACAATAATATTATTGGGAGCTATAATTTAAGCGTGATTTTGTCGTTTATTCATTATGACACGAATATTCAGGCCACTTATCATATTTTTTTGCTTGCTCTCCAGCATAGTTGTTTATTCAGCCGGCGTCAATATACGCGGCAAGGTGATTGATGAAGCCAACAAGCCGTTGGAGTTTGTCAACGTGAGGATTGCGGGCACTGCGCTCGGCACTTCCACCGGGCTGCAGGGCGATTACAAGCTGTCGTGCCCCGCCTCCGACACCATTGTTGTGGTGTTCAGCTCCATAGGCTATGTGGAGGAGAAACGCACTCTGATTGACGCTTCGGGCGATGTGACCATCAACATGCGGATGCGCGAGAACAGCAAGGTGCTTGGCGAGGTGGAGGTGACCGAGATTAAAAAACAAACCGGTGCCATGCAAACCATCGATGCCTCCGACTACCGTATCGCCGCTGATGCCACCGGAGGCAGCATAGAATCGATGCTCACCACCATGGCCGGTGTCAACTCAAGCAATGAGCTCTCATCGCAATACTCTGTGCGAGGCGGTAGCTATGATGAGAACAGTGTGTATATCAACGGCATAGAGGTGTATCGCCCACTGCTCGTTTCCTCCGGTCAGCAGGAGGGCCTTTCGGTGATCAATCCCGACATGGTGGGCGCAATCGGTTTCTCCACAGGTGGTTTTACAGCCGAATATGCCGACAAGATGTCTTCCGCCCTCGACATCACATACCGCCAGCCTGAGGCGTTCGAGGGGAGTGTGTCGGCAAGCCTCATGGGTGGCAGCTTGGCTCTCGGACAGAGCACCAAGCATTTCTCGCAGCTTCACGGCATCCGCTACAAACGCAACTCCTCCTTGCTCAGTTCCATGGAGACAAAAGGTGAGTACGACCCCAACTATTTCGACTATCAAACCAATATAGTGTGGACTATGTCGCCAAAATGGAAGGTGTCGTTTCTTGGCAATATAGCCGTGAACAACTATAAGTTCACGCCCACCACACGCGAAACCAACTTCGGCACTGCCGAGGATGCAAAACGGTTCAAGGTGTATTTTGACGGGCATGAGAAAGATAAGTTTGAAACATATTTCGGTGCTCTCTCCCTCGACTACCGTCCCTCCAACGCCACTAACCTCAGCCTCATAGCTGCCGGATTTCTCAGCAATGAACTTGTGACCTATGATATTTCCGGCGAATATTGGCTCGACCAGGCCGGCACTTCGGGCGAGGATGGTGTCGGTGGTGAACTCGGCGTGGGACGCTATCATGAACATGCCCGCAACCGCCTCAAATCCTCGGTGTTCTCGCTCACTCTCAAAGGTTCCACTGCCTTGGCCAAAGGAAAGCACACCCTGGGCTACGGCCTTGTGCTCAAGAGCGAGCATATCATGGACCGAAGCAAGGAGTGGGAGCTGCGTGACTCCGCCGGATTCTCTCTTCCCGTGGCTCCCGACGTCTTGAAGATGATATACAGTCAGGCTTCACACAACGACTTGACCTCCACCCGATTCAATGCCTATGTGATGGACAATATCCGCTTCAACACTAAGTATGGCTATCTCACAGCCAATGCCGGTGTCAGGTTGTCCTACTGGTCGTTCAACAAGGAGTTTCTTTTCTCGCCGCGTATTCATGTAGGGTTCGTTCCCGAAAAAAACAATCGCTGGGCATTCCGTTTTGCCACGGGCCTCTACTATCAGGCTCCATTTTTCAAGGAGTTCCGTATGCCGGTGATTGACGATAACGGCAATCAGATCATCAAGTTCAACGAAAACATCAAGTCGCAGCGGAGCTATCAGATAATCCTCGGCAGCGACTACACTTTCAGAGCTTTCAACCGTCCGTTCAAACTTACCGGTGAACTCTACTACAAGGCTCTCGGCAATCTTGTGCCGTATGAAATCGACAACCTCAAGGTGAACTATTCCGGAGTCAACTCTTCCAGTGGCATGACAGCCGGTGTGGATTTCAAGCTGTTTGGTCAGTTTGTGCCGGGCAGCGACTCCTGGATCAGCTTCTCGTTGATGAAAACTCAGGAGAATCTCAACGGCGTGAAAGTGCCGCGCCCCACCGACCAGCGCTATAGCTTCGCGCTCTATTTCACCGACTATTTCCCGAAATTCCCCAAATTGAAATTCTCCCTCCGCGGCATCTTCTCGGATGGCCTTCCGGCCACCGCGCCGCAATCCACCCGCGATAAAGGGTATTTCCGCACTCCCGCCTACAAGCGTGTGGATGTGGGCCTTTACTACGGTCTCCTAACTCCGCGCAAGGATGGCGAGCCACGCGAAGGGTTCTGGCGCCACTTCAAGAGCATCTGGCTCGGTGTGGATTGCTTCAATCTGCTCGACATCTCAAATGTCAGCAGCTACTATTGGGTCACCGATGTCAACGACATCCAGTATGCCGTGCCCAACTACCTTACCCGTCGCCAGTTCAACGTAAAGCTGACCATCGACTTCTGATCAATCTAAACAAGATCAGTACTCATTCATAGCATAATTGTTAAATAATGTAAAAGCAAGCATAAATATTTATTGGATATATTGCCTATCCAATATTTATGCGTATCTTTGCATCAGTTTTTCATGGTATAGATTTAAGGTAGAAGATTATTCGTCGTGATGACGAGTAATTTTTTTTTGTGTTGTTTTGTAGCTATTGCTTAATAAGCTACCTTTGCATCAATTTATGAAAAGAATATCATTTATCCGCCATATCGTGCTGTTCGCGCTGATGCTTTGCGCCGCGTCTGCACTCGCCAAGGCTCCGAAACTTGCTCCATCCTACGCTTGGACCACGCTTCCACCGCTTGGGTTGCATCAAGAGGCCACCATCGACACCCTGTTGTATAATTATTATCAAAAGTCCGTGCCCTCGGAAGTGTCGGCGGCCTATGCCACCACCGGCAATCTCGGAGCCGAGGGGATGAACATGCTGTTTTTCGAGCGTGAGCCGATGAGTGACTTCTTTTTCCGCGATGCTATTCTGCCTTGGCTTCCTGCTCAAGGTTCGCATAAATATTACAACACCCGTGTGCCGATGACACTGCTGAGCTACAATGCCGCCGGTGGAAAACAGGATTCGCAGGACAGGCTGAAAGCTGTGTTTTCCGGAAATGCCGGTCCGCGATTTCAGTTCGGTGCCGATTTGGACTATATCTATTCCAAAGGCTCCTATGAAAATCAGGCCGTGAAAGATATGATGTGGGGGTTGAGTGGTTCGTATATCGGCGACCGCTATGAACTGCAGACTTTCTTCAATCACTACAACAATCTCAACAAGGAGAACGGCGGTATCACAGATGACCTATATATCATTGATCCTGCGGTGCTCCAGGGCGGCTCGGCAAGCATTACTCCCAAAAGCATCCCCACGCGGCTGTCCGGGGCCCACACACGCATCAAGGGTCAGGAGTTCTACATGAACCATCGCTATAAGTTGGGATTTTGGAAAGAGACTCCGCCCAACGACACTATTCCCGACGACACTATTCCGCATCGCACTTACGTGCCTGTGTCAAGCTTCATATGGACCCTGGACTATAATAGCGCGAGCCATGTGTTTGACAATACCAATATAGAGGAGGCAAGCGATTTCTGGAACAATTTCTACCTATCCTCCGACGGCACCCACGACCGCACATCCTACTGGTCGCTGCGCAACACTTTCGGCGTGTCGCTCCTCGAGGGGTTCAACAAATACGCCAAAGCCGGCCTCTCAGCCTATCTCACTCACGAAATCCGGCGCTACAACCTTGAGGTTGATCCCGCTCAAATAGAGTACCGTCCGGAGCATCTCACTGCTCTGCCGGCTGATATGCCCGCCATCGGGGGCACTACCGAAAATCTCCTGTGGGTTGGTGCCCAGCTCACCAAGCAGCAGGGAAAACTGTTCCGCTACGAGGCTACCGGTAAAATAGGTGTAGTCGGTCCGGCCGCAGGCGAAATTGATGTCGCCGGAAATATCAGCGCGCGCTTCAAATTCTGGAAAGATTCGGTGAAAGTGACCGGCTACGGCTCTTTCGCAAATAAAACCGCTCCTTTCCTGATGAACAACTATGTGTCCAATCATTTTATTTGGCATAATGACTTCGGCAAAACACGCAGCATCCGTGCCGGAGGCCGTCTGGATGTCGGATTCACCGACACCCATCTCGACATTGGCGTGGAGAATGTGCAGAACCACATCTATTTCAACAATTCCGGTCTCCCGGTGCAGTATGGCGGCAGTGTGCAGGTGTTCAGCGCGTCGCTGCAGCAGAATTTTAAGGTGGGTATCCTCCACTGGAACAACTCTGTGACCTATCAGACTTCCACCGAAACTTCAGTAATCCCCATGCCGAAGCTTGCCGTTTACTCCAATCTTTATATCCTGTTTCGGATTGCCAAAGTGCTCCAGGTGCAGTTTGGTGTGGATTGCGATTACTACACCAAGTACAACGCTCCGGTGTACCAGCCTGCCACAACGGCCTTCTGCAATCAGAACGAAGTGGAAGTCGGCGGCTACCCGTTCTGCAGCGCCTACCTCAACATGAAGCTCAAGAAGGCCCGCTTCTATGTGCTCATGTCCCATGTCAATCAGGGGATGTTTGGCGGCAACAAATATTTCTCCATGCCCGGATATCCTCTCAATCCTCGCCGCTTCCAGCTCGGTATATCTGTGGATTTCGCAAACTAATCTGTCACTGAATGAAAGCTCTATTCTCTCCCAAACGCAAAACTCCGGCTTTCTATGTCGCCCTCCTTGCTGTGGTGGTGGCGTTGATGTTCATGCTCAAGCAGTGCAGCTCGCGCTCGGTGTTCCACTCTGTTGAGGCATCCCCGTCGGGCGGCGACACCATCGATGTGGCTGTGGAGTATTCTCCGCTGTTGCTCTACCGCTATGACGACACCATCGGCGGCCTCAACTACGATATGATAAGACTTATAGCCTCGCGTGAGGGGCTGACTCTGAAATTCCATCCCGTCACCGCCATACCCGAGGCTCTGGACGGCCTTGACAAAGGACTCTACGACATAGTGATTGGCGACCTTGCGGGTACCGCCTATTTTCAGGAGCGTTATATCGTCACCGAACCGGTATATATCGACAGGCAGGTGCTGGTGCAGATCAAAGATTCCAATATGGTGCGCAGCACTCTCGACCTCGGCGGCATGGATGTGTGGGTGCCGGCCAACGCTTCGGTAATCAATCGTTTGAGCAACCTTTCTGCTGAGATTGGCGACAGCATTATGGTGCACGAGGATGCTGAATACGGTGCCGAGCAGCTGGTGATGCTGGTGGCCACCGGCGAGATTGAGCGGGCTGTAGTAAACGAAACTGTGGCGCAGGCTGTCGGTGCCGACTACCCACAGTTGGATGTGGGCACCCGTGTGTCGTTCAGCCAATTTCAGCCTTGGATATTGAACAAGAATGATTCCGTGCTGGCCCAACGCCTCGACACCGCGATTGTGCATTTCAAGCTCACACCTGAATATAAGGAACTGTTGCGCCGCTATTCATTGCGGTAAAAAAACAACATCCGGAGCCGTAGTGGCGCCGGATGTTGGAAAAAGTTGACTTCGTTGTTAAAGCAATGATACCGAGCGGCGGATGAAGGCATTTAGTGCTTCGCCTTTCAGCAGGCCGTTGGCCAGAAGCGCGAGGTCGATTGCCTGGCGCACAAGAGGCTGATTGTTGCCAAACTCTGTGACCACTTTTTTCTCCTCGGCACGCTGATGAGTGATCTGCTGCTCAAGTTGGGTGAGTTGTTTCTGGTCATCATCGGACAGTTTTTCCGCGCTATTTTTTGTTTTGTCTCTGAGCTCGGTTGATTGCTTGTTGGCATTATCGATGGCGGCGAATATGTCGGCCAGCTGCGGCTTCAATCCGCTGTTGGCAGCCTCGGTGATTTTCTTGATCACAGGGCTCTCAGTGTTCACAATCAGATTGTAGCTGTCGGGGAGCTCACCGTAGAAACTCATACCCGGCTGCATGGCGGCCATATCTTTCATTCGGCGCATATATTCATTTTGGGTGATCAGGATGGGGTTGGCATCCGGATTGAGCGCTTCAAAGGTCACCACAAACTCGGCTTTATCCACTTTCGGCAGCTGTGTGCGGTAGAGCTCGGTGAGCATCTCGCGCTCGTTGGCTTCCATCTCCACGCTCTTGCGGTCGGCCTTGGGAATAAGGTTGTCAACCACATCGGAGTCCACGCGCACAAACCGTGCCTTGGTGAGCTTCGACTCAAGAAGCCCTATGAAGTGGCTGTCGAGCTGTCCGTCCATCAGCAGCACATTATACCCCTTGTCAGTGGCGTCCTTGATGTAGGTGAACTGGTCTGTGGGGTTGGTGGCATAGATATACACCACATTGCCATCCTTGTCGGTCTGCGAGCCTTCAATCAGGGTGCGATATTCCTCAAGGGTATAGAATTTGCTGTCGGTGTCCTTGAGCAGGGCGAACTTCATTGCGGCATCGCAGAATTTTTCATCGGTGAGCATGCCGTACTCAATGAAAATCTTTATGTCATCCCATTTTTGCTCAAACTCCTGACGGTTGTCCTTGAATATCTCCTCAAGTCGCGAGGACACCTTTTTGGTGATGTAGCTTGAGATTTTTTTCACGGCGGTGTCGCTCTGGAGGTATGAGCGCGACACATTCAGAGGGATGTCGGGGGAGTCAATCACGCCTTGAAGCAGCATCATGAACTCGGGCACAACTCCTTCCACAGAGTCGGTCACATACACCTGGTTGCAATAGAGCTGAATGCGGTTTTTGGTGATTTCGAAATTATTCTTGATTTTTGGGAAAAACAGCACACCGGTGAGAGTGAATGGGTAGTCCACGTTGAGGTGAATCCAGAACAAGGGGTCGTCCTGACCGGGATAAAGTTCATGGTAGAATGAGCGGTAGTCATCGTCGGTGAGCTCCGACGGTTTCTTGGTCCATGTGGGCTCGGTGTTGTTGATCACCTTATCCTTGTCGGTGTCCACATATTTGCCATCTTTCCACTCCTGCTCCTTGCCGGATATTACTGGCACGGGGAGGAACCGGCAATACTTTTTCAGGAGCGAATCGATTTCGGACTGCTCCAGGAAATTCTTGTTCTCATCGTCGATATACAGCACGATGTCAGTGCCGCGCTCGGCTTTCTCAATCTTCTCCATGGAGTATTCAGGCGAGCCGTCGCAGCTCCACTGCACAGCTTCAGCACCTTCCTTGTAGCTCAGGGAGCGGATTTCCACCTTCTTGGCCACCATGAATGCCGAGTAGAATCCTAGGCCGAAATGGCCTATGATGGCGTTGGCGTTGTCCTTGTATTTTTCAAGAAACTCTTCAGCACCGGAAAATGCAATCTGGTTGATATACTTGTCGATATCCTCGGCAGTCATGCCGATACCATGGTCGCTGACGGTGAGAGTGCCGGCCTCCTTGTCCACGCTCACGCGCACATTCAGATCACCGAGCTGACCTTTATATTCGCCAAACGATGACAAGGTTTTGATTTTCTGTGTTGCGTCAATCGCGTTGGACACGAGCTCACGGAGAAAAATCTCATGGTCGCTGTAAAGAAATTTTTTTATTACCGGAAAGATGTTCTCGGTGGTTACACCGATTTTGCCAGTTTGATTGCTCATATATTTGAAATTTTGATTGTTGTCGTTGATATAACAAACAAAACAAAAAAAATGCCACATCAATGATGTGACATTTTGTCATGATTTTGAATGTTAAACATGTTTTAAGATTGCTCGGGGTGTGACACTGATGTGACTATTTTGTCAGTTGTCTTGTCATAGTCCACCGCTATCACATCGCCCGGCTTGAGGTTGGAGTTGATGATCATCTCGGCCAGTTCATCCTCAAGATATTTCTGGATGGCTCGTTTGAGCGGGCGGGCGCCATACTGCGCGTCATACCCCTTCTCGGCGATGTAGGATTTGGCGTCCTCACTCAGTTGCAGCTGATAGCCGAGCATATTCATGCGTGCGTAGAACCCGGCGAGCTCGATGTCGATAATCTTGAAAATAGCCTCTTTGTCGAGCTGGTCAAACATGATGATGTCATCTATACGATTGAGGAATTCCGGCGAGAAAGCCTTGTTGAGAGCTTTCTGCAGCACGCCGTGGGAATACTCTTTGTCAACCGCAGGAGTGTTGAATCCCACGCCCGAACCGAACTCCTTGAGCTGGCGGGTGCCGATGTTGGAGGTGAGGATGATGATGGTGTTCTTGAAGTCGATGCGGCGGCCAAGGCTGTCGGTGAGGCGTCCTTCGTCCATCACCTGCAGCAGAAGGTTGAACACATCGGGGTGAGCTTTCTCAATCTCATCAAGGAGCACCACGGAGTAGGGGCGTCTCCTGACTTTTTCGGTGAGCTGTCCGCCCTCTTCATAACCCACATATCCCGGAGGCGCACCCACAAGACGGCTCACGGTGAATTTCTCCATGTATTCACTCATGTCCATCCGGATGAGGGTGTCGGCGGAATCAAACAGATATTCGGCGAGCTTCTTGGCCAGATGGGTTTTACCCACGCCTGTCGGGCCGAGAAACATGAAAGTGCCGATAGGTTTGTTGGGATCCTTCAGACCCACACGGTTGCGCTGTATTGCCTTTACAATCTTGTCGATGGCGGCATCCTGACCAATGATGGCGCTTTTGAGCTGGGGAGCCATGCTTCTGAGTCTGAGCCCCTCGGCTTGTGCGATGCGTTGCACCGGCACGCCGGTCATCATGGCCACCACTTCGGCCACCTGCTCCTCGTCCACGGTTTCGCGGGAGTTGTTGAGCTTCATCTCCCACTCGTGCTTGGCGTTGTCAAGCTCGGTGCGGAGGTTCTGTTCCTGATCGCGGAACGAAGCAGCCTTCTCGAAATCCTGCGACTGCGCAGCCTCAAGCTTCTGTTTGGCGGTCTCCTCCACCTTCTTTTCAAGTGACTCGATTTCCTCGGGCACAACAATGTTGGTGATATGCACACGCGATCCGGCCTCGTCCATGGCATCGATAGCCTTGTCAGGGAAAGTGCGGTCGCTGAGGTAGCGTTCGGTGAGCTTCACACAGGCGTCAAGAGCGGCATCGGTGTAGTTCACATTATGATGTTCCTCATATTTGTCCTTGATGTTGTGGAGAATGGTGAGCGTTTCCTCGGGAGAGGTGGGCTCCACCATCACCTTCTGAAATCTGCGCTCCAGCGCACCGTCCTTCTCGATATTCTTGCGATATTCGTCGAGGGTGGTGGCACCGATGCACTGAATCTCGCCGCGGGCGAGCGCCGGCTTGAGCATATTGGCGGCATCCATCGATCCCGACGGGTTGCCGGCACCGACAATAGTGTGGAGCTCATCGATAAACAGGATGATATCCTTGTTCTTGGCCAATTCGTTGAGAATGGCCTTGATGCGCTCCTCAAACTGGCCGCGGTACTTGGTACCGGCCACCAGCGAGGCCATGTCAAGCGATATCACGCGCTTGTCAAACAGAGCACGTGACACCTTGCGCTGCACAATTCTCAGGGCCAAACCTTCAACAATGGCCGACTTACCCACGCCGGGTTCGCCAATAAGCACGGGGTTGTTCTTTTTGCGGCGGCTTAAAATCTGAGCAAGCCGTTCAATCTCCACCTCGCGTCCCACCACAGGGTCAAGGCGACCCTCCTCGGCGGCACGGGTCATATCGTTGCCGTACTTGTCGAGGGCAGGGGTGTCGTTGCCGCGCTTGGAGCCGGTTTTGCGTTGGGTGGAAGCCGTAGCTTCGGTGTCGGAGCCTGACTGACGGAGCTCATCATCGTCTTCATCGTCCTCGTCGGCATCCTCAAAGTCGGCGCCATCGCGGGGGACGGCGGCATCGGGGGCCACAGCGTGAAACAGAGCCTTGTAGTCCACGCCGGCGGCAATAAATGGTTTGATATAGTTCATCTCTTTGATTTCGGGATTGTGGAATATTGCGAGCAGCAGATGTTCCTCGTCCACATTGTCGTTTTTAAGTAGTCGAGCCTCAAGCACGCTGAGCTTTATGAGCCTGTTGGCCAAGTCGCTGACACCTACCTGGACGATAGGGCCTTCCGAGGGCACACGGTCGGTGCCCATTTCAAAAAGAAGTTCGTCAAGCTTCTGGCGCAGGTCGTAGGCGGAGGTGTTGGTGCACACCTTCTCCACGAGGGTGAACGGTTTGCCGGAGGCATCGCTGAGCAGTGCCATCAGCAGGTGTTCGGGGTTGACCACATCCATGTTGTGGCTTGCGGCAACTCTTGCGCTCTGCGTGAGTGTGTTTTGCAGTTGTGGTGAAAAACCGATGTTCATATATTTGTTGTCCTTTCCTTGTTGTACTATAATTAACGTAAGATGCTTGCAATAATTATGCCAAAGCAGCACACAAACCTCTATAACAAATATTATAACAATTTAAAAAGCGTTTATGATGCAAAACCTGCGTTTGTTAAATAAAAAATTAGTATCTTTGTATGATGTTTCAGGCATCGTGTCCATTGCGGGGCGAACGGTGTCCTAACCTTTAGATAACTAACGAAAAGTGAAAATATAACTTATGTTGGACGAAGATCGCATTATAAAGATCAACATTGAAAATGAAATGAAGTCGGCCTATATCGACTATTCCATGTCGGTAATAGTGTCGCGAGCATTGCCGGATGTGCGTGACGGCCTCAAGCCTGTTCATCGCCGTGTGCTTTTTGGTATGAACGAGATGGGCAACACTTCCGACCACCCTCATAAAAAGAGCGCCAACTGCGTGGGTGAGGTGATGGGTAAATATCACCCCCACGGTGACTTCTCAATCTATGGCACAGTGGTGCGCATGGCTCAGGACTGGTCGCTCCGCTACACTCTGGTGGATGGCCACGGCAACTTTGGCTCTGTGGATGGCGACGGTGCCGCCGCCATGCGTTACACCGAGGTGCGCCTCCAGAAACTCGGCGAGGAGATGCTCAGCGATATTGACAGTGACACTGTTGACTTCCAACCCAACTACGACAACTCGCGTCGTGAGCCTGTGGTGCTTCCCACCCGTTTCCCCAACCTGCTCGTCAACGGTGCCAGCGGTATTGCTGTGGGTATGGCCACCAACATTGCTCCCCACAACCTTACTGAATGTATCAATGCCTCGATTGCGCTGCTCGATAACCGCGATTTGACAGTGGCCGATCTGATGCAGAACTATATCAAGGCTCCCGATTTTCCAACCGGCGGTATCATCTACGGCTACAATGGCGTGAGAGAATCGTTTGAAACCGGCCGTGGTCGTATTCTCATCCGTGCCAAAGCGGAGATTGAAACAGAGAACAATCACGAGAATATCATCGTCACCGAGATTCCATACAATGTCAACAAGGCTCTCCTTATAGAATATATAGCACAGCTCGTCACCGAAAAGAAGCTCGACGGTATCGCCGATATCAACGACGAGAGTAACTATCAGGGTATGCGCATTGTCATCAAGCTCAAGAGCGATGCCAATGCAAAGGTGGTGCTCAACAAGCTCTACAAGATGACCCAGATGCAGGCTTCATTCAGTGTCAACAATGTGGCACTCGTCAATGGTCGCCCCAAGCTGCTGAACCTCAAAGAGATGCTTCTTGCCTTTGTGGACCACCGCCATGAGGTGGTGATCCGCCGCACCAAGTTCGAGCTCCGCAAGGCTCAGGAGAAGGCACATATCCTTGAAGGATTGATTATCGCTTCGCAGAACATTGACGAGGTGATTCATATCATCCGCAACTCTTCCAGCACAGAAGATGCCCGCGCCAAACTCACCGAACGTTTCAACCTCACCGATGCGCAGACTGCTGCCATTGTGGAGATGCGTTTGAAGCAGCTCACCGGACTGGAGCAGGACAAACTGCGTGACGCTTATGCCGAAGTGATGGCCCTGATAGCCCATCTCGAGGAGATCCTCAACAACGACGATGTGTGCCGCGAGCTCATCAAGTCGGAACTTGTGGAGGTGCGCGAGAAATATGGTGACGAACGCCGCACCGACATCGACTACACCGCAGGCAATTTCAACGCTGAGGATTTCTATCCCGATGATGATATGATTATCACCATCTCCCACCTTGGTTATATCAAGAGCACCGCTCTGAGCGAATTCCGTGCGCAGAACCGTGGCGGCGTAGGCGCCAAAGGCAGCGATACAAGGGATGGCGACTTCATTGAGCATATCTATGCGGCTTCCATGCACAGCTATATGCTGTTCTTTACCCAAAAGGGTCGCTGCTACTGGCTCAAAGTGTATGAGATTCCGGAAAGCGCCAAAAACAACAAAGGCCGTGCCGTGCAGAACCTGCTCAATATCGAGCCTGATGATGCCATCAATGCCATTATATGCGTGAAAGGTCTTGATGACAAGGAGTTTGTCAACAGCCACAATCTTGTGTTCGCCACCAAGAACGGTGTGATTAAGAAAACCAAGCTCGAAGCCTATTCCCGTCCCCGTGCCGCAGGCGTCAACGCTATCATCATCCGCGACGACGATCAGCTGATATCGGTGGAAATGACAGATGGCAACAGCGAAATCCTGATGGCCAACCGCAATGGCCGTGCCATCCGCTTCCCTGAAACCACTGTCCGCGAGATGGGCAGGGTGAGCACAGGTGTGCGTGGCATGACTCTTGACGGCGGCGACGATGAGGTGGTTGGCATGATATGCATGAAACCGAGCGAGGGGAACACTGTGATGGTGGTTTCCGAAAACGGCTACGGCAAACGCTCTGTGCTTGACGACTACCGTATCACCAACCGTGGCGGTAAGGGCGTGAAGACTCTCAACGTGACTGACAAAACCGGTCATCTTGTTGCCATTAAGAGTGTCAACGATGAGAACGATCTTGTGATTATCAACAAGAGCGGCATTACACTCCGTATAAAGATGGCTGACATCAGGGTGCAGGGGCGCGCCACTCAGGGTGTGAAGATAATCAACCTTGAAAAACGCAATGATACTATTGCTTCTGTATGCTGCGTTGACTCCGAGCGTGAGGAGGAACAGCTGGTGGAGGATGCTGAACAGCTGAACGACCTCACTCCTGACACCGATACCGCTGCTGACACTCCCGCTCATGAAGAGAATGAAGA
>URCF01000004.1 GCA_900546365.1 uncultured Porphyromonadaceae bacterium
GGGAAAGGTATCTCACCCGCCACATCTATTATCTCGGAAAATGTCACCTCGGGGTTGTCCCACGAAAATTGCACAATGGAGGCGTTCTCCTGCTTCTCAATTCTCGTGGCGGTGAGGTTGACGGTCTGGCTTCCGACTGTCAGTGGCAGCACAAGATCTCCGCTTTTCCACCGCTTGCTGTTGCCTACAAAGCAGAGCCAGGAGCATCCGGATGTCTGTGCGAACGACACCGCATAGTCGGACGGAGTGACCGGCTCAAGGCAGAAAATCTCTATGGACGCGCCCGATGGCTTGGTCATCCTGATTCGCGCATTGATCACTTTGGTGTTGTTGTAGATCAGCATCGCATCCTTGGGAAGCAATCCGGGTAGCTCGTAAAACTTATGTTTGCTCAGCATTCCGTCGCTGTTGCGCACAAGCAGCAGGCATTCATCGCGGTTAGTAAGCGGATGCTTGGCTATTCTATCGTCGGGAAGAGGATAATTGAATTCCTCTATTTTTATGTCGGTGATATTCATAATAGACTCGTATTGCACCGACAAAAGTACTGCTTTTTTATCGTTTAAACAATCGTGTGGTGCCGTAGGAGATGGCGCTTACCATAGCAAGCGGCAAAAGCAGGTCGATTGCTCCGGTCATTTCGGCTACCAGAAACATTGCCATCAATGGTGCCTGTACCGCGCCGGCCATCACTCCGGCCATAGCTATGAATGACAGCATACCTATGGGCAAATCCAAAGGAAACAGGGCGTTAAAAAACAATGCGAACAGCAGGCCCACAACGGAGCCGGCAAACAAGGTGGGCGCGAAATCTCCGGCCACACCGCCGCCGCTGTTGGTGCTTGATGTGGCGAATGCCTTGAATGTCATCATTCCGAACACGTATAATATCATTTGCCACGGAGAACCAGTGGCCGAGTAGAACATACTGTCATCAACCACGGCATCGTAATGGTTGTTGATTATATCTCCCAATATCCCATAACCTTCGCCAAAAAGCGGAGGAAACAGAAACACAAGCACTCCAATGGTCAGCCCTGCTATAATATTTTTTACCCAATGATTGCGGATGGAGGAGAGAAACGTTCGTACTTTGGTCATTATTAACACGTAGTACACCGAAAACAATCCACACACCACTCCCAATGCCAGTACCCAGAGCAGCATCACAGGCTCAAATGGCAGATGGTTGGTGAAATCCACATTCACCGAAAATCCGGAACACACAAATGCTGTCAATCCGGCTGCAACGCAAGCTATTATCAGGGCTATGACACTTGTGGTGGTCATTGCAATGCCCATCACCTCAAGAGTGAACAGCACTCCGCCAATGGGGGCTGTGAATATCCCGGCGATTCCGGCGCCTGCTCCACACCCCACAAGCAACATCAGCCTGTTGCCGTTGAATCCGAACAACCGTCCGAGATTGCTCCCTACGGCGGCGCCTGTATAGGCTATTGGACCCTCGGCTCCGGCACTACCGCCAAACCCCAAGGTGAATGTGTTGGCTATCATGGGGCCGAACAGAATTTTGGGCGAGACACTGTATTGATGTTTCCTGATGCTTGTTTGCAGCTGCTCCACACCGTGGCTGAGTTTCACACGAAGCACACATCGCTGAAATACAGCCGCGAGGAGTATTCCCGCCACAGGAAGAATTATCAGTATGATGTTACCTTCGCTTACCTCAAACCCCTTGGTGAGAAGCGTGGAGGTGAACGCTATCATACGTTTCAATACAAAAGCTAATCCACCACATATCAGGCCGATGATGAATGCAGAAAAATAAAGTGAGCCTTGTCGTGCGCTGATGCCGGCAAATTTTGTGGCTATAACCGAGTGCGTTGAAACTGTTTTCATACTTACCTAACACACTCGGTGGCAAGTTAGTTCTTGCGTAATTGCCAGAATGCTACGGCAGCTGCTGCGGCCACATTCAGCGAGTCCACATGGTGGCTCATGGGTATCTTCACCACATAGTCCGATTGGGCTATCACTTCCTTGGGCAGTCCATCACCTTCGGTACCCATCACGATGGCTAATTTAGGTTCCTCGGCAAGCACAGGATTATCAATGCTGATGGAGTTGTCGGACAATGCCATTGCGGCGGTTTTGAATCCCAACTCCGACAACTGGGCGAGAGTGTTGATGCGGGTCCATGGTACCAGAAACACACTCCCCATGCTCACACGGATCGAGCGCCTGTTGAGCGGGTCACACGCTTCGGAATTGAGAAGTACGGCGTCAATCCCGAGAGCTGCTGCCGAACGGAATATAGCTCCTATGTTGGTGGTATCGGACACGGAATCTATCACCACTACCCTGCTTGCGTGCTCACATACTTCGCCCACTGTGGGCAACTTCGGTCGCCGCATGGCGCAGAGCACTCCACGGGTGAGCTTATACCCTGTCAGTGATGCCAGCAGCTGTCTCTCGCCGGTGAGGATTGGAATATCCCCGCACATCTCTATTATCCCGGCTGCGTCTCCCTCTATATGTTTTGTCTCGCACAGCAGTGCATGAGGTTCGTATCCTGTATCCAAAGCCACTTTTATCACTTTGGGACTTTCTGCTATGAACAGTCCGTGCTCACTCTCGATGCTTTGCCTCAGCTGTGCTTCGGTGAGATTGGCGAAAAGTGATGCTAAAGGGTGTGAGTCGAGCGATGTCAGTGTAATTATTGCCATGGTGCTTTGTTGCGTTTGATTTTGCCGGAATTCGTCCGCTGAAACTGTGGTGTCCACATTGCGGATTTGGGATTATGGTATTTGGGCAGCCTTGACGCTGCTGCCGCAAGATATTGGTTGGAGCGTCCGTTGTCGGTGCCTTCAAGCATCAGCACCGGCAGTTCGCCCCACTTGGCGTCGGGCCGGGCAGCTATGTAGAAATTTACATCAATGTATGGTGCCAATATTGCCTCATCAATTTCAGGATGGATTTTTATACCGCCGGAATTTATCACATTGTCCTGACGGCCAAGCCATACAAACCGGGTTGGCGACAGCAGCTCCACCACATCGTTGGTCTGCAACAGTCCAAACGACATGGTGTCATGCTTGATTGCAAGACAATTCCTGCTGTCCACACTGAATGTCACTCCGGGGAGCGCGGTATAAAATGGGTGCGATATATGGCGCAATGCCACATGGCTGCAGGTTTCGGTCATGCCGTAGGTGATCCATCCGTTCAATCCGGCATCCTTAAGCTGTTGCAATTGGTCGGGAAGCACAGGCGCACCTCCTATTATTATATTTGTGAACTTACAACGCGAGGAAGCTTCTATCAGTGCAGGGATTTGTGAAGGCACAATAGCCACGAGCGCCACCTCAGCAGGAAGCTGCTGATTCCTGAACGGATCTGTGGCCGGCTTGAGCACCGTGAGTGTGGAGTTGGAGAGCAAAGCCCTGACCACCATCATCTTGCCGGCAATGTAGTCGGTTGAGAGAGGCAGAAGCAGATGGCTTGATGAGGTCAGTTTGAAAAATTCGCAGGTGGCTCGTGCCGAAATCTCCATATCGGCTTTGCTTAATCTCACCGGTTTGGGTTGTCCTGTGGAGCCGGATGTGTGTGCGGTGACATAAGCCGTATCGGATTCCCATTCCGCAATAAACGCGCTTGCAAGTTCGTGAGGGTCATTTATCATAGCTCCGTCCATTTCAAGATGCTCAGATCCCATGTTGCCATAGGGTTTCGTGATAGCTTTTCCCCTCGTAGCTGAAGAGGTGAAGGAATATTGTTGGTATATAGTGCGCCGGTTCCGAGCCCTTGGGGCAACGATGGATTATAACCTGCCAGCCAGTTGGCTATGGCGTTGAGTCCCACATTACTTTCAAGTGCCGATGTTGCCCACCAACCGATGTTGCGCTCGGTTGCGAGCGTTACCCACTCATCGCTACCGGATAATCCGCCGCAAAGTGTAGGCTTCAATATTATATAGGCCGGGTGGATAGCATCAAGCATCCTGGCCTTGGCATCGCCGCTGTTTATCCCTATCAGCTCTTCATCAAGTGCTATAGGAATAGGCGATTCAGCGCAAACGGTTCTCATCTGAGTCCATTGATGCTGACGGATAGGTTGCTCAATGGAGTGGATGTCAAACCGGGCAAGTTGGTCAAGTCGTTTCAGTGCATTTTCCGGTGTGAAGGCACCGTTGGCATCCAGACGAATCTCTAATGTGTTTTTGGAAAAAGATTCCCGCACAGATCTCAATATGGCCAACTCGCGGTCAAAATCTATCCCTCCGATTTTCAGCTTCACGCAGCCAAACCCTTGGGCTATCTTCTCTTCCACGCGCTTTGTCATCTCCTCTTCCGATCCCATCCACACCAAACCGTTGATGGTGAACGAAACATCTCCGTTTGTCCAGCCCTGATGCTCTCCTCTAATCTGAGTCATAGCGCTCTCAATCCCGAATTTGATTGACGGATAGCTTTCAATTTCGGGATTATCCCCGTTTTTTATGGCTTGGCATATCTCAATCAGGCGTTGCTCATACTCCGGAGTCCAGTCGCAGCTTAGCCCGGGGAATACAGCGCACTCCCCCACCCCCGTTCTATTGGTGGCGGGGTCGGTGAACTTCACATACCACACATCCTTGTGGTTGAGCACTTCGCGGGATGTGCGCGACGGTTGCTTGAAATGGAGCCGATGACGCGCGATGCTTACCCTCATTGCTATCCCGGAAATTTGGGGAATTGGTCAAAGTCCGGGTCGCGCTTCTCAAGAAACGCGTTTTTCCCTTCCTGCGCTTCCGCCATCAGGTAGTACATCAATGTGGCATCGCCGGCAAACTCCATCATTCCACGTTGGCCGTCAAGCTCTGCATTGAGCGCACGCTTGATCATGCGTATGGCCATGGGGCTGCGTTTGAGGATTGTCTCACACCATTCAATTGTTTCGGCTTCAAGCTGTTCCGGAGGCACCACCTTGTTCACCATCCCCATCTGCTCGGCCTCCTGGGCGGTGTACTGACGGCAGAGAAACCATATTTCACGAGCCTTCTTCTGGCCCACGCAACGGGCGAGGTAGGACGAGCCGAACCCGGCATCGAAGCTGCCCACTTTGGGGCCGGTCTGGCCAAACCGTGCTGTGGATGATGCTATCGTGAGGTCGCACACCACATGCAGCACATGGCCACCGCCAATGGCATAACCGTTGACCATAGCTATCACCGGCTTCGGGATGGAGCGGATGGCTTTATGCAGGTCGAGCACATTCAGCCTCGGTACGCCGTTTTCGTCAATGTAGCCGCCAACGCCTTTCACCTTTTGGTCGCCTCCGGAGCAGAAAGCTTTGTCTCCGGCTCCAGTGAGGATGATTACCCCTATGTCGTTAGCCTCGCGGCAATATGCCATAGCATCGAGCATCTCGCGGTTGGTTTGCGGACGAAAGGCGTTATACACCTGCGGCCTGTTGATGGTAATTTTGGCTATTTTGCCATATTGTTCAAACAGGATATCTTCATACTGTTTGATTGGTGTCCATTGTATCATGATTGATGTTTTTGAAAATTTCGTTTCGGTTAAAATATTGGGTCAGCACCTCAGCACTGATTTCCGGTGGCGTAACTATTTCAAGCATAGTGGCGGTTGTCTGCTCCCCGGCAAACAGCCTGAACTGTTCCCGAAGCTGCTGCTCGTTTTCGGCGCGATAGTAATTGATGCCGTATGCTGAGCACACTCCTTGCCAAGGCGAACGGGTTGGAGGCAGGCAGATTGTTGATTCCCGCTCAGGCAGATGTTTTGTGGATGCTATGAACCTGAATATGCCTCCCCCGCCATTGTTGAGCACTATAATCTTCAGCCGTGCCGGCATTGGAGAGAACGCGAGAGCTCCGATGTCGTACTGTGCGCTCATGTCTCCGGTAATCAGCAGTGTATTGTTCCCTTTGTAGGCCAATGCCGCGCCGACTGCTGTGGAGGTGCTGCCGTCAATGCCGCTCACTCCGCGGTTGCAGTCGCAACGGTGCTGTCGTCCGTTAGCAAAAAGTTGACCGTAGCGCACGGCTGTGCCGTTGGAATACTGCACATTCCACCCCGGCGGAGTGAGATTGCTGATTATCTCCATCGCCTTGAGGTCGCTCCACGGCGCGTGCGACAGATAAGCCTGATGGGTGGAGAGAGCGCGTTGGTTGATTATTCGCCATTTCCGGGCGTAGTCGCATGGCTCGGTGTGGGGCTGCATTGCTGAAGCGAGTTGCTGAAAAAAGATACCCGCATCCATGTTGATTCTCATTGTAAGGCACTTGAAGCAGTCCACGGTGGTGGCTGTTTTGGCCACATGCCAATGGCATTTGGGAGCGTGTGTGCGCAGATACTGCTTTATGTGGCGCGACACCAAAGCTCCTCCGAGCGTGATGACGCAATCGGGTGCCATCTCCTCAAGCTCCCGGCTGTCAAGGATGCTGAGGGTTGAGTCGATACGGTTGATGAACTCGTCGCTGTGCAGGTTGGAAATCGATTCGGTGAGCACAACTACGTTGGGTAGCCTTGACAGCTTGGCCAAGGCGCTGTTGAGCCGTTTGTCGGGGGCGTGGAATCCGGCTATAATCATCACCTTCTGCGGCGAGGCTATGCTGCGCCCGAGTTCACGGGACTCTGCCACCGTGAGGTCGGCGCGTGGATTGACCACCGATATGGTGCGGAATGATTCATTGCCTGTAGTGCCTGTTTCGCCAAGCGGTTCGCTCAGCTGCACATTGATATGAACCGGTGCCGGAAATTCAAGCTCAGTGGCTTGAAGCATGGCGTCGTTGATCATCCGGTTGGCATACCAGAGGTTTGTCTCTCCATCCCCCACCGGGATATTGTAGCTGCGCTTCACAAAATTGTGAAGTGCCTCAAACTGGCGCAAAGTCTGGGAGTCATCCTGGTCTATCCACTCCTGTGGGCGGTCAGCACTGATCACTATCAGCGGCAGATGACGGTAGTACGCTTCGGCCACAGCAGGAGCATAGTTGAGCACCGCTGTGCCCGATGTGCAGATTATTGCTACCGGCTTGCCCGTGATGCTTGCTATCCCGAGGGCAACGAATGCGGCAGAACGCTCGTCCACAACATAATGGCATTGAACATGCCCGCTACGCGATGCCGCTATTATAAGAGGTGTGTTTCTGCTTCCGGGAGAAATCACAATTTGGCTCACCCCATGTGAAGCTATCACATCCACCACCATGCGGCATATGCTGTTTGTCGTGTTGAGATTGTTCATGATTGGTTACGGTTTCTGCAAAGTTACATAAAATTACGTTATATCAACGAAGCAAGTCCACGCCTTTCTTTATCCGTCGCAAACCTTCCTCGAGAACTGACCGCGGACAAGCTATGTTGATGCGCATGAATCCTTCGCCGGCATCGCCATACATTGTGCCTTCATTGAGCCACACTCCGGCCACATCCATCAGCTTGCGCTCAAGTTCGGAGGATTCTATGCCGAGTGACCGGCAGTCAACCCATACCAGATAAGTGCCTTCCAGCTTGGTTACAGGCAAATCGGGCAATTCGCTTTTGAAGAACGAAAGCAATGTGCGGTAGTTTTCCCACAGATATGTTTTGAGTTCGTCAAGCCACTCCTCGCCGTGATTGTATGCGGCCATAAGCGCTATCACACCGAACGGATTCACATCACACACCTCGTTGATGTTTATTGCCCGGTTTATCCGGTTTCTCAGCTGCTCACTGTCGGATATGATGTTGGCTATCTGCAATCCGGCGATATTGAATGACTTTGACGGAGAACAGCACACCACTGAATTTTTACGGCACGCTTCGCTTATTGATGCGAATGGGGTGTATTTGTGTCCGTCAAACACGAGTTCACAATGGATTTCATCCGACACCACCATCACCGAATTGCGCAAACATATATCATTTATACGTTCCAGCTCTGAGCGTGTCCACACACGACCGGCAGGATTGTGGGGGTTGCACAGCAGCAGTAGCTTGGCTTTAGGGTCTGATGCTTTCATCTCGAGGTCGTCGAAGTCGATATGGTAGGTTGAGTCGGCATAGAGAAGCCGGTTCTCAATCAGTTGGCACTGATTGTTGCGTATGCTTGAGAAAAAGCAATTATATACCGGTGTCTGTACTATCACGCCATCTCCGGGCGATGTCAGTGCTTTGATGATGGCGGAGATGGCAGGAACAACTCCGGAAGTGTAGAGAATTTCTTGCGGCTTTATATGCCACCCATGCTTGCGGCCAAACCAGTTGACAATAGCTTCATAGTATTCGTCCGGGACTCTGGTGTAGCCGAACACTCCATGCTCCACCCTGCGCTTCAGTGCCTCGATGATGGCCGGAGCGGTGCGGAAATCCATATCAGCCACCCACATAGGCAGCACATCATCGTGCTCCACCGAATCCCATTTATAGGAGTTGGTGTTGCGGCGGTCTATTATTTTGTCAAAAATGCTGTTATGTTTCATTATTCACTCTCTTGAATAGTTTTTTTGTCCATGCCCCGCTGTATAAACGCCATAGGAATATGGCTCCGCGGAAACACAATTCAATACACATTGCTATCCACACACCTTTCAGGCCCATCACTGGCGCAAGTATCGCTGCCAGGGTAAGCCGCACAGCCCATATGCTGCCAAGATTCATGCAGCTCGGGAGCAGTGTGTCGCCTGTGCCTACAAAAGCGCCATACGACACTATTGCGGCGGCAAACATAGGTTCGGCCCATGCCTCTATCTGCAGTGCCATTACTCCAAGCTCTCTCACGGTGTGGTCCGGCGTGAAAAATGCCATCATGACCGGGGCGGCAAAATACATCACCACTCCCATCACGCTCATCACCACCATGCCGGAATACACTGTGATATGGGCAAACCGTTTGGTCAGGTCGCGCCGGCCGGCACCGATGCTCTGCCCCACAAGCGTGGTTGCCGCCTCTCCGATACCGTAGCCGGGCATATAGCAAAGACTCTCGGCTGTGATGGCAAACGCATTGGCGGCGATAGCTGCTGTGCCAAGCGGAGCCACAATCACCGTCACCAGTATCTGGGCCCCACACATTATAGCGTGTTCGGCAGCTATCGGCAGCCCGATATGACCGGCCTTGTGTAGTGTGGCCTTGCGCGGTATGTAGCTGCCTTTAGATCCTTTCATGTTGAGCTGGGGCGACCTGCGCCACAGATACCACATCATTGCGGCGGCTGTCACCAGCTCAGCCAACGCTGTGCCGATGGCTGCACCTTTCACCCCCAACCCGGCTCCGGGCAGAGTGATGCCCAACACCTCATGCGTCGGAAAAATCAGGAGTGCGTTAAACACCACATCCAGCAGACACATGGCTATATTGAGCATCCCCGGCACAAACATATTGCCGCTGCTTCTCAGCACTGCCCCGGCCATATACCCGGTAGAGAAGATTGGCAGCGACAGCGCGAATATGAAGAAATAGATAGATGCATCGCCGCATACAGTGTCATCACCGCCAAGCCAACGGGGCAGACTGTGGCTTATGCCGCACCCCAGCGCTGCCAGAAGCAGGCTGAACAGCAGTGTGGATGTCAGTGCCTGGCGCACTATCCCTTGTGCATCAGCTTTGCGTGATGCGCCGATTAAATGTGCCACCTGTACCGAGAACCCGGTGACCACCGCCGAGCATAATCCCCAGAACAGCCATGTGGTTGTTGACATCAACCCTATCGAAGCTGATGCCTCTGCGCCGAGGCTCCCCACCATCGCTGCATCAATATACTGCATGATGATTGATGACACCTGTGCCATTATTGATGGCATACTGAGCAATGCGGTCAGCTTCAGCTGATCGCCGAGTGTCATGCTCTTCCCTTCGCGAATCGAGGCGAGCAGTGCGTCTGAGTTTTTTATTTTAGAGAACAATCTCTTCTGAATCTTCTCTTCTTACTATTATCCGGCAGTCGGCGGGGGCCTTGATATTCTTGTCGATTATCAACTCTCCCACTCCATTGCACACTATTTTGCCGCTTGTAGGGTTCTTGATGCTTGTAACATTGCCCCGTATGGTGGCATTGACAGTCGATTCCTCAAAGTTGAGGTCACAGTCGGAGGCAAGCTCACAGTCCTCCATCACCAAATTGTGGCAATAGCATAATGCCTGGGTGCCGGATATCTTGCATCTCACCAATCGCAAATTATGGCTGTGCCAACCGAGATACTCTCCGGTGAGCTCGGAGTCATAAACTGTCACATCATGTGTTCCCCAAAAGGCATCTTTTGAGTCAATATGTGCGTTGTGTATCTCTACATTGCGACAATACTGGAATGAGTAATTCCCCTGCTGTTTGTACCCTTTGATAAGAATATCTGCCGAGTGCATGAACAGATAGTCGGCATTGGACACATCCACATCTTCAAGCTCCACATCCTCGCAATGCCACAATGTTTCCTGCGCATCGGGTATCCTTACATTTTTCAGTTTGAGATGCTTCATCTCCCTGAACATTTTGGGCGCCTTTACCAAAGTGTCGCACATCTCAAGATTTGACGAGTACCACAGTGCGGCGCGTGCTCCTTCGGTGAAAACACAATCTTTCACCACAAAGCCGTTGACATGCCAAAATGGATATTTTCCCTCAAATCGGCATTGTAGAGCTTCAATGTTGCTGCAATTTTTCAGTGCTGACTCACCGGCATGGATGGTGACATTCTCAAGCTTGAGGTTGTGCGATGCGAACAGCGGGCGTTCTCCACCGAATTCTTGATTGCTGATTAGTTCCATTGCAAATTTTGGGTTTATTATTAAGTGCAAAATTAATAATATTGTGCGATATTCCGGAATTATTTTATTTGTGTTCTGAGGTGAGTTCACGATAGATATTTTGTGAATTTATTTTTGCGTCAGTTTTTCTAAAGTTTTCCAAAACAAAACGCTTGAATATTGATAATCAATATTGTGGCTCTTTTGACGTATAGCAAAAGTTTCCCAAAATATTTTTTATAGAAAATATCCTGTCGAATATTTTGTGGTTAAATTTATACTTCCTACCTTTGTGTCGCCGATATTTTATTGGCCTTAAATCAAAAATTGTCAATTCTTTTATTCAATGATACAGACAGTAATAAAGCGCGATGGCCGTGTCGTGGGCTATAACGAGGAAAAAATCAAGGCTGCTATCCGCAAAGCCATGTTGCAAACTGAGATGGGTGAGGACGAAGCCCTGATTCAAAAAATTGCCGACAGAATCTCTGTTACCGGCGATGAAAGCATGACCGTGGAGCAGATTCAGGATCGCGTGGAGCTTGAGTTGATGAACTCTCCCCGCAAGGAGGTGGCTAAACGCTATATTGCCTATCGTGACCAGCGCAGCATTGCCCGCCGTGCCAAAACCCGCGACATGTTTCTGGAAATCATTGAAGCCAAAAATAATGACATCACCCGCGAGAATGCCAATATGAACACCGACTCTCCCGCGGGCATGATGATGAAGTTTGCCAGTGAAACAACCAAGCCGTTCGTGGACGACTATCTGCTCTCTGCAAGTGCCCGTGATGCTGTGCGGCATGGCTACCTCCATATTCACGACAAGGATTACTATCCCACCAAGAGTCTCACTTGTGTCCAGCACCCGCTCGACAGGATTCTCCAATACGGTTTTATGGCCGGCCATGGCGAATCACGCCCTGCCAAAAGAATTGAAACTGCAAGCATCATCAGCTGCATATCGCTCGAAACTGCCCAGAACGAGATGCACGGTGGTCAGGCTATCCCAGCATTCGATTTCTATCTCGCTCCGTTTGTGCGCAGCTCGTTTGTTGAGGAAATCAACAAGCTTGAGAAACTCACAGGAAGAGATTTGTCTTCAAAATACGACATGGAGATTGATGACTATATTATCAAACCGGTGGACAATCTTGAAGGTGATGAACGCCTTATCCAGCATGCAATGAACCAAACCGTGGAACGCGTTCATCAGGCCATGGAGGCATTCATCCACAATATGAATACAATCCACTCCCGCGGCGGCAATCAGGTGGTGTTCTCATCCATCAACTATGGCACCGACACTTCGGCCGAGGGACGTTGCGTGATCCGCGAATTGCTCCACTCCACCTACGAAGGCGTGGGCAACGGCAGCACTGCCATATTCCCGATCCAGATCTGGAAAAAGAAACGAGGAGTAAGCTACCTGCCCGAGGATAGAAACTACGACCTATATAAATTGGCTTGTAAAGTCACGGCACGCAGGTTTTTCCCAAATTTCGTGAACCTCGACGCTACCTTCAATCAGCATGAGAAATGGCGCGCTGACGACCCCAAACGCTATCTCTATGAGGTGGCTACAATGGGATGCCGCACCCGCGTGTTTGAGAATAGATACGGAGAAAAAACCTCCGTAGGCCGTGGCAACCTATCTTTCTCTACCGTCAATATTGTACGTATCGCCATCGAGTGCATGATGATCAAAGACAGGAATGAGCGAATTGAAAAATTTTTCAAGAAGCTCGACGAAGTGCTTGACATCACCGCACAGCAGCTCTGCGACCGTTTTGATTTCCAGAAAACAGCTCTTGTCAAGCAGTTCCCTCTCCTGATGTCGAAATTGTGGAACGGCAGCGAAAACCTCAAGCCTGAACAAACCATCGAACCGGTCATCAATCAAGGTACTCTCGGCATCGGGTTCATCGGACTGGCCGAATGTCTTGTGGCTCTCGTTGGCAAGCATCATGGCGAGAGCGAGGAGGCGCAGGAACTCGGACTCAAGATTGTGTCCCACATGCGCAGTCGCGTCAACGAGTATAGCGAGAAATATCAACACAACTTCTCTGTGCTCGCCACTCCCGCCGAAGGGTTATCGGGCAAGTTTACCGCCAAGGACAGAAAAAGCTTCGGCGTGATTCCCGGCATTACCGACAAGATCTACTACACCAACTCCAACCATGTGCCGGTGTACTACCACTGCTCACCCAAGCATAAAGCCGAAGTGGAGGCCCCCTATCATGAACTCACCGGTGGCGGCCATATTTTCTATGTGGAGATTGACGGTGACGCCACTCATAATCCGCAGGCTATTGCCGATATCGTTGACCTCATGGACAAGAATAATATCGGCTACTGCTCGGTCAATCACAATAGGAACCGCTGCATGGTGTGCGGACACGAGGATGCCGAGGAGAATCTGGAAGTATGTCCCGAATGTGGTTCCAAGGCTATCGACAAGCTGCAGCGCATCACCGGCTATCTTGTAGGCACCACCGACCGCTGGAACAATGCCAAGCTGGCTGAGCTTAACGACCGCGTTGTGCATAAATAATATTTTGCTTCTGCAATGCGTGTTCTTGATATTATTGACGGCACCACGGTGGATGGCCCGGGCTTCCGGACCTCCATCTACTTTGCCGGATGCTGTCACCACTGCGAGGGGTGCCATAACCCCACTTCGTGGGACATGGCCGGCGGTCGAGAATGGACTGTGGATGAGCTGATGCAGCGGATTATTGACAACGATATGGATGTCACTTTCTCCGGCGGCGACCCTATGTATCAAGCTGACGATATCCTCCCGTTGGCCAAGGAGATCAGGAAGCTTGGCAAAACTATCTGGTGCTACACCGGATTCAGATATGAGCAGCTTTCTGCACACCCTTCAATGAACAGCTTGCTTGAATACATGGATGTGTTGGTGGATGGCGAATTCATCCTGTCGCGGCGCAACACCAAGCTGCAGTTCCGCGGGTCGGACAATCAGCGGATAATTGATCTTTCTAAATCCTCTATGGATAATGTGGTGCTTTGGAAATCCGAATTTTAGTTATATGAACAGTTACTATAGTTGGATTGTGGGGATTCTGTTCCCCACAATCTGTTTTGCACAATCTTCAATCAACGGCAACTGGAAAGGAGAGCTTGCCGTGGCGCCCGGCAACAGTATCGCGCTTGGATTTGATTTCAAATCCATCGACAGCGGCATCGCCACTATGGACTCCCCGCAGCAGGGCGCTTTCGGATTGCCTTGCGCAGTGCTTTTTCATAGTTCCGATTCAGTGGCTATAGCCATGGATAACATCGGCATGAAATATGAGGCACGGTTGGATGGTGACAAACTCGTTGGCAAATTCTCCCAGCGAGGATTTACCGTTGGCCTCGATCTCGAGCGTGGCAGCATCGAGCTTCATCGACCCCAGACTCCCGTGCCTCCGTTTGACTATCACACCGAAGATATATCATTTCGCTCCGAGGATGCCGGTGGCAATCTTTGCGGCACATTGACTCTGCCTAAGCTGTTTACTGATTCCACTCCGCTTGTAGTGATGGTTTCCGGCAGTGGTTTGCAAAACAGAGATGAGGAGATTTTCGGACACAAACCTTTTGCCGTGATTGCCGACTATCTTGCGCGCAACGGTATCGGCTCGCTGCGATATGATGACAGAGGTTGCGCTATGTCGGCGGGTGATGGCACCACGGCCACTACCGAAAATTTTGCCAGGGATGTTGCTGCCGCAATCGGGTATCTACGAAGCCGGTTCGCCGGAAATAAAATCGGACTGCTCGGACACAGTGAAGGCGGACAGATCGCATTCATGCTCGCAGGAAACAAAGTGTTGGGAGTATCGCCGTCGTTCATCGCCACTATCGGTGCCCCGGCTATGAGTGGCGACAGTCTGCTTGCCGAGCAGAGTTGCATATATCTTAAATCCGCCGGAGTTGATTCCACTGCATGCGCCGACTATCGCAAGGCTGTGCTGAAGCTGTATGATATGATTCGTAAAGATGGTGCGGAGTATGCCGATAAGCATATCAACAGCATCTGCCCCGGTTGGGAGTATGTGATGCAATACGCTCCGCTTAAATCCAATCTAAAGGCTATCTGCAAGCAGATCAACCCATGGATTCTGTACACCATCACCTACTCTCCGCAATCGGATATAGCCAACACCACTTGTCCCACATTGTCGCTGTACGGTGCCAAGGACTCTCAAGTGCCTCCAATCAATGCATCGAGGATGAAGGAACTTAATCCCAATGTGGAGGTGATGGTGCTGGATGGTCACAACCATCTCATGCAGCATTGCTCATCCGGTGCGGTTGCTGAATACGGCCTTATTCAAGAAACGATATCCGAAGAAGCTCTCACCCGCCTTGCCGAATTTATCAATACTGCAGGTAGATAAACGGTACGATGTCGGTTTGGCGCATCTGGATGATAAGGAACAGCACTATGGCGAACACTACAGTTTGAAGCACCGGATGGAGCGATCCGAAGCCGCTCCTGAGCTTTGTGGTCCAGTTCACCGGCGCAAAGTGCATCAGGTAGGCCCCGACCATTATCAGCACTATCATCAGGTAGCCGGACACAAACTGTGGTGCAACATCAGCATGGAAATTGGTGAACACCTGCGTGGCCATCTCCCCGACTGTCTCCATCGAGCTGGCACGGAAAAACACGAAGCTGATGGCTATCAGATTGAATGTGATGAACACATTGGCTGCTGTCACCCACCAACGAGTGGTTTGACGGCGAGGCAATCTGCTTTTGAGCTCCTTATGCCCCACTAAAAACAATCCTTGCAATCCGCCCCAGATCACATACATCCATGATGCACCGTGCCAAAGTCCGCCTATGAGCATGGTGCTCATCAGGTTGAAATGCTTTCGTGGCTTGCTGCAGCGGTTGCCGCCGAGCGGTATATAAAGATAATCTTTCAACCATGATGACAACGATATGTGCCAGCGACGCCAGAACTCAGTGGGATTCTGCGACTTGAACGGCGACCGGAAATTGTCAAGGAAGCGATATCCGAGCAGCAGTGCTATACCTATGGCCATATCTGAATACCCGGAAAAATCGCAATACAGCTGTATGGCAAATCCGTATGCGCCCATCATATTTTCAAATCCACTGTAAAGCGACGGATTGTCAAACACTCTGTCCACAAAATTCTGGCTGATGAAGTCAGCCACTATCACCTTCTTTATCAATCCGCACATAATCAGAAACAATCCTTCGCTCACCATGGCCCGCGACGCCTGCGGATTGGCCTGTACCTGAGGCAGCATATCTTTGGCTCTAACCACCGGGCCTGCCAGTAGCGGGGGGAAGAAGGTGAGGTAGAATGTGTAGCTCAGGAAATCTTTGCACGGTTTGATCACACCCCGGTAAATGTCAACGATATAGCTTATGGAGCGGAAAGTGAAGAAAGATATTCCCGCCGGAAGGATTATATCAAGGGCATCAAAAGGTTTGTCGGAAAGATTGGCAAAGGTGGTTATCAGCAGGTTAACATACTTGAAATAGACAAGCATCCCCACATTTATCATCACGTTAAGTGCCACTATGGCCTTGCGTTGCCACTGCTTTCTTCCTGTCATCAATAACCCCAGCACATAGTCGCTGACGCATACTCCGAGCAGTATGAAGCAATACTGCGCCGAGGATTTGTAATAGAAATACAATGAAAATGCTATGACAAATATCAGCTTGGCGGTATGCCACTTCCTGAGAAGCTGATATATCCCTATGAAAAACAGGAACAGTATTAGGAACAGCCCCGTGTTGAAAAGCAGGGGGTTGTTGGCATCATACATCAGGATTTCTTTCAATCGCTCTATTTCAATATCACCTATGGAACTCATTTATTTGTATGGCGATGTGAATACACTCTTAATTCAACGATTCCTTCAATGCTTTGTAAAGTAGCTCTCCTTGCAGATGATAACCCTTGTGGGTATGGTGGACTCTGTCGGCTCCAAACAGTTTGTCTTTCAGCCAAAGTGCAGATGCTCCGTTCCCTCCAGCCACCTCGTACCAGTCATATACGGCCACCTTGTTGTCGCGGCCGTACTGCATAATGGCGTTACGGATTGGCAGGATGTTGGCGTTCACGGCATACCCCTTCACCTTTTTGCTCACTGTGCGTGCCTTTTTCCCTTTTTTGCGACGCACTTTTTGGCTCACAGTGGAGTAAACCGATTTCTGACATTCCATCGGGGTCACAAGCAGAATCTGCGCGTTGGGGTTGCTGCTCTGGATTGACTTCACCAATCGGTCCATCGCGCTGATGAACTCGGGCACATTCCTCCGGCCGAAAGCCTCGTTGGTGCCCAGAGATATTATCACAAGATCGGGATTCAGCGGTGCAATCCCCTGCCCTATGTTGCCGATGCGGTTGTAGGTGCTGTATGTGGCTCCATTGTTGCCGATGGTGTGGTAGAACACTCCGGGACGGTTGCCCGACAGGCTCGCGCCGAAAAGTGTGAGGTCGCCTGCTGAATCAAAATAAATCTTCACATTATCCACCGCCTCGGTCAACTGTAGATATGTATAATCTTTCGATGGCGACGCGGTGAACATCATCGGCACTCCGTCCTGGTTCTCGATTCTCGTCACATTCAGTTTCCCTTTATGGAATAGGGTTATGGCACTGAACGGATTGTAGTCCTCATCCTTACCCGTTGACAGTGATATATGGCTCTGACGCTGATTGGGAGTGATGGATGTGCCGGTGAACCCCATTGTGTGCGACCAGGGCCATTTCATCAGTTTTGCAGCTGTCCACGACATAGTGCTGGCAAATGAATAGTCCACCGGTTGGTTTGTGCCGCTCATCCTGAGCGGGGTGACAAGCCCTCGCCCGGCATTGCCGTAATCCAGCTGCAATGCCTTGCGAACATGGCCGGTGGCAATGTCGGCCTGCAGATGGCTGTCGCCGATATGCACTATCGTCATCGGACGCTTGTTGGAATTTGCAACTGCTTTGTGCAGCGCATTCCAGTTGGCTCCATTAAGTATCAAATGATTGCGATTGAGTTTGATATAGGATGGCACTGCCACCACCTCATCCATATCATCCTCTACATCCTCTATCACGGGGTTTTCCCGCATTTCAGTATCCTGGCTGTCCTCTGTGTCAACAGCTTGGGCCATCCCGATATTGGAGGCAAGCATCAGCACACATATCCCGGTTAATAGTTTCTTCATTTTGCAAGCTGATTTTGAATGGCATTGAACAATGGTTCGGCAAGTTTGGCTCCGCCTTTGTGGGTGAGGTGGATATAATCCTTGTTGGCAAACCCGTTTTTTGACCACGATACAATCGCATCTTCTCCTCCCATCGCTTCTCTTGTGTCCCAGAACAGGCAGTGCGCTTTGCGGGCCACATTTCTTTGGGCTTCAATCATATATGGAACAGAAAGCATGGAATGTACCTCGCCGTTGCGCTTCTCACCACGGTCGCCTATCCCGAGCAGCAGTATGTCGGCGTTGGGGTAGCATTGTTTCACATGGTCCACAACTTTCTCCAACCGCGAGGCATACACTGAGTAATCTTTCTGTTTTGCACTCATGGCATTGATACCGAACTCGAGGATTATCAGGTCGTAATCAATAAAATTGGCCATATCGCGGCACAAATCCTTATTGATGCCTGTCAATGTTATTCCGGAATATCCTCGCGACGACATACAGTCAACGCTCACGCCATTGTTCCCGTCAAGCCAGCTGCCGAGGAATATGGTGGACGGGTCAGAGGCCGACATTTCGAAGTTGTCGGTAGGTTCGTTGACCACAATGGCTTGCACATTAGGTGAGGCTTCTATTTTGTGCTCGGTCCATTCTTTGCTTGTGGTGCGCACTTTTATGGTTGTGGGGTTGGGTGCGATGAACAGTACCTGCGAGCGGTGCCACCGGTCAAGGTTTTTCAGTGCTTTGGTGCCTTTATAGCTTGCTGTGGCATTGGCACCTTTGGGGGTGAAATAATGTTCCGAGATAGCAAGATACTTCTTGTCACCCTTCTTCGATGCTGCATGTTCGGTCCAGCCATTGCCTCCTTGTTTCACCGACCTTCTGAACCCGGGGAATTCGGAATGCATATTCATATACCCCACTCCGCAGCCACCGTAGCGGGTCTGCATCAGCTCCCTGAGATTCTGCGTCATGATGTCGCCCTCGATATAGCTGTCTCCTATCACAGCCACTCGCGCTGTGCGGGGTGAGTTCAGCGCCCGCCGCAGGCTGGACAATCCTGATTGCGCGGTTGTGTAATCCTCGATCACCACCATATCTCCCACTTTGTTGGGTTTCGGTGCGAGTATTATCGTATCGGAGGTCATTTCGGTGGACACACCTGTTTCGCTTGCTGCGGTAGCGGAATCGTTCAGTGCTTCAAGCAGGGCCGGGTCAACGGATGCTGCATCCGCAAGATCGGTATCCCCCAAGCTGTCGGAGCTGCTCTTGAGGTCTTGTATCAAGCTGAAATCCTTGAGCTTGCCGTTGGTGCAGCTGCTCCATGGCAGCATTGACAGAGCCACGAGAATGGCTACTGCACCGCTTATCATCAATGCCACTTTGGGCGATTTATTATTTTGAGGTGTGTTCTCGTTCATTTGCGATTTGAAAATTCCGGGTTGATGGTTAAACTGAAATCTGTTAGTTCGTCAACAGGTTGCGTGTCGTCAGGTAAAGAAATTATCGAGCACAATCTAATGGCTTTGTTTGCTGTCTCCTCCCATTCCTCTCTGTAATTGCTGTCGGGCATGATACCCCCGCCCGTAAATACACAGTAATGTATAGGGCCGACAATAGTGTCCACAGCCACGGCGCACCGAAGGTTGACAAACGTATGCAGCCCTTTTGCATCCTTGGTGCCTATCCACCCGCCGTAGCAAAGACGGTCAAAGGCTTCCGTGTTCTCAATCAGCTGCATGGCTTCTCTTTTGGGCCAGCCGCACAATGCCGGCGTGGGTGACAATGTGTTGAGAAGCTTTGCCAGATCAACGCCGTTGTAAGGTGCCGAGATATCATTGCACAGATGCACCACTTCGCCAAATTGCCGCTCGTAGATTTCCGATACTTCCGGCTCAAGTCCGAGATATTTCAGTGCCGACACTATATATTCGGTCACAATATTGTGCTCGTTCACATTTTTGCTGCTCCAATCTCCGTCCGAGCCAATTCTTTGGGTTCCGGCCAGCGACATTGTGGACACACGGTTAGCCTCGAAGTCGCAATCAATCAGCAACTCCGGAGACGCTCCTATCCACACTCCGGTAAGAGGGGTGCAGTAGAGATATCTGAATGTGTTGGGAAATTCCGAGAAATACTCTTGGGCCACATCTATCACAGGACGGCCAAATGCCGACACCATGCGGCACAGGACGGCTTTTTTGAGCGGGGTGCCAGTGCTTTTCAATGCAGCTACGAATTTATTCACCTGCGCCATATACAGTGCCGGCGAAGTACTTTCGTAAGGGGCATAAAAACTACGGGAGCCTTGATACGCAATCTTATCTTTTTGGCTCACAATATCTTCTGCTGTCAGCTCAGCGGGTATTCCTATCGGCAGTTTGTCCTGCGGATGAAACAGATTCAGTACAAACCCATGCCAGTCATTATCTTTGCCCAGCTGCTCTCCGCCTACAAACTCAATATTCCTGGCTGCGATAAAATGGGGCTCGGTTTGTCCCGGGGTGATATACAGGGCAAACGGCAATTCCTTGTCAAGGCTTATTGACAACGCTTCGGTCAGCTGTTTTGAAAATTTGATTTTTTTCATTTTGCAAGCTCGCCAAATAGTTCGTATGGCATCGCGTCAGTAATCAGTACTTTATAGAAATTTCCTATATTGAGTTTGTCGGTCTTTTTGATATACAGCTCGGGGTCAACTTCGGGCGAGTCAAATTCTGTGCGGCCCACATAATATTCTTCCTCCTCACGGTCAATGATTGTGGTCAGCGTGGTCCCAACTTTCTTGAGGTTGTGATTGAGCGCAATCTCCTGCTGCAGAGCCATTAGCTTGTCAAGCCGCTGCTGCTTCACCTCCTGAGGGGTTGAGTCGTTGAGATTGTTGGCGGCAAAAGTGTCCTCCTCCTCGCAGTAGGTAAATGCACCCATGCGCTCGAATTTCTGCTCGCGCACAAACTTCATCAGCTCGTCAAACTCTTGCTCACCTTCTCCGGGAAATCCCACCATGAGAGTGGTGCGGATATGAATGTCGGGCACACGCCTGCGCATTTCCGCAATCAGTTGCTCGGTCTGCTCCTTGGTGATGTGCCTGCGCATATTGGAAAGCACTTTGTCGCTCGCATGCTGCAGAGCTATATCCAGATATTTGCACACATTGTCGTTGTTGGCTATCGCATCAAGCAAATCCATGGGGAAGTTTGCCGGATAGGCATAATGCAGCCTTATCCATTTCACTCCTTCGATTTTTGCAATCCTGTTGACAAGCTCACCGATTTTCACTTCACCATAAATATCCTGACCATAGTTTGTGAGGTCCTGAGCAATGAGGTTGAACTCCTTGACTCCACGCTCCACAAGCATCTTCATCTCGCTCTCTATCTCCTCGATCGGGCGTGATTTGTAGCGGCCTGTGATTAGAGGTATGGCGCAGAAAGCGCAGAACCTGTTGCACCCCTCTGCTATTTTTATATACGCATGATGGCGCGGAGTGGTGATTATTCTGTCGTATGGCACCGAGCCTGGAGACTTTGTGGAAAGCAGCTTTATAAGGCCGGGCCAATCCGTTTTGCCAAACCATCCGTCCACTTCCGGAATCTCTCCCGGCAGCGCATCTTTATATCGCTCGCTGAGGCATCCCATCACATACAGTCCGGCTATCCGGCCTTCAGTGCGGGCCTGCGCAAATTGAAGTATCATGTTGACACTCTCCTCTTTGGCATCTCCGATAAATCCGCAGGTGTTGATCACTACTATATCCGATGGATTGAATTCCGACGGGTCGTGGGCCGTGTCAAATCCCACATTCGACAACATTCTGAGCAGCCTCTCTGAGTCAACGAGATTTTTGGAGCACCCGAGGCTTATGATGCATACTCTTTTGGCCTTCATTTATTGTTGCCGAAAAACGATTTCACAAATTCCTGCTTGTCAAATACCTGGAGGTCTTCTATCCGCTCGCCGAGTCCGATATATTTCACCGGAATCTTGAATTGGTCGCTGATTCCAATTACCACGCCGCCTTTGGCGGTGCCGTCAAGCTTGGTTATCGCAAGCTCATTGACACTGGTGGCTGCGGAAAACTGTTTGGCCTGTTCAAAGGCGTTCTGTCCGGTGCTTCCATCAAGCACCAGCATCACCTCATGCGGTGCCCCGGGCACCACTTTATGCATCACATTGCGGATTTTTGAAAGCTCATTCATCAACCCCTGCTGGTTGTGCAGGCGGCCGGCTGTATCTATCAGCACCACATCTACATCGTTGGCCTTGGCACTCTGGAGTGTGTCAAACGCCACGGATGCCGGATCGGCCCCCTGCTGCTGCTTGATGACAGGCACATCTGCACGTTTGGCCCACACATCAAGCTGCTCTATGGCTCCGGCACGGAACGTGTCGGCTGCTCCGAGGAGCACCTTGTTGCCCGCTTTCTTGAATTGGGCTGCAAGTTTGCCGATGGTAGTGGTTTTCCCTACGCCGTTCACTCCCACCACCATTATCACATGGGGCTTGTGGCCTTCGGGCACAGTGAAATCCTCCGAAGAGCTTATGCTGCTGTCGTTCTCGCTCAGCATGTCGGTTATCACCTCACAAAGATAATCGTTAAGCTCTTGCTCGTTCACATATTTGTCCCTTGACACCCGCTCCTGCAATCTGTCTATGATTTTGAGTGTGGTGTCAACGCCGATATCTGAACTTATGAGAATCTCCTCAAGGTCGTCGAGAAAGTTGGCATCTACAGTGCTTCTGCCGGCAAAGGCTCTTTTGATTTTGCCGAGAACACCTTCCTTTGACTTTTCAAGACCTTTATTGAGCGTCTCTTTTTTTTCTCGTGAAAAGAATTTGAATATACCCATAGTTGAGAATGATTACAAGAGCACAAAATTACTCAAAATATTAACCAAAATCCGCAATTGTTCCAAAAAAATAAGGGCAAGTGTGAATTTCACACCTGCCCCGGATATTTTTATTCTCTAAATCAGTCAATCTGTATCACCACGAAATTGCCGGCGTTCCAGAATCGGGTGGGATTAGTGATCACAAGCACCTTCTGGCCGTTGCTTTCATTGATGGTGTAAGAGTCAGCGGGCTGGTTTGTCAGCACCTTGCCGTTCTTGCTGTTGAACGGAATCGATGTCAGATTGCGGCGGTCGGCTTTGGTGAAATATGATAATTCATAGTCGCCCTGCATGATTTTAGTCTTTCTCAAAAAGCCTGTCTTGATGATATTGTGCTTCTCAAGTTCTTTTTTGGAGCCGAGGGCATAGTAGCATGTGTTCATCTCATTCTCAAGCTCTGTGGCATTTTCTATAGCTTTCTCTTTGTCGGCTTTTTCGTTGGCCACACTCACGTTGAGTGAATCCACCTTTGTGCCGAGCTCCTCGATTTTGATGTTGGCGGCTGCCAGCTGGTCGGTCAGTGCGGTGATTTGCGATTCATTCTGCGCTATCTGTTCCTTAAGATTGTCAATGGTTTTGAGCATGCTGGAGTTTTTGTCAGCGTGCTTTTTGAGCTTGTTTTCAAGCTGAGCCAATCTTTCGCGACGCTGCTGGAGGGCTTCGCGGATGGCTGTGATATCGTTTTTGAGCTGAGCCTTCTGCGATGTCATCTCGCCGCCGTCAAGAGTGCCGGGGGTTGATACAATCGATTCAAGCTCTTTGATCTGATTCATGTCGGCCATGATATCGTTGATCAGATTGTTAAGGCTATCCTGTGTGGCCAATGCCGAGTTGAGCTCGGTGTTGACGGAATCTTCGGCTGTTCCCTCTTGCTCTGTTTTGGAATTGCCTGAGCACGCATACAATGATAAAGCTCCGGCGCAGAGTCCCCACAATAGTAATTTCTTCATAATGAGTTAAATGTTGAGTTTTTAATGTCCGGACGAACTGGTAGCACATTCAATATTCATCTTAGTCCTCGTCGCCGTCGTCCTTAATCTGTTTGTATTTATTTTTATGTTTAGGTTTCTGTTGGTCGTTTGACACGCCCGACAGAACTATAACTATTTCTCCTTTGGGATTGTTCAGTTCAAACAGCTCAATTAGTTCCCCGAGGGTGCCGCGCTCGGTGGTTTCGTGGATTTTGGAAATTTCACGCGACACCGATGCCTCCCGTTCAGCTCCGCACACTTCGGCCAGCTGGCGCAAGGTTTTCACTAACCGTAACGGCGACTCATATATTATAGATGTGACACTTCGGGCTGCTATCTCGGACAATCTTGTGGAGCGTCCTTTTTTCGGCGGAAGAAAACCTTCGAAGAAAAATCGGTCGCATGGCAATCCCGAGTCCACAAGTGCGGGCACGAATGCCGTAGGACCTGGCAATGTTTCCACCTTGATGCCATGGCGACGACATTCCCGCGACAGCAAAAATCCGGGGTCGCTTATGCCGGGAGTTCCGGCGTCCGACACCAGGGCTATATTCTCTCCCGCCTCAAGCCGTGCTATTATCGGTTCAAGTGTGGAATGTTCGTTGAATTTATGATGGCTCATCAAGGGTGTGCTTATCCCGAAATGCTTCATCAGCACTCCTGAGGTGCGGGTATCTTCCGTAAGCACAAGAGAGCAAGATTTCAGCACCTCCGCAGCGCGGGGTGTCATGTCGGAAAGGTTTCCCACAGGGGTGGGGACCATGAATAGAATACCGCTCATGATTTGAACCTTGCCGATGCTATCTCCATGAAGTCCTTGACATCCGGATTTTCAGGATCCCAGCACAAGTCATTGTAGAAATAATCTTCGAGCTCTGCTTTGCTACTCACGGCATTCACCACATCAAGCGCATCCGACAGTTCCGCGGCATTGTTGCCGAACAGCTCTCTCTTGAACCGGAATTTATCGTTCAATGTCAATGCGATAGAAGTCTTTTCGGTTTCAGGCTCCGGTGCCGCTTCGGAAGCCTTCGTCTCAGTCTCCGGTTTGGCCTCGATTTCCGGCTCCGGCTCAGTTTCAGTTTCCTCCACCGGCACATCGGCATCCTCCGATTGTTCAAACTCGGCATTCTGCGCTATATCCTCAGCCTGTTCACTTTCCCGAGTCACCTCCGGCGAGAGACCGTAGATATTCGACAGTTCGGAAATTTTACGTGCCAGCAGGGTGTGCACATTTTCAGGCACATCATCTTCACGTTTTATAATCAAGGCTATAAGACCTTCTATTTCAAAACAGAGGTCAAGTGCTTGCACATTGTCGTGGGTCATGTCAATTGATAATTATTTGCTGACACAAAATTATGAAATATTTTCCAATAACAGATTCTCAATCTCCTTTTTTAGTTTCGCCATGCTATCCTTGTAGCCGTTCACCATAATTACAATGATATGGGTGGGCATATCATCTTCGCTGAGCGCATACCCTGCATAGCATTTCACACCACTCATGGTTCCGCTTTTCATCGCCACCTTCCCTTGAAGCGGCGTATCTTTCAGAAGGTTTCTCACTGTCCCCTCCTCACCACACCGGGGAAACAGTGCCACATAGTCAAAATCAAGATGTTCCATCCCTTTCCACGCAAGTATGTCGGCTATGAAATAGGCCGACAAGCGGTTGCGTCGCGATAGCCCGCTACCATCCTCAAGCGATAGGCCGGTTGTGTCAACTCTCCGTTTCTGCCACAGCTTCATCTCGTTTTCAGCTGCTTTCTGGCGGCTCGCCCCCGGTTTTGACAGTTTGAGCATCGCCTCGGCCATCATATTGTCGCTGCGGAACATCAGGCTTTTCAAGATCTCTATCAGCGGTGCGCTTTGGTGGTCGTATATCAATTTGTTGCTCCATGATTGGACATGACTTCCCTCCAGTTCTATACCATACTCCCGGAGCTTTCCCTCGATTTCGGCCTTGAGTGTGCCGGACGGATTGGGGTTAGCCAGTTTCTCGCGCACACCCTTTTTGGGTATCCTTCCGCTCACATATATAGATTTGTTGCCGCGGTTGCGGGAATAGACCGGCTTTCCTTTGGCTTTCCTCACCACCACATCAAGGTCGGGTACATAAGGAACGGAAGCCTTGTCGGGAAGCGACAGCACAAAGCAGTTGTCACGGAAGTTTACGGCGTGATATCCTGTGCCGTATCCCCACGGCAAGTCCGACTCCATCCATCCGTCGGGTACGGGCTCTTCCAGGTGTTTGTCGCTATCTATCATCACAGTACCAGTGATTTTATTCACTCCCATCATCCGCAAGGATATGGCCACACTGTCGGCAAACCCTTTCTGTTCCGGAAAATAGGCCGACTCCAAAGTGGGGTCACCCGATGTCTTGACCACTATATTCCCTCGGAGCACACTGTCGCGCAAACTCCCTGAGGCATACACTTTGGTGCTGTATCTGAACTCCTTGGATGTGTTCTCAAGCACGGTGGCGGCGGTCACAAGCTTGGTCACGCTTGCCGGTATCAGTGGCATATCACCGTTCACATCCACCAGCACATCGCCGGTCAGCAGATTCTCGATATACACCCCGCATGCAGCGTCAGGTGTACGCGAGAAATCAAAAGGTATGGAGTCAATCTGACACAGGCATTTCACACTGCCCGCTATCAGTATAAGCAATAATATTATCGGTCTTTGCATCGGTTTCTAATTTATGCGAAATTACTAATTTTTATGCTGCCCCGCACTATATTACAAAAAAAATAGCTAATTTCGCGCTCAAATCCTAACAATAGATGGTAAGTAAAACCAGAGATAAACTCATAGAGGTGGCCCGCCAGTTGTTTGCCAACAAGGGGGTGGAGAATACTACTATGAATGATATTGCGGCCGCGAGTGAGAAAGGCCGCCGTACCATCTATACCTATTTTAAAAATAAGCGCGAGATCTACAACGCCGTTATAGAAAAACAGAGCGACAAGATAATTGAGAATCTACGCAGCATTGCTTCCAGCCCACTTGACCCCGTGCAGAAGCTCGAGCAGTATCTCAGTCAGCGCTTTCAGCTCGTGGTTGACTATGTGCCCAAGCACGACATGGTGCTTCGCCATCTTTTTGACCGCGACCTAAGGCGCATGGAGAAGATTCACCGTCTCGCAGTGCTTAAAGAGGAAGAAATGTTTCGCTCGCTCCTTGAGGAAGGTATAAATCTCGGTGCCTTCGACCGCAGTCAGGCCATGCGCTTGCTAAAGCTTCACCCCATCCTGTTTCAAGGCGTGGATTTCTGCGCCATGCGCGATGGTGCCTATGGCACTTCCTCTGGCTCTGTGATGGATTCGCGCTCCGATGTGGTAGGATTTCTGGTGCAAGGGATTCTCAATAAATCGAACTCAGATATAATCAATCAATAAATCATTTTTACGATGAAACTACTTGAAGGAAAAACAGCTCTTATCACCGGTGCTGCCCGTGGCATCGGTAAGGCTCTCGCAATTCGTTTTGCTCAAGAAGGAGCCAATATCGCTTTCACCGACCTGGTGATCGATGAGAATGGTAAAGCTACCGAAGAAGAGATTGCCGCCTACGGCGTGAAGGTGAAAGGCTATGCTTCCAACGCTGCCGATTTCGCTCAGACCGAGGAGGTCGTAAATCAGGTTAAGGCCGATTTCGGTTCTATTGATATCCTTGTCAACAACGCCGGTATCACCAAGGACGGTCTTATGATGCGCATGTCAGAAGGTCAGTGGGATGCTGTGATCAATGTCAACCTCAAGAGTGCGTTCAACTTCATCCACGCTTGTCTGCCCATCATGCTCCGTCAGCGTTCCGGCAGCATCATCAACATGGCTTCTGTTGTTGGCGTGCACGGCAATGCCGGTCAGAGCAACTATGCCGCTTCCAAGGCAGGTCTCATCGCTCTCGCCAAGAGTATCGCACAGGAGGTGGGTTCACGTGGCATCCGCGCCAACGCCATCGCTCCCGGATTTATCGAAACAGCCATGACCGCTGCCCTGCCCGACAATGTCCGCGCTGAATGGGTCAACAAGATTCCTCTGCGTCGCGGCGGTAAGCCCGAGGATATCGCTGATGTGGCCACATTCCTCGCTTCTGACATGTCCAGCTATGTCACCGGCCAGGTGATTCAGGTGGACGGCGGCATGAATATGTAATCCGCAATTGTTTTGAAAATCACATCTTCCGCATTGGGTGTTCGCCCTTTGCGGAAGATTGTTTTTTGATAATTGGGAAAAAACATTTACCTTTGAAAAAAATTAAAACATCTATGTTAAGCTATAATACCCAGCTCAAACAATTGGCTCTCCCCGAATATGGCCGTAATATACAGCGCATGGTGGACCACTGTCTCTCTATCGAGGACAGAGACGAGCGAACCCGTTGCGCCTACTCCATCATTGCTTCCATGGCCAATCTGTTTCCCGAGCTCAAGAACGGTGGTAACTATGACCACAAGCTGTGGGACCATCTCGCCATCATGAGCGATTTCAAGCTCGACATTGACTACCCATGCGATATTATCCGCCCTGACAATCTCACCTCGCGTCCCGACACTGTGCCCTACGGTGCCAACGGTGTACGCTATAGACACTATGGCAAAACCATCGTCGAGATGATTGAAAAGGCTTCCGAAATGCCTGAAGGCGAGGAGCGCGACACTTTGGTGCGATATGTTGCCAACCATATGAAGAAGCTCATGCTTGGCGTCAACAAGGACGGTGTGGATGATGAAAAGGTGTTCCACGACCTTGCCGAGCTATCTCACGGTGCCATCCGACTGTCCTCCGAGCAGATGAGGCTTCATGAATTTAAGGAGGCTCCCGTTCCTGCCGGAAAAAAGAAACGTAAAAAATGATTCACCGCAGCGAAATAATTGAAATAGGACGGCTTCTCAAGCCCCACGGCGTGAAGGGTGAGATCTCCGCCGAGTTATTTGGCGACATTGACCTGATGGAGCTTAAATGCGTGGTTGTCAGTGTTGATGGCATTTTCGTGCCTTTCTTCATCAACTCTTGCCGCCCCAAGTCGGCCGACACCTGTCTGTTGAAGTTTGACCATATCGACTCCGACTCCGAGGTGGCCGCTCTTTCGCTTAGGGAACTATATGCGCTCAAATCCGATGTGGATGAGTCTGACTCTGCCGAGAAAGGTATGTATGCCTCGGATTTAATCGGTTTTTCAGCTGTGGATCCTTCCGGCGAGCTTATCGGAACGGTGGTAGATTTGAACGATGATACTGAAAATACGTTATTTATCATAGAGTCAGTCAACGGCTCTCCTCTGCTCGTTCCCGCTGCGGCTGAGTTTATTGTCAATGTTGATGCTGAAAACAGGATTGTTGAACTTGACCTGCCCGAAGGTCTGTTTGATTTGTAAATATTATGTTTGATGAAAATGATGCCATAGAGTTCATCCGCACCCGTATAGGTGAAGATATGTCAGCCAAGTATTGCGACGATGATATTCTCAATATCATCGATGCTATTTGGGATTGCTACGAAGAAAACGGATTGCTCGAGATTGATGCTGATGAGGAGGACGATGCCATGCCCGAGGACGAGATCAACACCTACGTGATGCGCATGATGCGCAAAGACAAAGGGTGCAAGGTGGATTCCGCTGACATTGACGCTATCGTGCGGGCCGAACTGGAGTATGAGCTTTCGCTGGAGGAATGATATGAAGCCCCTTTGCCTTAATATTATTCTGGCTCTGTTGGTAGGGTTGGTTTCTGTGCCGATGGTGGCGCAGGAATATACCGACCCATACGCCGGCTACCTCGAGGAGGTGTTCATGGACATGGACTATGAGCCCAATGTGGCCACCCCCGCGGTGCCCAAGGCAGAGAAGGCTGCTGTCCGTGCATATGTAAGGAAGATGGCAAGCTCTCTTGTCAAGGACTATGTCATTGACCTTATGCGCAACGACGAGGTGTTTGTGGTCTCTATCCCCACCGATGATATTTTCTTGCCCAACGACACACTCCTGTCGCCTTACGCCGCCAAGCGGCTTGATCCGCTGCTCAAATTCATGGGGCGACAGAACCCGATGATGTTCAAGGTGGTGTATGGAGTCCATACCGATGACACCGGCTCCACGCAGTATCAGGAGGATTTGTCCCATGCCCGTAGCAATTCGGTTTACGACTGGCTGCTTGACAACATTGACAGCGGTGTGCTCAGCGAGGACCTGATTATCATTCCGTTCGCTTTCGGTTCCGATGATCCTCTGCAGCCAAATGACACCATGAAACATCGCGCAGAAAACCGCCGCCTGGATATGATTTTCATCCCCGGTCCGCTTATGATTGAGCAAGCTCATAACGGCACCCTCAAATAATCAGTACATCAATCCCGTTCTCATCCCCAAAAGGTCAGCTATCTCTTTACCTTGGGATTTGATGAATCGGGCGTTTCGCGCAAATATTGAGCGGCGTGTTCTGTTATGTCAACCAAAATTATTACATTTGCACTCTCAAACAATCAAGTATAATAGTGAGCCACCGGCTTCAATGCCGCGCTCGTTAGAATAGTGAATATCAATGGCAAAAGAACTTAAAGACCTGACTAAGCGAGCAGATAACTACTCGCAGTGGTACAATGATTTGGTGGTTAAAGCTGACCTCGCCGAGCAATCGGCAGTCCGTGGTTGTATGGTGATCAAGCCCTACGGTTACGCAATTTGGGAAAAAATGCAGCAGCAGCTTGACAAGATGTTCAAGCAAACCGGTGTGCAGAACGCCTACTTCCCCCTTCTCATTCCTAAATCGTTCCTTTGCCGTGAGGCCGAGCACGTTGAAGGGTTCGCCAAAGAGTGTGCCGTGGTAACACACTACCGTCTCAAGAACGACCCTAATGGAAATGGTGTGGTGGTGGATCCCGAGGCTCGTCTTGAGGAGGAGCTGATTGTGCGCCCCACTTCCGAAACCATCATCTGGGGCACTTACCGCAACTGGATACACAGCTATCGCGACCTCCCTATCCTTTGCAACCAGTGGGCCAACGTGATGCGCTGGGAGATGCGCACACGCATGTTCCTTCGCACTGCTGAGTTCCTGTGGCAGGAAGGTCATTGCGCACACGCCACTGCCGAAGAATCGGAAGCCCGCACAGTGCAGATGATCAATCTTTATGCCGACTTCGCTGAAAAGTATATGGCTATGCCTGTGATCAAAGGTGTCAAGTCGGCCAACGAGCGTTTTGCCGGTGCTGTCAATACCTACACCATCGAGGGTATGATGCAGGATGGCAAAGCCCTGCAGTGCGGCACCTCCCACAATCTTGGCCAAAATTTCGCCAAAGCTTTCGATGTGACTTTTGTCAACAAGGAAAACCAGCCTGAATATGTGTGGGCTAACTCCTGGGGAGTTTCCACCCGCCTGATGGGTGCCTTGATTATGACACATTCCGATGACAACGGTCTTGTGCTCCCTCCCCATTTGGCTCCTATCCAGGTGGTGATTGTGCCTATATACAAAAACAACGAACAGCTTGAGGCCATCTCCAAAGCAGTGGAGCCTATCGTGCTCAAACTCCGCGAAATGGGCGTGAGTGTGAAGTACGATGACGCTGACAACCGTCGCCCCGGCTTCAAATTCGCCGACTACGAGCTCAAAGGTGTGCCCGTGCGTCTGGCTCTCGGTGGCCGCGACCTTGAGAACGGCACTATTGAGGTGATGCGACGCGACACCCTCGAGAAATTCGAGAAGCCGCTTGAAGGGATTGCCGAATATTGCCGCGACCTGCTCGAGGAGATTCAGCAGAACATCTACGACAAAGCTCTCAAGCACCGCGAGGAGATGACTTTCAAAGTGGACACATACGAGGAATTCAAGGAGCAGATTGAAAAAGGCGGATTCATACTCGCCCATTGGGACGGCACTACCGAAACTGAGGAGAAAATTAAAGCCGAAACCAAGGCTACCATCCGTTGCATCCCCTTGGATGGTGACACCACTCCAGGTGTGTGCATGGTCACCGGCAAGCCCTCGAAGCAACGTGTGATTTTTGCCCGCAACTATTAACCGGACTGTTTGACAAAAGTTAAACGATAATGTCAACCCTTCCAGTTATTGCTGTCGTTGTCCCCTGCTTCAATGAGCAGGCGGCTCTTCCCATCACTGCCAAGCGCCTCCTCGAGGTGCTTGACTGTATGGCCTCGAGCGGTTTAATATCAGAGGAGAGCTATATACTATGCTGCAACGACGGCAGCCGCGACTTGACTTGGAAGGTGATACAAACGCTTCACACTGAGAATCCCAAGATAAAGGGCATCAGCCTCGCTCACAACCGTGGCCATCAGTATGCGCTGCTTGCCGGACTGATGACCGTGCGAGGCAGATGCGATGCTGCAATATCCATAGATGCTGATTTGCAGGACGATGTGAATGCAATGACCGAAATGGTGGAGAAATTCCGTCAGGGATATGAGATTGTGTATGGTGTAAGGGCGAGCCGTGCCACCGACAGCTGGTTCAAACGTACCACTGCACGCGCTTTCTATTCCGTGCAGCAGAAAATGGGGCTTGACACCATATATGACCATGCCGACTATAGGCTGATGAGCAACAGGGCTTTGGATATTCTAAGTCAGTATGGCGAAAGCAACTTGTTTCTGCGAGGCATCATTCCGCAGATAGGGTTAAGCACAGCCATTGTCACCTATGACAGGCATGAGCGCGTAGCCGGTGAGAGCAAATACCCTCTTAAAAAGATGATCAGCTTTTCTATCGATGGCATCACCTCGTTCTCGTCGAGACCCATTAGGATGATACTGTTGCTCGGTGTGCTTCTGCTTGTGCTCGATGTGATTATGTGCATATATGTGGCTGTGGCCTATTTCGGCCATGCGGCCATCCCCGGCTGGACTTCGCTGATGCTGTCGGTCTGGTTCCTTGGAAGCGTAACACTCATAGGCCTCGGTGTGGTTGGCGAGTATATCGGAAAAATATTTGTGGAGGTGAAGCATCGTCCACGTTATAATATAAGCGAATATCTTTTGGATTGAATATGGCACAAAAAAGTATATGCAACAAGGTGGCAGCCGAATTGGGCGTTGACGCCGAAGAATGTAAGAAACTGGAGGCGGCGATGGTCAATGTGCTGTTGAACTGCAGCTGCAATCTTGATGCCGTGGCAATCCCGGGATTCGGCACTTTCACACCGGAAAAGAGTGACGAGCGAATTGTCAGTGATTCAGAAGGTAAACGGTTCCTTCTGCCTCCCTCAGTGGAGATTAGATGGCGTGCAAGTGTAATGCTCCGTAAAAATGTTGTGTCATGAACAGTAAGATTCCCGTTAAGCAGTTTGCTGAGAAAATAGCCGCTGAGAGCGGAGTGTCGCAAGAAGTGGCACAGCAGTTTGTCAAATTGTACTTTGATGAAGTCGTAGCACGGTTGAAGGTGGGTGAAACCATTGATATCTCAGGCCTTGGTAAGTTCAGCCTCACTCACAATATGCAGGAACCGGTGGTGTTCACCCCAGATGCAGATGCCGCAGCAGTGGTCAACGCTCCGTTTGAGATGTTTGAGCCTACTGAACTGCCCTCCGGAGTAAGTGAACAAGATCTTGCAGCAGAGCCGGTGGAAGCTGAAACCGGATTGCTTGCAGAAGCCGAACCCAATATCGCTGATACGACCAATTGGACCAATGAGTCAAATGAGTCAAATGAGCCAAATGAACTGCCTGAACCGGAAGAGGAACCAAAACAAGAGCATGAGCCTGAAGTCGAGGTAGTGCAAGAAATAGTGGCAGAACCCGAAGCTGAACCTGAACCGGAGCCTGAAACTGAACCGGAGCCTGAAACTGAACCGGAGCTGGTCCCGGAGCCTGAGCCTGAAGTGGCTGCTGAAGAAGACAAGTATATTCCCGAAGATGAAGAGGAGTATGTGCAGATTGTGCCACGGAATAAGGGACTGTCGTTTGGCATGGGATTCCTCGTGGGACTGCTGTCCGGATTGATAATCGGTGCAGTGGCGCTGTTTGTCTATGCCATGTACTATGTCAACACATCCGTTGTAGCCCAATAGCCTATAAAAAAGGTTAATCATTTAATTTGCTAAAGCTAAAATAGCTAAAATTAACATCCATATTCACATTTTGGTTGTTATATTGTATAATTTTGTGTTCTAAAAGAATGCAGATATAACTGTTGCATATAAATAACAACGCTTAAAAGTAAAATATTCAAGATAAACACATTATGAGTGAGAACGTGAATATCCGCGAACTAAACGATTTGGTAGCTACCAAAAGCGGATTTGTGAGTTTGATTACCAAAGGTATGGACCAGACCATTGTTGGTCAGAAACATCTTGTGGATTCATTGCTCATTGCACTGCTGGCCAACGGCCATGTGCTCCTTGAGGGTGTTCCCGGTTTGGCCAAGACCCTTGCCATAAAGACCCTCGCACAGGTGATTGATGCTAAATACAGCCGTATCCAGTTCACCCCCGACCTGCTTCCCGCTGATGTTGTGGGCACTATGGTTTACAGTGTCCAAAAAGAGCAGTTTCAAATCAAGCGCGGTCCTGTTTTTGCCAACTTCGTGCTTGCTGATGAAATCAACCGCGCCCCGGCCAAGGTTCAGAGTGCGCTGCTTGAGGCCATGCAGGAGCGTCAGGTGACAATCGGCGAGAGCACTTTCGCACTTGATGAGCCTTTTTTGGTGATGGCCACGCAGAACCCCATCGAGCAGGAAGGTACTTATCCTCTCCCCGAGGCGCAGGTGGACCGTTTCCTTCTCAAGGTGGTTATCGGCTATCCGAGCAAAGAAGAGGAGAAGCAGATCATCCGTCAGAATATCTCGCCGGTGAAGCACGATGTGAAAGCATTGGTTAAGCCCGAGGAGATTCTTGAAGCCCAAAAGGTGGTGGAACAGATCTACCTTGATGAAAAAATCGAACGCTATATTGTTGATATCGTGTTTGCCACCCGCTATCCCGGTCAGTATGGCTTGAAGGATCTGGAAGGTATAATTTCGTTCGGTGCATCGCCCCGTGCGTCTATCGGCATGGCCAGGGCAGCAAGAGCATACGCGTTCCTGCGTCAGCGCGGCTATGTGATTCCTGAGGATGTGCGTGCTGTGTGTCACGATGTGTTGCGCCACAGAATCGGACTGTCGTATGAGGCCGAGGCCAACAATATTTCGGCCGATGAGATAATCACAGATATACTTGACAAGGTGGAGGTACCCTGATATGGAAGCTAATGAACTTCTTAAGAAGGTTAGAAAAATAGAAATCAAAACCCGCGGCTTGTCGCAGAACATTTTTGCAGGCGAGTACCATACTGCTTTCAAGGGGCGAGGCATGACATTTGCAGAAGTCCGCGAATATCAGTATGGTGACGATGTGCGCGATATTGACTGGAATGTGACCGCACGCCAAAATCATCCGTATGTGAAGGTGTATGAGGAGGAGCGTGAGCTGACAGTGATGCTGCTTGTGGATATGTCGCACAGCGGCCTGTTCGGCGCCGTGGGAAATGAAAAACGTGAGATAATGGCTGAGATTGCAGCCACTATCGCTTTTTCGGCCATTCAAAACAATGACAAGATTGGCGTGATATTCTTCACCGACAAGATTGAGAAGTTTATACCTCCCAAAAAAGGAAGAAAGCATATCCTCTTTATCATCAGTCAGTTGATTGATTTCAAGCCGGAAAACAACGGCACAGATATTGCCTACGCACTTCAGTATTTCACCGACGCGCTGAAAAAGAGGTGCACCACTTTCCTGATTTCGGATTTTATTGACGAGCATCCGTTTGAAAAAGCACTGACAATTGCGTCCAATAAGCACGATGTGATTGGTATTCAGGTGTATGACAAACGTGACAGTGTGCTTCCTGATGTGGGATTGATACGCGTGGGAGATCTTGAAACCGGAGGCGAGCGGTGGATCAACAGCTCCTCGTCCAAGGTGCGTAAAGCATACGGTAAATGGTGGTACACCCGTCAGCAGGCTATGACCGAGAGTTTGCGGCACGCCCACGTTGACCATGTGTCAGTGGCCACTGATGAAGATTATGTCAAGGCCCTTATGTCGTTATTTAAGAATCGAGGAGTTAGATAGATATGAAATTTCGCTTATATTCAATAATAGCTTTAGCGTGTGTGGTGCTTGGTCACTTGAGCGCAGGCGCGGGAGTGGTGGTGAAAGCCTCGCTCGACTCTGCCTACCTGCTCATGGGCAAGCAGACACGGCTTCATGTGTCAGTGGTGGGTAATCTGCCCGACAGCTGCAATGTGAATGTGGTGGACACCGCCTGGCGTGATGTGGAGATAGCCGGTGTTACCGAGCCTGTCATCAACGACCTTGGCAACAATCGCAAGGAGCTGCTGCAAGATATTGTGGTGCAGTCATTTGATAGCGGTATGTACACCCTTCCTCCGGTCTATTTCATTGACGGAGGCGAAACAATCGCTTCCAATCGTCCGGTGCTCAAGGTGCTCCCGGTGGCAGTGGACTCGCTCGTGACTGTTCATGACTTTACCGATGTGGTGGATGTTAAGCGACATTTCTTTGACTACTTTCCCGATTGGGTAACAGACTACGGGCTATGGATTCTGCTTGCACTGGTGGTGATTGGAGCCTCGGTGTTTGTTTACTTCAAATGGATCAAGCAAGGCAAGCTGCCACTTGTTGTGGCCAAGAAGCCGGTGCCTCCCTATCAGCTGGCTATGCAGCAATTGCAGACACTGCATGAGGAGCATCTGTGCGAGAAAGGCCAGGAGCGGGAGTTCTACACCCGTCTCACTGATATATTGCGTTCGTACCTTGATGCAAGGTTTGGCATCAATGCCATGGAGATGACTTCCACCCAAATCCGCCGATGCTTGCGCGACAACGAGCATACCAAGATGTCGGAAAAATATATGTCGCGAATCCTTGAGATTGCCGACTTTGTGAAGTTCGCGAAAATCAGGCCGCTTCCGGAAGATAATGCCGGTGCTTACAAATCGGCTCTCCAATTTGTGGAGGAGACCAAGCCGGTTGTGGAACCTGATACTAAAGGTGCGGATTCAGAATCTGATAAAACTAATGCGTTATGATGTTTGCTAATCCATCGGTGCTCTGGCTGCTGCTTATTATTGTGCCATGCGTAGTGTGGTACATATTGAAGCACAGGAGCCAACACGCCAAAATATCAATTTCCACTTTAAGGGCGTTGGAGAAATTGCCAACGAGCTATAAGGTGTATCTGCTTCATGGAATGTTTGTGCTCAGGATGCTTCTCGTGGCCACACTGATAGTGATCCTTGCGCGTCCGCAGACCCGCGACCGCTGGAGCACCTCCACCACCGAAGGCACAGATATAGTGATAGCGCTGGATATCTCCACCAGTATGCTTGCCCGTGACTTCAAGCCCGACAGGTTTGAAGCTGCCAAGTCAGTGGCATCGCAGTTTGTGAGTGGTCGCGAGAGCGACAATATGGGGCTTGTGATATTTGCAGGTGAGAGTTTCACCGCAGTGCCTCTGACCAATGACCGTGCCATGCTCGCCAACTATATCAACGATGTGAAGATGGGTATGCTTCAGGACAACACCGCCATAGGTGACGGCCTTGCCACATCCATCAACCGCATCAAGGAGGGCAAAGCGAAGTCAAAGAGCATCATCCTGCTCACCGACGGCTCGAACAACACCGGTAATGTGGCTCCTGTCACAGCCGCGGAAATCGCCAAGAAATATGGCATAAAGGTTTATACCATCGGTATCGGACGCAATGGCATGGCCCCCTACCCTTACCAGAATGCGTTTGGCCGCATAGAGTATATGAATATGCCGGTGGTAATTGACGAGGCAACACTCCAGACCATAGCCAACACCACCGGAGGCAAATATTTCCGAGCCACCGACAAGAAAGTGCTCCAGAGAATATTTGAGGAGATTGACAAACTTGAGAAAACCCAGATAGATGTGCGTAACTTCTCACACACTGAGGACAATTACCTGCCGTGGGCACTGCTTGCGCTATGTTTGCTTGCGCTGGAGCTGATTGTCAGAAACGTGTGGTTGCGCCCGATTCCCTAACATAAAACATACTCCTACAGATTATGATAAATTTCGCTAATCCTCAGGCATTATATTTGTTGCTGCTGTTGCCGCTGATAGCAGGACTGTATCTGTGGGCGCGAATACGCCGCAGAAAGAGGCTGAACCTCTTTGGCAACAGCAAAGTGCTCAACAACCTTATGCCTGATGTGTCAAGATATATGGGAGGCATAAAGATAGTGCTGGAACTTTGTGCGCTCGCATTGATAATAGTGGCGTTCGCCCGTCCGTATATGCCTACTGAACATGGTGAAGGCGGCGACGAGGAGAATGTGAGCGGTATCGAAGTGATGATATGCTGCGATGTGTCCAACTCCATGCTCGCCTCGTCCACCGATGACCCCAACGGAGTGAGCCGTTTGCAGAGAGCCAAATTCCTGCTCGAGAAAATGATTGGCAACATGAGCAACGACAAAGTGGGATTGATAGTGTTTGCGGGCGACTCCTACACACAGCTTCCCATTACTTCCGACTATATATCGGCGCGGATGTTCATCAACGACCTCAGCACCGACATGGTTCCGACCCAAGGCACAGCCATCGGCACAGCAATAGAAATGGCGGTGAACTCATTCACGCCTGAAAGCGATTTCCAGAAAGCGATAGTGCTCCTGACTGATGGCGAGAATTTTGAAGACAATGCCGTTGAGGCTGCCACAAAAGCTGCAGATGCCGGTATCCAGGTGGATGTTGTGGGACTCGGCACCTCGTCCGGCGCACCTATTCCCGTGCCCGGCAAAAACAACGAATACATGTATGACGAGCAGGGCAATCAGGTAATCACCAAGCTCAATGTGGACGATGCCAAAGCCATAGCCAAAGCCGGCGACGGTGTGTATATATCCGGAGCCTCTTCAAGTGCCGCCGGTGAGCTCAATGACCAGCTGAAAAAATTATCGAAAACCGAATACAAACGGTTCACTGCGCCCAACCCGGCAAGCGAACTGTTCCCGATAGCCATTTCTCTGGCGTTGATTCTGCTGCTGATTGACACAATACTGCCCTACAGCAAAATCGGATGGTTGAAGAAATTCACATTTTTCTCTAAAACAAGTAAATGATGAAGACACTATACTGCACATTGATTACAGCGTTGCTTGCAGTGGCACCGGCTGCGGTGTCGGCTCAGGATGCCGGGCAGCAGCAAAGCATCAAGCAAGAGCGTAATTATATATACAAAGGAAATCAGTTGTATCGCGAAAAGCGTTTTTCTGAAGCTGAAGTGATGTATCGCAAGGCGCTGGAAGTGGCTCCGGCCTCGGAAGCGGCCACATTCAACCTGGCATCTTCGCTGCTCCGTCAGGCCGGTTCCGCCGACCCCAATTCGGGCAATAACCCGATGAATGACGCCGCATCGATGTTTCAGCAGCTGGCGCAGTCTGCCAAGGATGTGAATATTGTCGAGAAAAGTTTCTACAACCTCGGCAATATGGCATTCAACCAGCAGAACTATCAGCAAAGCATAGAGATGTACAAGAATGCCCTGCGTCGCAATCCCGACAATGACAAAACTCGCGAGAACCTGCGCCTTGCACAGATTAAGCTGAAAGAACAGCAACAGAATCAGGACAAGAACCAGAATCAGGATCAAAACAAAAATCAGGATAAGAATCAAAATCAGGATCAAAACCAGGATAAGAACAAGGACCAGAACAAAGACCAGAATCAGGATCAAAACCAACAGCAGCAGGATAAGAACAAACCCCAGCAGCAGCCGCAGGAGCAAACCGGCATCAGCGATGCCAACGCCCAGCAGATTCTGAAAGCTATGGAAAATGAGGAGGCTGCTACCCGCAAACGCGTGGAGACTCAGAAGAAAAAAGAGTCTCAGGCTCGCAAAAAGCGCATCACCAATCCCTGGTAGAGTAAATCTGTTGCTCCGTTAAAACTATTTCAAACTCAACAAGATAAAATCGATGAAGCGTTTATCTATTGTTATAATAAGTGTGGTGTTGTGTGTGGGCAGTGTGCTCGCAGCGGCATCATTTGGTGTGGTTAATCCGCCGGGCAGAGTGGCTGCCGGACAGAAATTTTCCATCACATTCCGATTGAAAAACGGTGAGGGAACCTCGCTGAAAGTGCCGCAGATCAACGGGTGCAAGCTTCTGTACGGACCCTCCACCTCCACCAGCCAGAGCTACCAGATAATCAACGGTTCGATGTCGTCATCCTCCACCGTTGACTATACCTATATATATAGAGCGGAGAAGGAAGGAACCTATAATGTGGGCGAAGCCTCGATAGTGGTGGATGGCAAAAAACTTACATCAAAACCGTTCAGCATCACCGTGGTGGCCGGCAACAACAGTCAGCAGTCGCAAGGCGGGAGCCGTCCGCAGGTGGAATATGATGATGCCAGCACTCAGACCGCCGACAGGAGTGTCAGTGCCAATGATGTGTTTGTAAGAATCATTCTTTCCAAGTCAAGTGCATACGAGCAGGAGGCTATAGAGTGCACGATGAAGCTCTACACCAAATACACTATCTCATCGTTCTTGCCCACAAAAATGCCGAGCTACGATGGATTCCTGATCGAGGAGCTGAATGTGCAGCCCTCGCTCAATGAGGTTGAAACCTACAACGGCCAGCGCTATATGACTGCGTTGCTGAAAAAATGTATCATATTCCCGCAGAAATCCGGAAAACTGACCATCAACTCCGGCAACTACGACATCAATGTGGTGCAGTACGACAATGTGAATATGGGATTTTTCACCGTGCAGAGCCCGCAGGAGCGTAGCATCAAAGTGAGCAGCAACTCGGTGTCGGTGAATGTGCTTCCGCTTCCCACTCCCAAGCCCGAAGGGTTCAGCGGTGCGGTGGGTAAGTTCTCCGTTGAGAGCCGCCTGATAGGCAACAGCTTCAGGACCAATGACCCTGCAACTCTTATATATACCATATCCGGAACCGGCAACATCAAATACCTGCAGGAACCTAAAATTGACTTCCCGTCGGAGTTTGAACAGTACTCCCCCAAGAGCGATATTCAGGCATCGGTGTCTGGCAATAATGTGACAGGTAAAATGACCATTGAGTACACATTCGTGCCTCAGTCGGTGGGCGATTTCCGCATCGGCGGCGACAAGTTCGTGTATTTCAATCCTGGCACCAAGGAGTATGTGACCCTCGACACCCAGGGCTACAATATCAAGGTGGCAAAGGGGTTGAGCGCACCATCGGATGTGGAGCAAAAAGATATCGAACTCAAAAACACCGATATCCGTCATATCCATCTTGGGGACAAACACCCTCAGAAGGTTCACACCTTTGTTGTGGCCCAATACTGGTATTGGCTGATATATGTGGCCGTTGTGGCAGCGATGGTGGCAGTGGTGACACTCAACCGCCGCAACATCAAGCGTATGGCTGATGTGCGTGGCATGAAGCTTGCCAAAGCCAACAAGGTGGCAAAAAAACGACTCAAACTTGCCAAGCAGTTCATTGACAAGAAAGAGGATGAGAAGTTCTACGATGAGATGCTCCGCGCTGTATGGGGATATCTCAGCGACAAACTTGGAATACCTGCATCGCAGCTGTCGCGCGACAATGTAGCCTCCGAGCTTGGCAAGATTGGTGCTTCCGATGAACTCTCCGCCAAGTTCATATCAGTGCTTGACGAGTGTGAGATGTCGCGCTACGCTTCCGCGCTTGTTCAGCCGATAGGTGTTTATGAAAAGGCCACTACGGCCATTAACGAGCTTGAAAATCTCAAAATAGCTAAGTGAATGAAAACCTATATATCTTTTCTCTGTGTATTGATGCTGCTATGTGTGGGATTGCCTGTGCATGGCGGGAACAGTGGTGTTGACATCATCAGCGAGGCCGACAGCTGCTATTCGGCCGAGAACTACGACAAAGCCGTAGAGCTGTACAATAAAGCTATTGCCGAGGTAGGTAGTTCTTCATCGCTGTATTATAATCTCGGCGATGCCTACTACCGCAACGGCGAACTTGGAAAGGCAATGGTGAGCTACTACCGCAGCCTTCGGCTTGACCCCACAAACGATGATGCCCGTCAAAACATCAGCTTTGTGAGATCAAAGCTTGTGGATAAAGTGGGTGAATCCGGCTCCTTTTTCGGAAATATGTTCAACAGCATTACCAACCAAGCCACATCCAACGGATGGGCATGGATCAGCGTGGTGTTGTTTCTGATAGTCATAGCCGGGAGCGGATGCTATATATTCAGTGGAAATGTGCTTCTGCGTAAAATCGGATTTTTTGGAGGTATTTTATGTTTGCTCGTCACCATACTCACAATATCGTTTGCCATCCATGCCCGCAATCTGTCGGTGGCAAAAGACGAGGCCGTTGTAACAGTCCCCTCCACTATCCTCAGCACATCCCCCAGGGAGCCTAAGGACAGAAATGAGGAGGCGATGCTGCTTCATGAAGGTACGCTGGTGAGAATTATTGACACCGTGACTTCCGGCAACGGCGAGAAAGCCACAGTGTGGCACGAGGTGGAAGTGGACAATTCGCACCGTGCGTGGATAAAGAGCACTGATATAGAGATAATTTGATAAATGTATGTTATAAAACACATTTAATTTGTAGCTATATTATTTGTGTAAACTAAATGATTGTTATAAATTTAACGTGTCAAATAACAAAACATTACATCAATACTTAACTAATAAAACATATTATCATGGCTAAGACAATCACCTTCAACGAACTGCGTCGCATCAAAGACAGCTTGCCCGATGGCGCAACCCATCAAATCGCTGATAAGTTGAATATAACCGTTCAAACTGTGCGCAACTATTTCGGCGGCAGCAACTATGAATTTGGCAAAAATGTGGGTGTACACATCGAGCCGGGTCCTGACGGCGGTATCGTGGTTCTTGACGACACCACTATTTACGACATGGCTGTGCAGATACTTCAGGAACAGGATAAGGAGTAAGAACATTACTACCGTAAATCCGATGACTTTCTAACTCATTCTCCTCTCTCCTATTTTCAAGTACAAAGTCAAAAGAAACGCTATGGCAGAGGAACGCCAGATTACTGTGGCAATACACACCTACGAGCGGGCTCTTGAGCTTGCTTCGTTGCTTGAACGCGAAGGGGTGAAGACCACGTTGCAGAATGTAAATCTGGAGCACCCCATAGTGTCGTCCGGTGTCAGAGTGCGGATATATGAAAATGATTTGCCGCTGGCATTGAGGATTATAGAGAACAAAGAAGTGTTTCAGGGTGCACACAACGACCCTGAGCTTGATAAGGCGAGCGATATTCTTGTGCCACTGGATTTCTCCGAACATTCCAAGGCAGCCTGCCGACTGGCTTTCGATTTTGCGAAATCGCTTGGAGCGGAAATAACGCTTCTCCACTCCTATCTTTCACCTAAACTATCAGGGGCGCTGCAGCTTACTGACACCCTCACCTACGACATTGATGGCGAGATAGAGCGCGAGGCTCTTGATCGAAACGCGCGCAAACAGCTCCATTCCTACGCGTCCGTGCTTAGGACAATGATTAAGAAAGGTGATTTGCCTCCGATTAAAATGCACGAATTGGTTGCCGAGGGAGTGCCTGAGGATGTGATTCGTCAGTATGTTAAGGAGCACTACCCCAAAATGATAGTGATGGGCACCCGCGGAGCCGGCACCAAGGAACGCGAGCTTGTGGGGAGTGTGACTGCGGAGGTGCTTGACACGTGCCGCGTGCCTGTGTTTACGGTGCCGGAAGGAGCAGGCACCTCATTGTTGAAGATGAAAAATGTGCTGTTCTTCAGCAATTTCGACCAGGAGGATTTGCTTGCCATTGATGCTCTTCATCAACTTATGCCACACGCGGGCCTTAACATCGTGTGGGTACCGATTCCATCCAAAAAGATTATAAATGCCAGTGCTGCAACCATTGACGGTGTGGTGCGCTATTGCGTGGATAAATATCCGCAATACAACTTTGATGTGGATGAAATCCGTCCGGGAAATATCGGTGAGGATTATTCACGGATAGCTTCGAGCAGAGCGATTGATTTCATTGCTGTGCCGAATAAAAAGAAGAATGCGCTCGCAAGGATATTTAATCCCGGCATAGCGCATCGCCTCCTGTTTCATTCCGATATGCCTATGATGGTGATACCGGTGTGATTGTAATCAATCTTTTCTCGTGATACTTGCACCAAGGGCGTTGAGTCGTTGGTCGATATTCTCGTAGCCGCGGTCAATCTGGTTGATGTTGCCAATCTCGCTCACCCCTTTGGCCGACATGGCCGCGATGAGCATGGCGATGCCGGCACGTATGTCGGGAGATGCCATGGTGTTGGCTCTGAGATTGAACTTATGGTCAAGACCAATCACCACCGCCCTGTGTGGATCGCACAGCATAATTTGTGCACCCATATCTATCAGACGGTCAACGAAGAACAGGCGGCTCTCAAACATTTTCTGGTGTATGAGCACACTCCCCTTGCATTGGGTGGATACCACGAGCATCACGCTTAACAGGTCGGGGGTCAATCCAGGCCACGGAGCATCGGCAACATTAAGAATCGATCCGTCCATGGCAGTTTCAATTTCGTAAGTCTCCTTTTCAGGAATGAAGATATCGTCGCCGTGTCGCTCGATGGTGATACCGAGGCGGCGGAAAGCATCGGGTATTATACCGAGATTGTCATAGGACACATTCTTGATGGTTATGGAGCTGCGGTTCATCGCAGCCATGCCTATGAAGCTGCCCACCTCAATCATGTCGGGGAGAATCCTATGGGAGGTGCCGTGCAGATGGTTGCACCCCGTGATGGTGAGAAGGTTGGACTTAATGCCGCTGATGTTGGCACCCATTCCGGTGAGCATTTTGCATAGCTGCTGGATGTAAGGTTCGCAGGCGGCATTGTAGATGGTGGTGGTGCCGTGAGCCATGACAGCTGCCATGATGATATTGGCGGTGCCGGTGATAGAGGCTTCGTCAAGAAGCATGTAGCTACCGGCCAATCCATTGGCGGGGGCTACGATATGGTATGCTTTCTTGGTTTCATCGTATTCGATTTTGGCTCCGAGTCTTTCAAAGCCCAGGATATGAGTGTCGATTTTTCTGCGACCTATTTTGTCGCCGCCCGGCTTTGCGAAGTAAGCCTGGCCGAATCGTCCGAGCAGCGGGCCAACCACAAGTACAGAGCCACGCAGTCCGGCCGACCGCTTGACAAACTCCCGGCTTGAGGCGTAGCTCATATCAATATTGTCAGCTTGAAAGGTATAGTGGCCTTTGGCGTGGTGCGTCACTTTCACACCAAGTCCCTTGAGTAGCTCTATGAGATTGCATACATCTAAAATCTCGGGCACATTGGTGATTGTGACAGGTTCGGAGGTCAGCAAAGTTGCGGCAATGATCTGCAATGCTTCATTTTTTGCACCCTGCGGCTCTATCTCGCCGCTGAGCTTGTGGCCTCCTTCAATAATAAAACTACTCATATTGAGATTGCTAAATAATTATCAGATTAATAGATATGGTCGGCTTCGGGGTGCAGCTGTATGCCGAACCGTGAGTTGACATCGCGCACAATGGCCAGTTCCAATTGTTCGATTTCGGCTCCGGTGGCATCTCCTGTGGCGTTGACAAGCACTAACGGCTGCAGGTGCCATACACCGGCGTTGCCCATTGTTTTCCCTTTCCATCCGCATTTTTCAATGAGCCAAGCGGCAGGAATTTTCACATCATCGCCATGAGGATAGTGCGGCACATTCTCCTCGGGGAACATCAGCGAGAGCCTCTCATATTCCGACACCGGTACAACAGGATTTTTGAAAAAGCTACCTGCACTGCCCACTCGCTGAGGGTCGGGGAGCTTGCTGTTTCGGGTGTCAATCACAACTTCACGTACCGCCGAGGGTGTGAGCGGAGAAATATGAGCGAGCTGACGGCCGAGATTGCCGTATTCAATTTTGGGCGTACCATCGGATGACAGCCGGATAGTTACGTATGTGATGATATAGCGGCCTATGTTTTCGGACTGTTTGAAAATTGAATGACGGTAGCCGTATTGGCATTCAGTGTTGGTGAATTCCACAAACTTGCGGGTGACAGTGTCGTATGCCTCTACTTTTGTGACGACATCCTTCAGTTCAACGCCATACGCGCCTACATTCTGAACAGCTGCCGCTCCAATATCGCCTGGAATACCCGACAGGTTTTCTATCCCCCACAGCTGCGCCTGACAGCATTTTTCCACAATTGAGTCGAGACACAAACCTGAGCCCAGGCGCATCTCCACGCATCCGTCAAGGTGGCAGACATCCATATCTAAAATTGAGGAATGGAGCAGACATCCGTGATAGTCGTTGACAAACAGCAGGTTGCTCCCCTGCCCTATGCACCTGAAATTCGGAGCAGGAAGCGATGCGAGAATACCGGGCAGGTCGGATGCTTGTGTGAAGTCAATCCAGTAGTCGCACACGGCATTTATGCCAAAAGTGTTGAAGGCCTTGATGTTGAAGTTCTGCGACTGTGATATCATATATGTCAGGTGTTGAAGGGATGTACAAAAATATACAATTAGAATGTAAAATGCAAGGCTATTCGCGGTCCTGAACGGTCGGCATTGTAATTGCTGCGGTAGCTAAGGCGCCACACATAGTCCACGCGGAGAATCTTGAAGATGTTCTCCACACCCACACTCACCTCCATATAGGGCATATTGGTCATAGGCGTTGTATAGGCATCCACCGGGAATCGGAACAGTTGGTCATTATATGCAGGGTCGTTGCGCTTGCTAAGATGTCCCCACAGGCCGCGGAACGCAAATACTTCGCGCAGCCGTAGCTTGTTGAATAGCGGAATTCGGTTGAACAGAGCGCCGTTGGCATTGTAGGTGATGTCCCAAGAGGCGTAGGTGTCGTTGACAAACTCCATGGGGTTCATCAGCGCAAATGACTCGGGCTGAATTGTATAGGAGAGATTGGCTGTTGGTATCAGCAAATCCGGATATGCCGACCGGCTCCATACGTGGCCACCTTTGGCTATTATGTCAGTGTAGCCCATGAACGAAAGCCAAAACCGCTTTTGCACGCTGATTTCGGTTTTGTTGACACCAAAGCTGTTGCCAAATATTCCACGGGGTGCAAAAGTGTGGGTGAGCATGAAAACGGGTGCATCGTGGTTGATGTTGCGGCGCGAGGTTTTCATCTGATAGAACTTTTCGCCCGGAGCATAGCGTAGCTGCAGTTTGACCATAGCCTCCTGATAGTGTCCGAAGCTACGGCCTTTCCCATCAACGAACGGCATGAACGGAGTGGCTTCCTGACGCTCGTGGAGAATGGATGCGGTGACAGAAAAATTGTTTCTCAGCTCAAGAATGTAGTCAAGGCGTGTCTGGCGATGATAGGTGATCTGCTTGTCATCGTGGCGCTTGATGGAGAGAAACATATTGTCGGGCTGGGCAAATGCGAAATGCTGGCCAATCATGTCCACATCGTAGAGATGCGATAACCTCAAAGCATGGACAGGAAATTCCCGCGAATGGTATTTTTTTGTGTTGAACGAATATTCCACCTCACCGCTGTATTTCCACACCTTGTCCTTGGTGCCGTAGGCCACATAGCCGCGTGCAAAGAGATGCTTGCTGAGATTGGCGGTGGTGATACCTCCGATTTTAGGTCTCCATCCTTCCAGGAAGTTGTGGCTTATCACAGAGTTGAGCGGTCCGAAATCAAATTTGCTCTGCTTGGAGGTGGGGATATACCCTGTGACCATGCGTTTTACAAACATCTCCGCGATTCGATAGAATTTCACCGAACGTACTCGCTGAGCCAGGAAGTCAACATTGTTTTCAGTGCCGGAGATAGGGATTATGCGATGGGTGGCCCAGAAATCATTTTCTCGGATGTGAGCGGAGTCAGACTCAACAGTGCGGCCAAGGGGTTCAAATATATTGTTTAAGGAATCGCGATTTTCAAATGTGTGGTTGTTATAGGCGGTGTTGCGGCGAAGATATATGCCTTGCACACCGGGCATCAAAGACACCTCAGCCACGAGGTCGTCGCGCAATTTCAGCCGCGAGCCGTCGGGAGCCTTTTCATAGATCTGCTCGATATACAGCTTGTCGATGAAGTTAAGATTGATGTCGTGCGGCACATTCATCACCACCTTTTTCACAAACATGGTAGTGTCACCCACCGGCACATAGATGCGTCCGGTAAACCCCATTGACTGGGAATTGCGGGGTACGAAACTGAGCTCCACGCATCTCACTGTGTCAACGCTCACTGTGTCGGTGAGGTAGAACTTGTAGAAGTCGGGGGCAACACCCGACAGCGGACTCACAAAATGGTTGCGGAACAGCGGTATCTGACCCTGATAGAGGTCGATTTCACGAAGCACATCCTCATAGAGAGTGAGCATATTGTCCTTGTCCATAAAATCGTCAAGCCCACTCGTTCTCAGTCCGGTGATATACTCCTTTTCGCTCTCGGGAGTATTGCGATAGTAAACTGTGGATGCTTTTTCGCGGGTGCTTATGTTCAATATCGGCTTTCCTGACACCTCCGAAGTGTCGATATGCTCCTTGAGGAACTTCATGTTTTTGAGCAGGATGTTTTTAGTGCTCTCCGGATTGAAGTTGTTGAGTGCAAGGGTAATCCTTTCGTATTTATCGAAGTTGTAGTAGCTGTTGCGCTTGGGATCGGTGGTGTGGCCGAGATTGCGCACTTTGGTTACGAAGTCAACGGCGGGATTGTTTTTCTTGCTGTACTTTTCTTTTCGTGGCTTGATCACCACTTCGTTGAGCCTCACGCCTGTGGGCACAATGTCGATGATGAGCTTCTTGCCGTTGCGCCAGTTGTTGGCAGGGATTGTCTTGGTGTCGTACCCCATCACGGAAACTTGTATGGCGGAGAACGGCTTGGCAGTAAGGATTTCAAACCGGCCGTTCTCGTCGGCGAGCGAACCGCGCTGGGAGCCGACGAGGAATATTGCCGAATACGGCACGGGGTTGTGCGACAGAGAATCGCGCACCACTCCACTCACCCTCAGCAAATTCTCCTCGCTCCAAGCTTTGGGGCTGGCGATGAGCGAGCACAGGATGAGCGTGTGCAATACCAGCATCCGGAGGATGCTATTGTTCTTCGGCAAATTCACTTGCAGCTTTGATTTCGGCCTCAGCCTTTCTTTCTTCATCAAACTTTTCGTACGCTTCCACAATGCGTTGCACCAAAGCGTGGCGGACGATATCTTTTTTCCCAAACTCCACTTTCCCGACGCCACTGACGCCTTTGAGCACCCTCAGCGCCTGCATGAGGCCGGAAGTGGTGGTCCGCGGAAGGTCAATCTGAGTGGCATCGCCGGTGATAATCATCTTGCTATTCATGCCGAGGCGGGTGAGAAACATCTTGATTTGGTGGGTGGTGGTGTTCTGCGCTTCGTCAAGCACCACGATTGCATCGTTGAGTGTTCGGCCACGCATGAAGGCGAGCGGAGCTATCTGAATGGCTTTTGACTCCATATACTCCTTTAGCTTGGCTGCAGGCACCATATCCTCGAGCGCATCGTAAAGAGGCTGGAGATACGGGTCAATCTTGTCCTTCATGTCGCCGGGAAGGAAGCCGAGTTTTTCACCGGCTTCCACTGCGGGGCGTGACAGTATGATTTTTCTCACTTCCTTGTTTTTCAATGCTCTGACGGCGAGAGCTATGGCGATATAGGTTTTGCCCGTACCGGCAGGGCCGAGGGCAAAAACAAGGTCGTTCTTTGAATATGCCTCCACCAGGAGCTGTTGATTGGGAGTGCGAGCCGAAATAGGCTTGCCATTGATGCCGAACACAATCACACCATCAGTTTTAAGCTCTTTCGGTTCGGAGCCATGGACGATGTCAAGAATAGCCTCCTCGGTAAGCTTATTGTACTTCACGCAGAAGTCCTCAAGTTCATGGATTTTCTTTTCAAATTCAAGAGTCTCGGCATCTTCACCAATAACTTTTATGACGGATCCCCGCGCTGCCATCCTTAGCTTTGGAAACAGGTTGCGGATGAGTTGCATATTGCTGTTGTTCACGCCATAGAAGCTGACAGGGTCGGCGTGATCTATAATTACGATTCGTTCTATCATTTACAGGGTTTTATACTTACAAAAGTACTGCTTTGGCATCAACTTAACAAATCAAAGGTGAATATTTGTATATTATTAGTATCTTTGAACAAATAATCAATGACCATGGCATTTGAAATTGAACGTAAATTTCTGGTTGATGACCTCAGTTTCAAGAATGAAGCTGACAATACCACCCATATTCTTCAAACTTACATAAGCATTAATCCCGACAGCACTGTGAGGCTCAGAATTGTTGATGACAAATCTGCTTTTATTACCATCAAGAGCCGCAACAAAGGTGCTGTCAGGCATGAATGGGAGTATGAGATAGGAGTGGAGGACGCTAAACAAATGATTGAGCTTTGTGCCTCTACCCCGCTGATTGACAAGACAAGATACCGATGCGGACGGTGGGAGGTGGATATGTTTGCAGGAGTTCTCAGCGGATTGATTGTGGCTGAGATAGAGTTGACTGACGAGGATGAAAGTTTTGCCCATCCGGCGTGGCTTGGCAAGGAAGTGACCGGCGACAAGCGATATTATAATTCCTCGCTTGCCACCGCCACATCTGTCCCGTTACCGTAGCTCAAGCTTCACCACATTCTCCACATGGTGGGTGTGGGGAAACATATCGACCGGCTGCACTGCAACTACTTTGTATTGGGGGTCAAGCAGCTGCAGGTCGCGTGCCTGAGTTGCTGGATTGCAGCTTACATATACAATGCGCCGTGGCATTGCATCCATTATCACATTGACCACATCCGCATGCATACCGGCGCGAGGAGGGTCGATGATCATGACATCGGGCCGTCCATGTCCGGCAATAAATTCGGGAGTGAGCACATTCTTCATGTCGCCGGTGAAGAAGTGGGTATTCTCGATGCCGTTAACTTTGGAGTTGATTTTGGCATCCTCAATAGCTTCAGGCACATACTCGATACCTACAACCTTAGCGCAATTTCTTGACACAAAGTTGGCTATCGTACCGGTGCCGGTGTAGAGGTCATAAACAGTCTCGTCACCGTGGAGGTCGGCAAAATCCCTCGCCACTTTGTAGAGCTCGTAAGCCTGCAGGGAGTTGGTTTGGTAGAATGATTTGGGCCCTATGCGGAATGTGAGACCCTCCATGCGTTCCTCAATATATGGTTTTCCGGAATAGGTGACGATGTCGAGGTCGTTGAAAGTGTCGTTGGCCTTTAAATTAATGGTGTAGAGAAGTGATGTTATCTGTGGGAATTTAAGAGAGATAGCATTCATTACACCATCGATGGCCGACTGATTGTCTGCGCCGAAGCACACGAGCAGCATCACCTCGCCGATACTTGTGATTCGGATCATGATGGTGCGCAACAGCCCCTCCTGCGCTTTGAGGTCGTAGAACGGATACTGATTCTCTTTGGCATATGACTTGATGAAGTTGCGGATGCTGTTGCCCAAATCATCCTGAAGCCAGCATTTGTGGATGTCGAGCACCTTGTCAAACGCTCCGGGGATATGGAATCCGGCGGCATCGCGGTCAGGGAACTCCTCTCCGCTGCGCAGCTGCTCAAATGTGAGCCAGCATTTATTGGAAAAGGTGTACTCCATTTTGTTGCGGTACTCCCAAATATTTTTCGAGCCAAGGATAGGTGAGATTTCCGGCAGCTCCACTTTGGCGATTCTCTCAAGGGCATCTTTCACTTGCTTTTGCTTGCATTGCAGCTGGAATTCATACGGCAGATGCTGCCAACGGCAACCTCCACATACCCCGAAATGCTCACATTGCGGTGCGATACGTATCGGCGACGGAGTTTTGAGGTTCTCGATATGGCCTTCTGCGTAGGAGCGTTTTTTCCTGTCGATTTTCACATCGGCCACATCGCCGGGGGCGCCAAACGGAATGAACACAACCATTTCGTTGACACGTGCGATGCTGTTGCCCTCGGCAGCCACATCCATTATATGTACATCGTTGAGCAGCGGAAGCTCTTTGCGTTTCCTTGACATAGTTTCGTTGTTGATATTTTGATGCAAAGGTACAAATAAACAGACACCGCAACAAGCATGGTGGCCTGTTGCGGTGAATATTTATTGGAGAATTGTTATTCTGCTGTCAATTGCAGGGTGGCTTTCTTGAGTCCGGGGGCTGTAGCCACAAGAACTATCTTGCCGGCTTTTTCATCGGCTTTCACCACCTCTGTGAGCTGGCCGTTGAACACGCTCATCTCATTGCCTTGGAACGATTCCAGAGAGGAAGGATTGCCATTGGCCAAGGCGTGATGTATGCCGGAGCCGGACACTTTGAAACGAAGCTTATTGGAAGCATGAGGTACGAGGCGACCTTCTTTATCTACCACCTGCACGGTGACAAATGCCATATCTTTGCCATCGGCCTTGAGTTGGGTTCGGTCGGGAATCAACTTGATGGCATACGGCTTGCCGGCTGTAGATATCTCTTTCTCGGCCACAGCGTTGCCATTGTTGTCGTAGGCCACTACTTTCACTGTGCCGGGCTCATACTTGGTGTCCATCCACATGAGCCGATATCGTTTCTGGCGCTCAAACGAAGCCTTGGCGCTGTCGGTATATGTGCTGTCGATACCGATGCTCAGATCTTTTTTACGCCGTCCCTGACTCTTGCCGTTGATAAACAGCTCCGCCTCAGGATAGTTGGTGTAAACAAACACGGGGGTTGTCTCACCCTCGCGGCCCGGCCATGTCCAGTGAGGAAGGATATGGAGGGTTTCGGCTTCAGGATTCCAGTGACTGCGATACAGGTAGTAGCGGTCTTTGGGTATGCCGCCGAGGTCGATTATACCAAACAAAGAGCTGTGACTTGGCCAGTTGGTATAGTAAGGAGTGGGTTCGCCAAGGTAGTCAAATCCGGTCCACACAAATTCACCCATGCAATATTTAAGGTCTTCGTTCATGATGAAATCATCCTCGGGAAGCTCTGACCATCCGCAATGCTCCACATCATAGCTTGAGCTCTGATGGTCATCGTATGTGGCCATGGCCTTACGCTCTACGGGGAATTTGTAAACGCCACGTGAGCTGACAGTTGACACAGTCTCTGTGCCCAGGATATTCTGCTGGGGGAGTTTCAGGTAGTTGGTTTGATATTTATGAGGACGATAGTTGAATCCGGCCACATCCATGACGGCGGCGAAATTGTTGTTGACCACAGCATCGGGTGCGTCCATCCCCTGAGTGACAGGGCGTGTGGGGTCTTCGCGGTGTGCGATATTCTGCAGATAGAGAGCAGTTTTGCAGTCGCCCTCGTGCCATTGCTCACTCACCTCGTTGCCCACGCACCACATCACAACTGAAGGATCGTTGCGATAATGGTGGATAAGGTTCACAAGGTCCTTCTCGGCCCACTCGTCAAACAACAGGTTGTATCCGTTTTTAACTTTAGGCCGTCTCCATTCGTCAAAGCTTTCAGCCATCAGCATCATACCCATCTCGTTGCAGGCTTTCACCAACTCGGGAGCAGGCATATTGTGCGAAGTGCGGATGGCGTTGCAGCCCATCTCCTTGAGTATTCGGATCTGACGGCGGATGGCAGCGTCGTTCACAGCAGCACCGAGTGGGCCCAAATCGTGATGGTTGCATACGCCCTTGAACTGCACGCGGCGGCCATTGAGATGAAAACCATCGCCGGGCACGACTTCAATAGAGCGTATTCCGAAGGTGGTGGAATAAACATCCTCCAGCTCATCACCTTTATACAGATAGCTTTTAGCTTCATAAAGATTGGGGGTATCAAGGTCCCATAGCTGAGGCTGCTTGATGATCAGAGTGGTGGCCACATTATTATCATTGTAGGCTATCTGGTCAGACTTTTGTGTCTGCTCGGCCACCACCCTGCCCTGCGGATCGTGGATGACAGTTTTGAGCGAATAATCTTCGGGCGAGCCGGGAATATCGAGTTTGGTTTTCATCTCCACGCGGGCAAACTCTTTATTGATTTCGGGAGTGGTGATGAAAGTGCCCCATACCGGGATGTTGGCCTTGGATGTTGTGATAAGATGCACGTTGCGATACAACCCTGCGCCGGGATACCAGCGTGAGCTTTCAGGGAGATTCTCCAGGCGCACGGCAAGGGTGTTGCTCCCGGTAGGGTTGAGTTTGTCGGTGATGTCGAAATAGAAGCTGTTGTATCCGTAAGGCCAATATCCAACTTCGTGGCCATTCACATATACTTTTGCGTGGCTCATGGCACCATCAAATTTCAGCACCACTTTCTTGCCGGAGATGGAGTCGGGAGTGTTGAACTGAGTGCGATACCATCCTGTGCCGACAAACGGGAGTCCGCCGGTGCGTCCGGCATGCTCCATTGCCTCTTTTTGGCCGTCTTGAACAATGGCTACATTCTGCTTGTCGTTGTCCCAGCTGAAAGGTCCATATATAGCCCAGTCGTGGGGAACAGTCACCTGTTGCCAGGATCTGGTGTCAACATCGGCGGAGCTAAACCCGGGGTTGTCGGTGCGTGTGAAGTGCCAATCTTTTTCAAGTAGCACCTCCGATCGTGACAAGCCAAAAGCTACACTGCTGAATGTCATAAGCATGGCACATGCCATGGATAGATTTTTTTTCATGGTTGTATGCTATAAACGATTGATTGAGATATGCAAAATTACGCATTTTCAATCATTAATATATGCGCAGATGATAAAAATGTTCCAAAAATTATTTCTCATATTAGATTTATGTGTTAAATTTGCATACTCTCCATGAACAACACTGCGCTTTAATGCGATATAACCTTCATGAAATATCTAAATTCAATATAAACACCATTTTTAATTTAACAGTAACCATCTAATGAAAAGAGTTTACACGTTTGGAGACGGTAAAGCCGAGGGTAATGCCTCGATGCGCAACCTCCTCGGCGGTAAAGGTGCAAACCTTGCCGAGATGAATCTCCTTGGAATGCCCGTGCCTCCCGGTTTCACAATCACCACCGAAGTCTGCACCGAATACACTCAGTACGGTCGTGACGAGGTTGTCAATAAAATTCAAAAAGAAGTTGAAGCCGCTATTGCTCACGTGGAGCAGCTCACAGGCAAGAAATTCAACGACCCCTCCAATCCCCTTCTCGTATCCGTTCGTTCAGGTGCCCGCGCTTCCATGCCCGGCATGATGGACACCGTGCTCAACCTCGGTATGAACGATGCCACCGTGGCTTCTCTGGCCGAAAAGAGCGGCAACCCCCGCTTCGCTTGGGACAGCTACCGTCGTTTCGTACAGATGTACGGCGATGTGGTGCTCGGCATGAAGCCCAAGAGCAAAGCCGACATTGATCCGTTTGAGGAAATCATGGAGAAGGTGAAAGCTGAAAAAGGCGTTAAACTTGACACCGAACTCGATGTTGAAGATCTCCAGAACCTCGTTCGTCTCTTCAAGGCCGCTGTTAAGGACTACACCGGCAAGGATTTCCCCGACAGCGCTTGGGAACAGCTCTGGGGCGGTATCTGCGCCGTGTTTGACAGCTGGATGAATGAGCGCGCTATCCTATATCGTCGCATGAACCAGATTCCTGAAGAATGGGGCACAGCTGTCAATGTTCAGGCAATGGTTTACGGTAACATGGGCAACAATTCCGCTACCGGTGTTGCTTTCAGCCGCGATGCTGCCACCGGTGAGAATATTTTCAACGGCGAATATCTTATCAACGCTCAAGGTGAGGATGTTGTGGCCGGTATCCGCACTCCGCAGCAGATCACAGTCGAGGGTTCACGCCGCTGGGCCGCTCTCCAGGGCATTTCCGAAGAAGAGCGTGCCGCTAAATATCCCTCTCTTGAAGAGTCGATGCCTGTTTGCGCTGCTGAGCTGATTGCAATCGCAGGTCGTCTTGAAGACTATTACAAGGATATGCAGGATATGGAGTTCACCATCCAGGACGGTAAGCTTTGGATGCTTCAGACCCGTAACGGTAAGCGCACCGGAGCCGCCATGGTGAAAATTGCCATGGATCTTCTCCGCGCAGGTGAAATTGATGAAAAGACAACCCTTCTGCGCATGGAACCCCAGAAGCTCGATGAGCTCCTCCACCCCGTGTTCGACAAGTCAGCTCTCAAGCGTGCCGAAGTAGTGGCCAAAGGTCTCCCCGCCTCTCCCGGCGCAGCAGCAGGTCAGATTGTGTTCACAGCCGAAGATGCTGAAGCTTGGGCTGAGAAGAAAAAGAAAGTGGTGCTTGTGCGTATCGAAACCTCTCCTGAAGACCTTCGCGGTATGGCCGTTGCACAAGGTATCCTTACCATGCGCGGCGGTATGACATCTCACGCAGCCGTTGTGGCTCGTGGCATGGGTAAATGCTGCGTATCCGGTGCCGGTGAAATCCGTGTTGACTACAAGGAGAAAACCGTTGCCATGGGTGGCAAAACATATAAAGAAGGCGACTGGATTTCGCTCAACGGTAGCACCGGTGAGGTTTACAATGGTCAGGTGCCCACCACCGAGCCCGAACTCGGCGGCGACTTTGGCGCAATCATGAACCTCGCTGCCAAATTCACCAAAACTCTCGTCCGCACCAACGCCGACACTCCCCGCGACGCCGTGCAGGCCCGCCACTTCGGCGCACAGGGTATCGGTCTCTGCCGCACAGAGCACATGTTCTTTGAAGGCGACCGCATCAAATCCGTGAGAGAAATGATTCTCGCCAGTGATGAAGAAGGCCGTCGTGTGGCACTCGCCAAACTCCTTCCCATGCAGCGCGGCGACTTTGAAGGCATCTTCGAGGCTATGGACGGCTTCGGCGTGACAATCCGCCTTCTTGATCCCCCCCTGCACGAATTTGTGCCCCACCAGACTGCAACACAGAAAGAACTCGCAGCCGAAATCGGCCTGACTCTTGAAGAAGTAAAAGCCAAAGTTGACTCCCTCGAAGAGTTCAACCCCATGCTTGGTCACCGTGGTTGCCGTCTCGGTATCACATATCCCGAAATCACAGAAATGCAGACACGCGCCATCATTGAAGCAGCTTTGGCTGTCAAGGAGCGTGGCATCGATGTTCATCCCGAGATTATGATACCCCTCGTTGGATCGCTCAAGGAGATTCAAAACCAAGCAGATGTGATCAACATCACAGCCGCCAAGGTATTTGAAGAGAAAGGCGCCTCAGTGCCCTATAAGATTGGTACAATGATTGAAGTGCCCCGTGCTGCTCTCACTGCCAATGAAATTGCCACTGTAGCCGACTTCTTCTCCTTCGGTACCAACGACTTGACACAGATGACCTTCGGTTTCTCCCGCGATGACGCTCCCAAGTTCTTGAAATTCTACAAAGAGCACGGCATCATCAAGACCGATCCGTTCGAAGTACTCGATCAGGAAGGCGTTGGCCAACTCGTTCGCATGGGCGTGGAAAAAGGCCGTGCCACCAAGCCCGAACTCAAAGTAGGTATCTGCGGCGAGCACGGAGGCGAACCGTCCAGCGTTAAGTTCTGCGCCAAGCTCGGCATGAACTACGTAAGCTGCTCACCGTTCCGCGTGCCCATCGCACGCGTCGCTGCGGCGCAGGCAGCCATCGAGGATTAAGCAATCCCCCCTTGAAATAAGTCACTTAGGCGATAAGCCCTCTACCACAGAGGCTTGTCGCCTAAGGTATTTTTAGACGGTATGTGCACAAGCCGAGAAGTCGGTGCATGATATTTATGGAGTAAATGTTAACCTTGCAACGTTAAGACATCAGACGCTTTTTGGATGTGTTATAAATTATCGGTGAAAATGACTGCTATTCAACGAAAAAAATCAGTACATTTGCAGGTGTGTAACTAACATCAACTCAGACAATGATGAAAAAAGCAGCCACTTTCGTCTTTCAAGTTATCGTTACAACGATGATATACACAGCGTGTTTGTACCTATGGTATCTCCTTGACCACGGTGTGAAAGAATTTGACTGGACATTGATTGTGCAGGGCTTGTTTTTTTCAATACTCTATGTGCCTTTCTCGAATTGGTGGAATAAGAAAAAAGGCAAATGAAACAGCGACATTCTTTTCAAGAGCGAGATAGCATCAACGCGTGGTTCAAACTGCCCAAATATCGGATATGGAAATATCTTATAATTGGTGATGCAATCACTTTGATTCTTTTGATTCTGGCTACAATAATTTGGATGGATAGCTTGGCGTGGCAAACTGTGATGGTGTTGCGTGGATGTGCCGGTGTACTGGGGATTATTTTCGTTGTCATTGCTGCCATTTATTACTACGTGGTCTATAAGGACTACATCGCCAATCGTTTAGACCCAAGGAGAAAGAGTAATCGAAATATTAAATAGACTCACCCTGAAGGGAATTTAGAGATTATTTATAATGCGCGGGGAGATGAAGGAGGAAAACGAAGCACAGTGTGTGTTGTGCTTATGGGAGAGATTTGCTAAATTTGTGGAGTCAATGAATTGTCATGGGTGATCTTTTACTTAAAATATTAGGCTTCATCATTAGTAGCGGATTGTTCCTTGGGCTGATTGGGTTTATAGTCTGGGTGCTTGTGGCTATATTTCGCGGTGATATATATCATTGTTGGCTGCCATGGCTGCCATGGATGGGCGGTGGCAGCTATAAAATCACGGGAAAAATCTCCTTTGGCGATTCGGAGAAGAAAAATTGTAATCAAATCCAGGAAACCAGTGACCCGAAAGTGAAAGTTGAGCCCTACCGTGCACCCAAAAAAGTCAGGCAAAGCAACAGCAAGCCGGAATGGTGGCGGTTTCTTACCGAGGAGAGCATCGCAACTCTACTGGAGAAACATCGGCGGAGAAAGGCCATGGTCAAGAACGAGCGGGATGAACCGTGGCGCAAGTGATTGGGATGTGTGGCCTGAATGCTGATATTTACACGATAAACAGATGATTATGGAAGTCAGAACTCTTGAACATATCACCGATGATGTGTTGGCAGATACTTTTGCGGCGGCTTTTGCCGACTACCCTACGCAGTTCTCCCACAGCCAAATTTTTTCAATTTTGAAAAGACGAGGCTATAGAGGTGACTTTTCTGTTGGGATGTTCGACAACGGGAGATTGGTGTCGTTTGTGCTCAATGGAGTCAGAAGCCACAACGGATTGCTCACGGCATACGACACCGGCACCGGCACGATTAAAGAATACCGCGGCAAAGGGTTGACAAAGCGGTTGCTCAATGAGGCGGTGGCAACTGTGAAGAGCAAAGGCGTGGAACAATATTTGCTGGAAGTACTTTGTGAAAACGCTCCTGCAGTGGCTTTATATGAGAAGAACGGGTTTAGAACCGACCGGATTTTTCTGTGTCATTCGCAATCCACGAGCAAGATTAAACTACCGGATAGCAAAACTAACCACATAGAGATTGAAGCAGTGGATGTCAGTTCCGTCACAGACACTTACGGACAGTTTTGTGATTTCGCTCCATCGTGGCAAAATAGCGTCAAATCAATATTGGCTGCACACGATGAACTCATAGGATTCAGAGCCAAAGTGGGCGCCAACACTGTAGGACTTGTTGTGGGCGATCCGCATCATGGCGATATTGCAGTGCTTGCAGTTGCTCCCGGCATGAGGCGGATTGGAATCGGCACGGAGTTGCTGAAATCGTTTGTTGCGCACAACCAATCGGATATATTCAAGATCTTGAATATTGACGAGCACTGCCAATCGCTGCCAGAATTCCTGAAACGATGCAACATCCCGGAGTCGGTGCGTCAGTATGAAATGAGCAAACTCCTGTAGCCGTTATTTTCCTGAGCGGTCGGGTATAAGACTCAGCAACCAAAGGAAAAGACAAGCTCCGATGACTGAAGTTATCAATCCTCCGATTATGCTCGTGGTGTGGAAGCCAAGCAATCCAAATACCCAGCCGCCGAGCACACCACCAAGAATTCCGACGAGAAGATTGACAATCCAACCGAATCCGGCACCACGCATTAGCTTGCCAGCGATGAAGCCGGCCAAAATGCCGACGATAATGTACAGAATGAACGACATAATAGAGTGTTTTAATATTTAGTATTCAAACGCTTATTAGAGTGGTTTTGTTTACAGTCAGCGTGAAATACGGCGATAGAAAGAATTGTTATTACTCTTACTCGCTTTGTCATCAGAAATAGCTATGTCGGCAAATGCCTTAACCTACGAAGAGGCTTTTGATACAATCAAGGCAATCCCCAACATGAAAGGTGTTGATGGTACGGAAGATAGAGATGATTTGCATAAAAAAAGGCTTTAACGCACTACGAAAGTACGGTAAAGCCCACTATGCAGTAAAGACAAGTCGGCAGTTAATGATTGCCGAATTTAATGCCATTCTTTATTCGGCGGCGATAAATCATAAAGTTGTCAAAGCACAGGTATGTAAGTAGTATTATACTTGCCAATTCAAACCACGCCATTCCTGATTTGGGTTCAATTAAGACATCCCAAATCCTCGCAATTATGCAGATGATGCCTATAACTAATAGAGTTGCGGAGATATTACGTTTTACTTGATTACTTACCATAGCTTAATTAACGAAGTTTATTAAATCGAAATACATAGCACGAGTTTTTGAGTTCCTATCTTTTAAGCGATTTTATCATTTAACAGGCTGTAATATTTGACTGTCTTACATTCCGAATTATCTTCAAGGAGATATGTTAAAGCCATCATAGTGCGAAGATAATTCTTCGCGTCAGTAACAAGAAAGTCGTTTAAGTCGGCATCGCCGCAATCAAACGACTTTATTTCCGTATCGGTTTCTATCTGCCGGAATGTGAAATTGCTAAAATCCATATTACATTTGGAATGTGCTTATAGCCTTAAAGGCTTCATAAGCCTTGCGACCGCATCTTTTTCGGATTGGCTGACAGGAGCGGGATTTGCTGTTCTTTCGGCAAATCTTACCGCTTCTCTCCCTTTCAGTACGGGGGGGTTCTTTGATAGGTCTTGCCATAGTTGTATCTCCTTTTTATTTTATGTATTACAAAGATACAACAAATTTCTGAATCATAAGGATTAACAGACAAAAAATTAATACATATCCGGCTATGGGCATGTTCAAGAGAAGTAGCCGGAGGCTTCTTTGCGGTTGCGGAACACTGGGGGTGAAACAATCGGGCGGTTTTGGAGCTTGCCATTCGGTTGTCTGCATAGAAAAAGGGCTTTAACGCACTGCGAAAGTACGGTAAAGCCCTTTATGCGGAAAAGACAAAAATCAATAAACTGGATGTCTTAAAATTAGTTTATTCTTGTGTAATAAGTGTATTTTTCAAGATTATTATCTCTAATGATTAGTTCTGTTGCTGTAATACTTACGATAGTATAAGAGTCTCTATCTGACCCTTCCCATATTATTGACAAATTTGAACCATTGATAGACCATTTGAAAGTTTCATCAATATTATATGAGCCGTTACTCATCATAACTTTATCGTAGCCCGTACCATCGTCAAGAAATACCATACGATAATATGAACTTGCACTCTCGTTTCGGCTCCATTCTCCAATTATGAGTAATTCATTTTTGTTTGGAGTTGAATTTTCCGGCTCGTCTTTGTCATCATCTCCACAGGCTGTTAAAGTTATGCAGCCCAATAATGTACAGATGAACAAAGGGAGAAGCCACATTTTTTTAATAACTTCTTTCATTGTTTAATTCGGTTGCCTTACAGTCCTTTTGGAAATTAGGTTATAAAAAAGAGACGTGGACTGCTATGCCACGCCTTAACTAGAAGGTGGTCGGATTACCTTTGAACGAAGTAGTGGAATAAAACAGCTCCACGCCTATGGCATGGAGACAGTTAAGCCAACTTCTTGCGTTCTTGAGTAAGTTTCCGACGCTTCTCTAGTACAAGATGATGGGCATAACGCCTCTTGTTATCAATATGTAGAATTGGAGTCCTCCAATTCGCGGCAAAATTACGAATTTTTACTGATAAACAAAATTTCTCATATATGTTTTGTAATATATATGCCAACACAAAAGACGCTGCTACAGATCAGGGGCAGATGGTGCGTTATGGTTTAATAAGCCGTTAGCGATGCACATTCCGACAACGCCGATGGTTTGCAAAGTGCTCGGTTTGTTTACAGTTACTTTGAAGGGTTGAACTGTACTGTATTTTGGTGCTATAATAGCCGATAAGCTCGGTAATTGAGCGGATATTGTAAAGTCAACCATATTGAAATGTATTTTACCAAATAGCATCATTGTTCGCAGACCTATTCTTGCATCATAGTCACCATTATTAGAAGATTTTTGTGTCTTAACTACAAATTCTGATGGTGTGACAGTCGTTCCTGCAATCGTAATTGGAATATTGGGAATATAGTAGCAATCTTCTATTTGAAAACCACCAACACCGGCAGTGCGAATGGTGTCTTGCCGACCGTTTTGCTCAATATAATCCTTGTTAGAATCATAAAAATATTCACTTGCCGACCCGAAGGCCGCATCACCGGAGTCCAGGCACATCATCATAGGTGTGCCCAGAACATATCCTTTGGTAAGTAAATTCATAGTTGGTGAAAAGCACATATTGGCAACAGCATTACTTCTTACCGGCGCAACAGTGGGGATTGTGATTTGATGATTGACAAAATCAATCGTCAAGTCTTTAAGTTGAAGCATTAAATCACTGCCGACAACGATATTGAAAGCATCGATGTATTGGTCGGCTTCGCTATTGTTTGAAGACAGCGAAATCACGGTGAAAGGCACATCGCAAACAGTTATGTTTCCTAACTTTATTTTTTTTGCAATAGCTATGTATCCCTCTTTCTCACGGACACCCATTACGCTGACCCGGGTCTTTTCCAAAGGTATGAGATTGTATTTTTCCGCCATTTCGGGAGAAATTAAATTTGTTCCAGCTCCCGTATCAAATGTAATGTCGGCAATACAACCATTTATATAACTATCGTTAAGATGCATCAGTACAGACCCTTTATCTTTTGGCCCTACGGGAATTATAGTAAAAGGAATATAACCGATATTTTCGTTATCAAATTGTATTTGATAAGGCTTATATGCAGAAAGGGCTTCATACCGGTTGGCTTGTGATATGAAATTTGAAATAGTAATGGAGTCCAAATATTGTTTGGAGGCATCCAATACTGAACGCATAATTTCAACAGCCTTATCGTTTTGACCTATCCTGCTCAGATCCATGCCGAACATAAAGGTTGACGAAATCAAATTGTTCAAATCAAGATAGGCAGATTGGGTATTAAACAATTCCTGAAAAGCAGGTACTGACACATCCGGTCGGTTAAGACGGTTTCCAAGCAGGCAACGGGAGTAGATTTCAAGGAAAGGGTGAATTGAGTCTTTGGGAGTGCTGGAATATAAAGAGTCAAGGGTAAACCAATCGGACATATTCATGGCATAGCCGATTTTCTCGTCTATTGACTGTGTATAAGCAGGCACCGAAAAAAGGCAAACAAGAATAGTGCTGAATACTTTTCGTAACATGGTAGTGATGTTTGAATTAAAGACAGCTGTCTTATTTACGTTTAATATAGCTTTTGCCTTCGGCTTCCGTACCGACTGGAAAAACATCCAAGAAATGAAGTTTTCCGTCAATGTTGACTGCTTGCACTACAATCCAAGTATATTCGCTTTCCGGCGCCCATTTGTATTTAACCATATAGCCGTTCTCTGACCCCAACGGCTGAACCATGAGTGATTCGATGCCGTATTTAGAAACATCTTGCGCATGAATCATCGCGTCGGCATCATATTGGGCTGTGTATTCAGCGACTTTGGCGATAAGTTCCGGCGACATGTGATTTTTCATCAACTCCACATTTGCATTCTCATTATTTTCAAGGTTTTGCATATACGCTACATAGAAATCCTTGATTTGAGCTTCGCACTGGGCGTATGTGTTGAGTGCGAACATTGAGATAATTGCTACGACAAGCAGTCGGAATATTTTATTTGCCATAGTTATTGATTGATGATTAGACTGTAAATTAAATGAAATTCAGTTATAACATTCAACAAATGTTGGGAAAGGCTCTCAAAGGATGCTACCTGAAGTGCTGTACTGGGGAGACTTGGATTTGCGTAGGATAAGCATGAAGAGAGGCTGTTATTTAGGCGATTGCCAGAATTTATAATAATCAGTGGTGATTATTTGCGAACCTGAATAGTTTGACTGCTCAGGAGATAGTGTTACATAAACAGACTGTAACGTATCACCCTCCGGCGCTTGCCTGTTGTCTGTTATGGCAGTGATGTAATAAAGATTTTTTGCCATATAATAATCAAGGTACTCTTCCTTGGTTTGAGGTTCTTCGTGATTCCAGTTGGCATCTTCATTCAATATCAATGGTTCATTATCCATCAGATGCTGTCTAACCTCGCCGGGGTGAAGCATCACCCCGTTTTTATCAGAAACAAAAGCCGCAAAAGTCGGATCAGCCCACACCCATTTGTCAAGCGATTCCGACCATGCCACACAAATCACATGACAATCAGTGTCGGTGTCATAATCTTTCGACTGACAAGTGAGATAGCGTGCCGGAATCCCCTCTGCAAGTAATGCTTCTGTAAGCATTATTGCCATCATGCGGCAGTTGACGCCACGGTTGTAACGTTTGCAGGAGTCAACAAGATTTGCCAATGTTTTCGGACCGGATGGATTATAAGAGCTTCCATCATGGCGCACCACATCATGAACCCAATAGGTCAGATTCTTGATTTTAGAAATATCATCTCCATTGCCGGCAATACTGTCGAGGTTAAACCGCCGGCGTGTTTTAGCAAGTGCTGATTGGGTTGCCGGTTGATATGTGAATTTAATTGCTGCAGTATCAGTTTCGTAAGCCGGCGAATGTTGTAAAATCTCAAGTTTAGTCCAGAATGCCGGATTCTCTTTTGCCTTTCTATATGCTCGAACATAAGCCGAGGTATCCACCCCCATTTGCGTTGCCAAATCTTCAAATTGAGAATTAAACCAAATGAATCGACCTGCATATCTCGTGTCGCACTCAGATTGGGCGAGAGCGTCAGTGACTTGTGAGAACTGACGAGTAAATGCGGCGATATATTCGGGATTATTTGCAACGACAGCGGCCGGAGTCGCGGTTATCATTTCGCTATTGCGATTGTAAAGCATAGCAAAATCTCCCGTATAGCCTTTGAACTTTGGAGAGTCAAGAGAGTCAGGGTCACACATCTCCGAATATGTTATCAGCCCGTTTATTTCAAATGTTTCAAATTCCGGGCAACGAACCACAGCAGTGCTTCCATTGATTAAAAAAGTATTGCCGTTCATCACAATACGTTTGAGTTTTGGCAAGTCGCAATATTGGGCACCACCGATATTTAAGTTATCTCCATTGAATATAACCTCTTCTAATTTTTGTAACCCTTTGAACGTTACACCGGGGAGAAAATCTATGCCTTGAAAAGTAATTTTTCTTAAATTGTCAAATCCTTTACCCTCAAACGATGAAGATATAGTGTGACACTTTGGTATGATAAGTTCCTCAGCTGTTTTGTCGAGCGAATCAACCTCGACAATTTGAGCTGTCAATCCAACTGCGTAAATAATACAAAGCGATGTTATCAATATTACTTTTTTCATATTCATTGTCATTGTGGTAATGAATGCAAATATAACGATTCATTTGTTTCTTTTTTTGATTTAGGCGATTATTTCGCGTAAGTTGTTCAAATTCCCATAAATGCCGGATATGAATGTTGGATATGAAGATGAGGAATTGAAGAATTTGATAAAATAATTTTGGATAGTTGAATAAAATGTTTACCTTTGCACTCGCAAGTCACAAAAGACACATGGAGTGGTGCTCGAGTGGCTGAAGAGGCACGCCTGGAAAGCGTGTAGTCGCCAAAAGCGGCTCGCGAGTTCGAATCTCGCCCACTCCGCAGTTAAAGCCCTGAAAATCAGAACAACGCAAACTGATTCTCAGGGCTTTTTCATTCCCGTTAATGATTTTTGTATCTTTGCAAAGTTTGGATTATCTTTGCGGTTGAAAACCTTTCGGGGGCTTGTTGATTGTCAACCACTTCAGCCAATTGCAACCCCCAGGCATCAGCGACGGAATATTATTTTAACCGTCCATTTGCCTACCTTAAAAGATATTTCGCATCTCATAAGATAGAAAAGGCTTGCCGCGACTGGTTAATGAAGATTGGAAAGCGGCGGCACAACTTTTCAACCTTAAACCCTTGACCGTTGCAGCGATTGAGGGTTTTTAATGTTATTGAACTCATGCAATTTCATCGGGTTGCTATCCCCTTTGTTTTACATTACAAAGATACAGCAATCCTCAATAAAACAAACTGACAATAAGGATATTGCATTAAAACACAACTCAAAACAAGCTGCTGAACCGTGAAAATATTTAACAGAAAACACGATTATTTCATAGTCTGAAACATGATTACACCACACAACGCGCATAGACGCACCACATAGTGAGCGAATGCAGCGGGACGACTCCTTGAAGCAAAAAAACAATTTTTGGCATCTTTGAAAATCTTTTGCTACATTTGCAACGTTGGATTAAAAAAGCCCTCAAAGGCGCGGACAGTTAAGCCGCCTTAAAGTCCCTGACTACCTTTGCGGAGTTATCGTTTAATGCTCAGTAGCACAAACTTAAACCAACTGAAACTAACGCTAAATACTTCTATTAGCATAGCTTAGGGCATTTGGCACAACGCATCGGGATATACTCAAAACTGAGTGCCTTTTGTCTTAAACCTTAACCCAAACCGCGGCAACGGTTTGGGTTTTATTTTAATGAACTCTTGCAATTTCATCGGGCTGCTTCCCCTTTGTTTGTATTCTTCTCAGTGAGTTCACGATTTTTGGCAACGAGAGAAGAATTGCTGCCTTACAGGGATTCATTGTCGGAGAGCAACCGCTCATTCGAGCCAGTCAGTCTTGCGTTCTCCTGAAGCATTCGGGAGTTGTAGCCCTCAATCAAGGTCTTTTTGCCTTTCAATGCATATTCCGCCAGGGGCGTGCAGGTGTGTTAAAGGGTGTTACATCTCCTGGAGCGGCAATTTGTTGAGCTGGTCAATATAGTCAAGAATCTCATCGCGGCCGGTGCCGTTCTGCGACGATGTTACAAATACCGGGGGGAGTTCCTCCCAAGTTTCAAGCAGTTTGGCGCAGTAGTCAGCAACGTGTTTCTTTGCAGCTTCCTTGCCCATCTTATCGGTTTTTGTAAACACGATGCTGAAAGGAATAGAGTTTTCGCCAAGCCACTCAATAAATTCCATATCGATTTTTTGCGGTTCGTGGCGTGAGTCAACGAGCACAAAAAGATTGGTCATCTGCGCACGGTTGAGGATATAGTTCTCAATTATCTGCTGCAGCTGGTCTCTGCTGTCTTTTCCCCTGCGGGCAAACCCATAGCCGGGAAGATCAACGATATACCAATCATCGTTGACAAGGAAATGGTTGATAAGCATAGTTTTGCCCGGAGTAGCGGAGGTCATCGCCAACCCTTTGCGGCCGGTGAGCATATTGATAAGAGAGGATTTTCCTACATTTGAACGGCCAATGAACGCGTATTCGTGGCGGTTGTCGCCGGGACATTTCCGGACATCGGAGTTGCTTATGACGAAGCGGGCGGAATTAACTATCATGATGATTAATTATTGATTTTACGAGTTATCAGATGATGCCATCGCGCTTGAGAAGAGCGTCGATGGAGGGTTCTCCCTTTCTAAAACGCTTATAAAGCAGATCGGGATTTTCAGTGCCACCTTTTTCAAGAATTTCGCGGCGAAACCGCATGGCGGTATCCTTGTTGAACACACCCTCGCGCTCAAACACACTGAAAGCATCGGCATCAAGCACTTCGGCCCATTTATAGCTGTAGTATCCGGCGGCATACCCTCCTGAGAATATATGACTGAACTGTGGCGACACCATGCAATGCTCTATGGGCTTGAAGATTTCCACAGAGGATGTGGCACCATGCTCAAACGATTCCACATCGCTCTGCGGTCCGGTGATTGTATGCCAACCCATATCGAGCATTCCGAAATAGAGCTGTCGCATGCAGGCGTAAGCGGCACCAAACTGCATAGACGCAATCAGTCCGTCCATAAGATTCTGGGGCAACGGCTCGCCTGTGATGTAATGCCTGGCAAATGTGTCGATGAATTCCTTTGAACTGAGGAAATTTTCATTGAATTGAGAGGGAAGTTCCACAAAATCGCGATACACATTTGTGCCGCTGAGCGATTTGTAGTTCACACGGCTGAGCAACCCATGCAGCGCGTGGCCAAACTCATGGAGCAATGTCCTCACCTCATCAGCGGTGAGCAAGCTCGGCTTGGTGGCGGTGGGTTTGGTGAAGTTCATCACGATAGATATGATGGGGCGCACATCTGTGCCATCGGGCAGATGCTGCTGCTCGCGCACATCTGTCATCCATGCCCCCGGCTGCTTTCCTTGTCGAGGGAAGAAATCGGCATAGAGCACTCCGAGCAGACTGCTGTCGGCATCGTACACCTCGTAGGCCACAACATCCTCATGGTATCGCTCGATTTGAGTGGACGGACGGAAAGAGAGACCATACAGGCGGGTAGCAAGACCAAACACACCTTTCACCACATTCTCAAGTTTGAAATAAGGGCGCAGCATCTCGGGGTCAAATCCGTATTGGTGCTGGCGAAGCTTGTTGGAATAGTAAGAATAGTTCCATGGAGTAATCTCAACCTCATGACCCTCTGTCTGAGAAGCGAACTCCGCTATGGCACGTATCTCCTTGCGCATCGGCTCACGGTAGGCTTCCGCAAGCCGCGTGAGCAGCTTATATACATTCTCCGCGCTCGCGGCCATGGTGTTCTCGAGCGATAGGTCGGCATAGCAATCCCGGCCAAGAAGGTTGGCCATCTGCAGACGAAGTTCGGCAATCCGCTTCAGTATGTCGAGATTGGAGAACTCGCCGGCAGTGTTTCTCCGTGTGTAGAGAAGATAGAGCCGCTTACGAAGGTCATCGCGGGCACTGTAACGCATGAAAGAGGTATATACAGGCTGGTCAAGAGTGAACAGGTATTCCCCTTCCCTACCCTCCTTGGATGCAGCAAGAGCGGCAGCTTCCACAGCGCTGTCGGGCAGCCCGGCGAGGTCGGAGGCAGAGAGAAACATCTTGTATTGCGGCAACTCCTTGACGATATTCTGCGAAAAGCGGGTGGTGAGTTCGCTAAGCTCGGCACGGATGGCCTTGTAGCGGTCGCGTGCCTCCCCTTCGAGGGTGGCACCGCTGCGCATGAACATATCGTAGGTATTCTTCAGGAGCATCGCATCTTCGGGCGTAAGCGAATCGGCATCGGTGTGGTCTTGCACATATTTCACCCGTTGCCACAACTGTTCGTTGAGCAGCACACTTGTGGAGTGCTCGCTGAGCAATGCGGAAGCCTTGAGCGAAATCTCCATTTTCTCGTCATCGTTCATGGCCGAAAGCAAGGGGAAGAACACGCCGCATACGCGGCTGAGAATATCACCATCACGCTCAAGCGCCACGATGGTGTTGTCCAATGTGGGCAGTTCCTGAGAGTTGACAATGCTGTTGATTATATCGTTACACTCCCTGATTCCGGCCTCGATGGCCGGCAGGTAGTGTTCATTTTTAATCTTTGAGTATGGCGGGGTGCCGAGGTGGGTGGTAAAAGGAGTAAGAAAGGGATTATTTTCAGGTGTCATACTATTCATTTTAAAGAGAATCGGAAACGAGGTCAATCATAAATTCGTCAACGCCCAGTGCCAGCAGGTCGCCACGGTCCGCATCAAATTTACGCTGCCATCCATCAATATTGCCGCCGTCATTGCTGATACTCGCCTTGTACATCTCAATGGCTTTGCGAAAATTTCCGGAAACCATCTCCAGATGGCCGAAGTTGAGCAGGTCGCTAACCGAGGGAGAGTTGGCAATAATCCTTTGATAGTAGGTGCGGCTTTTGTCAAACTGCTTTGTCATCAAAAGGCACCAGGCAATGGGACGGAGAGCCTTTGTGGATTTCTCATCAAGAAATTCCACTTTGAAATACTGCTTCAAGGCATCTTCATAGCGTTGCAAACCAAGATAGCAGTGGCCGAGGTTGAGACACAAGCCAAGATCATCGGGATGGAGCTTGACAAGCGATTCGTATTTGGTCACAGCCTTGTCGTACAACCCTTGCATACGATAGCATGCTGCGAGCTTGCGCATGGTCCATTTGTTGTCAGGATTGAGTAGTTCGCTGCACTCATAATATTCTGTGGCTTTGGCGATATCGTCCAACTGCTGCATGCAGTATCCGGCTTTCTGAAACAGTTGGGCATCGGGGTCGGTGCGCTGCAGCAGCATCTGATAAATGGAATAGGCTTCATTATAATAGCCGCGCTTGAAGTAGAACTGAGCCACAATTTCAAGTGTGCTGTCGGCATCGAAAAACTCAGCAATCTCGGGAATCTCCACAAGGTTAACCGGAGACGCAAACGGATTGACAAACTCGTTTTTACGACGGTAGAGAGTGAAGAACCGGTAGAGGTCCTGCACATATTTGTTCACAGAGTTTTCGCGAGATTTTGATTCAGGGAGGAGTGAGGAATTTTTGATTTCAGCAAGATTGATGTTCTGCATCTTGATTTGCTCAAGCATCACCTTGCGCGCACTGCCGGCCACATTTTCCAGAGAGAACACCATGGAATATTTGTCGCTGCTGCAAAGCATCGGCGTGGAGTCAAGCAGTTCAGCCAACTCAAAGCTGTCACCTTTCAATGCCTGGGCCACATGGTGCTGCTCGGGAAAAAACGGAAGAAACCAGTGGGCAACATTGGTGAAAAACGAGAACGATTTCAATCCCGAGAAGGTGCTCATCATCACATCCGCACCCTCGGCCTGCATCTCGGAGAGCTCCCGGAGTTTGTCGCTTAGACCGGATTTCTCAAATATCTCCTCCCATTCGGGATTGTCCTCCATGGCCGAAGGATCAATCATGTCGGGATCATCCTTGATAATCTTGTTGATTTCCGGACGCATCTTCATCATGGAGGGTATCACATCATTGCGCATGGTCTGATTGATGCGCTCGGTGTCGCGGGTGCGGATGAACTGCAGGAATGTCATCTTCACATCCTCCTTCCATTGAGGGAGCTCGGCAAGAGTGGCAAACATGTTTCTCAGCTTGGTGCTGCGGGTGTGTGTGCGCTGAATCCATATCCCCAGGAGCAGACCACACAGTGCATATGTGTCCAGATTCTTGAGCTGACGGCTATAGATTTCGCCAAGCAGCAGCAACCGCTGCTCACTGTAATATTCCATGGCTCCGAGCATCAGGGCACCTATCATCTGCTGCTTGAACATGAGCGAAAGGGTGGGGTCGAGAATCAGCTCAAGAAGCTCCCTGGAATCGGAGCTGTTGAACGGATGCTTGGTCCAGATATAATTAAACAACCGGGTACCGATTTCGTCCATCACCTCGGAGAGCAATCTTCCGTCACCCTCCTTCACATCAGTGTTCCCCGCCATCATTGCCATGGCAATGCGGTTGGCTTTGGACTTATAAAGCTGACCGAGCGAAGATATGGAATTGCTGCCTTGCATCCGTTCGTAGCGAATGGCACTGAAATACAGTTTGGAGGATGAGTCAAGAACTGATTCACGCAATATCAGGTCGGCAGAGTCGTTGATGCCGCTCACGATATCGTCCCTGAGCTGGGTTCTGGTGCTGTCCACCACGCCGTCAAGGGCATATTTCGACATCAAATCGTAATTTTCCACCAGAGAAGCAATCTTCTCCTTGATGGGCCATGAAGCTGCGGTGGCTGAAGCGAGAGCATCAAGTTCCTCAAGAGCTGGCCTGATGCGATGATGCCGGAGAAGATTAGATATATGTGAACGATAGTTTTGGAGTTCGTTATGTGTCATGCTTACAAATTTACTCATTTTAGAACAAAAATCATGCCAAAAAAGTTAGCAAAATCAGGCCAACCGTGCTGACGGTGAGAGAAAAAATCCATAATTTTGCAAAATATGAGCCACGATATGATTGACATAGCTCAATGGTGCGACAGACTGCGAGGTAATGACTTTGCAGCCATGAGGCTGAAATATGCCGGCAATGAAGAAGCCCAATACGCCATCATGCAGCTGGAATGTAGAAAGAAAGCGGCATCAAAATTGCCCAAGACACTTGAAAACAAGCAGTTCAGATTCCCGACCACTTTGTCTGCCGAGCAATGCACCTCGGAGCTATTGGCCCGGTTCCACACCACTCTCGTGCCTCGTGGCGCGAGACTGCTTGACATGACATGCGGCCTTGGTATCGATTCATTTGAACTTTGCCAGCAATGCGAATCGGTGGTGGCGGTAGATATTGATGCGAAGGTGGCGGAAACCGCCAACGAAAATGCTGCGATTCTCGGCATCAGCAACTTCACTGCCCTGTGTGGAGATTCGGAGGCGGTGATAGCCGATGCTGAAGATGACGGCTATACGGCTATCTTTGTTGACCCGGCGCGACGAAATGCCGGAAAGAAAGTGGTGTTTCTTGACGATTGCTCTCCCAATGTGGCCAAACTTATAAGGAAAATGCTGAGAGTAGCACCGCTGGTGGTGATAAAAGCATCTCCGATGCTCGATATCACTGCAGCTGCTAAAGCACTGCAAAATGTAAGCGATGTGTTTACCATAGGCACGCCATCGGAATGTAAAGAGCTTGTGATTGTGTGCAAACGCGGTTATGAAAGTGAAGTGCGCACCCATGCCGTGACGCTATGGCATGGCGGCGGGATAAAATTCAGTTATGACACCGTGGGCACTTATAATCCCGATTATGCAACGGAGTTGAGAGAGGGAGATTACCTTTATGAGCCGTATCCCGCCGTGATGAAGGCGGGACACTTTGGCGAGCTGTGTCAAAAGTTCGGATTGACGATGCTTGGCCGGGACACCCACATATTCACATCCCATGAGGCTGTGGAGCGATTTCCGGGCAAGATGATGAAGATATTGTGGTGTGAACCGTTCAACAAGCGTAGCGCGGCAAAGGCCAAGGAGATCTATCCGAAAGCCAATGTGTCAACACGCGGATTTGTGATGCCCGCCCCGCAGCTTGCCAAATACGCCGGAATTGCCGAGGGTGGCGATAAGATGCTGTACGGCGTAGGTCTTGCAGGGAAGCGCAACCATTGGATAGCGGTGTGCGAATAGCTACTTTTGGAAAGCGCGTGCAATGCTGCGCTTATCCTCCCGCTCCTTGATGCTCTGGCGTTTGTCGTACTCCTTTTTACCCCGACCGATACCGATGATAAGCTTGGCAAGACCACGTTCGTTGATAAACAGCTTCAGGGGCACAATGGTAAATCCGGTTTCCTTACCGGTTTTGGCGAGTTTCGCTATCTCCTTCTTGTTGAGCAACAGCTTGCGGTCGCGGCGTGTTTCGTGATTGTTGTACGATCCATAGAAATATTCGGCGATATACATATTCTTGATCCACACCTCACCATTGGTCACATAGCAGAAAGTGTCAACAAGGCTTGCTTTGCCTTGTCGGATGGATTTGATTTCGGTACCCGTAAGAACAATCCCGGCAGTAAAAGTGTCGGAGATGGCATAGTCGAACGTGGCCCGCTTATTGCGGATATTAACATCGGATGCTTTCATAGCAGTCAGGAAACAGCAAAGTTAAACAATAGTTGAATGATATATGGCGGCAAAATAAGACTCAGTGAGGCTACCACCACAAACTTCACATCATAGCCCGGCTGAACTGTCATGTAGCTGACACCTCTCCATACTATGAACGACACATAGAGCGGCAGCAGCCATATCCATGCAATCTCAAGAGGGATACAGTTCTGGATGAGCTCAAGAGTGGCCATAAGTCCGGTGATGTATGCGGAGAAAGTATGCACACGCTTTTCTGTGACCTCGGCGTCAGTGTGGCCGGGGAGATTCATGAGCAGCACGAACACGCCGATGCAGTAGCTCACAAAAAACTTTATGAAGGTGACAAACACCTGCTGAATCTCGCTGAGCCATTGCAGTTCGGAATGATATATCATCTGAATCAGCACGGACAATGCCACAATGATGAGATACGGACAGAGACCGAATTTCACGAGATTGCGCTCATCGACACCGTCATACGACACATCCTCCCACCCCTTGGCCGGGGACAGGATGATCTGAAGCATGTCCTTTAAGAATATCCAAAACATTTCAAGAATTTCCTGCAAAGATACGGAGTTGTGGGTGCTGATGCAAAAAAATATTGCAGCATAGATAAAAAAACACGGTCATACCGCTTCAATATCAATCAGCGGTATGACACGTTTGGGTTATTGCAATTATTCAGCCAAATGGTTGAATCCTTGCGCCTTGATGGTTATTTCGGCTCCATCGCGGGTTATCATGGCGCAGCCAAGGTCGGGTTTGGTGATATGCCCGATAACCTTAATGCCCGGGATAGCCTGTATCTGCTCGTGATAATGCAGAGGTACAGTGAACACCAGTTCGTAGTCCTCGCCGCCGTTCATGGCCGCTGTGACAAGATTCATGCCAAGCTCCTCAGCCATAACGGCAGTTTGATAATCAATAGGTATCCTTTCCTCATACACACGGCAGCCGACATTGCCGGCATGGCAAATATGAAGCAATTCGCTGGAGAGGCCATCGCTGACATCCATCATTGCCGTAGGCTTGATGCCGGCTTTGTGCAATGCCTCGATGACATCGCGACGGGCTTCCGGCTTCAGCTGACGCTCCACAAGATACTCCTTGCCGGAGAAATCAGGAGTGAAATCTTTCTGCCCAGCACTTGCCACCTTTTCGCGCTCAAGCAGCTGAAGACCCATGTAAGCGGAACCGAGGTCACCGCTCACGCATATCAGGTCTGTGTCCTTGGCGCCGCTGCGTAGCACTGCCTCACCTTTTGGGCAATCGCCCACACAAGTGATGCTGATCACCAGTCCGGCATTGGAAGCAGTGGTGTCGCCGCCCACAATGTCAACTCCGTAGTTCTCGCAAGCGAGGCGTATGCCCGCATATAGCGCATCAATATGCTCCACGGTGAAACGCTTGGATATGCCAAGGCTGACGGTGATTTGACGAGGAACGCCGTTCATCGAATAGATGTCGGAAAAATTGACCACGGCACTTTTGTAGCCGAGATGTTTCAGCGGCATATAAGTCAGGTCAAAATGCACTCCTTCGAGCAGCATATCGGTGGTTAGCAACTCGTCCACATCTTCGGGATAATGGAGCACGGCAGCATCATCCCCTACCCCGACAACGGTGCTTTTGTTGTATAGTGGCAGTTTTTCGGTGATACGGTCGATAAGGCCAAATTCACCGAGCTGCGAAATTTCTGTCTGCTGACTCATGACGCTATCATGCTTTGGCGCGGTTGACAAGCTCGCGCATGATTTCCATCATTTTGGGCTGCGCCTGCTCGGCAGCCTTCTGCACTTCCTCATGGGTGGGCACTTCGGTCACATCCTTGCCACCGAGATCGGTGATAACCGACACACCAAACACTTTCATGCCGGCGTGATTGGCCACAATCACCTCGGGCACGGTGGACATGCCTACAGCGTCACCGCCGATGATGCGGAAAAATTCATATTCGGCAGGAGTTTCAAATGTAGGCCCGGTGACACCTACATACACACCGTGCATCACTCTGATACCTTTTTCAGCGGCGATGGTATCAGCAAGCGACACAAGCTGCTTGCTGTAAGCCTCGGTCATTGCCGGGAAACGCGGGCCGAGCTCATTGTAGTTCTTGCCTCGGAGAGGATTTTCGGGGAACAGATTGATATGGTCGGTGATAATCATGATGTCACCAACTTTAAACTCCTTGTTCATGCCACCGGCAGCGTTGCTCACAAAGAGCGTGTCAACACCAAGCTCTTTCATAACGCGCACGGGGAATGTCACCTGCTTCATGTCGTAGCCTTCATAGTAGTGAAAGCGACCCTGCATGGCAATGACAGGAGTGTTGCCCAGTTTGCCGAATATCAGGTTGCCGCTGTGGCCTTCAACGGTTGACACAGGGAAATTGGGAATCTCCTTGTAGGGAATATATTTCTTATCCTCGATATGGTCAACGAGCGCACCGAGACCAGTGCCGAGAATTATTGCTGTGGTAGGAATATCCTTAACTTGCTGACGGATGTAGTCGGCTGTCTGCTTAATGGTTTCTATCATTTTGGTTATAATTAAATTAAATTTCTGTATAGTCAATAACGATATTGAAGCGTGTAATGTTAGATAACTTTGGTTTTTTGCGCTATCACATCTTTAATCACGGCTTCAAGAGGTTTGTTTTCACCATGAGTAGGCACGAATTTCACCCTTATAGGCTGGTAATATGTATGCGCTTTGAGCTGCTGCGGGAAATAGGGACAGTTCATCAGGCGCATGGCATCCTTCTCGGTGGTGATGATATATTTGTTCTTGCCCGACATAGCCTGGAATTTTTTCAAGAGCGCAGTCATATCAGCACTTGTGAAATGATGGTGGTCGGGGAATATCTTGATTTTTATCTTGGCTTTGCTGCTCCGTATATGCTTGACGAACGGTTTGGGGTTGGCAACGCCGGCCACCACAAGCACAGTGTCGTCGTCGGTCAACGATGCAAGTTGCGGAGGTATGGAGGAAGCCACTTCATCAAACACCGGGAGCATAGGACTGTATTCATATTTGGAAAACAGCAATGTCTGATAGGGCCACAGACTCAGGTCTTCGGCAAAAAGGGTGTAGTCCATCGGACGCATATTGTCGGTGCATTTGGTGACCACCACAATATCGGCGCGGTTGAGAGAGCCGACAGGTTCTCTAAGGCGGCCTAAAGGGAGCAGATGGTCACGGAACGCCGGGCGTGTGCTCTCCATCAGCACCACAGCTACAGTGGGCTTCACATAGCGATGCTGAAACGCATCGTCAAGCACCAGCAGATTGATTTTCGGGTTTGCCTCCAGCATGGCATTAATCCCTTTGACCCGATCCTCACACACTGCCAATGTCACATTGCGATGAGCGAATTTGCGATACAGCTGATAAGGTTCGTCGCCTATATCATCGATGTGGGAGTTCTTGCAGGCAAGCACAAAACCACGGGTCTTGCGTTTGTATCCACGTGACAGGATACCTATGTTGTACTCATTCGACAATGCGTCAACAATATATTCGGTGTGAGGTGTTTTGCCTGAGCCACCCATTGAAATGTTGCCCACCACCACAACCGGCACATTGAACTCATGCTGCTTTATAATCCCTTTGTCAAACAAATAATTGCGCACCGACACCCCAAACCGATACAGAATAGATATCGGTCCGAGAACGAGGGCTGAAAGCAATTTGTTTTTTGCCATAGGATCCGTAGGTGAGAACTGTGGTTACTGAATTTGAATACACTCCATACGTGCCTGGACGGGATAGAGCTGCTTGATGTTCTTTATAGCCTGATAGTAAGGAACAAACTGTTGGATTTCTTTATCGATAGCACCGGAGCGCATCTGGTTGCCTACAGCCATAATCCCCTCCCACCATTTCATTTTCACAGAAGGATATTCAGTGGTGTAGTACTCATCGCTGCTTTCAAGCTCCGAAGCCATGTCGGAAATAGCCTGCTGCAAGCCGCCGATTTTATCCACAAGCCCTATGCGTAGAGCGGTGGCGCCATCCCACACCCTGCCTTCTGCAATAGCCTTGATGGAGTCAACGGGCATTTTGCGTCCATCGGCACATCTGCCCACGAACAATTCGTAACCACGGTCCACATAGGCCTGCATGGCATTGCGCTGCTCAGCCGACATGGTGCGGAAGAAATCAGGGAAATTGCCGGCGCTTGTGCTAACTGTGGCGGTATGAATCCCTATCTTGTCATTGAGCAAATGCTGAGCACTCGGAATCATACCGAATATACCGATGGAGCCGGTCAGTGTGAGCGGTTCGGCATATATACGGTCGGCACCACAGGAAATATAGTAGCCGCCCGAAGCAGCATAGTCGCCCATCGACACATAGAAAGGTTTGCCGGTGATTTTTTTCCATTGCTGCAGAGCTTCCCATATCTGTTCCGAGGCAAACGCGCTGCCGCCACCGGAGTTGACGCGCATCACGAGGCCATCGATATCATCATCCTCCGCAAGTTCAAGAATCTGTGGTACAAGCGATTCTGATGCTATGCCATCTTTTGCCGACTCGGTGATGTCGCCAACAGCATAAAGCACGGCGATTTGCTTTCCTTTCTGCTTGGTGGTGCTGTTTTTGGGAAGATTGGCGTAATCGTCAAAATCCACGTAGTTGGGATCATCCTCCCCGATTTTAGAGGCGATGAGGTCATCGAATTCATGGCGATATTTGAGCGCGTCAACCACCTTGAGCTTAGCATACTCCTCAGTGGGTTTGGAGAACATGAAATCGTCAGACCACTGCTGAACCGTGGCCTGAGTCACCTTGCGCTGCTGTGCTATGTTGCTTGAAATACTTGACCAGATACTGTTGAGAAATTGAGAAGTCTGCTCACGATTGGCTGCGCTCATGTCGTTGAGAATGAACGGCTCGACAGCACTTTTATAGGTGCCCACCTTCACCACTTGCACATCCACCCCAATCTTGTCAAGCAGATCTTTGAAATAGACCACAGTGGAGCTTAGTCCGTGAATGTCAACCATGCCGATGGGGTTTATGAATATCGAGTCGGAAGAGCAAGCTATATTGTAGTTGGCCTGAGTATAGTTGTCGCCGTATGAAAAAATCCATTTACCCGATTCCTTGAACTCATCGAGAGCAGTGATGATTGCCTGCATCTGCGCCATTCCCATGGAGGCACCTTTGCAGTCTATTACAATACCATTGATGGCTTTGTCATCGGCAGCCAATTTGATGACCCGTACAAGATCATTCAGGGCAATATTGTTATTATCGTCACCATATATCTGCGACATGATGTTGACTGGTGTGGCGCGGTCCGTCACAGCTCCATCAAGCGATATACGGAGCACATTATGCTCTTTCAAGGACACAATGCTGGGCTTGGAGTCCTGCGACATCAACGCCGCAATGGCACCCACAAACACCATCACTAACATGAACACTAAAACTATTGTGACCCACAAACCTGCGAGCACAGCTAAAAAGTTCTCAAAAAAACGCTTCAACATAATTCGTTAACAGCTAATAATTACCGCGATGCAGCAATTAAATCAAACACTACGGCAGAACATACATTCTGCACCACGATACAAAATTAGTGAAAATGAGCTATTTTGCAAAAAAATTCTCACCTGCTCCGTCAAGCACCACCCTCCGGGAACTTTTTGATTACTCTGCAGGGATTGCCCACTGCCACACTATTGGAAGGGATATCTTTGGTGACAACACTACCACCCCCGATTGTCACATTGTCACCAATGGTGACTCCCGGAAGGATTGTGGTTGAGCCACCAATCCAAACATTGCTGCCGATTGTCACGGGCTCGGCCCATTCCACCCATTTATTACGTTCAACAGGGTCTAACGGATGGCACGCGGTATAGATGCTCACATTGGGGCCTATCAGCACATTGTCGCCGATGGTCACAAAAGCCTCATCGAGGATCGTGAGGTTGAAATTGGCCATAAAATTCTCACCAACGGAAATATTGCACCCATAGTCGCACCGAAACGGCTGATTGATAATAATCTTCTCACCGCATTTGCGCAGCAGACTGCGAAGAATGGAGTTCATACGCAAAGAGTTGTCCGGCTCAAGGTTGTTGTAAACCCTTATCATTTTACGGGTGCGCATGAGCAATTCCAAAAACGGAGCATACGAGGCTTCATAAACCTCGCCTTTGAGCATCTTGATCCATTCCTGCACGAATTTTGTGTCGGAGCTATATTTTTCGGGAAGGTGAAGGTCTTTAAATTCCATATTCAATCAATAGGTTTAGAACCGCATGCCAACGTTGAGCGACAGTGATTCTATAGAGTTGAAAAAAGTGTAATGTTTTGCGAAGTAGAAATGAAGGTCGGCTTTTCCAAGCATGGCCACAAACAGCGCACGGTGGTTATAGACCACGCTAAATGAGCCCCGGATATTGGTTGACACCATGTGGGGAAGACCATCGGACGACCCTTTATAGGCATGTTTGTACCCAATGGATGGAAGCACAGTCACATTCACCAACCATCTCTTTGGTCGAGGTACCCAGTTGTAGGCATAACCGCCGAGCACACTGTAGTCGGTGTACTTGAAATGATAGTTTTTCTGCAATGCCGGAAACTCATCAATCATGCTCTGAGGGATATCCTCAAAGTTAAGATTGATGTTCTGATGATTGAATGCGAATCCCAATATAGGGCTTCCCGAACTTTTAAGCTGGTATTTGGAATAGCAATAAGCGGCGGCCTGCGAATATTTCCAATGATTGAAATAGTAGTACGCATCTCCGGAAAGTGAGCTGAGCTTTGCATCACCGAACTCCATCGGTAAATCTTCCTTTCTGCCGAATTTCACAATCTTGGTGCCGCCATGCGACTTCGTGATATCGATATTGGCGGTGAACAGTGATGTTTGAAAGCTGAAATTGAAATTACTACGGGTACTCTCGCCAGCTCCAAACATATTGTTGAGCTTGGCGGTGTAACCGAGGCTTACGGCCATGAAACTGATGTGGGCACCGACATCGCAGTAAATATCGGAGCGGAGGTGGAGAGTCTGCTTGTTGGGAAACAGCATCATGTAGCTTTCCATCCAGTTGTAGCTGTTCAATATCAACTTCCAATTTTTTCGTGTGCTCACCACATATTCCGGATCGTAGGAGTTGAATGTCTTGTCGCCCCAGTCATACACCTTGAGGCAGAAGCGTGGAAACTTAGGATAATTCACCCTCGGGTCATGGATGCGGAATCCGTTTTCGATCAGCTGCTTGTACCATGGCAATTCCGAAAAGCGGATGCTGTCCTGCACCGCTGTGCTGTCGATTGAAGCGATAATCATCGGACCGTCATTCACAAGTTCATGCCCACGGGTAGGCAAACCCATGAGCATGAACAATGTAAATATGATTGAAAGTTGAAATTTCGCTTTCACTCTTCAGATCGGTTGGTTTTCGGCTGCAAAATTATACAATAGCAGCATCAAATGCAACTAATACATTGGAGTGAATGGCTGCGAAACACGCATTTTTTGCGTCACATCGCCCACATAATCTTCCGAATGGGATGTGTCGAGCTTAAGCACGGGTGCCCCCGGCTCGAGAAGGCAATGGTTGAGGTCGATATAGAACATCCCGGGATTGGTGACGAGGTCGAAATAGTAGCGTTTGTTTTTGATGTCGCTGAACGAGCGCCATTGTGTGGACGACACATTCGGTTCGCCGTCAACGGTGTAGAGATACGGCACCGACACATTCATCAGTATGCTGCGGACAATTGGCAATGCCTCTTTTTCATTTCCTGTTTTCACAACATTCTTGTCAAAGAACGAAGCGCGGACAAACCGGTCGGCACTGCGCACCGTGCCGGGAAGCATATTCTTTCCGTCAACTTGTTCCCAATACTGGTTTATAGCAGTGATTTCGGGATAGGTGGGATCATTGGTCATCACCGGCATATCCTGGCCTTCATAGATGTTGATATCGCCGTTGACGAACTCAAACAACGCGCAGTGGCCCTGAGCATCCGTCACACCCCAATGCAGCGCCGACACAGTGCCGCCATCAAATGTGGCTCCCGAGATAGTGAAATTGTGCTCGCGAAGCACAGCCACAACTTCCTCTGTGGTGGCATTCATATCAAGAAGCCAAGCCACAAACACTGCCAGCGACATCGGTGGCCTGTTCATGGTCTGCTCATTCACATACACAGAACCCTTGCAGAACAAACCGTTGATCACAAGCCCTTTCTCGTTCATTCCCTCGGTGACACCGCCATCGTAGCTCACAGCATACACGGCTCCGTACTTTGAGGTCCATTCCACCGCACCGGGCACATTGTTACCCACCTTATGAATCCCGGCCGGGTAGACATATATATTGGTGGGAATCGGGGTTTTCCAGTCGAGCGAACGGCCAACAATCCTGAGAGTGCTGTCACCTACATAAAGTACTCTTGAGCAAGCATCGGAATGTTGGGGAGCCATCATTGCCACGGTGCCAAGCATCAACAGGCAGACGAGAGATTTGATATGTTTCATAATACCTTTGATAATAAATATTGTTTTTAGTGTGAACATCCAAGACGCCTGCATTGTTCCGCCCTACCCTAATTCTGTCCCTAAGGACCAATAATTGCCGCCTTAGAAAAAAAATTCTTACCTTTGCCACCAAAAATTAAGACTCCTGTATGATTATAAAAGAATCACTTGTGACTTTTGGCCGCTACTGCCTGTTTATGAAGCGGGTGTTTGCGGTGCCTGATAAATGGAGCGTCTTTGGAAAACGTAGCATTTTCGAGATTACCAAACTGGGCGTGGACAGTATTCCCCTGGTGATAGTGATATCCTTGTTCATCGGCGCAGTGTGCGCCATCCAGATGCAGCTCAACACCACTTCGCCGCTCATGCCGGCCTATTCGGTGGGACTCGCCACCCGCGAGATTGTGCTTCTGGAGTTTTCCAACTCCATTCTTTGCCTTATCCTTGCGGGCAAGGTGGGGTCAAACATAGCTTCGGAAATAGGCACGATGCGAGTCACCGAGCAGATTGACGCGCTCGAAATCATGGGTGTCAACTCCGCCAACTTCATAGTGCTACCCAAGGTGCTCGGATTTTTGTTTTTCATGCCGGTGCTCTCCACATTCTGTATAGGCACATCGCTTCTCGGCGGGTATCTTGTGGGGGTATTCACCGATGTGTTCTCCGTGTCCAAATATGTTTATGGCATACAAACCATGTTCAACGAATGGTATGTGTGGTACGGACTTATAAAATCATTGTTTTTCTCGGTAATCATCAGCTCGGTGTCGGCTTTCTACGGCTACTATGTGAAGGGTGGCGCACTTGATGTGGGCAAATCATCCACCAACGCTGTTGTGGCAAGCAGCATCCTGATACTATTGTTTGATGTAATCCTCACAAAACTTTTGATGCAATGATAGAGGTTAAAGACTTGGTGAAGTCGTTTGACGGCAAAACCATACTCCACGGCATCGACGCCGAATTTTACACTGGCAAAACCAATCTCATCATTGGTCAGAGTGGCTCCGGAAAAACCGTGTTGATGAAATGTCTGGTGGGATTGCTCCAGCCCGACAGCGGCCAGATTCTTTTTGACGGGCGCGATATTGTGTCGATGAACGCCAACGACATCAAGGAGCTGCGCAAAGAGATTGGCATGCTGTTTCAAGGTTCAGCTCTGTTTGACTCCGAAACAGTGCTCGGCAACGTGATGTTCCCCCTCACCATGTTCACCAATATGCAGCCTGCTGAGGCGAAGGATAGAGCCCAATTTTGCCTTGAGCGTGTCAACCTCAAAGGCGCCGACAAAAAATTTCCGTCAGAAATTTCCGGCGGCATGCAGAAGCGTGTGGCCATTGCCCGCGCCATTGCGCTGAATCCCAAATATCTGTTCTGCGATGAGCCCAACTCGGGACTTGACCCCAAGACTTCTATCCTTATCGACGAACTGCTGAGCGACATCACCCACGAATACAACATCACCACCATCATCAACACCCATGACATGAACTCAGTGCTCGGCATCGGCGAGAATATTGTGTTCATCAACAAGGGGTATCGCGAATGGGTCGGCAACATGAAGCAGATCTATACCACCTCCAATGAGGCTCTCAATGATTTCGTGTTCGCCACCAAACTGTTCCGCGAAGTCAAGGATTATATCGTGGAGCACGAAAGCCGTAAATAACTTTTCTCCATCATATATGTACCAAGAGAGGCTGCCCTATGGACAGCCTCTCTCGATATTGGTTATGCTATTTATCAGTCCTCCTGATTCTTGGCGGCATATTCAGCAAGAAGTTTTTCCTGAACATCACCGGGAACAAGCTCATAACCGGCAAACTTCATTGTAAACGATGAGCGTCCACCGGTGATGGAACTGAGAGCAGTGCTGTAGCTGGACATCTCTTTCAAAGGCACTTTGGCAATGATTTTCTCAAAGCCGTTCTCGCTGTTCATGCCCATGATTATGGCGCGACGGCCTTGCAGATCGCTCATCACATCGCCCATCACATCGCCTGGCACCATTACCTCTACATCATACACAGGCTCAAGGATTTTAGGATTGGCAGCGCGGAAAGCCTCACTGAATGCGTTGCGGGCAGCCAGGCGGAACGAGATTTCGTTGCTGTCTACCGGATGCATCTTGCCATCGTAGATACATACGCGAACATCGCGGGCATAAGATCCGGTGAGCGGGCCTTGCTCCATTCTGTCCATCAAACCTTTTACGATTGCAGGTATGAAGCGTGCGTCGATTGCACCGCCCACAATACAGTTGCAAACCACCAGCTTGCCACCCCACTCCAGAGGTATCTCCTGAGTGTCGCGCACATTCATCTTGAACTCCTGGTTGCCGAAACGGTAGGTGTCCGGAGCGGGCATACCTTCGGTGTAAGGCTCGATCACGATATGCACCTCGCCAAACTGACCGGCGCCACCGCTCTGCTTTTTGTGGCGGTAGTCGGCACGGGATGCCTTGGTAATGGTTTCGCGATAAGGAATCTTCGGTTCCTCAAACACAATAGGCAATTTATCATTGTTCTCCACACGCCATTTGAGAGTGCGCAGGTGGAATTCACCCTGGCCAGAGAGAATAGTCTGCTTGAGCTCCTTCGACTGCTCAACCACCCATGTGGGATCCTCCTCATGCATGCGTGTGAGGATGCCTGACAGTTTCTCAGCATCGCTCTCCGTGACGGGGCGTATGGCACGAGAATATTTAGGAGCAGGATATTTGATGAAGTCAAATGCGTATTCGCATCCTTTCTCATCAAGAGTGTTACCTGTGCGGACATCTTTCAGCTTCACAGTGGCTCCAATATCGCCGGCGCACATTTTGTCAACGGGAGTCTTGATCTGGCCGCAAACGCAGTAGAGCTGAGCGATACGCTCCTTGGTGCCGCGGCTCACGTTGTCAAGGTCAACACCCGGGGTGAGTGTACCGGACATCACTTTGAAGTAGCTCACCTCACCGATATGAGGCTCAACTGTGGTTTTGAACATATAGATACTCAGCGGACCGTTGCTGTCGGGCTTCACTTCCTCGCCCTTTTCATCCATAGGCACAGGCATATCCTCTACGAACGGCACCACATTGCCAAGGAATTCCATCATGCGGCGCACACCCATATCCTTGAGGGCACTGACGCAGAACACGGGATAGATGGAACGGTCTATCAAACCTTTGCGGATACCTTCGCGCATCTCATCCTCGGTGAGGTGTCCCTGGTCAAAGAATTTTTCCATCAGAGTTTCATCATTCTCAGCGGCAGCCTCCACAAGCTGCTGGTGCATATGCAGCGCACGTTCCATCTCCTCGGCAGGAATTTCCTCAATGGTGGGCACACCGCCATCAGGACCCCATGAGTATTTCTTCATGAGGAGCACATCGATCATGGCATTGAAGCCGGGGCCGGCATTGAGCGGATACTGGATGGGAACAATCTTGTTGCCGAACACATCCTTCATCTGCTCCATCACATTGTCGTAGTCGGCCTTCTCACCGTCAAGCTGGTTGAGAGCGAAAATCACAGGCTTGAACAATTGGGCTGTGGTGCGGAAAATATTCTGGGTACCGACTTCCACTCCATACTGAGCATCGATAAGAATCACACCTGTGTCGGTTACATTCAAAGCTGTGATGGCGTTTCCAACAAAGTCGTCAGCTCCAGGACAGTCAATCACATTTAGCTTCTTGTTGAGAAATTCAGCATAAAATATTGTGGAGAACACAGAGTAGCCATATTCTTTTTCAACAGGGAAATAATCGCTGACAGTATTTTTGGCGTCAATAGTGCCGCGACGTTTTATCACGCCACACTCGTAGAGCATCGCTTCAGCGAGTGTGGTTTTACCCGAGCCTTTGCTACCGAGCAAGGCTATGTTTTTAATCTCGTTGGTTTGATAAACCTTCATGTTATTAGAATTTTAGAAATATTTGTAACGGATTATAACTATTATGCTGAGAACTCTTTCTCAAAATGTGGGTGCAAAATATGAAAAAAATGCGAATCAACAGCGCCAATTTGATATGTTACACAACATAAGTTTTAAATTTAGCCGTTCAATAGTGCACAATCGCGCAAAAAGCGGTAACTTTGGCATGGGATTTGCATACTGAGTTTCCAACAACCATTAGTTCCTTCTTTATTTAAATAAGGTGTGATATGAATTCCAAGAAATCCACTATATCGTTAGGACAAATTGAAATTGATGCCAACAATCTCAAATCAACTCCTGACTATGATTGCATGCCTGTGCTACCTATGCGCGACCAGATTATATTTCCCGGCGTTTCGTTCCCGATTGCGCTCGGGCGTGAGTCGTCGGTGGCCGCCGCAGAGTATGCCACCAGCCATTCGGCATCAATTTGCATCGCATGCCAGAAAGACCCCTCCACCGAGCATCCGAAGGTGCCGGAAGACATCTACGACTATGCTGTAGTGGCCGATGTGATAAAGGTGCTGGAGCTTCCCGAGGGACATAAAACCGCAATAATCCATTCACGCGAGATATGCAGGATAGTCGGAGATGCCTGCAGCTCAGCGACCAACAGATTTTCATGGGCCAAGGTGGAGCCCGTGGCCACAATCCCCGCCCCGCTCCGCGACAAGGAGTTCCTGGCCACCGCGAGTGAAATCAAAAACACTGCCCGCGAGATTGCCCAAATGGTACAGGAGGACGGGCATGAAGTGACCTACAATATCGAGCAGTGCTCCGACCCTGATATGCTGCTCAACATCGTGAGCACCTTCATGCCGTTTGAGCCATCGAGAAAGTACGAGATCCTCCGCACTGTCGCACCGAAATCCAAGGCTTTCCTGATTCTTACCGAGCTTGCCCTGCACAAGGAGTTTCTGACTATCACCAACGACATCCAGCAGCGCACACGCATGAACATAACCAGCGATCAGCGCTCAAATTTTCTGCACCAGCAGCTTGAAACTATCAAACAGGAACTATATGGTGACGACAGCGATGAGATTGAACTTACGCGGCGCGCAAGCAAAGTGGATTTGCCCAAAGAGGTGGCTGCCACTTTCAATCGCGAACTCAACAAGCTCACGCGCTACAATCCGCAAAGCCCCGATTATGCGATACAATACTCTTATCTCGAGATGCTGCTGGAGCTTCCTTGGAATAAGATTGACCCGCTCAACACTGACCTCTCCAAGGCTAAAGCAATTCTCGATGCCGACCATTTCGGCCTCGACAAGGTGAAGGAGAGAATACTGGAGCAGATAGCGGTGCTGATGCACACCCCCAATGGGAAAGCACCTATCCTGTGTCTTGTGGGCGCACCCGGTGTCGGCAAAACATCGCTCGGACAATCAATTGCCAAGGCTCTCGGGAGAAAATACCAGCGGGTGTCGCTCGGTGGTCTGCACGACGAAGCAGAAATCCGGGGCCACCGTCGCACCTACATTGGTGCCCTCCCCGGCCGCATCATCACAGCCATGAAACGTGCGGCCTCTTCAAACCCGGTGATTCTTCTTGACGAGATCGACAAAATCGGCTCTGACTTCAAGGGAGATCCCTCGGCAGCTCTGCTGGAGGTTCTTGACCCCGAACAGAACTGCGCTTTCCACGACAATTATATTGATGTGGACTACGATCTCTCTAAAGTGCTGTTCATAGCCACTGCCAACACTCTTTCCACCATATCGCAGCCGCTGCTTGACCGAATGGAGGTAATTGACCTGTCGGGCTATCTGCTCGAGGAGAAGGTGGAGATTGCCAAGCGCCATCTGCTTCCACGTGTGCTCAAGGAGAACAGTCTCACCAAACGGAACTTCAATATTTCCGACGAGGCTATTGTGAAAATCATCGAGGGCTATACAAGCGAAAGCGGAGTGCGTCAGCTTGAGAAGAAGATAGCCTCGGTGGTGAGAAAGTATATCCTCAAAAAGGTGAGCGGCGAGAAAACTGAGCGCACTCTCACACCCGACGGTGTGAAGCAATTGCTCGGTGTGGAGAAATTCACAAAGGACCGCTACGAAGGCAACGACTACGCCGGAGTGGTAACCGGACTCGCATGGACCTCCGTCGGCGGTGAGATTCTTTATATCGAATCCTCCCTCGCCAAAGGGAAGGGCGAGAAGCTCACCCTCACCGGCAATCTCGGTGATGTGATGAAAGAATCGGCTGTCATAGCGCTCCAGTATGTGAAAGCTCATGCCAGTTCCTTTGACATCGCATCCGATCTGTTTGAGAAATATCAGCTCCATATCCATGTACCCGAGGGTGCAATTCCCAAAGACGGACCGTCAGCGGGTGTAACGATGGTCACATCCATAGTGTCGGCCATGACCCAGCGTAAAGTGAAGCCGTGCACCGCCATGACCGGTGAGATAACTCTTCGTGGCAAGGTGCTCCCGGTGGGCGGTATCAAGGAAAAAATCCTTGCCGCCAAGCGCGCCGGCATCAGCAACATCGTGCTTTCCGAGCAAAACCGCAAAGATGTGGAAGAAATTTCGGCCGAATACATTTCAGGACTCAACTTCATATATGTCAAGGACATAAGCCAAGTGATATCTGCCGCGCTTATGGATGAGCAAGTGGATAATCCCGAGAAATTTGAATGATGAATCTCCACATTTAATATAAAATGAGTAACTTTGCAGCCTAATTAAATCATATAATATATGAGTTCACGTAAGCTTAAAATTAGAGATTTGACCATGCGCGACGGACAGCAGTCGCTGTTTGCCACCCGTATGAGCCAGAGCACAATCGACCGCCTGTTGCCTTTGTATGAGAATGCAGGTTTTTATATAATGGAAGTTTGGGGCGGTGCCGTTCCCGACTCTGTGATGCGCTATCTTGACGAATCGCCGTGGAACCGTCTTCGCAAAGCCAGCGAAGCAATGAAAGGTAAATCGCTGCTTTCCGCCTTGTCGCGTGGCCGCAACCTTTTCGGCTATGTCCCCTATCCCGACAGCGTGCTGGAAGGGTTCTACAAGGAAGCCATCAAAAACGGTTTGAACGTGATGCGTATTTTTGATGCGCTCAACGATATTGACAATGTCAAGGAGTCCATCCGCATCATCAACGAACTTGGCGGAATAGCCGACGGTGCTGTATGCTACACAGTTGATCCCAAAGAGGAGGCACCCGCAGCTCCCTCAGGTTTCATGGGCAAAATCAAATCCATATTCGGCTCCAAACCTGCTGAACCCGAAAAAATATTCACCGATGAATATTTCGTGAACATCGCCAAGCAGATGGAAGCTCTCGGTGCAAAAATTATCACACTCAAGGATATGGCCGGATTGGTCAATCCCCTGCGCGCCGCTTCCATCATCTCCAAGCTCAAAGGTTCTCTCAGCGTGCCCGTGGATTTCCACACCCACTGCACCCCCGGCTACGGCCTTGCGTCGTCCGTGATGGCAATGCTTCACGGCGTGGATATTCTTGACACCAACATCTGGTGGTTTGGCGGTGGCTCCGCTGCCCCTGCCATTGAACTCATCTATGTGTTTGCCAACCGCATGGGCATAGAGGTGGATGTGAACATGGAAGCTGTAGGCAAAATCCGCAACGAGCTTCTCAACGCACGCAAGGAGCTGGCCGAATTCGATCTCGTCAAGAGCATGCCTATTGAATTCGACCCGCTTAACGACACACTCCCTGCCGAGATATCCGCGCTGTTTGACAAAGCCATTGAATGTGCCAAGGCCAACGATGAGGCCGGCCTCCTTGATGCTTGCCACAGCATCGAGCAGTATTTCGGTTTCCCTAAGCCCAACGAACTTGTCAAGAATGCCGAAGTTCCCGGTGGTATGTACTCCAACATGGTGGCACAGCTCAAAGCCCTTCAGGCCAGTGACCTTCTTGACGATGCAATGCGCCTGATACCTAAGGTGCGCCGCGATGCCGGCTTGGTGCCTCTGGTAACACCTACCAGCCAGATTGTGGGCAGTCAGGCAGTGAGTCTTGCCATGGACCGCAAGAAAGGCAACCCCGACTACTCCAACGCATCCAACCAGTTCATCTCACTCATCAAGGGTGAATACGGTCACACACCCGTGGCTATTGACCCTGCTTTCCGTGAGAAGATTACAGGCAGTCCTATTGAACGCCCTTACGATACATCATCATACAAGAAACCCGAAAATCCTGAGCTTCCTGAACTTGGCGGCGTGAAACTCGCATCCAACAACGAGGAATATCTGCTCCTTGAGCTGCTTCCGTCGGTGGCAAACGGCTTCCTGCGTCGCCGCCGTACCGAAGAGTACAACGCCACACAAGCTGAGAAGAAAGCCGAAGAAGCCAAGGCTGAAAAAGCCAAGGCTCCAGTTGAGCCTATCACCGGCGAGGTGCTCTCCGCTCCCATGGGTGGCCGCATCATCGAGATAAAGGTGAAGGCAGGCGATGCTGTCAAGGCAGGCACAGTGCTGCTTGTGTATGAGGCAATGAAGATGGAGAATGATGTGACAGCCGAAAAGGATGTGGTGATCAAGCGCGTGCTTGTACACCCCGATGAGGTTGTGGGCACTGATGCCCCGCTGATTGAGTTTGCCGATTAAAAAATCGCAAAAATCAGCGCAATTCATTGCATATTACGCGGATAATGCGTAAATTTGCACGCCATTACGTAAAAGCGCCTTACCAGCGTGAATAAAATAAGATTGAAAATCAAACAATTGCATTAAAAATGAAAAAAGATATTCATCCTGCTGACTATCGTGAAGTTGTGTTCAAAGACATGTCTAACGATCAAATTTTCATCACCCGCTCCACTGTAGCCACAAAGGAAACAATTGAAGTTGACGGTGTAACATACCCGCTTGTCAAGCTTGAAATCACAAGTGCTTCTCACCCGTTCTTCACCGGTAAGCAGAAGCTCGTGGACACCGCAGGTCGCGTGGACAAGTTCATGAGCCGCTACGGCAACCGTCGCAAGAAATAATATCTACTATCCAAATATCAAAATCCCGACAGGCATCTGCCGGGATTTTTAGCATTATCACTCACACTTTTTATATCTTATGGCAAAAATCGGTTCGGTTATGACCCCAGTAGGTCGCAAGGCACTGTTGCTTGGCAGCGGTGAACTCGGTAAAGAAGTGGCTCTCGAGCTTCAACGCTACAATGTGGAGGTTGTGGCTTGCGACAAGTATCCCAACGCACCCGCCATGCAGGTGGCCCATCGCAGCCATGTGTTCAATATGCTTGATGGCGACGAGCTGCGCAGAATCATTGAACTTGAGCAGCCCGACCACATCATTCCGGAAGTTGAGGCTATCGCCACTCCGGTACTGTGTCAGCTTGAAAAGGAAGGTTTTCATGTGACCCCTACCGCCGAGGCAGCTTTGCTCACCATGAACCGCGAAGGCATCCGGCGTCTCGCTGCCGAAACACTCGGGCTCAAAACCTCACCCTACAAATTTGCTTCCACCTATGAGGAGTTTTGCGATGCCGTCAGCACTGTGGGAATCCCCTGCGTGATAAAACCCATCATGAGCTCCTCCGGCCACGGCCAAAGCATGATTAAGAAAGCTGAAGATATAGAGAAATCATGGAAGATAGCCCAAGAAGGCGGTCGCGCCGGTGCAGGAAGAGTGATAGTTGAGGGATTTGTGGATTTTGACTATGAGATCACCCTGCTCACTGTGCGCAGCATCTCCGGCACAACTTACTGCCAGCCTATCGGCCATATCCAGGTGGATGGTGATTACCGCTACTCCTGGCAGCCTCAGCACATGACCGATGAAGCACTGCTCAAAGCTCAGGAAACAGCCAAAGCGGTAACCGATGCTCTCGGTGGGTTCGGCATATTCGGCGTTGAGCTATTCATAAAAGGCAACGAGGTGATTTTCAGCGAAGTATCCCCGCGCCCCCATGACACCGGCATGGTGACAATGATATCGCAGGACCTTAGCGAGTTTGGCCTCCATGCCCGCGCATTGCTCGGTCTTCCCGTTCCTGCAATCCGTTTCTATGGTCCGTCAGCCTCACGCGCCATTGTGGTGGAAGGCGACACCGACAAGATAGAGATGGACAATCTTGAAGATGTGCTCAGCGAACCCGGAGTACAGATTCGTATTTTCGGCAAACCCGAAATCAAAGGTCACCGCAGAATGGGTGTGATTCTTGCTACAGCCGATAGTGTGGAGGAAGCAAGAAACAAAGCCGAGCGTGCCTACAGCAAGCTCAAGGTCAACGTGCTTCCCCGAGGATAACGGTGCTTCTCCCAAAATACTTTTTACCGGTGAAGGCTGCATATTCGTGCAGCCTTCACTGCGTTCAGGCAAACAGGGCGCGGAACGCCTCCTCAACTTTCGACACCTCGATGATTTTGATATTGAATCTCTCAGTGTTGATTCCCTTCAGATTGTGCTTAGGCACAAGAATTGTGTTCATGCCAAGTTTTTCAGCCTCCATGATACGCTGTTCCACGCGAGTGATCTGACGGATTTCACCCGACAGTCCAACCTCACCGGCCATACAGATACCCGACCCGATGGCCATATCCACATTCGAAGACAGGATAGCGCAAATCACAGCTAAATCAAGCGACGGGTCGTTCACTTTCAGCCCTCCGGCTATATTGAGAAACACATCTTTCTGACCGAGTTTGAATCCCACTCGTTTTTCCAGCACAGCAAGAAGCATGTTCATTCGTTTGGCGTCGAATCCGGTCACAGAACGCTGAGGAGTGCCGTAAGCAGCACTACTCACCAAAGCTTGCACCTCAATCAGGAATGGCCTGATACCTTCGAGTGCAATACCGACAGCCACCCCTGACATATCTTCATCGTAGTGATTCAGCAGCATCTCGCTCGGATTGGGCACCTCGCGGAGACCTCGCTGACACATTTCGTATATGCCAAGTTCGGAAGTGCTTCCAAATCGGTTTTTTATGCTTCTGAGGATTCTGTACATATAATGATGGTCGCCCTCAAACTGAAGCACGGCATCGACAATATGCTCCAATACCTTAGGGCCTGCGATGCTGCCCTCCTTATTGATGTGACCAATAAGAATCACAGGCACATTGCTCGATTTGGCATATTTGAGCAACCGGGCAGTACATTCACGCACCTGGCTGACACTTCCAGCCGAGGATTCAATGGCATCTGACGCTATAGTCTGAACGGAATCAACAATTAGAAGTTGCGGCTCCAACTCTTTGATGTGTCCGAAAATAGCCTCGAGGGAACTCTCGCATACAATGTAAACATTGTCGCTCATCCGTCCAATACGGTCGGCACGAAGTTTGATTTGTGTAGCACTCTCCTCGCCTGACACATACAGCACCTTGCGGCTCTTGATTGACAAAATATTCTGAAGCACAAGCGTGGACTTACCTATACCCGGCTCTCCACCGATAAGCACCAACGAACCAGCCACAAGACCACCTCCGAGCACACGGTTTAGTTCCTGGCTCGGCATCTTGATCCGCTGCTCATCAGCTGCCTCAAGTTCCGACACTTTTACGGGATGCGACTTGACAGCGGAAAACGCACCATCTTTTGTGGGCGATTTGGTGGACACCCGTTCCTCCACAAGAGTGTTCCATGCTCCGCAGGCAGGACATTTCCCTTCCCATTTCGGAGTGTCAGCACCACATTCGGTGCAATACCATATAGTCTTTGTCTTAGCCATTTCTTCTTCTGAATTCATTAAGCACAATAGATGTGGCCATTCCTACATTGAGCGACTCCGAAGTGACGGCATCGGAGGGATAAGGAGGAATGAAAAGCCTGTGGGTGCATTTGGAGGCCACGGTCGGACTCACTCCCCTGCCCTCATTTCCCACCACAATCACACCATGCTGTTCCAGCTTGGCATCATAAATTGTTTCGCCGTCCAAAAAAGTGCCGTAGCAGGGACCATTGAAACGCGACAGCCATCCGTCAAGCTCCACATAATCCACCTCCACACGTGCCAAAGCGCCCATAGTGGCCATCACTACCTTCGGATTGAAAGCATCCACACTCTCTTTCGAGCATACAATATGCCTTATGCCAAACCAGTCGGCAGCCCTGATTATCGTGCCGAGATTGCCAGGGTCACGCACATCATCAAGAATCAGCACAAGCTCCCTGTCAGCCACATCAGGGCTGACAGCATCACGCTGAGGCAGAACGAACACACCGATCACGCCGGAAGGTGTGCTCAAATTGCTCATCCGCCCCATATCTTTTGGCGAGGCTGTGAGCACGGCCTCCGGATTCAAGCCGGAAAGAGCATCACCGTTATGACCCAGCCATTGCTCAGTGGCCACGATATACCTTGGTTCAAATCCGCACATAAGGTCCAGGACGCACTTTGTGCCTTCGGCAACGAAAAGGCCTGTGTCCCTGCGGTTTTTCACCTTATCGAGAGAGGATATTATTTTAATGATACCATTGCTTGCTTTCATTCTACAAATGTACCACAAATTTTTGTAACTTTGCAATCCGAAACACCACTCTTTGAAACATGAGAATACTTGTCACCGGAGCCGCCGGACAGCTTGGTAATGAGCTCCACAACGTGCTTGAGCAGAACAAACCCGGCATCACACTCTACACCGACATACACGACCTTGACCTCACCGATGCCGCCGCAGTGAGGAAATATATAGTTGACAATGAGATAAGCCACATTGTGAATTGCGCTGCCTTTACAGCCGTTGACAAGGCTGAGCAAGAGCCGGCCATCTGTGCTAAAGTCAACACCGACGCCGTGAAGAATATCGCCGAAGTGGCAGCCGACTATGGCGTGAAGGTAATTCAGATATCCACTGACTACGTATTTGACGGCACCGCACACATGCCCTATCGCGAGAGCGACAAAGTGAACCCCATCTCCACCTACGGCACCACCAAGCGCAAGGGCGAGATGGTGCTCCTGTCCATGAGTCCCGATGCCGTGATTATCCGAACCGCATGGCTATATTCGCCTTATGGAAACAATTTCGTGAAAACCATGCTGCGGCTCGGTGCAGAGCGCAGCGAACTTGGAGTGGTGTGCGACCAGATTGGCACCCCCACCTACGCCCGCGACCTGGCCGAAGCCATTTACGCCATCCTCACCGCCCGCCAATGGGTACCCGGAATCTATCATTTTTCGGATGAAGGAGCCTGCTCGTGGTACGATTTCACGAAAGCCATTCACAGGATTGCCGGCATCACCGGGTGCAATGTCAAGCCTATCATGACCGACGACTACCCCACCGCGGCAGCCCGCCCGCCGTACAGCGTGCTTGACAAAACCCGAATCAAGAAAACATACGGTATAACCATCCCCCACTGGGAAGAGAGTTTGCAAAACTGCATTAAACAGATTCAAAACGATTGACCATGTCACAACTCACCGACGAGATTAGCCGCAGGCGCACATTCGCCATCATATCACACCCTGACGCAGGTAAAACCACCCTCACCGAAAAGCTTCTGCTCTTCGGCGGTGCCATCCACATTGCCGGAGCTGTTAAAAGCAACAAAATCAAGAAAACAGCCACCAGCGACTGGATGGAGATTGAGAAACAACGCGGTATCTCTGTGGCCACCTCTGTGATGGGATTTGAATACAACGGCTACAAAATCAATATTCTCGACACCCCCGGTCACCAGGATTTTGCCGAGGACACCTACCGCACCCTCACTGCTGTTGACTCTGTGATTATTGTGGTGGATGTGGCAAAAGGTGTAGAGCAACAAACGCGCAAACTGATGGAAGTGTGCCGTATGCGCAACACTCCCGTGATTATATTTGTCAACAAGCTTGACCGCGAGGGTCGTGATCCGTTTGAGATTCTCGATGAGCTGGAGCAAGAGCTCAAAATCAATGTGCGTCCTCTCAGCTGGCCTATTAATATAGGTGCAAAATTCAAAGGCGTATATAATATTTATGAGCACAGCCTCGACCTATTCACGCCTGACAAACAGAAGGTGTCGGAACGAGTGGAGATTGATGATGTGATGGACAGCCGCATTGATGAAGCTGTGGGCGAAACCGATGCCTCCAAGCTTCGCGAGGATCTTGAGCTTATTGAAGGCGTATATCCCGAATTTGACAAAGCCGACTATCTCGCGGCCAAGGTAGCGCCTGTGTTTTTCGGCTCGGCATTAAATACCTTCGGCGTCAAGGAGCTTCTGGACTGCTTTGTGCAGATTGCACCTACGCCCAAAAACGTGATGGCCGAAGAGCGTGAGATAAAACCCGAAGAGGAGCAATTCTCCGGATTTGTATTCAAAATCCACGCCAACATGGACCCAAACCACCGCTCATGTATAGCGTTCGTGAAGATCTGCTCCGGAAAATTCGAGCGCAACGCCCCCTACCGTCATATCCGTCTCAACAAAACTCTCAAATTTGCCGCACCCACCGCATTTATGGCACAGAAAAAGAACGTGGTGGACGAGGCATTCCCCGGTGACATCGTCGGCATACCTGACACCGGAAACTTCAAAATAGGCGACACACTCACAAGCGGCGAAACCCTTCATTTCAAGGGGCTACCGAGCTTCTCGCCCGAAATGTTCAAATATATCGAAAACACGGACCCCATGAAGTCGAAGCAGCTGGAAAAAGGCATCCAGCAGCTCATGGACGAAGGTGTGGCACAGCTGTTTATCAACCAGTTCAACGGTCGCAAACTTATTGGCACTGTCGGACAGTTGCAGTTTGAAGTCATACAATACCGCCTGCTACACGAATACGGCGCACAGTGCCGGTGGGAGCCAATCTCGCTATATAAGGCATGCTGGATTGAGAGCGATGATTCACAGGCGCTTGAAGCATTCAAGAAACGCAAGCATCAGTTCATGGCAGTTGACAAAGAAGGCCGCGATGTGTTCCTCGCCGATTCCAACTATGTGCTTCAGATGGCCCAGTCAGATTTCCCGAAAATCAAATTCCATTTTGCGAGCGAATTTTGATTTAGTATATTTACACCGAATTTTAATACCATAACCAATGGATAAAAATATTATACTAAGTAAAAATTTGCTGGTCAGTAAGCTGCAGAAGCCCGCTGGCCAATTCACTATGACCGACATCGTGAGTTTCATCCAATCCGAGGGTATCGAGATGGTCAACTTTATGTATCCCGCCGGTGACGGTAGGCTCAAAACACTGAATTTTGTAATCAACTCGCTTGAATATCTCGAAACCATTCTCAGCTGCGGCGAGCGCGTGGACGGTTCAAGCTTATTCTCATACATCGAGCCGGGCAACAGCGACCTGTATGTGATGCCCAGGTTCAGCACCGCTTTTGTGGATCCGTTTGCCGAGATTCCTACTCTCACCATGCTCTGCTCATTCTTCGATAAAGATGGCAACCGGCTCGAGACTTCGCCGGAGTACACTCTCCACAAAGCTTGCGAGGAGTTCAAACGCGTGACCGGGATGCAGTTTGAGGCGATGGGAGAACTGGAGTTCTATGTCATAGCTCCCGATGACGAGCAATTTCCGGCCCGCGACCAGAAAGGGTATCATGAATCGGCTCCGTTCGCCAAGTTCAATGAGTTCAGGACTCAATGTATGTCCTACATTGCTCAGGCCGGCGGACAGATCAAGTATGGACATTCGGAGGTGGGCAACTTCACCCTCGACGGTAAGACTTTTGAGCAGAATGAGATAGAATTTCTTCCGGTTGACGGGCGTGACGCCGCCGACCAGCTGATGATCGCCAAATGGATTATACGCAATCTCGGCTATCAAATGGGGTATGATGTGACTTTCGCTCCGAAAATCACAGCCGGAAAGGCCGGCTCAGGTTTGCACATCCATATCCGCATCACCAAGGATGGCAACAACCTGATGCTTGACTCCAACCGCAAACTCAGTTCTGATGCACGCAAAATTATCGCCGGCATGATGGAACTCGCCAAATCAGTGACTGCGTTTGGCAATGTCAATCCCACATCTTATTTCCGCCTTGTGCCCCACCAGGAGGCTCCTACCAACATCTGCTGGGGCGACAGGAACCGCTCAGTGCTGGTGCGCGTGCCGCTCGGATGGACTTCCGAATGTGACATGTGCTCCAAGGTCAACCACAATTCTCATTCCATCCCGGGTGTATCTGCTCAGAAACAAACGGTTGAGATAAGGTCGGCCGACGGTTCGGCGGATATATATCTGCTCATAGCAGCCCTTGCAGTAGCTTGCAGATACGGATTTGAAATGGAGAATGCTCTTGATGTGGCCAATCACACATACGTGGATGTGAACATCCATGACAGCGAGAATGCCGCAAAGGCTGCCAAGCTCGACCATCTGCCCGCCAACTGTGGAGAGTCGGCAGATGCCCTCGCATCGCACCGCCATATTTATGAGAAGAATGGAGTGTTCTCGCCACGAATGATTGACGGCATCATCAAGCAGCTGAAATCGTATGACGATAAAAACTTGATTGAGCGCGCCAAATCCGACCCCGAATTGATGAGCGAGATTGTGAAGCAATATTTTCATTGCGGATAATCACGCCACCGGAAACACATATATAAATATACAACGAAGGCCGATACTGATAAGTGTCGGCCTTTTGATTCTTAGGAGCACACGAACTTCTCAAGTGTGCTGTTACTTGGATTTGTGGCTAAGATTTTGCCCTGAGGGTCAATTAAAAACGACTGATAACCGCCTGACAGATGATATGTGTCACTAATGGCGGCGGCGTCATTGCCACTAACAAAAAATTGCGACTCCGCACTAAGATTGTCTCTACGCACTATCTCACGAAAAAGGCGCTCGCTACGGTCAAGATTGATCGACAAGAGACAAAATCGTTCTTCATTGATATTCCGGGCAAAAGCATCATATTGAGATGCAAGGATGCGCGACTGCGCATTTGAGGAAGCCCAGAACGACACCAGCACATATTTACCTCTAAGTTCTGAGAGGGATACGGACTGATGCCTATTTTCCACGGTGATGTCCGGAGCACTGAAACCATCAGCGGCCTCAAACACACGCTCGGTGTGGGCGGACATTGACACCAGAAGAACGGCGAAGAGCGCAATGATCAACATTGTTCTCTTCATTACACTTCGGTTATGTTAAACATAAGATTTCAAACTCGCCCACTCCGTGAGGAGATGGATAAGATAGAAATCCTGCCGATTTTCGGCTGCTCGCCATGACTCTACATGACGATGTTCGTGATAAAGAACACCGCAAAGGTACGCAATAGTTCCCAAGCTGCCAAATCCAACATGGTTTCAATCACCATTTTAGCTCTGCAAACAGCTCAAAATCCGCACTGGGAGCAAGTTTCAAGGATTAGTTAAATTTAATTAAACGAGGTGCTTTCAAGGTGCATATCCAGCATTCAGAAGTGCAGTTTGGGAGTTGTAGAAATCCGGGGAGAGAAGTTGCTCAAGCGATGTGGATTTATGACGCTTCATATAGGCAAGCACTATTCTGTAACCGATATATCTACCTATTCGGCCAGGAGCATCGGGATGAATGATTGTGGTGGCGGGAGATGGAGAAACCAGTTTGGATGTCACAAGAGGATCAACAGAATAGAGCAACTGTTTTTCAGCAAGTGTGCGCCATAAATTCGCTTCGTTATCATTGGCCCACGCCATTTGTGCGGAAGTGAACCCTAACAGGTCACCAAGCTCAGCATCAGGAAATATTCGCTGTGCAGCATACACCACAGCCCCTTCATACAGCATGCGGCTCAAGGCTGTTGACTCCGAAGACCGGCTGTAAGGGAATGAGGTGTAGATAGTAGCCTCCACCGCATCATACGGCATCCGCGAGGCAATTTTCAGCATCCTCTTATAATCCTCAAACCGTTCATAGCCCGGGTAATCGGCACCAAGATAATGATTCAACCCAATGAGCATCACACTGTCGGCAATCACCACACTCTGCATATAAGGGGTGACATAGCCGTACACCCGCGACGGAACTGATGCCGATGGAAGCATCAGCCGCGTATTGGCCAGCCCGCGGCCAAGCAGAATCTCTTCCGCGCCAATATCGCTCAATAAGGAGTCAACATCCGGCTGAAAAAACCTCGTGGCATCCAACTGTCTGTACCCCTCAATAATCTCGGCATCGGACATGGAGCTTTCGCCATACACGAGCCTTAAAGCCCCTGCTGCAGCTTTGAAATCCACAGCACTGGCAGAAGAAAGAGTGTCAATCCTCACAATCGGGGTGGCGGATTCGTATCGGTCATTACCACAGGCTGTCAACAGCAGCCCTGATATCAATATCGGAATAAATCTCATAGCACAATTGTTTCTGCAAATTTAATTATTTGCCGGGCTTTATGGTTCAGCTTGTTTGTGAAAAAGTACACAATTATACTCTTTTGGGCTAAAAATACAGATTCGTCAGAGCATCATTATACCAAAATTCGTACCTTTGCATAATAATTATGTCCACGCCAATGAGCTCAACACGAATAATCATAGCCATTGCCGCCCTGTTGCTTGCAATAGCCGCGCACTCTTTTTCTGCTCACGCAGCCCAAAAAGAGTTTGTGGTGGTGATCGATGCCGGACACGGAGGCCACGACCATGGCGCCCTGGGCAACATCACCAACGAGAAAAGCATAAATCTCGGCGTGGCACTCAAATTGGGCAAGAAACTAAAAAAAGAGAAAGGTGTGAAAGTAGTGTTCACACGCGATGATGACACCTTCGTCACCCTCCAAGGCCGTGCCGATATCGCCAACAAGGCCAACGGTGACCTGTTTATCTCCATCCACACCAACTCCGTTGACAAAAAATCCAAGAACAGGCTCACAGTGGCCGGCGCATCTGTTTACACCTTAGGGTTCAAGAAGTCGCAGGACAACCTTGCCGTGGCCATGAGAGAAAACTCCGTGATGAAGCTTGAATCGGACTACTCCACGGTGTATGAAGGGTTTGATCCAACGAGCGATGAATCCTACATTATTTTCGAGATGAGCCAGAACAAGCATATGGAACATAGCATCATGGCTGCCATGGAAGTGCAGAAGGAGCTTGTGTCCACCGCCAAGCGCAAGGATCACGGCGTGAGGCAAGCCAACTTCTGGGTGCTGTTCAAAACCGGGATGCCGGCAATGCTTGTGGAGCTTGATTTCATCTGCAACCCCACCGTAGAAAAATTTCTCGACTCAAAATCCGGGCAGGAAGATCTTGCCCAGGCCATATATAATGGTGTGATGGCCTACAAACAGGTGGCCGACAAAGAGAAGGCAGTGATTGCCGGCGAAAAAGTGACGGCTTTGGAGCGCCACAGATTCACCCCTGACCAAACCGAAGAAGCCTCCCGGGTAGAAGAAAAGCCTGTGCAAGAGCCGGCAAAGCCTGCCAAATCCCGGTCCGAATCCGCCGAGGCTGGCACACCCGCGGCCTCCAACGGAGTGGTGTACAAAATCCAATTCCTCACCAACTCCAACCTGCTGCCTGAAGGCAGCAAGCTGTTCAAGGGGCTCGACAGCGTGAACCACTACATTGAAAACAACACCTATAAATATACATACGGCGAATATCAATCTCAGAAAGGTGCCTCCGTGGACCTTAACTATGTGAGACAAAAATTCCCTGATGCATTCATAATCAAAACCGTAAACGGCCAACGAGTGAAATAACAATTTTGATAATACATACTCCTAATATGAAAAAGAAATACTCAAAGGAACTTGTCATAGGACTGTCGGTCATAGCCATGATGCTCATTCTTATTTTCGGCATCGACTATCTCAAGGGAATCAATGTGTTCAAGGCTTCCAACTACTATTATGCCTCCTACACCAATGTAGCCGGACTTGCCCAGTCGGCGCCAGTAACAATCAACGGCTACAAAGTGGGTCTGGTGAGAGAAATCAACTATGAGTACGACAACCCCGGACATGTGAAGGTGGAGATGAGCCTCGACAAAAAGCTCCGCGTTCCACAGGGGACTAAAGCGGTGCTAGTATGCGACATGCTCGGCACCGCCACCATACAGCTGGAAATGGCCCACAACAACAATTTCCACAATGTGGGCGATATGCTGATTGGCGAAACCGCCCCCGGACTGCTTGACGGAGTGCAAAAAGATGTGATGCCGTCGTTGGGCTCGGTGATGGAAAAACTCGACTCTCTGCTTTCCGCACTCAACTATATCGCCACCAACCCCGCCCTCACCAATGCAGTGAACCGGTTGGACGACATCATGGCCAATGTGGAAACATCAAGTGCCAATCTTGACCGCACCATGAGATCCATGCCATCCATAGCATCTGACGCAGGAGTGACCATGAAGAATGTAACTGAGATTTCCAAAAACCTCCACTCCATCAGTTCCGACCTTTCGGAAGTGTCTGCCCAGCTCAAGAGCACCCCGATTGATTCCACGCTCAACAATGTGTATCAGATTACAGAATCGCTCGGCGACATGACACGCAAGCTCAACAGCACCAACTCCTCGCTCGGACTTCTGCTCAACGACCGCGGATTGTACGACAATCTCAACGGCTCCGCGGCAAGCCTTGACTCGCTGCTTCGCGATGTGAAGAAAAACCCCAAACGCTACATAAGCATCAAACTTCTGTAATCCGAACTTTATTTATAACCATTATAAATAACACACAACGCCCATTTGTGAGTTTACCATTGAAAACTCCGCAAATGGGCGTATTTTTGCTCAAGGGAATATCCAGACAATAGCAACCCCAAAATCTACAATTTTAATATTAATACTTGTATTACAAGCAAATATACTTAATATTTAAAGTTATTATTTATAGTTACTGTTAATAACTTTGCTAATTCTTTGTGAAACAGTACCCTGCAACAATTCTCAAATTTCCAAATAAAAAACAGATTGTTTTTGCACAAAAAAAGTAAGAAATTTGTACTGAAAAGAAAAGCAAAAGTACAACAGATTAATGTCCGACAATCACGCACAACTATGGGAAAAATGCCTTGATATATTCAAGGACAATCTGCCCATCGAGCAGTTCGATGCTTGGTTCCGCCCCGTCACCTCGGCAGGGTTCACCAACAACGAGCTGACTCTTCTTGTGCCCTCGCCGTATTTCGTAGAGCAATTTGAAGGTAGATACATCAAGCTTCTTGGTCGCGTAATATTCAAGGTTTATGGGCCTCAGGCTAAAGTATTCTATCACTTCAACCAAGTGAGCAACGAACCTTCTACCGGCGTCACCATGGTGAGCTCCCGTCCGAGCCGCGATGTGATGCCGCGTGCAGGCGTTTCCTCCAACCCTTTCGCACACCAGGACACAAGAGAGATTGACGCGCAGCTCAACCCCAACTACACCTTTGAGAATTATTGCAGCAGCGTGAGCAACAGGGTGGCGAGATCCATTGGCGAAGCCATAGCCAATGACCCCAAGTGCAAAACATTCAACCCATTGTTCATTTTCGGCTCTCCCGGTGTGGGTAAAACCCACCTCATTCAAGCTATCGGCATACGCATCAAGGAGAAAAATCCGCAGAGCAGAGTGCTGTATATCCCCTCCAGGATGTTTGAGAGCCAGTTCACCACCGCCCTGCGCAACGGCAAGATCAACGATTTCATCAATTTCTATCAGAGCATTGATGTGCTGATACTTGATGATATCCAGGATCTTATCGGCAAACAGAAAACACAGAACACCTTCTACTTCATATTTGACCATCTTCAGCGCAACCAGAAGCAGCTTATCCTTGCAAGCGATTGCTGCCCGTCACAAATGGAGGGTATGGAGCAGCGCTTGCTGTCGCGCTTCAAATGGGGAATGACAGCTGAGCTGGAGAAGCCTGACCTCGGACTGAGAAAAGATGTGCTCAAGCTCAAATCGCAACAGGACGGCCTCGAACTCCCGGGCGAGGTGCTTGACTACATAGCCTGCAATGTCACCGAAAGCATCCGTGACCTTGAAGGCATTGTGGTGTCGCTTATAGCCCACGCCACCGTGATGGACAAGGAAATTTCTCTTGACCTCACACGCAAGGTACTTGCCAATGCTGTGAAAGTAAACAAGAAAGCCATCAACTTTGAAATGATTACTCAAAGTGTTGCCGAATACTACGACATCAATCCCGACCAGATATTTTCAAAGTCGAGAAAACGCGAGATATCCGATGCCCGCCAGATGGTGATGTATATGGCCAAGAAACACGCCGACATGGCATTCACCGCAATTGGCACCCGACTCAACCGCACCCACGCAACCGTGCTCCATGGCTGCAAGAACATCGAGGAGCGACTGCCCATTGAGAAGCAGCTTCAGCAAGATGTGAATAAAATCGAGGAGTTGATACACTCAAAATGACATTATTCGTTGACAATCGCAAAGGGGTTGGTTCCGCAAAGAGCCAACCCCTTGATATTTAAAGGGACAAATCCGATTGTCAATAAGGAAATTCAAACCCCTGTTTGCGGATATAATCAAGATAGATTTTTGAAAACTCCTCCGCCGCAGCCTTGGTATAGCGCACATCGGTGAACACTTGAGCGAGCGATTGCTTACCATTCTCAGCCACAAACTGCTTGCTGTCCTCCCGTGCTTCCTTGTCGGCATACAGCTCCTTGATGCGTGAGTCGGAATAATCATGATATGTCTCATCATGCACAAACGCCTTAACATCAAGCCTATCGCTTAAAGGCGCATCACCCATCGGATACCCCACAGCAAGAGTGGTCACCGGAACCACCATCGGCGGCAATCCAAGCACCTCGCCAATCAAAGGGGCATTGTAGGTGGTGGTGCCCAAATAGCAGCACCCCAATCCGTTGAGTTCGGCAACAGAGCAGAACTGCTGGGCAAACAAAGCAGTGTCGAGCAGCGTGGTGACAAACGACTGGAAATTATTGTACCCCGGCTCGGCATTGCTCACCTTGCACCAATGGATAAAGCGGCGGTAGTCGGCACAGAAAGTCAGCAACACGGAGCACCCCACAACAGATGGCTGATTGAAATGCGCCGGGGCGAGCTTCTTTTTCATCTCATCGCTGCGGGTCACCACCACGCTATACAGCTGCATATTGCCGGTGGTAGGTGCATGCGAAGCAGCCTGAAGCAGCTCGTTGAGCAAACCGTCGTCAATCTGCCTGTCGGTGTATTTGCGCACAGTACGGCGGTTCAGAAAGTAATCTTTGTATTCCATAACAGTAGATATTTTGACGCAAATATAATCAAAATGTCACATTGACAAAAAATCCGGAAAATATATTTTGGAAAACTTCTACACATAAACAAAACCACCAAAATTCTGTGGTGCAAGGAGTTGACATTTGTAAATTGAAAACTTCTCAACAATAAGATAAATTTTTGATGTATTATTTTGATATTTAATATTTAAATGCAACTTTTGCATTCACATTAAATATTTGTACTTCTTTTCATTCAACTTAAATCTGCAACAAATCTAAAAATCAATAATCCGCAATATCACTACCACCGTGGAACAGAAAACTTTTACCTATGATGAAGCCTATCAGGCTTCGCTGAAATATTTTGATGGCGATGAACTCGCAGCCCGAGTATGGGTGAGCAAATACGCTTTGAAGGACTCGTTCGGCAACATATATGAAGAATCCCCCGCCGACATGCATCGCCGACTGGCCGCTGAAATCGGCAGAATCGAGCGTAACTATCCCAATCCGCTGAGCGAGGATGAGCTGTTCTATCTGCTTGACCATTTCAAATATATCGTGCCCCAGGGAAGCCCGATGACCGGTATCGGCAATAACTATCAGGTGGCATCCCTATCCAACTGCTTTGTGATAGGGCTCGATGGCAAGCCCGACTCCTACGGTGGTGTGATCAAGATTGACGAAGAGCAGGTACAGCTCATGAAGCGCAGAGGTGGCGTGGGCCACGACCTTTCGCATATCCGCCCCAAAGGCACACCTGTGAAGAACTCCGCCCTTACCTCCACCGGTCTCGTGCCGTTCATGGAACGCTACTCCAACTCCACCCGTGAGGTGGCACAGGATGGTCGCCGCGGCGCGCTGATGCTCACTGTCAGCATCACGCACCCCGATTCAGAATCGTTTATCGATGCCAAAATGACCGAAGGAAAGATTACCGGCGCGAATGTGTCAGTCCGTATCGATGACAAATTCATGCAAGCTGCCGTTGATGGCACTCCTTATATACAGCATTTCCCCGCAAGTGCCGAGAATGAGGAGGTGAACAAAGAGGTGGATGCCACTCGCCTTTGGCAGAAAATTGTGCATAACGCATGGAAGTCGGCCGAGCCCGGTGTGCTGTTCTGGGACACCATCGTGCGCGAGTCTGTGCCGGACTGCTACGCCGACCTCGGGTTCCAGACCATCTCCACCAACCCCTGCGGTGAGATTCCTCTCTGCCCCTACGACAGTTGCAGGCTGCTGGCCATAAACCTATACTCATACGTGGAAAACCCATACACTCCACAGGCCAAATTCAATTTCGACCTTTTCAGGGAGCATGTGGGCAAGGCACAGCGCATAATGGACGACATCATCGACCTCGAGATGGAGAAAATAGACAAGATTCTCGCCAAAATCGACAGCGATCCCGAAACCGCCGAAGTGAAACAGACAGAGCTGAACCTCTGGAACAAAATCCGCACCAAAACGCTCAAAGGACGCCGCACAGGTGTTGGAACTACCGGTGAAGGCGACATGATAGCCGCTATGGGTTTGCGCTACGGTACACCCGAAGCCACTGATTTTTCCGAGAATGTACATAAGGTGCTTGCCCTCGCCGCCTACGGTTCAAGCGTCAATTTGGCCAAGGAGCGCGGTGCTTTTGAAATCTACGATGCCGAACGCGAGAAAAACAATCCGTACATCAACCGCATCAAGGAGGCTTCCCCCGAGCTGTATGAGGATATGGTGAAACATGGCCGCCGAAATATTGCCTGTCTCACCATCGCGCCAACCGGCACCACCAGCCTCATGACCCAAACCACCTCAGGCATCGAGCCGGTGTTCCTGCCCGTGTACAAGCGTCGCCGCAAAGTCAACCCCAACGACACCGATGTGAGAGTGGACTATGTGGATGAGAGCGGTGATGCTTTCGAGGAATACATAGTATATCATCCAAAATTCATGACATGGATGAAGACCAACGGAATTGAGATCAAGCCTGACTACACCCAGGAGGAGCTAAACGACCTCGTGGAAAAGTCGCCTTATTTCAAAGCCACATCCAACGATGTTGACTGGCTGGAGAAAGTGAGGATGCAGGGTCGTGTGCAGAAATGGGTGGACCACTCGATTTCCGTCACCATCAACCTCCCCAACGATGTTACCGAGGAGCTGGTAGGCAGGCTATATGTGGAAGCATGGCGTTCAGGGTGCAAAGGATGCACCGTGTATCGCGATGGCTCACGCGCAGGGGTGCTTGTGGCCGTTGAGAAGAAGAAAGCCGAACCGAAAATCGCATCTCCGCAGCATGTAGGCAAGCGTCCGATTGAACTTGAGGCCGATGTTGTGCGTTTTCAAAACAACAAAGAGAAGTGGATTGCATTTGTAGGTCTTATCGATGGCCGTCCCTACGAGATTTTCACCGGTCTTGCCGACGACGACGATGGCATCTTCTGCCCCAAGTCAGTGACCCACGGCAAAATCATCAAGGCAGTTGATGACAAAGGCAACAAGCGCTACGACTTCCAGTTCATTAACAAGCGCGGTTATAAAACCACAATCGAAGGGCTCAGCGACAAGTTCAACCCGGAGTATTGGAACTACGCCAAACTCATCTCCGGTGTGCTACGCTACGGCATGCCCATTGACCAGGTGCTCAAGCTTGTCAACACACTTGAGCTTGACAGCCAGTCAATCAACACCTGGAAGATGGGTGTGGAGCGAGCTTTGAAGAAATATCTGCCCAACGGCACTCAGGCCAGCGGTCAGTGTTGTCCCAACTGTGGCCAGGAAACATTGGTATATCAGGAGGGTTGTCTCATCTGCACATCCTGCGGCACTTCCAAATGCGGATAATTAAAGAGATTATATCATACTATACTTACATGAAAATCAACTTCAACATTGACTATCACACCAATTGGGGCGAGGAACTGTACATAGTTTCCGATATCCCCGGGCTCGCCGGCAGCAACTCCGAAGGAGTGAAAATGAGCTACGACAGCAACGGGCATTGGACACTAGATGTGGACATCAAGCCTTCGCAAGGATGCTTTGAATATCGCTACGTGGTTCGCCATGCCAACGGTGACACGCGCCACGAATGGGGCGCACCGCACATCGCTGACATTGACCCGAGAGCCACAAATGTCAGGATTTTTGACAATTGGAACGATGTGCCACAAAGCAAAGCCTCATTCTCCACAGCCTATCTGGAGTGCATCAACCCCCACAAGTCCACCGGCGAATGTGTGCCGTCCGAACCGGGATATGCCACATTCCTTGTGTCGGCTCCGTGCGTGCCGAGCAACATGGTTCTTGCCGTGTGCGGCAGCTGCGAGGCTTTAGGAATGTGGGATCCGAACCATGCACTTGTGCTCGACTGCATCGACTTTCCCAAATGGAGGTTCACCATCCCCCTGAAAGCGGTATCCTCAAAAGTGGAGTACAAATATCTGCTTCTCAAGCAGAACACCCGCGAGGTGGTAGCTTGGGAACCACACCCCAACCGCATACTTAACCTCACCGACATCTCGGCCAACGATGCCGTCATCATCGGTTATGACAAGGTGGGCAACCCCCTCCCCCCGTATCGTGGCGCAGGCACAGCCATCCCGGTGTTTTCCCTCAGATCGAAACACGATTTCGGTGTAGGCGAATTCCTTGATTTGAAGCTGATGGTCGATTGGGCCAAGTCAACAGGACAGCAGTTCATCCAGCTGCTCCCCATCAACGACACCACCATGACCCACACCTGGACAGATTCCTATCCATACAACGCCAACTCCACTTTCGCGCTCCACCCCATGTATCTCCGCGTTGAGGAACTGGGAACGCTTGACAACCTCACTCTCGCCGCAGAGCTTGAGGAAGAACGCCGGAAGCTCAACGAGTTGCCGCAGATTGACTACGAACGCGCCAACAACGCCAAGGAACGCTATACCCGCGCCATCTACAGCCAGATCAAGGACACCCTCGGCAGCGACCACAATTTCCAGAATTTTGTGGCCAACAACAAGGAGTGGCTCATGCCCTACGCCGCATGGTGTGTGCTAAGAGATCAGAAAGGCACATCCGACATCCGTCAGTGGGGTGAATACGCCACATACATCCCCTCGAAAATAGCGCATTTCATCAGCGCAAACTTCGACGATATTCAGTATCACTGCTACATCCAGTATCACCTTGACAAGCAGATGCTTGAGGTGCGCAACTACGCCCACAGCAACGGTGTGGCCATCAAAGGCGACATCCCTATCGGCATATCACGCGACAGCGTTGACGCATGGCTATATCCCGACCTGTTCAATCTCAACTGCTCCGCCGGCGCACCGCCCGACGATTTCTCGGTGATGGGCCAGAACTGGGGTTTCCCCACCTACAATTGGGAAGAGATGAGCAAAGACGGATTTGCATGGTGGAAATCGCGTCTGCGCAAGATGTCGGAATATTTCGACGCCTACCGCATTGACCATGTGCTCGGATTTTTCAGGATATGGCAGATACCTCTGGACGCCCTCCACGGACTTCTTGGAGTGTTCAACCCCGCTCTCCCCTTCTCACCGGATGAGCTGCGCAACAATTTCGGATTCTATATCAACCCCGACCTCCACACCCGTCCCTACATCCGCCATTATATGCTTGCCGACTTCTTCGGCGAACATACGCAGGAAGCCATCAACAGCTTCCTCGACCCCCACGACAACGGTGTTTATACACTCAAGTCAGCCTTCGACACTCAACGTAAGGTGGCCGATTATTTTGCCGGGCTGGAGGCCAACGACAAGAACAACCGTCTGTGCAACGCCTTGATGGGCCTCATAGATGATGTGCTGTTCATCGAGGATCCGTATGAAAAAGGGAAATACCACCCGCGCATCTCGGCTCAGTTCACATATATATACCGTTCGCTGAGCGACTACGACAAATGGTGTTTCGACAAGCTGTACAACGATTTCTTCTACCATCGGCACAACGATTTCTGGTACGGTAAAGCAATGTGGAAACTGCCACCGCTGATTGACTCCACCGGTATGCTCTGCTGTGCCGAGGACCTCGGGATGATACCCGCCTGCGTGCCGGATGTGATGAACCGCCTACAGATGATATCGCTTGAAATACAGCGCATGCCCAAGGACCCAAACAGTATGTTCGGCAACCCCGCCCACTACCCGTATCTGTCGGTGTGCACCACATCCACCCACGACATGGGCGGCATAAGAGTATGGTGGGAGGAAAACCGCGAGGCCACGCAGAAATTCTACAACAATATGCTGCACCAGCATGGCGAAGCACCCGTATATGCCGAACCGTGGATATGCGACCTCATACTCCGTCAAAATCTTGCCGCACCCTCCATGCTCTGCATCCTTCCTCTCCAGGACTGGATGGCTTGCGATGCCAACATACGCCGTCAAGACCCTCGTGACGAAGTGATTAACATACCGGCCAACCCCAAGCATTACTGGCGCTACCGCATGCACCTCACCCTCGAGCAGCTCAAAGCCGACAGCGAGTTCAACAGCCATATTTCACAAATGATAACTGAAAGTGGCCGATAGCGGCGCTTCCCTATCAAAAATTAGCAGTTATTAAATGAAAAATTGATTAACTTTTCATATCTTTGCACGGATAAGGAGCCTCAATAAAAGGCCCGGCATAACCGTCAAAGATGAACAAGAAATTTTTCACTGATAACAAGCTTATATCTAAAGCCAAACACCACAGCATCATCACAATGATGTGGGTGGTGTTTGGCTCTCTCGTTATTCTTGGCATACTGTTCTTTGTGCTCGTTTACAACGGCATAATCGGATATATGCCCCCGGTCGAGGAGTTGAAGAACCCTCGCGACAGATTTGCTTCGGTGGTGTATTCCGCCGACGGCCAGGAAATAGGCCGGTATTTCCGCAACACAGGCAACAGGGTGTATGCCGACTACGATGAGATTTCTCCCTACATGGTGGACGCTCTGATAGCCACAGAAGATTCCCGCTTCATGGACCACAGCGGCGTTGACTTCCGCGCACTGATGCGCGTGGCTTTCAAAACCCTTCTCATGGGCCGTAAGAATGCAGGCGGTGGCTCCACCATCACCCAGCAGCTTGCCAAACAGCTCTACTCCCCGGAATCAAGCGGTCTGCTCAGCCGCGCCATGCAGAAACCCATCGAATGGATGATAGCCGTGAAGCTCGAACGCTTCTACTCCAAGGATGAGATATTGAAAATGTATCTCAACCAGTTCGACTTCCTGTACAATGCGGTCGGCATCAAGTCGGCCGCCCATGTGTATTTCGGCAAAGATGCCAAGGATCTCAACATCCAGGAAGCAGCCATGCTCACCGGCATGGTGAAAAACCCCTCGATATACAATCCCATCCGCAAACCCGAGCGCACCCTTGAGCGCAGAAACGTGGTGCTTGAGCAGATGCACAAAGCCGGTATGATTACCTCCGAGGAGCTTGACTCACTCAAGCAGCTTCCATTGGGCATCAACTTCCATAAGGTGGACCACAAGGAAGGACTCGCGCCCTACTTCCGTGAGGAGATACGGCAGATGCTCCGTGCTTCCAAACCCGAACGGTCCAACTATCCGTCGTGGGACTACCAAGGATTCAAGGACGACTCCATCCAATGGGAGAACAACCCCCTGTATGGCTGGATTGAGAAAAATCCCAAACCCGACGGATCGAAATACGATTTATATACCGATGGCCTGAAAATCTACACCACCATCGACTCCCGTATGCAGCGATATGCCGAGGAGGCTGTTGCCGAACAACTTGGCGAGGTGCTTCAGCCGCAATTCTTCCGCGAGAAGCGCAACACCAAGGGTGCGCCGTATTCCACCAACCGCACTGAAATCTCTGAAATACGCGTCAACCATCTCATCCGCAACGCCATGAAGCAAACCGAACGCTACCGTATCATGAAGAACAGCGGAGTTTCCGAAGAAGAGATCAAGCGAGTGTTCAACACTCCGCGCGAAATGAAGGTGTTCAGCTACGCAGGCGATGTGGACACAGTCATGACCCCGCTCGACTCGATGCTCTACAACAAGCATTTCCTGCGCACCGGATTCATGGCCATGGACCCCATCAACGGCTATGTGAAAGCATATGTTGGCGGTCCTAACTTCGAATATTTCCAGTACGACATGGTGTCGCAAGGCAAGCGTCAGATTGGATCCACCGTGAAGCCGTTCCTCTACACCTACGCCATGGAGGAAGGACTTACCCCCTGCGACCAGTTCCTCAACGCCCAGCCGGTACTCACCGATGAGAACGGCAAAACCTGGGCTCCCCGCAACTCAAGCAGCAGCAGGGTGGGCGAGATGGTGGATCTGCGATGGGCCTTGACCAACTCCAACAACTGGATTTCCGCCCGACTCATCAGCCAGCTCTCCCCTGCCGCGCTCGTGCGCACAATGCATAATTTCGGCATCACATCCTATCTCGCCCCCGTGATGTCACTCTGCCTCGGTCCGGCTGATGTATCTGTCAAGGAGATGGTTGGAGCATACACCGCCTACGCCAACAAAGGTATGCGCGTTGACCCCGTATTCGTAACCGCCATAGCAGATTCCAACGGCAACATCATAAGCGAGTTCACCCCCAAGCACACCGAGGTTATCAGCGAACGAGCCTACTATAGGATTCTCTCCATGCTCCTCAATGTGGTGGATGGTGGTACAGGCAACAGACTCCGCCGCGCACCCTATAACATCACCGCGCAGATGGGTGGCAAAACCGGAACCACCAACTACAATGCCGACGGTTGGTTCATGGGATTCACACCTCAGCTCGTGGCCGGAGCCTGGGTAGGCGGTGAGGAACGCTTCATCCATTTCAACGGCATGGCCTACGGACAGGGTGCAGCAATGGCTCTCCCAATCTACGGACGATTCATGAAAAAAGTGTATGCCGACAGCAACCTCCCCTACTCACAGAGCGCCACATTCTCGTTCCCGCCCGACATGAATCTCTGCGAAACCGAATTCAGCTACTTCGCCGACAGCGAGGATGTGGAGGAGGAAGCATCCATCGAAGGTGTGTTTGATTAACCTATCAGTATAAAATAAAAAACATCATATATATGAAATTCAACGTATCAAGCAAGACGCTTTACAACTTCGCATCATCTGTCAGCAAGGTGATAAACGCCAAGAATCCAATGCCGATTCTCAATAACTTCCTGTTCACTCTCGATGGCGATACTCTAACAGTGAAAGCCGCCGATATGGAAAACTATCTGATTGGCCGCGTACCTGTGGCCGACAGCGAGGGATCCGGTTCGTTCTGTCTTGATGCCCGCCGCATCGTGGAACTGTTCAAGGAGCTCCCCGACCAGGGTATTGAGGTGAGCATCAACGACGACAATATGGAGGTGACCATCTCCTACTCCAACGGCGTTTACAACACTGTAGCCATCAACGGCATGGAATATCCCGGTGCCGCTGTTGAAGATAATGGACCAAAAGAAACATTCGTGTGCTCTACCGAGCAGGTGCTCAAAGGTATTGACAGCACAATGTTTGCCGTAAGCGTTGACGAGATCCGCCCCCAAATGATGGGTATCCTCTGGGACATCAAGCCCGACAAGATGGTGTTTGTGGCCACCGACACCCGCAAGCTCGTCCGCTATACCAACACCCTCACCCAACCCGGCGTGGAATGTTCGTTCATCCTTCCGGTCAAGGGTGCAAGTGTGCTCAAGAATGTGTTTGCCAAAGAGGATGAAATCAAAGTTACCGTAAGCGAGAAAAGCGTACTGTTTGAGAGCGCATCGTTCACTTTTGAATGTCGCCTTATCAAAGGCGTGTTCCCGCCGTACAATAAGGTGATTCCGCAGAACAACCCTTATGTTATCACCATCGACCGTCTGTCGTTGCTCAACGGTGTGCGCCGTGTGTCGGTGTTCGGCGACCAGGGCGGCGGTCTCGTGAAATTCAAACTCACACCCGACCTGCTCACCCTCAAGGCAAGCGACAACAGCTTCGGTACCTCCGGCAGTGAAACCGTGCCCTGCAGCTACGATGGCCAGGATATGGTGATGGGATTCAGCAGCATGTTCCTGATTGAAATTCTCTCCACCTTCAACTCTTCCGACATGATGCTCAAAATTGCCGACCCGAGCCGTCCCGCTATTTGCCTGCCTGCCGAAAACGCCCCCGACGAGGAGCTTCTGATGCTTCTTATGCCTATGAATATCAGCGAATGAGCATGGACCTGAAATTGAATCGTCCGGTGATATTCTTTGATCTCGAGACCACCGGCACCAACATCACTCATGACAGGATTGTTGAGATATCACTCATAAAGGTGTATCCCGACGGCACCGACAAGGAGCACTCTACACGCGTCAACCCCGGCATGCCTATTCCGGCGGAAGCCACCGAAGTGCATCATATCACCGACCAGGATGTGGCCGACAAACCCAAGTTTGAGGATTTGGCTCCAAAGCTGGCCAAATTTTTTGAAGGTTGCGACCTCGCCGGGTTCAACTCCAACCGTTTTGATGTGCCGATGCTCGTAGAGGAGTTCCGCCGTGCCGGAATAGCGTTTGACATCAGCCACACCAAAATGATTGATGTGCAAACCATCTTCCACAAACGTGAACCCCGAACCCTCGTTGCCGCATATAAATTCTACTGCGGCAAAGATCTTGAAGGCGCACACTCCGCCACTGCCGACACAAGAGCCACTTACGAAGTGCTCAAGGCGCAGCTCAGCCATTACGGCGATCTGCCGTGCGATGTTGACGGCCTGGCTGAGTATTCCGCACATGGCAAGAATGTGGACTTCATGGGCCGTCTGGTGTGGAACGATGACAAGAAAGAGGTGATTAATTTCGGCAAATACAAAGGACGCATTGCTGAGGAGGTGCTCGCTTCCGACCCCGGATATTACGGCTGGATCATGCAGGGCGATTTCCCGCAAAACACAAAAGATTGCTTTGCGCGGATACATCTCCGCGTGGAAAGCAGCAAACGGCAGAAGTAGCTTGACTATGATTAAAGGCAAACATATTATCCTTGGCATCACCGGCGGAATAGCCGCCTATAAAAGCGCCATGCTGGCCCGGCTTCTAATCAGGCAGGGTGCCGAAGTGCAGGTGGTGATGACCCCCTCGGCACGCGAGTTCATCACTCCCGTCACCCTATCGGCATTGACAGGCAAGCCGGTGATAAGCGAATTTTTCACCGCCAACACCGGCGAATGGCACAGCCATGTGGATCTCGGACTGTGGGCCGATGCCATGGTGATAGCTCCAGCCACAGCCTGCACCATCGGCAAGATGGCCAACGGCGTGGCCGACAATATGCTTGTCACCACCTATCTTTCGGCCAAAGCTCCGGTATTTGTGGCTCCGGCCATGGACCTCGACATGATGACCCACCCGAGCACCATACGCAACATTGCCATGCTCAAGCAGTATGGCAATCATATCATCGAGTCTGAAGTCGGTGAGCTTGCAAGCCATCTCACAGGCAAAGGTCGCATGGCCGAGCCTGAGCATATCGTCGAGGCCCTCGACACCTTTTTCACCCAAAAGCAGCTGCTGGCAGGGAAAAAACTGCTCATAACTGCAGGTCCCACATACGAAAAGATTGATCCGGTACGTTTTATTGGCAATTACTCATCAGGCAAAATGGGGTTCGCACTTGCAGATGCTGCGGCCGACATGGGCGCGGAAGTCACCGTGGTCAGCGGTCCGGTCAGTATCGCGCCATCATCGCCGAATGTGAAGGTGGTGAAGGTGGAATCGGCCAAGGAGATGCTCGCCGCATGCAAGGAGATATGGCCTGGCAGCGACATAGGTATCATGTGTGCCGCTGTCGCTGACTACGCTCCCGCTGTTGAAGCCAACCACAAAATCAAGCGCGAGGATATGGACACCATGACTGTCGCACTTGTGAAAAATCCCGACATCGCTGCATCATTGGGCAGTGTGAAAACAGATGGACAATTCCTCATAGGGTTCGCGCTTGAAACCGAAAATGGCGAATTCAACGCCACACGGAAACTCGCAAGCAAGCATCTCGATATGATCTGCCTCAACTCCCTCGCCGACAAAGGTGCAGGGTTTGGCACCGACACCAACAAGGTGACTGTGATCACACCCTCCAATCCTCCGGTTGAATTGCCGCTGATGAGCAAGCAGGAAACAGCCCGAAAGATTTTGGAGCAAATAGTCAGCAAAAACAACTTGAATGATTAAACTGTACAGAATATTACTGATGATGATTGTGGGTGTATCCTGTGTCAACGGATATTCCCAGGAGTTGAACTGCACTGTGGAGATCAACTCCGACCAGGTGGAAGGCACCAATACCGAGATATTCAGCACTCTTCAGGAGGCTGTCAACGAGTATATGAACTCCACCAAGTTCTCCAATGCACAGATAGCAGCCAATGAGAAGATTGAATGTAAACTTTTCTTCACCATCGGTGAATACACCGATGATGTGATGAAAGGCAACCTTCAGATTCAATCAACCCGTCCGGTGTATAACACCAATTACACCACCACCCTGCTCAATTTCAAGGACGACAATATTGAATTTACATATCGCCAAGGCGACCCGCTGATTTTCTCCGAAAATTCTGTGGACAACAACCTCACCGCCATCCTCGACTATTACGCCTACCTGATTCTCGCCATCGATTTCGACTCCTTCTCACTCAACGGCGGTCAGACTTTTTATGACAAAATACAGTCCATTGTACAGATGTCGCAGACAGCCGGCGAAATCGGCTGGAAATCTTTTGACGACCGACGCAATAGAGCCGCCGTGCTCAATGCGTTCACCGATCCGGGCACATCCGTAATCAGGACCTTGATATATGAATACCACCGCCGCGGTCTTGACGAAATGTCCATGAGCCCGGCAAAAGGTCGTGCGGTGATAACACGCTCGCTCGACAATCTTCAGAAAATATATCAGAGCCAGCCGATGAGTGTGGCATTGAATATATGGCACGATGCTAAGCTTGATGAGCTGATCAACATCTACAGCCAGGGCTCGCAGGATGAGCGCGACGGAGTGTATGAACTGCTCTACTCTCTCTACCCCACCGACCAGCGGAGGCTCAAGGATATCAAGGAGCCGCCGAAGCGTAACTAACAGAACATCCCAAATGCTTGAATCTCTAAATATTACCAACTATGCCCTGATTGACCGGATGGAAATCAATTTCCATGACGGGTTCAATATTATCACCGGCGAAACAGGTGCGGGAAAATCAATCATGCTCGGTGCTCTGTCGCTGATCATGGGAGAGAGAGCCGACACCCGCGCCATAAAGATGTCCTCTCAAAAAAGCATCATCGAAGCGGTGTTTGCTGTCAACGGCCACGATGCCTTGAAGGATTATTGCCTCACGAACGATATAGATTGGGATGACAGCAAATGTATTCTCCGCCGCGAGCTTCTGCCAAGCGGACGCTCGAGGGCTTTCATCAACGACTCTCCGGTGTCGCTCGCGCTTCTCAGCGGCGTGGCGCTGCAGCTTATCGACATACATTCCCAGCACCAGAACCAGCTTCTTGCAAAGCCCGATTTCCAGCGTCATATAATCGACACTTTGGCCAACAACGAGGGGCTTAGAACTGTGTTTGCCCAGCGCTACAATGCTCTCCGCGAAGCTGTGAAAACATTGAAGCAGGCAAAAGTGCGCATTGCCAAGAGTCGCGAAAATGAGGAGTTCATCCGATTTCAGATTCAAAAGCTTGACGAGCTATCGCCTGTGGAAGGCGAGCAGGAAGAGCTGGAGCGCACACGCGACAAAATGGCCAATATCACCGAGATAAAGTCAAATATCGACCTTGCACTCAATGCGCTCGGCAACGATGAATTTGGCATACTGCACCAGATTGACAAATTGCAGGGTGCTGTTTCGGAGCTTGCTCCGGTGATTGACGAAGAATCGAAACTCAACGACCGCCTTGATATGGTGCGGGTGGAACTTGCCGATATTTTCAGCGAACTCCAGACCGTGGACGAGAACCTCGGTGCCGACCCTCGGGAACTTGAATATGTGGAATCGCGACTGGAAAGGATCTACGATCTCGAACACAAGCACGATGTGGAGACTGTGGAGGAGTTGATTGCCATACAGCGGTCGCTGCAGCAGCAGATTGACGAGCTCGGCGACAGCGACGACACCATCCAGGAACTGGAGCGGAACGCCCGAAGAGCCATGTCGCTTGCCAAGCAGACTGCGGCCGAACTCACCAAAACCCGACAAATAGCTGCAAAACAGTTTGGCGAGGAGCTATTGGCAAAGGCCATGCCTTTGGGTATGAAAAATCTGCGGGTAGATATCAACGTGTCCCCGGCCGACATGACCGTCAACGGAATGGACAATGTTGAATTTCTGTTTGCATTCAACAAAAACCAGAAACCGACCGGTGTGGCAGGAGCAGCGTCCGGCGGTGAAATATCAAGGCTGATGCTGACCATAAAGTCAATCATAGCATCACGCATGCAGCTGCCGTCAATCATCTTCGACGAGATTGACACCGGTGTCAGCGGCGATGTAGCCAACCGTATGGGCGACATGATGAGCCGCACTGCTAACAATATTCAAGTGATTGCCATAACCCATCTTCCGCAGGTGGCCGCAAAAGGCTCAGTACACTTCAAGGTGTACAAGGAAGATGACGAGGAATCCACTCACACACGTATTTTCCAACTCAGCGAGGATGAGCGCGTGGGTGAACTGGCTCTGATGCTCAGCGGCGACAGTAACAACGCCACCGCAAGAGCCACTGCCCTGCACCTGCTCTCCTCCAATCATTAACCCACCATCCAAGTATATGCAACACAACGACATGATATTCGGCATCAGATCTGTGATTGAAGCAATCGAAGCCGGGAAAGAGATTGACAAACTTTACATCCGCAAGGACCTTGGCGGCGAACTCGCCCAGGAGCTTTTCGACCTTGTCCACAAACACCATATAGTTACCCAACGGGTGCCTCAGGAAAGGCTCAACCGGTTCACAAGAAAGAACCATCAAGGAGTGGTGGCAATGATGAGTGCTGTCACATACTATAAGCTTGACCAGGTTATCCCTCAGCTGTATGAGGCCGGTACGCTTCCGTTTATGGTGGTGCTTGACGGCATCACCGATGTCAGAAACTTCGGCGCCATAGCGCGTACAAGCGAGTGTGCCGGTGTGGATGCGATTGTCATTCCTGAGCGTGGCAGCGTCACCGTCAACGCCGATGCGGTCAAAACGTCCGCCGGCGCCCTCCACCATCTGCCCGTATGCAGGGAGCGGAGCACACTCCACGCCGTCAAGGAGCTTAAAGCTAATGGATTCAAGCTGGTAGCTGTGTCTGAAAAAGCCGACATCAACTACACATTGACCGACTACACCTGTCCCGTCGCACTTGTTCTCGGAGCCGAGGACACAGGTATTTCGGCCGAAGTGCTCAAAGAGTGCGACACATTCGTGTCCATTCCTATGTTCGGACAGATAGCATCGCTCAACGTATCGGTGGCCGGTGCCATCATGATGTACGAGGTGGTGCGTCAGCGCCTGGCAAGCAACATGGAGGTGATGTAAAACCACCGATCAGCTCACCGAAAGCAATATCCACCCGTCGGATTCGTTTAAATAGTAATGAAAACATCCATTCTGCATCATACTCTATCTTTCATTGCCATAATAGCAACATCAACATCTGCGATGGGTGCCTCCCTGTCGTTCTCCGGTATTGCTAAGAATGCGCTTAATGAAACACCAAACGCATCCTCCGGTCTTGATGCCATATATCTGCTTGACAACTGCACCGGTGCCTCCGCCACTTACACCGCCACCTCACAAAGTGTGAAATGGTACAAGTGGGGCTCGCAAGGCGCGGCTTATGCCACAGAGATTCCTGCTTCAAGCATCTCGAAAACAGGCAAGAAATACACTCTCTCCGGCCTGCAGGGCGATTGTGGCTACACTATCGAGGACGGCACCGCAATACATTATTTCTGGATTGTGGATTATGCCAACCACCCCTACAGTATCTCCTCGGTTGATGTCAGCGCCGACAGCGACTGTTCCATGACGGCTCTCGCCGTGCAAGGGTCTGCCGACAGGATTTACTACTACAGCATCAATGCGCGGGCCTATGAGATTGATCGCGAAATCCATATCTCCTACTCCACGCTGACTCCCGACAGCGAAAATCTGACTCTAAACTCCACCACCGCCGATGAAACTGTGGCTCATATCTCAGGGTCTGTGAGAGTAACGGCTCCACTTTGCAACACCTATTTTAAAATATCAGGCGACAAATTCCTAACCCTCTGGGGTGAGACCAAGGAGTGCAGCTCAGGGTACTACAACACCACAGCCGTGGAAGGCGTGGTGAGCGTTGAGCAGACCACTCGCGACAACGACAATGAGCAGAAAGCTGAGACACAAGACTCCACCCTCGGCGGCTCCGCTCCCTGCGAGGTGAAGATGGAAGCCGTGGTGAGCGACGCAGCCATTTTCCGTGAATGGCAAATCACTTCCGACCCCTCGTTCAACGATGTGATGCTCAGGGCCAATGAGCTTGAATATACCCACACTTTCAGCGACATGGGCACATTCTACATCCGCTTTGTGTGTGCCGATGCTTCGGGTGCATGCGAATGGATAAGCGACACATACACCGTATTTATAGGCGAATCGCGACTCCTCTGTCCAAACGCCTTTTCGCCTAACGCCTCGCCCGGCGTCAACGATGAATGGAAGGTAAGCTACCGCTCGCTCGTGAGCTTCGAGTGCCATATCTTCAACAAATGGGGTGTGAAAATTGCCGAACTAACCGACCCCTCCCAAGGATGGGACGGCAAGCATGGCGGCAAATATGTGCCGGCAGGAGTATACTACTATGTAATCAAAGCTGTGGGAGCCGATGGAGTTAAGTACGACCTCAGCGGCGACATCAACATTGTAAACTATAAATAATGACAAACAAGAACTCAATCATATCAGCGTCAATATTGGCGCTCGCCTTACTATGCGGCAATGCCCGCGCCGAGCATCCGTCGATGACTCATGTGGTTTCACCCCGCATTCCCGGGAATGTGACCTTTGCAGACGACAAAATCAACCTTGACCGATGCGACATGTACGAACGGTTTGACCGCGAGCTCACCTCCATGGCTTTCACCCACGGCACCACTCTGCTCACTCTCAAGCGGGCCAACCGATATTTCCCCATACTCATACCTATCCTGAAAGCCAACGGTGTGCCGGAAGACCTGATTTACCTCGCCTGCATCGAGAGCAGTCTCAACACTCGCGCCCTCAGTGGTTCGGGAGCCGCCGGACTGTGGCAGTTCATGCCAGCCACCGGCAAAGAGTATGGCCTTGAAGTGAACGATTATGTGGATGAACGGTATCACCCCGAAAAATCCACCGAAGCCGCGTGCCGCTACCTTAAAAATGCCTATCGCAAATATGGCAACTGGGAATCTACCGCAGCATCGTACAACGCCGGCATGGGCAGAATCTCGCGCGAACTTGACTCTCAGGGAGCCGAAAGTGCCTACGACCTTTTTCTCAACGACCAGACCTCGCGCTATATCTTCCGCCTTCTGGCCATGAAAAGTATCCTTGAGCATCCTAACTATTTCGGCTACACCGTGGATGCATCGCAATTCTACTACCCTATCGCCACGGTTGACGAGGAGGTGAGCGAGCCTGTGGAAGACTGGCAGACATGGGCCGCCGACCACGGCACCAACTATCTCACCCTCCGCGAACTCAACCCTTGGATAAGGGCCAAATCCTTGCCCAACAAATCGGGCAAAACATATATCGTGAAGCTCCCCGCCAAGGATGCCATGCTGCGGTCCAAGCAGGATAAAAAGATTTACAATCATAACTGGATTGCGAAATAATGTCCAACCACTCCAATCTCAATAATCCATCCAACGCTGACGCATTCGATGCCTCCGACACACTCAATGTGTATGGAGCGCGAGTGCATAATCTTAAAAACATCGATGTCACCATTCCGCGCAATTCGCTCACCGTCATCACCGGATTGAGCGGCAGCGGAAAATCCTCGCTCGCATTCGACACTATCTTTGCCGAAGGTCAGCGTAGATATATTGAAACATTCTCCTCCTACGCACGCAATATGCTCGGCAATCTCGAGAGACCCGATGTGGACAAAATCACCGGCTTGAGTCCCGTGATTGCCATCGAGCAGAAAACTGTCAACCGCAACCCCCGAAGCACCATCGGCACCACTACCGAGATTTATGACTTTCTCCGTCTGCTCTACGCACGCATCGGCGAGGCCGTGAGCTATATGTCGGGAGAGCCGATGATCAAATACACTGAGGAGCGGATCAACAATCTCATCATCGAGAAATTCAACGGCAAAAAGATCTATGTGCTCGCCCCTGTTGTGAAAAACCGCAAGGGCCACTACAAGGAGCTGTTTGAAAGCCTGCGTAAAAAAGGATATCTCACCGTGCGTGTGGACGGCGAGCTCAAGGAGATAACCATGGGGATGAAGCTCGACCGCTACAAGAACCATTCCGTGGAGCTGGTAGTGGACCGGCTCAAGGTGTCGGAAAAAGATGCCACACGATTGCGCGACACCATCACAGAAGCGCTCCGCCAGGGCGACAAGCAATTGATGATCTACGATGTGGACAGCGACGCCGTTTCCCACTACAGCCAGCACCTTATGGACCCGGCCACAGGACTTTCGTATCGCGAACCCGCTCCGCATAATTTCTCGTTCAACTCTCCGCAGGGAGCCTGTCCCCACTGCAAAGGATTGGGATATGTCAACATCGTTGACAAGGATAAAATCATGCCCAACCCCATGCTCTCCATCCATGATGGTGGTATAGTGCCGCTCGGCAAGTATAAGAACAGCATGATATTCTGGCAGATAGAAGCTATCCTTGCCAAATATGGACATACTCTTTCCACTCCCGTCAAAGATATCTGTGATGAAGCGATGAGCGATATCCTCAACGGCACTCCCGACAGACTCAATATCCAGAACTCCACCATGAGCCTCTCCAACTATTTCCTGACCTACGAAGGTATTGTGAAATATATAGAGATGCAGCAGAGCGAGGATTCTTCCTCCACTGCGCAGAAATGGAGCGGCAAATTTTTCTCCAGAGCGGTGTGTCCTGAATGTAACGGAGACAGACTCAACAAGGAGGCCCTTCATTTCTTCATCAATGGCAAGAATATAGCTCAGGTGAGTCGGCTTGACCTCACCGAGCTCAAGCTATGGGTTGACTCACTTGAAAAATCGCTTTCACCTACTCATGCCATCGTGGCCCGCGAGATTGTGAAGGAGATAAGCGGACGCATCGGATTCCTGATTGATGTGGGTCTGGAATATCTTTCCCTCAACAGAGCCTCTGCCACATTGTCGGGTGGTGAAAGCCAGCGCATAAGGCTCGCCACACAGATTGGTTCGGAGTTGGTCAATGTGCTTTATATCCTCGACGAGCCAAGTATCGGTCTTCACCAGCGCGACAATATACGCCTGATCAATTCGCTCAAGAAACTCCGCGATGCCGAAAACTCCGTCATTGTGGTGGAACACGACAAGGATATGATGCTTGAAGCCGACTATATTGTTGATATCGGCCCCAAAGCCGGACGCAAAGGCGGCGAAGTGGTGTTTGAAGGCACACCCGGGCAGATGCTTGCCACCTCCACTCTCACGGCCGACTATCTCAACGGCAACCTGTCCATACCCGTGCCCGCCCATCGCAGGGAAGGATCCGGGAAACACCTTGTGCTCAAAGGTGCTACCGGTCACAATCTACGCGATGTGGACCTTGATCTGCCACTGGGCACATTCACTGTGGTGGCCGGAGTGTCAGGCAGCGGCAAATCGTCGCTTGTCAACGGTACCCTCCAGCCTATTCTCTCGCAGCACTTCTTCCGCTCGCTCCAAGCACCACTGCCCTACAAATCCATTGATGGTATAGAGCATATCGACAAGGTGGTGACGGTGGATCAATCACCGCTCGGCAAATCGCCGCGTTCCAACCCCGCCACCTACACCGGAGTGTTCACCGACATCCGCAACCTTTTTGTCGGACTCCCCGAAGCCAAGATTCGCGGCTATAAACCCGGCCGATTCTCATTCAACATCTCCGGCGGCAGATGCGAGGCTTGCTCCGGCAACGGCTACAAGACCATAGAGATGAATTTCCTTCCGGATGTGCTGGTGCCGTGCGAGGTGTGCGGTGGCAAGCGATATAATAGAGAGACTCTTGAAGTGAGGTTCAAAGGCAAATCCATAGCCGATGTGCTTGACATGACCATCAACCAGGCTGTGGATTTCTTCGCCGGAATTCCGTCAATCCTCCGCAAAATCAAGGTGCTTCAGGATATCGGACTCGGATATATTAAACTCGGACAGCCGTCCAGCACACTCTCCGGAGGTGAGAATCAGCGCGTCAAACTCGCCACCGAACTTGCCAAGAAGGACACTAGCAAAACTCTTTTCATTCTCGATGAGCCAACCACAGGACTTCATTTCGAGGATATCAAAGTGCTGCTCGGTGTGTTCAACAGGCTTGTGGAGCGCGGCAACACAGTGCTTGTCATTGAGCACAATCTTGATGTGATCAAATGCGCCGACCATATCATCGACATGGGCCCCGGCGGCGGAAGCCATGGAGGACAGATTATTGCGCAAGGCACACCCGAACAGATTGCTGCAGGAGAATCGCCCACATCCGAATTTCTCAAAAAGGAACTAACTTTATAGCGCGATAATTGTTATTTATTATTGAATAAATTTACAATTATGAACAAGACAATCATCAACACAACCCTTCCCGAATTCTCTGTGCCGGCATATATGGATGGAGAATTCAAGACAGTGACCCGTGAAAACACTCTGGGTCACTGGTCGATATTCTTTTTCTATCCCGCCGATTTCACTTTCGTGTGCCCTACCGAACTGCTTGACATGGCCGAGAACTACGACAAGTTCAAGGAACTCAACGCCGAAGTGTACGCCGTAAGTACCGACACCCAGTTCACCCACAAAGCATGGCACGACTCATCGGAAAGCATTGCAAAAGTGAAATTCCCGATGTTGGCTGACAAAACAGGATACCTCAGTGAACTGTTTGGAGTATTGAACCCCGATGACTTCCTCGCCTACCGCGGCACATTCATTGTCAATCCGCAAGGCCAGGTGAAAGTGGCTGAGATTAACGACAACGGCATAGGCCGCAACTCCGAGGAGCTGCTCCGAAAACTTGAAGCCGCGCAATTCGTGGCCGAGCATGGCGACCAAGTGTGCCCCGCCCGATGGCGCAAAGGTCAGCAGACCCTCAAGCCCGGCATTGACCTCGTCGGCAAAATTTAATCATTCACTATAATCTTATCAGCGTTCCACTCCGGCACAACCGCGTGTGGAACGCTTTTTTATTCAGTGTGCCAGCAATTCATGAAGAAAAATTTTGTAACTTTGCAGCTTGAAAACCAAATAACAGACTTCAATTATCCATGAACGAATTAGCCACTAAGTACAACCCTTCAGAGGTGGAAGATAAATGGTATAGCTACTGGATGGAGCATGAACTGTTTCGCAGCGTGCCAGATAGCCGTGAACCGTACACTATAGTTATACCTCCCCCAAATGTGACCGGTGTGCTCCACATGGGACACATGCTCAACAACACCATTCAGGATATCCTGATACGCCGCGCCCGCATGGACGGCAAAAACGCGCTGTGGGTGCCCGGCACCGACCATGCCGCGATTGCCACCGAAGCCAAGGTTGTGGCAAAGCTCGCGGCAGAGGGAATCAAGAAATCCTCGCTCACAAGAGAGCAGTTCCTTGAGCACGCCTGGGATTGGACCCATAAGTACGGAGGCATTATTCTTGAACAGCTCAAAAAGCTCGGTGCTTCGTGCGACTGGAGCCGCACAGCGTTCACCATGGACGAAATCCGTGCCAAGAGCGTGATCAAAGTGTTTGTGGAACTGTACCGCCAAGGGCTGATATACCGCGGCAAGCGTATGGTCAACTGGGACCCCAAGGCCCGCACCTCGCTATCAGACATTGAAGTGATATACAAGGAGGAGCATAGCAAGCTCTATTATCTGCGCTACAAAATTGCGGGAGAAGACGGATATGCCATCGTGGCCACCACACGCCCCGAAACCATCATGGGCGACACAGCCATGTGTATCAACCCCAACGACCCCAAGAATCAGCATCTCAAAGGTAAGAGAGTGATTGTGCCGCTTGTCAACCGCGAGATTCCCGTGATTGAGGACGACTACGTGGATATTGAATTCGGCACAGGTTGCCTCAAAGTGACCCCGGCCCACGACATGAACGACTATATGCTCGGCCAGAAGCATAATCTCGAAACCATCGACATATTCAATGACGATGCCACCATCAGCGAGGCTGCCGGTATGTATGTGGGGATGGACCGCTTTGATGTGCGCAAGCAGATTGCCAAGGACCTTGAAGCAGCCGGACTGATTGAAAAGATTGAGGACTACGAGAATAAGGTAGGCTACTCAGAGCGCAACAGCGACACCGTATGTGAACCGCGCCTGAGCGACCAGTGGTTCCTGAAAATGGAATCCCTCGCCAAGCCGGCTTTGGAGTCCGTGGAGGAAGGTGTGCTTAAATTCGTGCCTGATAAATTCACCGCCACCTACCGCCATTGGCTCACCGACATTCGCGACTGGTGCATCTCCCGTCAGCTCTGGTGGGGTCATCGCGTGCCCGCATGGTATCTCCCCAACGACGAATTTGTTGTGGCTGAGAATGAGGCCGAGGCTCTCGAACTGGCTCAGGCCATCATGCCGGGCGTGACAGCCACTGACCTGCATCAGGACGAGGATTCACTCGACACCTGGTTCTCTTCATGGCTATGGCCCGTGTCGCTGTTCAACGGCATCCTTGAGCCTGACAATGAGGAGATAAAATATTACTATCCCACATCCGACCTCGTGACCGGACCGGACATCATATTCTTCTGGGTGGCACGCATGGTAATGGCCGGCTACCATTTCATGGGCAAGCAGCCTTTCAATAATGTTTACTTCACCGGAATTGTGCGCGATGAGATTGGTCGCAAGATGTCCAAGCAGTTCGGTAACTCCCCCGACCCACTCGCACTTATCTCCGACTACGGTGCCGACGGAGTGAGAATGGGTCTGATGATGGCCGCCCCTGCCGGCAATGACATATTCTTCGATAAGAAACTTTGCGAGACAGGACGAAATTTCTGCAACAAAATCTGGAACGCCTTCCGCTTGGTAAAAGGCTGGGATGTTGACAGCAACGCCGAGCCCTCGGAGGCTTCCAAAATGGCAATGAAATGGTTTGAATCCAAGCTCAACGCCACTCTTGGGGAGGTCAACGACCTGATGAAGAAGTTCCGCCTGTCGGAAGCGTTGAAAGAGATCTACCGCTTGTTCTGGGACGAATTTTCAGCATGGTATCTCGAGATGGTGAAACCCGCCTACGGTTCTCCTATTGACAAAACTACCCTTGACACCACACTGCAATATTTTGACGCGCTGCTCCGCCTGCTGCATCCGTTCATGCCATTCATCTCCGAGGAACTGTGGCAGCATCTGGCCGAACGCCGTGAAGGTGAATCCATCATGTATGCCCCCACCCCCGCAGCCGGCGAAATCGATGAGGCTCTCCTATCCATGATGGACCAGGTGAAAGAGACTGTCAACGGCATCCGCAATGTACGCGCCGAGAAAAATATCCCCAACAAGGATCAGCTCGTGCTCAATATCATCGGCACATGGAGCAACGACAGAGATGCCATGATCATCAAGCTCGGTAATCTCGAATCGGTGGTTCACAATGCAGAGAAAGATCCCGCAGCCGCCACTTTCATGGTTGGCACCACTGAGGTCAACATCCCGCTGGCCAACAATATCGATGTTGAGGCCGAACTCGCCAAGCTCACCAAAGAGCTGGAATACTACACCGGCTTCAAGGCATCGGTGGAGAAGAAGCTCAACAACGAGCGTTTTGTGACCAATGCGCCTGCAGCCGTGGTTGAAGGCGAACGCAAGAAACTTGCCGATGCCAACGCCAAAATCAGCAATCTCACCATGGCTATAGAAGCTCTCAAAGCATAGCTTTGATTGCCATACCATTAAACAACGGGAGGCCGCCGGATGGACGGTCTCCCGTTGTTTCGTCAGTAATGTATTTGTCAGTCGGAGACACTTACCAATTTGCCATCGCGGGCAAAACGGTAGTCGTCAAATTTGGCATTCTTGATCTCTACCTTGTAGCCATCAGAATATCTTTTTACCGATTCCACTCGTGAAGCCACATTACGCGACAAAAGCTCCTTGTATGTTTTGTCAGGAACAAGTTTCTTCACCACATTTGGAGCTAATACACGGCTGCGGCCCGCCTCAACTTCGCGCCAGTCGCCACCGGCGTCAAACTCCACATCAATACCATTGGACAGTTCCAACTCATAGGTATTGTCGTCAAACTCCTTCTCGCACTGCACCACCGCGTACTCTTTGAAATGGTGCTTCAAAAAATCCTGAGCTTTCCTGGGCACCCGGCTGATATCAACCGACCCGGCTATCACAGGCCCTATGCCGCAATAACCCATCGGCATATCGGGGACCACATTATCCTGTGCATGTAGATTAGCTCCTATCAACAGAAACACGCCGAAAGCCAAAGTAGAAATAATACGTTTCATAATATTATAAATTTTATCATTTATAATATAACAAAACGATGTGCTAAAGGTTTAATGCAATATCCTCTATCTGACGAAGCCATAGAGCCATACTTGCATCCGACGGCATACGCCAATCCCCTCGCGGAGAGAGCGACACCTCAGTCACCTTCGGGCCGTCGGGCATACAGGAGCGTTTGAACTGCTGGGTGAAGAACCGCACCACAAACACCTTGAGCCATTTCAAAATCTCAGCCGGAGCATACTCGCCTTCAAACGCCTGAACGGCAAGATAGAATACTTTATGAAGCGGGAAACTGTATTTCAGCCAATAGTAGAGATAGAAATCCTGCAACTCGTATGGTCCAACACTATTCTCCGTCACCTGGGATATCTCACCGTTGCCATCCGTGGGCTTCAGCTCCGGACTGATAGGTGTGGCCACGATGTCGCGCAATATCGATGCAACCTCGGGCATCCCCTCGGCCTCATATCCCTCGGCAATCCGAGCCACAATAGCGCGGATTAATGTCTTGGGCAAACCGGCATTGACCCCATACATCGAAATATGGTCGCCATTATATGTGCACCATCCGAGGGCTATCTCCGACAGGTCGCCGGTTCCGAGCACAATCGCATTGCTCTGATTGGCCACATCCATCAATATCTGTGTGCGCTCTCTGGCCTGAGCGTTTTCGTAGGTCACATCTATTACCCCTGGGTCATGATTGATATCCTTGAAATGGCTCAATACCGCATTCTTGATTGAAATCTCCCGGGTGCTGACCCCGAGCAGCTCCATCAACCGGACAGCATTTCTGTAGGTACGCCCGCTGGTACCGAAGCCGGGCATCGTGATGGCCATTATGTCTGTCAACGGATAACCGGCAGTTCTGAAAGCATTCACAGCCACAAGGAGAGCCAAAGTGGAATCCAGTCCGCCCGACACTCCGAGCACAATATTATGCGACGGCAACACCGACAGGCGTTGAAGCAGCCCGGCAGTCTGCATACTCACCACCTCATCAAGATGCTCCACAGCATCCTTCCCATCCGGCACGAAAGGCAGCTTCGACAGCGGTCGGTTCACAAGCTTATATCCGAAATCATACGACCACATACGCTCATCATTTCCACTGCCCTTTTCGGCCACGAAATGAGCTGCACAATCATGAAAACTACTATTGTTCAGCCTATTGGCCCTAATCAGCTCGACATCAATATCTGCAATGGTGTAGGTGGTGCCGGCGGTTAGTCTGTATCGGTTGTTGGAAGCCAGAATCTCACCACATTCGGCTATAATCTGCTTGGGAAGAAATACCAGATCCGTTGATGATTCTCCCGGACCCGAGGATGCATAAACATAGCCGCAACTGCATTTTTTCGACTGCGACTGTATGATGCAGTTCAAACTATTGTACTTATACAGCACATCGTTGGACGCTGAGAGATTGAATATCACCTCAGCCCCTTTCATAGCGGCAAAGGTGGACGGAGCAACAGGCGCCCACAGATCCTCACATATATCCACGGCTATCAACACACCGCACTCCAGCTCCACAACTTCCGGATCAAGAGCATCGTCGCCGGGTTGGAAGCGGCGTTTTTCGTAGAACTCTGAATAATCCGGCAAGTATGATTTGGTTATATCAGTGCGTCCCGAAGCCGAAAGGACACTCGCACAGTTGTACAACGCTCCACCACAGATTTTCGGATACCCCACAATCACAGTGATATGCTTGTCCGATATATACTTACCGATACTGTCAACGCCCTTGGCCGCGGCAGCGAGCAGATCGGCGTTTTTCAACAGATCGCCGCAAGTATAGCCGGTGATACACAGTTCAGGAAACAGAGCCACATCCACGCCCTTGGCCACAAGTTCGTCAATGGCAAGGCATATATTCTTAACATTTTCATTCACATCTGCCACCCTCACTTTCGACGACACGGCGGCAACTCTGAGATATCCGTTTGTCATAACACAAAATTTCCACAAAAATAGTAACAAAAATAATCTTATCACAATTTTTTGTCACTATACAATGCTGTACTGTGAACATTAGTGCCTATCTTTGTATTATAATTAAAAAATGTATTTTTAACATAATCCATACATTATCCCCGGATATGAAGCGCATACTTTCATTCATCACCGTACTGGCCCTCTCTCTAATCTGCCTCACCCCCAACCAAGCCTCGGCCGGCGAAAAAAGCGTTGGTCTGAGAGCCGGATACACCACAAGAAACGAAACAGGTGTAGCCGGACTGTATTTCCAATATCGCTTCATCCCCAGATTCAGGCTATCGGCGTCAGTTGACTACGCCGTATCGCACAAAAACCGCGATGCGTTCTTCTTCAATGTCGATGGTCACGCTCCGTTCAACATCGCCCCGAAGGTGGAGCTTTATCCACTGGCCGGATTCACTTTTGCCACTTACAATCAGCATAACGCCGATGACTCATCCTCGCGTGTCAACCGTTTCGGTGCCAACGTGGGTGCCGGTGCCGGATTCAGGGTCACTCCCTCGTTAAGACTCGGATTTGAAGGCAAATTCCAGTATGTGAAGCATCTGTCGGCAGGGGTTTTCACCGTGTCAATCGGTTATATGTTCTGATGGACCCACGGCTGAGCATCATACTCCCCTACCACAACTCGGAGGCCACTCTAGAGCGCACACTCATGTCGCTCGCCAACCAGACGGCTCCGGCTCTGGAGCTGCTGCTGGTCAACGATGGCAGCACCGACCGCAGCCACGACATAGCTGCGGCTTTCATCAAATCTCATTCTTCAAGCCAACTCCGGCTTGTGGACATCAGCTACGAATTTCAGCGGGGTTCCTCCGAAGCATTCAACCTCGGAATGAAACACGCCACCGCATCCTACGTGTGCAAATGCGACAGCGACGACACTCTCCCTCCCGACTACTACGATGTGATGCTCCAGACCGCTGACGCCAATGATGCCGATATAGTGGCCTCTCCTATCCGACTTATTTGCGGACAGTGCATAAAGACACTCGCTCCCCGCAATTTCGGAGACCTCAACAGAATGGCTGTCAACACCCCCAATTTTTCGCTCTGCAATAAAATCATCCGCCGCTCCCTGCTGGCCGACAACAATATTGAAGCCTACCCGCACATCAATTGCTGGGAGGATTTGGGAGTTATAGCCCGGCTGATGGCATTGAGGCCCAAAACCTGTGTGGTCAACTCCGTCAGCTATAATTACTACCTCACCCCGGGACGCACATCCTTATCACGCAGCGACTGCTCCACGCTTCTTCGTGACCATCTGCTCACCGCCATGCTGCTGGAAATATGGTTCTCAGGGCACAGCCTCGACAAGACTTTTGCCGAGTTCCTGCATTATCTCAAATTTCTCAGCAAGGTGAAAATGCTCAGATGTAAGCCGCGCAATATCGACCGATGGAAACGCACATTTCCCGAAGCCAATCAAGGAATAATGCACCTGCACAATGTGGCCTTGCCTATCAGACTGGGATTCGTTGCAATAGCAAAACTACCCACCAGCATCTGCCAATGGGTAGCGGATAAGTTCTGAAAAAACGCTATTCTTACGAATGTTGATACAGATAGCGCTTGATGGATCGTTTGGGAGTTTTCTCAAACTCCTCGCTCATGATTCTCACCGTGGCTATCTGTGAGTATGTCGGAAGCTCTTTGTTGAGCTGCACACGGTTCTCCTCCATAAGCTGCTCTATATCGCTTTCGCCAAGTCCTTGCTTGGAGCTGTTCTCGAAATCAGGGAACACAAGAGCCACAAGTTTGCCATTGTCATCAATCACCACAGACTCACACACAAACGGCATATTGTTGAGCGCCTGCTCTATCTCCTCCGGATATATGTTCTGCCCCGAAGGACCAAGTATCATATTCTTGTCGCGACCGCGAAGATAGATGAAATTGTCACTGTCAATGCACCCTATGTCGCCGGTGTCGAGCCATCCATCGGCATCAATCGCCTTCTTGGTGGCCTCCGGATTCTTGAAATAACCGAGCATCACATTGTCGCCTTTCACCTTTATCACACCGGGAATATTGACAGGATCGGATGATTCCACTTTCGCTATCATCCTGTCCACAACCCTGCCGCAAGAAGCGGGGCGCGCCTCATTCCATGGAGCGTAGGATATAAGCGGGCCACACTCTGTCATGCCGTAACCCACAGTGAACGGAAATCCTATGCGGCGAAGGAATGTTTCAACATCCTTGTTCAGGCCTGCACCACCAATAATTATCTCTTTGAGATTGCCGCCGAAAGTGGCAGTGAGCTGCTGCTTGATTTTGCCCAGCAGACGGTCGTCCACAAAAGGCACATGCATCAGTATCTTCATCATCGGCTTTTCAAGCAGCGGGAAAACCCTTGTTTTGATAATCTTTTCAATGATGAGCGGCACCGACACGATGATTTTCGGCTTGATTTCGGCGAAAGCCTCCATAATGACACGGGGCGATGGGGTGCGGGTGAGGAAATTGATATGACAACCGCGCACAAATTCGTGTATAAGATCTATAGTCAGACCATACATGTGGGCCAACGGAAGCATGCTTACAGTGGCATCACCGGCCTCGAGATATGGTATTCCTTCGATACAGAACTGCACATTACTCCAAAGGCATCGCTCACTAAGCATCACCCCTTTGGAGAACCCGGTGGAGCCGGATGTATAGTTAATCATCACAAGTTCATCAGCACCCACTTCACAAGCTGTGAAATCCTCGGGTGTGAAACGTTCGGGGAACTTACGGCCAAACAACTCATTGAGATGGTCTCTTGCCATCGACAACGCCTCCGAGCGGGAGTCAAACAAGGAGTAGTCCTGTATGCACAGCACTCCGTCAAGGGATGTCATGGCTCCCGGATCAAGATTTTCCCATATCGCGGTGTCAACGAACAGCAGCTTTGCATCGCTGTGGTTCACAAGATGGTGGATATTGTCAGGCTTGAAATCGCTGAGAATAGGCACCACAACAGCTCCATAGGTCATCACAGCAAAGAAAGCGACGGCCCATTGGGCGGAGTTTCGGCCGCAGAGCGCAATCTTGTCGCCGTGTTTAATACCGCACTCCTCAAAGAGAATGTGAAGTTTGGCCGATTTGCGAGCCACATCCCGATACTGATAGGATGTGCCGTGAAAGTCGGTAAGTGCCAGCAGATCCCAGTTGTTGCGGATTGCTCCTACGATATATTCATTGAGAGTATTGTAATATTCCATGTCGTTTGCAGTAAATTTTGCCCTGCAAAAGTACATATAATAAAGTAAAATATTGCGAAAAGAAGCGGATAAATCAACAATTCCTATTACTTTTGTATCAATAAAAATTTATGTTACAATGAAAATCAAACATTTACTCAGTTCATCTGCCTTGGTGGCTGTAGCCGTGGCCTGTGCGTCAGCTACCGCACCGAACTACACCGTCACAATCCCTCTGTCAGAAGATGAGGACGACATGGTGGCATATATCGTGGATTTTGACTCCGGCGAAGCTATCGACAGCACGGTCGTGGCAAACGGCGTGGCAAAATTTCAAGGCAATATCGCCAACCCTGTCATGGCCACTGTATCCATGGAAGGCTCCCGTCTCGGCACTCTCGTTCTCGAACCCGGCCAAATCAATGTGGATGTGAAGGCACGCAAAATCACCGGCACTCCTATCAACGACTATGTGGACAATTGGGAATCCCAAATCAATGACCTTCAGAATCAGGCCAAATCACTGCCCAGAGACAGCTCCTTTGAACATAAATCGCAGGAACTTTACAACAAATATTTAGCACTCAACAAGAAAGCTTTTGACGACAATGCCAACAACGCTTTCGGCTACTATCTCTTCTTGCAGGAGTGCTACGACAGCGACCTGAAAGGTCTTGACGAAAAGGTCAAGCAGTATCCTCAGTTTGCCAACGGCAAGCGTATTGCAAAACTCCGCTCCGCTCTCGTCAACAAAGAGGAGACTTCTGTTGGCCATAAATTCAAGGATTTCGCCGTTACCAACGATGGCAAAACCCAGCGCCTGAGCGACTATGTAGGTAAAGGCAAATACACCCTTGTTGATTTCTGGGCAAGCTGGTGCGGTCCCTGCATCCGCGAAACTGCTGTCATCAAGGAGCTGTACAATAAATACCATGACAAAGGTCTTGAAGTACTTGGCGTGGCTGTGTGGGATCAACCGGAGAACACACTCAAAGCCATAGAGCAGCATCAGCTGCCTTGGAATCAGATTATCAACGCACAGACTATCCCCACCGACCTCTACGGCATCTCGGGTATTCCGTGCATAATTCTATTTGACCCTGAAGGCAATATCGTCAGCCGCGACAAGCAGGATGAAGCTCTCAAGAACGATGTGGACGCCGCTATGCTCAAAGCCGCAGCCATCGAAAACTGATCAGCTTATCCCCTAAAACCCTAAAAAAACTGCCCGGAGCATATATGCTTCAGGCAGTTTTTTTATCGCACAAGATGGGCGGCGCGGAGAACGTAAGGGAACGGTGCCTGCAACACCAGATTATTGTCTGCCGTCAGCGAGTCAAGCAGTTCCTTGGCAGCAACGGGTGTTGACACACTTCCGGCTACCACATAATAATGTCCGAGCCTGTTGTGCACCACAAACGGATGCCCGTATCCCAATCCGCTCAATCGTTGGGTCATCGACACAGCATTGAACCGCTGACGGAAGGTTCCGGCCACCACATTGTACAGCTTAAGGTCAGCAGCCTCGCCGCCACCCTCTTTTGTCACACCGAGCGGTTCTGTGCGCACAGGGAGTGTGACGCCTCCGATATTCATATCTTTAGGCAAAGATTCATTTTTCAGCCCGAGTGCCGACAGCGAATCGCCGGTGTCATACTGTTTCTCTTTGGCCTTCTCATACGCCGCACGATAGTTGGCCTCAGTGGTGCGGCATGAACTGAATCCCAGAGCTGCGACAACCGCAGCCAACAATAGTATTTTTTTCATTCCAATATCTGTTTTCCGAGTTTGATAACTTCAAGTTCCTTTATGGTGCCCTCATCGATGGTGATACGCACGAGTGTCCTTTCTTTCTGCCATCCATGCCACCCGGCTGCTCCGGGGTTCACATGAAGCAGTTCAAGCTCAGGATCCGGAATCACCTTGAGGATGTGGGAATGTCCGCATACCATCAGTTTTATATTCTCCGACTTCAGAAGCTGCTTCACTCCGGGAGAATACCGCCCGGGGTAGCCTGCGATATGTGTCATCCATACCTTCACACCCTCTACCTCGAATGTGAGAGTTTCGGGACACACCCTGCGCACTTCGCCATGGTCGATATTTCCGCATACCACCCGCACAACAGGACACACCTCCTTGAGTTTGTTGACAATAGATATATCGCCCACATCACCGCAATGCCATATCTCGCTGCAGCAGGCAAAATGCGCGGCATATCTGTCATCCCAGCACGAGTGGGTGTCCGATAAAATTCCTATGGTTTTCATTTCCTTATCATTCTGACATAATCAATCACTATCGGAAGCGGATTGCGGACATCGTTGACGCAATAAGGTACTTCCCTGACTATCTCGAAAGTATTCTTGCCCTGACGAAGATGTGCAGTCAAAACGTTGGAGAACAAGCCACTGCCGAAAGTCGAGGAACCCGACTGTGGGAATATCAACGCGCCGGTCCTCTGACCGTTCACATACAGCATCCTTATAGGGCAAATGTCGCTGCTCAGCAGCGAATCGCCCAAGGCCATATAGTTGACATCAATATAATATTCACCCGCACTCATGGAGTCGGTATAGAATTTTATAGAACGGTTTTTTATCCTCGTGGATTCCACATAGCGCTTGGAGATTATTTTATCCTCAATCAATCCTGTGCCACGCTTGACGAAATACTCCGGCTGCACCAATGTCTGCCTATCTTTGGGAACAACCCACAGGGGACGACACACAAATCCACCCTCGCCGCTGCTGTTTTCAGCCTCAATCGCATACACGGTGCTTCCCGAAGACGATGGAAGCAGAAATGTGGAATGTTCCAGTTCGTCATTATACACTCCGTTGACATACACATTATATATATAGCGGTCATCGTAGTTCACTATCTTGCTTGTCCCAGAAGTGCGCCACTGCACTACCGGCGTGGCAGGAAACGGGGACGGGGGATTCTCCGGCGCATCATCTTTGTCAAGCTCTCCCGACAGCACTATCCTGACTGTGTGGTGGCCCTCGATATCGGATTTCACCAACGGGCTGCGCTGCACCTTGTCGTCAATGTAAAACGATTCAACGATATTGCCGGTGCCGACTATTTCGATTCGCAACACACTGCCGCGGTAATGAAAATTATCTATCACTTTCTCTCCACGGAGCACCGTCGGCACCTTGGGCGCGAACCGTATCCCCTCCTGCCCGAAGCTCATTCCGGCTATCACCCTGAAGTTCAAAGCCGGAACATCTATCGCATCGCCGGATTGCAGGACTGAGTGACACAGCACACCTATCGCAGCACACAAGGCATCGTTATTATTGGCCTTGGCCGATGCCACCCCCCACAATACAGCCTCAATCGGACGGCTCCGCACAGGCAGATAAGTGGAGCCGACAATTACCTTGGCCATATCGTCTGTGGCCACTGAAAACAGAATCCCGAGACTCAGTCCGGTTAAATCAACCGCGGGCGACTGCATCGGATAAAGATTGCCATACAGGCAAGAGGAATACCTCTCCTTGTCGGCCATCCAGAAATTCATATTTATATCGTCGGCAAGTTTGACATGCAAATCCCCATAATCTTTGGATGTTTCCAGGCTTCCGAGTGCCATGTCCATCTTTGACAGAATACGGATTGCTTCGGCATACTCCACGTTTGCAGCAAGCCAACAGGCTTGATACATATCCACCGGCCCCATCCATTGCGGACAATACCCGGAACTGCCGGCCACCTTTCCCTGAACGCCGTGAAACAAGCCTGTGTTTCTATCCATGCACACAAGCAGTCCGTTGTCAATGAACGAAGCAGTGACATCGCGAGCCTCCCGGAGCCATGCGTTGTCGCCGGTCACCTTATACACCTCCCAGGCAGCGACCACCCACATCGCTTGATTTCCGGCAAGCGGCCATATCTTGGCATCAAGCCCCATCCATCCGTCGGAAACCATCCCCCGCAATATCTCCATGGAGCGTCGGGGGTCAATATATGCCAGCGACAGATATATGGACAAACAGATATCACGCGTATTCAGATTCACTCCGTCAATCCCCTCCACTCCGGCCTCATACAGTTGGTTGATCAATGTTTGGCGCGACGAATACCGGGGATACTCAATGCTGTATCGGGCCTCTGACACCGTAGCGGTCAAAACATTTCCGCTATCGGATACCACACTGTCGGTAAACACAGTGAACTCGCTGCATGAATATATCACATCACGGTTATTCCTTGGCTTGGAGCAACCAAAAAAAATAACCGTGAGCAATAATATGACGCAGCAGCGTGATTTCATCTACTACTTATCAGCGCTTCCGCCTCCCGATTCCATAACTGCGGCGTCAAGTCCGGCAATAGTGGCAAGTGTGACAATATCGCGCACCGGCGCATTGACATTGGTGAAATGCACAGGCTTGTTCAAACCCATCTGAATCGGGCCGATGGAGTTGCCCAGACCCATCTCAAGCATCAGCTTGTAGGCTGTATTGGCACTGCTGAGATTCGGGAAAATAAGAGTGTTCACCTCCTTGCCCTTGAGGCGGTTGAACGGGAATGTTTCATCCCTGAGGTTTTTATTAAGAGCATAGGCGATATTCATCTCACCGTCTATCATCAGGTTGGGATACATCCTATGCATCTTGTCCACCACCTCGCGCACATTCTTGCACTCCTCTTCGGCGCCGGTGCCGAAGTTGCTGTAGGAAATCATAGCCATCACAGGCTCGTGGGCGAAATACTCCACCGAGTTGCGGGCCAATCGGGCAATATCAAGCAGAGTGTCGGTGTCGCACTTCTTGTTGATGCAAGTGTCGGCAAGGAAATATGTGCCGCGCTTGTTGTTGATGATATACATCGTGGCGAAATGGCTGTAGCTCGGTCGCACACCGATCACCTCCTCGGCAATCTTGCCAACGGAATGGGCTGCGGAATATGTGCCTCCAAGGAATGCATCAGCATCCCCCTCGTTGACCATCATCATGCCGAAATAGTTGCGGTCGTACATCTTCTCAAGAGCCTCAGGATAGGACAAACCGGAGCGCTCATGCTCACGCGCAAATGTCTGGGCATAGCGGGCACGGCGGTCGGCCTCGCGGTCGTGTCGCAAATTGATAATCTCGATATTGGAAATATCCAGTCCAAGACGGTCGGCACGCTTCTGAATCATCTCTTCATTGCCCAAAAGCACAGGCACATAAATGCCGTCTTTTGCGCCTATCACAGCGGCCTTGAGCATATTGTCGGTATTGGCTTCGCTGAACACCACCCTCTTCGGTTTTGCCTTGGCCTTGTCAGTGATGCGGCGGATCAGTTTGTTGTCAAATCCCATGAGCTTGCGCAACCGCTCCTCGTATGCTTTCCAATCAGTGATGGGGCGTGCCGCCACACCACTCTCCATGGCAGCACGAGCCACGGCAGGAGCCACCCATGTGAGCAACCGCGGGTCGAGAGCTTTGGGAAGTATGTAATCCGGACCAAACTGGAGGTCAGCCTGATCGTAGGCCGCATTCACCACCGGGGGCACAGGCTCCTTGGCAAGCTTAGCAATAGCTCTCACGGCTGCAAGTTTCATCTCCTCATTGATGGTCGAAGCGCCGCTGTCAAGTGCTCCGCGAAATATATATGGAAACCCGAGCACATTGTTTATCTGGTTGGGATAGTCGCTTCGTCCGGTGGCAAAAATCAAGTCATCGCGTGTGGACTTGGCGAGGTCGAAGGCAATCTCAGGATCGGGATTGGCGAGCGCGAACACAATGGGTCGCGGAGCCATGCTCTTGATCATCTCGGGAGTCACAACATCCTTCACTGACAGTCCGAGGAACACATCGGCTCCTACCATCGCCTCGGCAAGAGTGGAGACGGGGCGACTGGTCATGAACTCCTTTTTCTGTTCATTGAGTCCGGTGCGTGAACTGTTGATCACGCCCTTGCTGTCGCACATCACCACATTCTCGCGCTTAACACCCAAGGCTATATACAGCCGCGTGCACGACACCGCTGCGGCACCGGCTCCATTCACCACCAGCTTCACATCCTCGATTTTCTTTTTCTGAAGCTCAAGGGCATTGAGAAGTCCGGCGGCGGAGATAATTGCAGTACCATGCTGGTCATCGTGCATCACGGGGATGTCACATTCCTCTTTCAATCTGCGCTCTATCTCAAAACATTCAGGTGCCTTGATATCCTCAAGGTTGATACCCCCGAAAGTGGGAGCGATAGCCTTCACCACGGATATGAATTTTTCAGGATCTTTTTCGTCCACCTCTATATCAAAGCAGTCCAATCCGGCAAATATCTTGAACAGCAATGCCTTGCCTTCCATCACCGGCTTTCCGGCCAAAGGGCCTATGTCGCCGAGGCCAAGCACCGCGGTGCCGTTGGAAATCACAGCCACAAGGTTGCCCTTGTCAGTGTATTTATACACACTCATCGGATCATGCTCAATCTCCTTGCACGGGTATGCCACACCGGGTGAATAGGCCAATGCGAGGTCATACTGAGTGGAATATGGTTTGGTAGGCACAACTTCTATTTTGCCCGGTTTGCCCTCGCTGTGATAGTCGAGAGCTGCTTGTTTGGTTACGTTTGAAGACATATAGGGGGAGTATTATTTCAACAGTAAAACTACAAGCAAAATTACACATTTGTTTTTATACTCCCCCATATTTAAAAATTTTTATACTTTCATGAAAAGGCTGCTCCCGGCATCATATAATCAACTGCGATATATCATATTTTTATGGAAAAGGTGTAAATTTGCAGAAAAATTATACTGACATGGTAAAATTGGATATTTCAGAAGTATATAATGCAGCCAGAGTGCTCAAGGATGTGGCCCGTCACCCCAAATTGATAGGTGTTACTAAAATCAACCCCGACGCCGAGGTATATCTAAAACCCGAAAACCTGCAGCATACAGGTTCGTTCAAGCTTCGCGGCGCATACTATATGATATCGCAATTGACTCCTGAGCAGAAAGCCAAAGGGGTAATTGCCTGTTCGGCCGGCAATCACGCCCAGGGTGTGGCACTCGGAGCCACTCACAACGGCATAAAATCATTGATTTGTCTTCCCGCCGGTGCGCCTATCTCCAAAGTCAACGCCACCAAGGCCCTCGGTGCAGAGGTATGCCTTGTCAACGGTGTGTATGACGATGCCTACAACAAAGCTCTCGAGCTTCAGAAAGAGCACGGCTACACCCTGGTGCATCCGTTTGACAATCCGCTTGTCATTGCCGGACAGGGCACTATCGGCCTTGAGATTGTCGAGGAGATGCCTGATGTGGAGGCTGTGATTGTGCCTGTGGGCGGCGGCGGACTTATTTCCGGCGTGGCTTTTGCCCTCAAAACCCTCAAACCAGATGTAAAAGTGTACGGCGTGCAGGCCGAAGGTGCACCATCAATGGTCAACTCGCTCAAAAAGAACGAACGTATCCGGCTCGACAGCGTGTCAACAATCGCCGATGGTATTGCAGTCAAGGAGCCCGGCGAGAACACCTACGAGCTTTGCAGCAAATATGTGGACGAGATTGTGACCGTGAGCGATGATGAGATTGCCGCCGCCATCCTCGCGCTGATTGAGCAGCACAAACTCGTGGCCGAAGGAGCAGGAGCTGTGTCCGTTGCTGCGGCCATGTTCAACAAGGTACCCATCAAAGGCAAGAAAGTGGTGTGTGTGGTGTCAGGAGGCAACATTGATGTCACAAGCCTCAACCGCGTCATCACCCGCGGACTTGCAAAAAGCGGCCGCGACTGCACCATCACCGTCAACCTCAGTGATAAACCCGGCGAACTCTCCAAGGTGTGCAACATCATCGGCGAACTCGGTGCCAACATCCTCTCTGTGCAGCACGAACGCAACTCCACCAACACCCAGATTAACGGCTGCCAGCTGCGCATCGAGATGGAAACCCTTAATCATGACCATATTGCAAAAGTGAAACACGGACTCGAGCAATCGGGGTTTGATGTCAACTAACCATTTTTACACACAACCATTAGATGCCAAAACACAAATCACTATCATTTATATTTTTAGCAGCCGCAGCGTTGTCGCTCCCGGCTGAAGCCGCCGACACTCCCGACTCGTTGGTACTGTCGCTTGACAAATGTATTGAGATAGCTCTTGACCAAAATCCCACCGTCAAGGTGGCAGATATGGAGATAGAGCGCATGGACTACAGCAAAAAGGAAACCATCGGACAGCTCTTGCCGTCAATCAGTTTCGGAGCCACCTACAACCGCACTCTCGCCAAACAAACCATGTATATGAACATGGGGCGTTCCGGTTCTTCATCGTCCGGAGGCGGGGATGGCCAGAGCTCATCGTCCGGCAACAGCGGCATAAAAGTGGGACTGGACAACTCTTTCTCCATGGGATTCCAGGCCTCTATGCCGCTCATAGCTCCTCAGCTGTGGAAATCCCTGTCACTATCCGACAGCAAAATTCTCGAATCTGTGGAGCAAGCACGCACCTCCCGCCTCCAGCTTGTCAATCAAGTAAAAACAGCCTACTACACACTGTTGCTTGCCCTCGACTCCCACTCGGTGATCAAGGACAGCTACGACATGGCCAAATTCACCGCCAACCTCTATGCCAAGCAGTTTGAGCTCGGAGCCGCCTCGCAGTACGATGTGCTCCGCACCGAGGTGGCGGTGAAGAATGTGGAGCCGGAACTCACTCAGGCGCAGATTGCAATCAAGCGTGCCGAGCTCCAGCTCACCATTCTCCTTAGCCTCAGCCAGTCGATACGGATTGTGCCCGACATCACATTGGCTCACTATGAGTCAACGATGTACGACAATGTGATGCGCATCGACACCACTCTCACCAACAACCCCGACCTGCGGCTGCTCGACATCCAGACCAAGCAGCTCGGCAACGCCCTCACAATTCAGAAAATGGCCTGGTACCCCACCCTTGCCCTCACCGCCAACTACAACTGGACCTCGATGAGCAACGGCTCGCCCTTGAAGAATTTCCGGTGGAACCCCTACTCCATCGTGGGACTCACCCTCAGCGTGCCTCTCTTTGAAGGCGGACAGCGCTACACCCGCATCAAGCAAGCACGAATACAGCTCGACGAGATGAAATGGCAACGGGAGAATCTTGAGCGCTCCGTGAGGATGCAAACCGACCTCGCTTTGGAAAACATCCACCTCAATGTGCAGCAGATAGCATCCAGCGCCGAGAGCATGCGACAGGCCGAAAAAGCCCATGACATTGTTAAACAGAGTTTTGAAATCGGCTCCGCTTCGTATCTTGACCTACGTGATTCCGAACTCGCTCTCACTCAGTCGCGCCTGGCCTACAACCAGTCAATATACAACTATCTTGTTGCCAATGCCGAGCTTGAACTGCTTTTGGGCAACGCAAATATAGCCAATCACATTTCATCCATTGCAGAATAATCCCATGTTCAGAACACATTCCTTAGTTTCATCACTTATTTTCGCAGCCATTATCACCGGTTGCTCCAACTCTCAGTCAGGCGACACACAAGCCAACCCTCAGGACCAACTCCCCAAAGTGAAAATCGAGAATGTCCACCGTCAGCAGGTGGAGCAGCTTGAAGAATACACCGCCACTGTCGAGGCGTTCAAGACCAACAATATATCATCATCGTCACCCAACCGCATCAAGCAGATTCTTGTGGATGTGGGTTCGCATGTGGCCAAAGGGCAGAAAGTAGTGGTGCTTGATGATGTCAACATCGAGCAGCTCAGAGTGCGACTCGAGAATGCCGAGCGCGAATACAACCGCGCAGTGAAACTGCTCGAGATCGGCGGAGGCACACAGCAGAGTGTTGACCAGCTCAAAACCGAACTCGATGCCTCCCGCCGCCAGTATCGCAATCTGATGGAAAACACTGTACTGGTGTCCCCTATCGCCGGTGTTGTCACCGCCCGCAACTATGACCCGGGCGACATGACAGGCTCTCTGCCTATCCTCACCATTGAGCAGGTACACCCCGTGAAAGTGATGGTCAATGTGTCGGAAGCCGATTTTCCCAAAGTTCACAAAGGGATGAAAGTCAGCATCAAACTCGATGTGTATCCCGACGAGGAGTTCACGGGCACTGTCTATCTCATCCACCCCTCGGTTGACAGCTCCACCCGCACATTCACTGTGGAAATCACCATCGACAATAAGGACAACAGGGTGCTTCCCGGCATGTTTGCCCGTGTGACTTTCAACTACGGCACACGCGACAATGTGGTGGTGCCCGACAGAGCGGTGGTGAAACAGAGCGGCAGCGGCAACAAATATGTGTATGTGCTCAATGCCGACAGCACTGTGAGCTACAACCGTGTGGAGTTAGGCCGCAGGATTGACAACACCTACGAACTTCTTTCCGGCGTGGAAGACGGCAGCAATGTGGTGGTCAGCGGTCAGACACGCCTCGCCAACGGTGCCAAAGTATCTGTAATCAAATAATAATCCCCTGAGCCATGAGTTTATACGCAAGTGCCGTAAAACGCCCCATCATGACCACCCTCTGCTTTGTTGCGGTGGCCATTCTCGGTCTGTTCTCGCTCACCACGCTCCCCATCGACCTATATCCCGATGTGGAGAACAACACTATCATGGTGATGACCACCTACCAGGGGGCAAGTGCCCAGGATATCGAGCAGAATGTGACCCGCCCGCTTGAAAACGCCCTCAACGCTGTAAACGATCTCAAGCATATCACCTCCAAATCCAGAGAGAACATCTCGGTGATTACCCTTGAATTCGAATATGGCAAGGATATTGATGTGCTCACCAACGATGTCCGCGACAAGCTCGACATGGTCAAAAGCTCGCTGCCCGACAACGCCGAAACGCCCATCATCTTCAAGTTCAGCTCCGACATGGTGCCCATCGTCATGCTGTCAGTCAAGGCTTCCGAGAGCATGCCCGGCCTCTACAAGATTGTGGACGATGCCGTGGCCAACCCTCTTGCCCGCATATCCGGCGTCGGCTCGGTGTCAATCTCCGGAGCGCCCAAGCGTGAGATACATATATATGTGGATCCCAAACGGCTTGAAGCTTACAATCTGTCAATCGAAACCATTTCCGCAATCATTGCCGCCGAAAACCGCAACATCCCCGGCGGCTCATTCGATATTGGTTCCGACACATATTCCCTCCGCGTGCAGGGCGAATTTGCCTCCGCCGACCAGATGAAAAACATTGTGGTCGGATCATCCAACGGCAAGAATGTGTATCTCAGCGATGTGGCCACAGTGGATGACTCTCTGGAGGAGCGCGCTCAGGAAACATACAACGACGGCGAGAAAGGTGCCATGATTGTCATCCAGAAGCAGTCGGGTGCCAACTCCGTGGAAATCTCCGGCAAAGTGCTTAAAATGCTTCCCCAGCTGCAGAAGCGACTCCCGAGCGATGTGAAGCTTGATGTGATTGTTGACACATCCGACAATATCCGCAACACCATCCGCTCGCTGGTGGAAACAGTGCTCTACGCACTGCTGTTTGTAGTGATTGTGGTGTTCACCTTCCTCGGACGATGGCGTGCCACCCTCATCATCACCATTACTATCCCCATATCGCTCATCGCCTCGTTCATCTATCTGGCTATCACCGGCAATTCGCTCAACATTGTGTCGCTCTCCGCACTGTCGATATCCATCGGTATGGTGGTGGACGATGCCATTGTGGTGCTGGAAAATGTCACCACACATATCGAACGAGGCTCCGCTCCGGCTCAGGCCGCCATCCACGGCACCAACGAGGTGGCGATTTCCGTTGTGGCCTCCACCCTTACCCTCATTGCCGTGTTCTTCCCCCTGACCCTCGTCACAGGCATGACAGGTGTACTGTTCCGCCAGCTCGGTTGGATGGTGACCATCATGATGATCATCTCCACCATCTGCGCCCTCTCGCTCACACCCATGCTCTGCTCGCAGCTGCTCCGCAAGGATAACAAGCACGGCAAACTCTACACCCTGCTCTTCACTCCCATCAACAAAGGCCTTGACGCTTTTGACAACGGATATGCGCGGTTGCTTCACTTTGTTGTGAGCCACAAGATGGTAACATTCATCACCTGCATGGCCATCTTCATCGCCTCGCTGTTTCTTCTCAAATTCGTGGGTACCGAGTTCTTTCCCACCTCCGACGATGCCCGTCTGGGTGTGAACCTCGAGATGCCGATCGGCACAAGAGTGGAGATTTCCAAGGAGGTGACCAAACGCATCACCGACGAATGGCGCGAGAAATATCCCGAAATTCGCACGCTCAACTACACCACCGGCACAGCTTCAAGCGACAACACTTTCGCTTCCCTGCGCGACAACGGCCCGCATATCGTGTCGATGAACATACGTCTCACTGACCCCGGCGATCGCGACCGCTCGAGCACTGAGCTCGCACAGCTGATGCGTAACGACCTCAAGAACTACCCCGAACTGAAAAAATTCCAGGTCAACGTGGGTGGTCGCCGCGGTGGTGGCAGCATGGGCGGTCAGTCAACCATCGACTATGAGATCTATGGCTACGATTTCACCGAAACCGACTCCGTGGCCCAGCAACTGCAGCGGATTCTCGAGAATATCAAAGGTACCGCCGACATCATGATTTCCCGCTCCGACTACCAGCCCGAATACCAGGTGGATTTCGACCGCGAGAAACTGGCCATATACGGCCTCAACCTCCAGACAGCCGCCACTTATCTGCGCAACCGCATCAACGGAAGCATCTCCAGCCAATTCCGCGAGGACGGCGAGGAGTATGACATCAAGGTGATGTATGCACCCGAGCATCGCAACACCATTGCTGACATTGAGAATATACTCATCTACAACAATGCCGGTCAGGGTGTGAGAGTCAAGGATATAGGCACCGTTGTGGAGCGTTTCACCCCGCCTACCATCGAGCGCAAGGACCGTGAGCGCATTGTCACCGTCAGCACCGTGGTGCAAGGCGTGCCTATGAGCGATGTCGTTGCGGCAAGTCAGGCGGCCATTGATAGGATGGAGCTGCCGGTGGGCATCAACATCGAGCTGGCAGGTAGCTACGAGGACCAGAAAGACTCGTTCACCGACCTGCTCACCCTTGCGGTGCTGATAGTAGTGCTCGTATATATCGTAATGGCGGCGCAGTTCGAGTCCTATACCTACCCCGCCATCATCATGACCTCGCTGCTGTTTGCATTCTCCGGCGTGTTCATAATCCTCTACCTCACCGACAACACTCTCAATGTCATGTCAATGATTGGCGCCATCATGCTCATCGGCATCGTGGTGAAGAACGGTATCGTGCTTATTGACTATATCACCCTCAACCGCGAGCGTGGCATGTCGATACGCAACGCCGTGATTCTCGGCGGCAAATCACGTCTCCGTCCCGTGGTGATGACCACTCTCACCACCATCCTCGGCATGGTGCCCATGGCTGTCGGCACAGGACAAGGCTCCGAAATGTGGCGCCCCATGGGCACAGCAGTGATTGGCGGCCTCACACTATCCACCATCCTCACCCTCCTGTTTGTGCCTACGCTCTACTGCGTGTTTGCCTACGTGGGGGTAAAGCGCAATCGTAAATCTCACCGAAAATCCATCTCCAAATGAAATCCATATTCATAGCCTTTGACCAGGCATACTACGACCGCATCATCACAATGCTTGAAAAAAACAATTGCCGCGGGTTCACAGCATGGCATGAGGTGCAGGGACGGGGCACCACCAACGGCGAGCCGCATTATGGCTCCCACGCTTGGCCCTCGATGGCCGACGCCATCATCACCATGGTGGAGGACCACAGGGTGGACACCATCCTCAGCGCACTCCACGCCATGGATGTGGAAACACCCAAGCTCGGACTCCGGGCATGGGTGTGGAACATTGAGAAATCCATCTGACACTGACTGCGGATTTGCACAACTGCAAATTTTGATATATCTTTGTGCCGCGAAAGCGCGCGTGGCGTAATTGGTAGCCGCGCCAGACTTAGGATCTGGTGTCTTGCGACGTGGGGGTTCGAGTCCCCCCGCGCGCACAAAAGAGGAGTTTCCCCCATGGGTGATTCCTCTTTTTTATTTCCTTACATCACACCCGCTCCTCCCATCACGCCCACCTCCGAGAAATCTTTTTAGAATGTTTGCACCACGAAAAAAATCGTTGTATTTTTGCACTCAAATAATTATTGCTATTTATCTACTGGTTCCATGATAGAGAAAATCAACAATCTCAAAGCAGAAATTTCGGCTCTCACTGCTTCCAATGCTGCCGAAGTGGAGGCTTTGCGTGTCAAATATCTTAGTAAGAAAGGTGTTGTAACCGCTTTGTTCAACGACTTCCGCACTGTTCCCGCCGACCAGAAACGCGCCATCGGACAGGCTCTCAACGAGCTCAAAAACTTTGCCACTGACCGTATCAATCAGCTCAAGGACGAGTGCGAAACCACCGACACCATCGACCCCACTCTCGACCTCACCCGCACCGCCGCCCCGATGCCGCTGGGCAGCCGTCACCCCCTGTCGCTGGTGAGAGAAGAGATTGTATCAATATTCTCGCGCCTCGGCTTCACTGTGGCTGAAGGCCCCGAAATCGAGGACGACTGGCATGTGTTCTCCTCCCTTAACTTTGCCGAGGATCACCCCGCAAGAGACATGCAGGACACCTTCTTCATCCAGCGCTCGCCGGATGTGCTTCTCCGCACCCACACCTCCTCTGTGCAAAGCCGAGTGATGGAACACACACAGCCCCCTATCCGCATCATCTGCCCGGGCCGTGTGTATCGCAACGAAGCAATCTCCGCCCGCGCTCACTGCTTCTTCCACCAGGTTGAGGCTCTGTATGTGGATAAGAATGTGTCGTTTGCCGACCTCAAGCAAACCCTTCTCTATTTCGCACGTCAGATGTTCGGACCCGAAACAAAGATTCGTCTTCGTCCGAGCTATTTCCCCTTCACCGAACCATCTGCCGAGATGGATATCTCCTGCAATCTTTGCGGCGGCAAAGGATGCTCATTCTGTAAACACACCGGATGGGTTGAAATCCTCGGCTGCGGAATGGTGGACCCCAACGTGCTTGAAGCATGCGGCATCGACTCCAAGGTGTACAGCGGTTTCGCCCTCGGCATGGGTGTAGAGCGCATCACCAACCTTAAATATCAGGTGAAGGACCTCCGCATGTTCTCCGAGAACGACCAGCGTTTCCTTGAAGAATTCCAAAGCGCACACTGATGACAACCAAGCAGAGATATGAGGCTGTGATCAACTGGTTTCAACAAGCCATGCCCGTGGCCGAAACCGAGTTGCATTACGACAACCCCTATCAACTGCTTGTGGCTGTGATTCTGTCGGCACAATGCACCGACAAGCGCGTCAACCTCATCACCCCTCCCCTCTTCGAGGCTTTTCCCACCGCTGCCGATATGGCGTCAGCATCGCCCGATGACATTTATCCCTTCATCAAATCAGTGTCATACCCCAACAACAAAGCCAAGTCGCTGGCGGGGATGGCAAGGGTGCTATGCGAGGAATACAACGGCGAGGTGCCTGACAATATGGACAGCCTGCTCAAGATTCCCGGCGTGGGGCGGAAAACCGCCAACGTGATTCTCTCGGTGGTGTTCAACAAGGCTGCCATGGCGGTGGACACCCATGTGTTCCGCGTCAGCGAGCGGATTGGCCTTACCACCAACAGCAAGACTCCGCTCCAAACCGAGCAGACCCTCATGAAAAATATCCCGGATAACCTGGTGCCGAAAGCCCACCATTGGCTCATACTCCACGGCCGATATGTGTGCAAGGCCCGCAAACCCGACTGCCTCAACTGCGGCATAGCTTCTGTATGCCGCTTCTACTCCAAATCCTAAACCGACACCATACCAATCAATACATAACTGATGCATATCCAAGAATCCTTCGCCACACACCGCTCCACTGTGCTCCAGTTCATCCGCTATGCGCTTGTAGGCGTTATCAACACCATGGTGACTCTGGTTGTAATCCTTGTGTGCAAAAGCCTTCTTGGCATCAACCCTTGGGTGTCCAACGCCGCCGGCTATGTGGCCGGGTTCATCAACTCATTCATTTGGAACAAGCTGTGGGTGTTCAACTCCCACAACAAGGTGATACAGGAGGCTCTCAAATTTTTCGGCGGATTCCTGATATGCTACGGACTGCAATTCGTTGTCACCTTCCTGCTCACCGACTGCACGATGCTCGGCGATATGGAATGGAAAATACGGGACTTCACTCTCAGTGGCTACGGTGTGGCCACTATCATCGGTATGGTTGCCTACACTTTGGCCAACTTTGTGTACAACCGCATGGTGACATTCCGTAAACAGCAGTCATGACCCACCCTTTTGAGCAAAAAATCCAAGATGCCATCGATCTCCACCGACTGGTTGACCGCAGCGATGACAGGCCGGTGATATGCACCCTCAGCGGAGGTGCCGACTCCACCGCCCTGCTCTGTGCCATGGTGCGTCTCGGCTACAATTGCATTGCCGCCCATTGCAATTTCCACCTGCGCGGTGACGAAAGTATGCGCGACCATCAGTGCGCACAATCCGTTGCAAAGCTGCTCGGAGTGCAATTTTTAGCAAAGGATATGGATGTGGGGCAATACCGTGCCGATCACAGCGCAAGCATCGAGATGGCATGCAGGGAGCTGCGCTACGATTGGTTCTATCAGCTCATGGAATCTGTCAACTCTCAGGCTATTGCCGTGGCCCACAACCTCACTGACAATATCGAGACCATGATACTCAATATGATGCGCGGCACAGGCATTGACGGCCTGAGGGGCATGAAATGGCGCTCCGACAAAGGCGTGGTGCGCCCCATGCTTGGCATTGAACGCAAAGATATCGAGCAGTATCTCAGCGATATCGGCATTGAGTTTGTCACCGACTCCTCCAACCTCTCCGATGACTATATGCGCAATAAAGTGCGGCACCATATCCTCCCGGCCATCGCACGCACCGACCCGCGCTCGCTGAAAGGAGTGGAGCTGACCATCAGCCACCTCTCCGACCAGTCCGGGCTCTACCACTCCCTGATAGCCGATGCCATGAGCCGCTGCTCCGATGCCGATGGAGGCATCAATCTGGAACAGGTTGCAGCTATGCCTCAGGCATCTTTGATGCTTTACGAATGGTTCAAACCGCTTGGACTCTCAATGCAACAGGCCGAGGATGCAATCGCCTCGCGCACCGTCAGTGGCACGAGGTTCATATCTGCTCACGCCCTGTTTGTCAACGACCACGGCATACTCCGGCACAGGCAACCCGAGGAGCAACAATCCGACAGCTTCCCGTTCATCATCTCCACGCATCCCATATCCGAGTTCCACCCTTCGCGCAATCCCGATGTGGCCTATTTTGATGCAGGCATACTCAAGTGCGGACAACCGCTCTCGTTCAGATACTGGCAACATGGCGACACCCTCGCTCCCTTTGGCATGAAAGGCACCCGGAAACTCAGCGACATATTTTCCGACGCCAAGCTATCAGTGGTTCAAAAGCAGCGGGTGCCGTTGCTCATGCTCGGCAGTACCATCCTCTGGGTGGCAGGAATAAGAGCCTCGCGCCATTATCCCGTAACCCCTGACAGCACGCATTTTCTGAAAGTAGCTCTAAAATAATTTCACATATATTATTGAAAAGCAACATACCCTATCAAATATTGTTGCTATCTTTGTTTTTATTTCTCCAATCATGAATCGCAAAGGCAAACTATATTTCCGATACGGCACAATGGGTTCGGCCAAAACAGCCCTGCTGCTCACCCAAGCCTACAACTTTGAAGAGCGCGGTATGCGCTATGTGTGCCTCAAACCCATCATCGACACCCGCGACAGCAAGAATGTGATCAAATCGCGCATCGGCATAGAGCGCGAATGCCTATGGATATATCTTGACACCAATATCTATACTCTCGCTGAAGAACTGTTTGAAAAGGATATGTCCGTAATCGACTGGTTTCTGGTGGACGAATCGCAATTCCTTTCCGCCGAGCAGGTGGACCAGCTGGCTCGAATTGTGGACGACTTCGGAAGCAATGTGATATGCTACGGTCTCCGCACCGATTTCCAGAGCCATCTGTTTGAAGGCTCACGACGCTTGTTTGAAATAGCCGACTCCATCGATGAAATCAAATCAACCTGCAACTGCGGACGAAAAACCATCATCAACGCCCGCATCGATGCCAACGGCGACTTTGTGGAAGAGGGTGCGCAAGTGGAGATCGGCGGCGACGACCGCTATATCGCCGTGTGCCGCAAATGCTGGAGAAATAAACGGATTGAACAATCCTCACGCGACGCCTTACCTTTTTTAGACAAATATCATAAATGACTATACGACGACTCTTATTCGGAATAATAACTTTGCTCACTTTCATCCCCGCTGCCTTAGCCACCACGCTGGGCAACGAGGCACTTACATATAAAGTGATGTTCAAATGGGGCCTGATACATAAACAGGCCGGACGAGGCACTCTCTATCTACGCGATGAGGGCAACCGCTTCGTGTCAACGCTTTATGCCCGTTCTGAACCTTGGGCCGACAAATTCTACAAGGTGCGCGACACTCTCAGCACCATCATGACCAAGCCCACCATGCTCCCCGTCCGCTACGAGCGTGTGGCTCACGAGGGCGGACGATTCAGCCACGATATTGTCAACTTCACCACCAAGGGCAACACCGTGTTCGGCGACTGCCACCGCTACCGCCGAGGCAAAAAGGACACCGAAACCGCCTATGCCAATATCTCACTGCAGGCCGAGGGTGTGACCGTGGATATGGTCAGCTCGTTCTACTATCTGCGCACTCTCGACTTCAAGCGTATGGTTCCCGGCACACAGAAGGTAATCAACATTTTTTCGGGCAGAAAAAAGGAGCTGCTCAAAATCACATACCATGGCATCGAGACTCTGAAATATGACCAAAAGCAGTATCAAGCCTATTTTGTCACCTTCACTTTCACCACCGATGGCAAGAAAGAGAGCTCCGACCCTATAAAAGCATGGATATCGGCCGACGACAGGCTGATTCCACTCAAGCTGATAGGCAAGCTCAAAGTTGGCTCTGTACAAATTCTTTACACCGGTAAATAATTATGCGTAAATACCTGGCCTTAGCGCTACTGTTCACAAATTTCCTCTTAGCCATGTCCACCACACATAGCATATCAGTGATCTACACCACTGATGTCCACGGCAACTTTTTCCCGTACAACTTCATCTCACGCACTCCAGGTACCGGAAGCATGGCAAGAGTTTACAGTTTTGTTGACTCGGTGCGCAATACCGTCGGCTCCGACAAGGTGCTGCTTCTCGACAACGGCGACATCCTGCAGGGACAGCCAACTGTTTACTATTACAATTTTGTGGACACTGTGTCGCCCCATATCGTCAGCCGCATATATGATTTCATGCACTACGATGCCGCTTCGATTGGCAACCACGACATCGAAACCGGCCACCCCGTCTATGACCGCTACCGTGCCATCACCTCCACTCCGGTGCTCGGGGCCAATGTGATTGACCTCGCCACCGGACAACCCTATCTCAAACCGTATCAGATATTCAACCGCAACGGCATCAAGATAGCCGTAGTGGGTATGATAACTCCCGCCATCCCGGCTTGGCTTCCCGAAAACATCTGGAGCGGATTGCGTTTCGATGATATGGTGGAGACAGCGCAGAAACTCATCCCCGAGATTCAGCATACTGAAAACCCCGACATCATCATCGGACTGTTCCACTCAGGCGCCGACCCATCCACAGACACATCCGGATTTCATGAAAACGCATCCGTAACTGTGGCCAAGGAAGTGCAGGGTTTTGATGCGGTGCTCATGGGACACGATCACAGAGTGTTCTCCGGTTCTGTCACCAACCCTTCGGGCTCAAGGATTCCGGTCATCAATCCGGCCAACAACGCCAACAATGTGGGACTGCTCACCATCTCTGTTGAAAAGAATCCCGACGGCACACTTGCCTCAAAGCTGGTGGAAGGCGCGATTGTCAATATTGACAACTGCCCGCCTTCCAATGAGTTCATGCAAGAATTTAAAGCAGATATTGAAGCTGTCAACCGATATGTGGACCGCGAGATAGGGGTCATTACCGACACCATCACCACCCGCGACTCCTATTTCGGGGCCTCGCCGTTCATGAACCTCATCCACAAGCTCCAGCTTGAGATTTCCGGTGCCGACATATCGTTTGCCGCCCCACTCTCATTTGATGCCGCCATACTGAAAGGACCCATCCACATCAGCGACATGTTCACGCTCTACAAGTACGAAAACATGCTCTACACCATGAAGATGACCGGGCGGGAAATCAAGGATTACCTTGAAATGGCTTACGACCTGTGGACACGGCAAATCACCGATTCCAACTCCCATATAATCAACTTTGCAGCCCAACATCCCGACAGCAAGCACAACCGTCTTGCAAAACCGTCCTACAACTTTGACTCCGCCTACGGCATTGACTATACCGTAGATGTCACAAAGCCTCGCGGAAGTAAGATAAACATTGCTTCTTTGAGCAACGGTGCGCCTTTTAACCCCGAGTCTGTTTATACTGTGGCGGTAAACTCCTACCGCGGCAACGGCGGCGGCGACCTGCTGACAAAAGGAGCCGGCATCCCGAAGACCGAACTCACCAAACGGATTGTCAAAGCCACCGACAAAGACCTGCGCTACTATCTCACCAAACAGATTGAGCAGCAGAAAACCGTTGCACCCGACAGCAGCTCCAACTGGAAATTCATACCGGAGCAAACAGTTCAACCGCTACTTGAAATTGACAAAGCAATATTATTCAGCGGCAAAGGTTTAGAAAAGCAGAAGTGACACCGCCATAACCGCCATACCGAGGATTACCCCGGCAATAGTGATATGATGGTATCCATACCCCTCGGCACTTGGCAGAAGCTCATCGATTGATATATACACCATGATTCCCGCCACAGCGGCCAGCAGCAGCGAGCTGATTATCGGCGTCCAGAAAGGCAGGATGAAAAACAACCCGAACAATGCTCCCACCGGCTCGGCAACGCCCGACAGCACAGCCATAGCAAACGCCTTTCCCCGCTTGCCGGTGGCGTGATATATGGGCATCGACACCGCCACCCCCTCGGGGATATTATGGATGGCTATCGCCACCACAATCGGGAGCGCAAGTTCAAGGCCGCTGAGCGACGACACGAAAGTGGCTATACCCTCCGGGAAATTGTGGATTCCGATAGCAAGGGCGAGCATCAAACCGGTGCGGTGAAGATGCTTACTGTCCGACACCGTTTCCGCCCCCAACTGCCCGCTGAGTTCATCTATAGAGTCAAGATGCTGTAGCTCATGCGGATTCTCATTTTCAGGAATAAGGAAATCAATTATCCCGATCAGCAATATACCCGCAAAAAATGCAAGGGTCACATATAACTCGCCGATCTTGCCGGGATACACTTCTTCAATTTCCGAAAACGACACCGGAAGCATATCCAAAAACGACACATAAAGCATCACTCCGGCACTCAGGCCCAGTGCCCCGGCAAGCAATTTCTTGTTTGTGGACTTGGTGAAAAAAGCCATCAAGGCCCCGACAGATGTGCTCATTCCGGCAACAAACGTGAGGCCAAGCGCCATAAGAATATTCTGCAAACTCAGTTGTTCCATACACAAAGATAACATTTTTCAACAGCAGTTTGTGCTGAATTTTAGAAATTTCGTTGTAACTTTACCCCAAATTAATCCACTCAATGGCTAAATCCACTGACACTGACGACAAAAAACTGATTGCCGAGCTTCAGAACCCTGCCACTTGCCGCGCTGCTTTTGGCAAGGTGATACGTATGTATTCGGAGCAGCTCTACTGGCAGATCAGGCGCATGGTCAACAATCATGAGGATGCCAACGATTTGCTGCAAAACACCTTTCTCAAAGCATGGAGCAACATCGAGAACTTCCGCGGCGACGCCAAGCTATCCACCTGGCTCCACAAGATAGCCATCAACGAGAGCATCACATTTCTTGAAAAAGAGAGAAAACGCTTGCACGTGTCCATTGACGATGAAAGTGCCACCGTTATCAACGCCATTGAAAGCGACACCGATATCGATGGCGACGAACTCCGCAAGGAGCTGCGCAAAGCCATCGCCACTCTACCTGAAAAACAGCGGCTGGTGTTCAACATGAAATATTATGACGACATGACCTACGAACAGATGTCCGAAATCCTTGGCACCTCCGTTGGCGCACTCAAATCCTCCTATCGCCTTGCTGTGAAAAAAATTGAAAATTATTTCACTGCACTTAATTAAACCTTTTTCGTCATGGATAGTCTAAAGAAGAAAACTCACACTGATATGGAAAAGCCTGACATACTCAATCGCGTCAACGGTCAATCAGGCATGACGGTGCCGGATGGCTACTTTGATGAGTTTGCCATCAGGATGGAGCAGATGCTCCCCGAACAAGAATTTGAGCAGCAGCGCAATATACTGCCGCGTACATGGTGGCAGAAAGTGCGCCCCTACACCTATCTCGCAGCAATGTTCATGGGTGTTTGGTGCATGATGAAGATGTTCAATCTCATCCAGTCCTCATCCTCTCTGCCCGACACCAACAGCGCCATGATTGCCAAGGCCGTTAGCGACGACAAATATTTCTCGGAATTCTACGACTCCGAAATTGATGAATCCGTGATTCTTGACGACCTTTACGCTCAAGGCATCGACCCCGATGTTGTGGAGCAAAATATCACTTACTAACAGATAACCGCCATGAAGCATATCCTTTTCACATTACTGTTTATTGCTTCAACCCTCACCGCTGCGTATGCGCAAGGCAACGGCAAAAAAGCCAACCTCAACCAATGGATGGACGATATGCGACAGGTGAAGGTGGAATTTGTGGCCAAAGAACTCAACCTCACGCCACAGCAAAAAGAAAAATTCGCCCCTATCTACAATGCTCTCAACAAGGAGCTTGGCAAACTGATGCGTGAAACACGTGCCCTTGAACGCTCCGTGCGCGACAAAGGCTCCGCTGCCACCGACCTTGAATATGAAAAAGCCACAGAGGCTATGTTTGAGGCCAAAGGCAAAGAAGCCGCCATCGAAAAAAAATATTACCCCCAGCTCAAATCCGTGCTCACCAAGCAGCAGATGTTCAATCTGCCCATGGCTGAAAGGAAATTTGGCCGCGAACTGATGAAACAGCATCGCAACGCAAAACCGAAAAAGCGCAAATAGCGTTATAGCTACTGATTACTAACTGGCCGCTCGTCCCCGACTTATGGTTGCGGATAGCGGCCATTATTGTTAATATTATGAATATCAGGCTCAAAACCTTTTCACTCGTTTGTTTAATTGTTTTATTAAACTGTTTTGCTAACTACGCCGCCACTATGAAAACACCCGATTTCGCCTTCCCAAAACAGGTGTCAACGCAGTCGCTCGCCAACCTCAAGCAAGCTGTGGCTGCCGGCAACGGACCCGGAACCGTTCGCGCCATACTCGACCATTCGCTGGCGCAGTCGGCCATAGGCAACGATAAAATTCCCGAGTCGCTGTCGCTGATTGACAAAACCGTCAGCCAGCTGAAAAAGCCTGAAGCCAAAGCCATGCTGTGGCTTGTGAAAGCCACCATTCTGGACGCGGTGTATGACAACGACAAATACACCTACAACCAGCGCAACCTGCCGCTGCTGCCACTCCCTGAGGATTACACCGAATGGAGCGGCGAGCAATTCCGATATGTCATATCCCAGTTGTGCGACTCAGTGATGGCACAAAGCAACCTGCTGAAAACAGTGAGCATCAAGGAGTACTATACATCTATCACACACGACAACCAGACAGCGGTTTACTTCCCCACACTGTTTGACTTCGCAGCCTACCGCACCATCTACCTCCGCTCGGGGCTGACCCAGTTCGGCAATATGCTTTCCCTCGCTTTGCTCTCCCCATCCCGCATTTTCATTGCAGAGCCTCTCTTCGTTCCGATGTCGCAAGAAGCCACAAAAATCCTCGACACTTACGCCGAGCTGCTGAAATTCCACGAATCGCAGCCCGCACCATATATATATGCCGACCTTGAGCGTCTCGACTTCGTGGATGACAATCTGTACAGCATAGGGGACTATGAAACCTCTCATCAAAAGTATCGGGAAGCTTTGCAAAATCTGTATGACACACATTCTTCAAGTGAATATTCCGGCGATGTGCTTCTCGGCATAAGTAGAGCAAACCTCCAGAATCCCGACTCTTTTGAAACATGGCTATATAACGCTGCCAAACATAATATCAAACAATTTCCTGCATACGCACGGATCAATAATTTAAAGAATCTCCTGACCGATCTGTCACGTAAGAACTTAAACATAACCCATCCCACAACAATTTATCCGCAAAAAGAATTTTCTGTAACCGTAAGAAACAAGAACACAGAAAGATATTCGTTATCCTTATATCAACTTCCTCCTGCATTCACATCCAAGAATCATTATAAAGGATCCGTAACCGACCTCAAACTGATAGCGCAGAAAGAGGTTGTAGCCACAGAAGAAATTCCGTTTGACAAAAATGACACAATCCACTTCACCGCTCCCGAAATTGGGAATTATATTATTGTGGCAACATCCAAAGAACTTGATAAAAAGGACAACGATTACTATATAATCAGTTGTTCCAAGCTTGCTGCCGGAAGCTTCACTCTTGGCCAGAACACTCTGTTTGTCATTGACCCCATGAGCGGAGAGCCTGTGAAAGATGTTGCTATCAAACAATTGAATAAGAACGTGCTGATTCCTCTCGGACATACTGACGAAAACGGGTTTTACAACATCTCAAAAGACTTGCCGGGTAGCACACCTATGTATGCGCAGAAAGGAGAGGATGTATATAGCAGCCCAATCAACATATATAGGCCATACAACCGTACAGCAGTTACCGACACCGTTGTCAGTGCTTTCACTGAGCTGCCACTGTACCACCTCGGTGACAGCGTGAAGTTTGCAGCGATAGCATATTCTGTGGTAGGAGAAAATCATCATACTATTGCAAATACAACAATATACGCGCAGCTGTTTGATGCAAACAGACAACTTGTGGATACGCTTGTTCTCACAACCGATGAGTTCGGTCGTGCCAACGGACACTTCAAACTGCCAACTGACGGTTTAACCGGCACATTCTCCATAACTTTCACTTCGGGCAGGAAAGAAACAAAACGTTTCAGTAGAAACACCAATGGGCAAATTGAATTTACTGTATCGGACTACAAATTACCCACTTTTGAAGTGACAGCAGACAAGGCTTTGACCGATCTCCCTGACAAGGGTGATGTGACCCTGCGCGGAACAGTGAAAACATTCTCCGGAGTGCCGTTAGCAAACCTGAATGTGATCCTGAACCTGTCGGTGGCCATACGGTCAGGATGGATAACAAGCAACGAAGTTCAGTTCTATACCGACAGCGTCACCACTGACAACAATGGCAATTGGGAACTTGTACTTACCAAGGATCTGCTTGACTACTCTCCGGCTGCCGACGGATATTTTCGGGCGATTATCAGCAGCACCACTCCGTCAGGTGAGTCTCAGCAAACTTCTGTATCATTCACCCGCACGGCCAAATATCATATCAATGTGCCCGATTTCAGCCAGATTGACATCACAAAACCTGTGAAGCTTAACGCAAAGGTTTTCAACTCTGCAGATGAGCCTGTGTCGATGCAGATGAACTACCGGCTTATCCACAACGGCACCGTCATTGCCTCCGGTATCGTTAAGCCTGAAATGGACTGGTCCAATATCCCGATAGATGAGTATGAACTCAAGATTTATCTTGAGCAGGACAGTACCGTTGACACGAACGGCACAACGCTGCTTTATTCACCAACAGGTAAAATTTCGCCATCCAAAGACCCTGTTTGGATTCCCGGGGAACAACATCCAAACATCATTGAAAAAGATAATGTGGAGGTACTTTACGGTGTGAGGAATGACAACACCTATATATTATATATCCTATCCACACCGGAAAAGATTCTGGAACAGAAATGGATTAAAGCTGACCGCGGCATGCACAATCTCAAGGTTGCATTATCCACCGGAATCGACAAAGCTGACCTTAAACTCTCAGCATCCTACGATATGCAGAGCAGCCTTTGCAGCAAAACCATCAAGAGACAATCATTGCTGAAATCACTAAACCTGAAAGTGGAATCGTTCCGTGACAAAATTGTGCCCGGAGCAACGGAAACATGGAAATTCACCACTGAAAACATCAATGGCAAAGGTGAGCAGTCAGCAATCATTCTGAGTATGTATAATGCCGCTCTGTCCTCCATCCAGTCACCCACCTGGATGTTCCGGCCTTACAGCGGATACACACAATCGCTTTATCTTCATGGCCCTTCCATTGAAGGAACATCCTATAGTACTATATATCAAGGCATAAAATATTTACCGGCCGACAACTTCATCTCACCGGATTTCAACCTGTATGACCAATCTTTCGTTCAAAGGGTTCAGTTCTTGTATAAGACTGCTTTGACATCGGCTATGATGTCACGTGCAAGCGGAGCTGACAATTTTATTGAAGAAAAAGCCGAGGCCTCCACAGAGGAGGATGCCGGAGGTTTATTGGAGTCTGCCTCGCCAACTGCAGCCGACAACTCTCAGCAGGAGTTTGCCTACAGGGACGGGAATCAGGTGCCAGGGTTGTGGATGCCTGCTCTCACCACGGAGCCGGACGGAAACATCAGCATCTCGTTCACCGTGCCCAACGCCAACACCACATGGCAGCTGTTTGCCACCGCTTTCAACAAAGAGCTGACCAACACCACTTTTGCCAAACAGGTGCTCGCCAACAAGCCTATAATGGTGCAGCCCAACCTGCCCCGCTATCTGCGCACCGGCGACCGCGCGGTGCTCAAATCGCTCGTATTCAACAACTCCGACTCTACCCAGAATATCACCACTGTCATGGAGCTGTTCAACCCGCTCACCCAGGAGGTGACACAGACTTCAAGTCAAACACTCGTTGTGCAGCCCGGCGAGAACGCCACCGTGGCTGTGGAAGTGACTGCTCCCACCGACCTGCCAATGCTCGGGTTTAGAGTCAAATCGTCAACAGAGCTGTATGCCGACGGCGAGCAGTCATTGCTGCCGATATTGCCCGCAAGTCAGCCTGTGATAGAGACAACACCGTTCTACATAGCTCCCGACAGCACAGATTTCAGGCTCACACTGCCCAAGATGCCCGCGGATGCAAGAGTCACATTGCAATACTGCGACAACCCTCTGTGGTATGTGGTCACCGCCCTCCCCGGACTCGCCGAGCAACAGCCCGCAACCGCCATCAATGCCGCCTACAATATATTCTCGGCAGCTGTGGCCCGCGGGATATTGAACGACAACCCTACCATCGTGGAAGCCCTGGAATACTGGACCTCCTCCAACGGCTCCGACTCCACATTGGTGTCGATGCTCGAGCGCAACGCCGACCTCAAGACAGTGTGGCTCAACGCCACCCCATGGCTCGCCGATGCCAAGAGCGACACCGAGCGGATGACGCGTCTGGCGCTGCTTTTGGACAAAAGCAACATCAACAGCACCATTGACTCCGGCATCGACTACCTCAACAAGGTGAACCGCAACGGCGGACTGGCCTGGACCTCGCAGTGCACCGAGCCTTCGCTGTGGGCCACCTCCGAAGTGCTCGCATGCCTCGGACGCGTCAACGAACTCGGCTATCTCCCCGACAGCAAAAAGCTCCGCACCATCATCGACAACGCGCTGGCATATATGCAGAAGGAAAATGAGAAGCTCTACTCCAAATATCCCAAGGCCAACTATTTCAGCTACGTGGCTACCCTTGACCTGTGGCCCTCGTTCAAGCGCAGTGCAGTCAGCACCACCATCACCTCCGCCACTGTGCAGAAAGTGGTGAACAATTGGCGCAGCTACTCCATCGCCGCCAAAGCCGAGGCGGTGCTGATTCTGATGAAGCACAACTACAAAAACGTGGCAGCCACAATACTGGCCTCGATGCGCGAATACGCCGAGTCCACACCGCAGCAAGGGATGTGGTGGCCGTCGGTAGGCGATATATACGGAGGCTCTATGGCTCAGCTCCAGGTGGCAGCCGATGCTCTTGAAGCGTTCCATGCCGCCGAGCCCACATCGGCCGACATCGACCGCATCCGCCAATGGCTGATACTGCAGAAAGAGGCTGAAAACTGGGGTAGCTCAGCGTCCACCTCCGATGTAATCTCGTCCATACTGCTCACCTCCAAATCTTGGATCCAACCCTCGGCTCCCGCCGTGCTTAAGCTCAACGGCAAGCCGATTGCCACTCCCGTGGCAGATAGATACACCGGATATCTCCGCACATCCATCTCACCCCTCTCCCCGTCTGAAGCCACCCTTTCCATAGAGCGTCAGGGTACCACTCCGGCTTTCGGTGCCCTGTTCTGCCAATACACGCAGGATATGGCCGACATCAAAGCCCAAAGCTGCGATGCCGTGAGCATCGAGAAGCGGATATTGCTCCACAACGGCACATCTACCGAAGTCGCCGACACCCTCACTGTCGGCAACAAGGTGCAGGTGACCCTCACCATCCATGTCAACCGCGACCTCGAATATGTGGCCATCACCGACAATCGCCCCGCATGCTTCGAGCCTGTGGAGCAACTCCCCGCCCCCATCTACAGCGACGGCGTATGCTTCTACCGCGAGAACCGCGACAGCGCCACCAACATCTTTGTCACCAATATGCCGAAAGGCACCTACCAGCTCACATACGATATGTGGGTGAACAACGCCGGCCAATTCGCCTCGGGCATAGCCACGCTCCAAAGCCAGTATGCACCGCAGCTCACAGCCCATTCCTCCGGCACCATCCTCAATGTCAACCCATGATACCGGCATCCACCGCAAAAACCGGCCTCCAACTAAAAAATTAGTTGCGAGGCCGTTTTTTTCACAAAAAAGCTTGGTCAACTAAAAAAATAGTTGTAGCTTTGTCGCATCAACTAAAAAATTAGTTCACATTATATCATCATGGCCAACAAGAAGAAAACCAAGCAAACCCTCACCCAGCGCGAGGAGGAAGTGATGCAGATGCTCTGGAACAATGGACCTATGCCCGTGCGCGAGCTCGTAGGACTCTACCCCGACCCCAAGCCGCATGTCAACACAGTGTCCACCGTGGTGAGGACACTCGAGGAGAAAGGGTATGTTGGCCATGAGCCGATGGGGTCAGGCTACCGCTACTTCGCGATAGCGCAAAAGGAAGATTTTGCCGACCGCACCCTCAGCAATGTGATCAAAGGGTATTTCAACAACAGCTATCTCAGCGCCGTCTCCTCCCTTGTGAAAACAGAGAAGATATCTGTGGACGAGCTGAAAGAATTAATAGAACTTATAGAGAAGAACCATGGGTGAGATACTTTCATACACGCTTCGGAGCAGCCTGCTGCTGATGGCCATGTATTTGGTTTACAAATGGATGATGGCCAAGGAAAACATGCACGCCTTCAACAGGGCCGCGCTTATCGCCATCTACCTCACCGCCATGGCTGTGCCGTTGATTCCCGCGGCCGGAAATCTGCCGGACTTGTTTTCCAAGCCCCATCAGATGGAGACAGTCATAGAGCAGATAATAGCAGTGCCTGTTGTGGAGCTGACCGACACCACGGCAACGACACCGATATGGCCGCTGGTAATGATAGCCATATATCTTGCCGGAGTGGCAGTGATGGCCGCGCTCTCAGTGGTGAGCTACATACGGCTGGCGCAGATAGTACACAGCGGAGAGAAATACCCGCTCCCCGGCGGAGCCATCCTTGTGATTTCCGGCAAGCGCGGCAGAGCACCGTTCAGCTGGAGGAAATATGTGGTGGTCAGCCGTGAGGATTACAACGAATGTGGCGACATGATACTCACCCACGAGCTCCAGCACCTGCACCACAACCATTGGGTTGACATGCTGTTTGCCCAGCTGGTGATCGTTGCCCAATGGTTCAACCCCGCCGCATGGCTCATGCGCGAGGAGCTGCGCTCTGTCAACGAATATCAGGCCGATGCCGCAGTGCTCCGCTCAGGTGTCAACGCCCGCCAATATCAACTATTGCTTATAAAAAAGGCTGTCGGCAAAAGTTTCCCGGCCCTTGCCAACAGCCTGAATCACAGTAATCTCAAAAAACGTATCACTATGATGCTTAAATCCAATTCCGGCAAGAGCCGCCGAGGGCTCGCTCTTGCTCTTGCGCCCGCCGCGCTTGCGGCTGTGGCAGTGTTCAACATTCCTGCGGTGGCGTCCGTGCTCAGCGCAGTGTCCGGTGCCAGCTTCGCATCTTTGCCGCACAAAGTTACAACATCCGAGGCGTATGGCAGCAATCCGGCAGCAGAAAATTCCATCGCCGTTACCGAAAACACCGGAAACAGCGTGGACATCGCAGTGGTATCAGACCCTGTGACAGTGGTGAAACTTGCAGCACCGGCAGAGAGCAACACAGCCTCAACCGAGCAACCCAAGCAGGAGAGCAAGGAGTCGCCCAAATTCATATTCAAGGTGAACGGTAAGGAGATATTGCCCAATGCCAACGGCGAATATGAGTACAAAGGAATCCGGTTCTCCGCCGAGAAACTCAATATGATCAACTCCGCCTTCATTGAATCAATGTCGATTGACAAGCAGAACAACAGCATTGTGATCAACCTGTTGGGCGAAAATGAGAAACCCTCCAATAGTGTGGCCAAGATGCCGCAATTTCCCGGCGGCGACAAAGCATTGATGCAGCATATTGCCACCACCATCAAATATCCCGAAGGCGCACCCGACGATGGCAGCACATATCGTGTGGTGGTAGCGTTCGACATCTCAGCCACCGGCAAAGTGGGCGCCACGAGGATAATCCGCTCGCAGGGAGAGATTTTTGACAACGAAGCCATCAGGGTAATCGCCACCCTGCCCGACTTCGAGCCGGCGGTTAACGAAAACGGCGAAAATGTTGCCTGCCAGTACACAATCCCCATCTCATTCAAAGCCATGTCGGGCGAATAAAAAGATTAAGAACGTAATTAAAGCGCGATTTTTGGTTAAATTTTGCAAAAATTCTTATCAACCACTTGCATAACTGAAAATCGCGCTTTACCTTTGCAACAGTTTTTCATGGTATTAGATTTAAGGTAAGAAGATTATTCGTCGTGATGACGGATAATTTTTTTGTTTTAAAACCCTACGCGTTATGTTAATATAGTTAAAAACTGCTCAGTATGAGCAGTTTCGCACCAAAATATTGGCATTTTTTTGGAATAAAATGCCGCAGATAAATTCAAAATCATTACCTTTGCGGCTTGAATGATGATAATAAATCACAAAAACCAATAGCTTATGAAAAAAATTTACATCACATTTCTCGCATTAGCAGCTGCCGGGATGTCGGTCAATGCCCAACAGCTTCCCAACGTGGGATTTGAAGGCAACTGGAAAGCTTGCACCCCCTGGACAAGCAACGGCAACTCAAGTACACAGGGTGAGAACCCCGAAGGCTGGTGCATTTCACATGTGATAGGAATGGGCGGCACAGGAAAAGCCACACTTGGCGCAAAAACCACCGGCTACAACTCCACCAATGCTGTCAACCTCAAGCAGGTGTTCACCGGTATCGGCACAATCGGATCAAATGTTCCCGCATATATCACCCTTGGCACCACATGGTCCACCAGCCAGGGAACACTCTCCATCAAAAACACCGATGGCGGCACATTCGGCGGCATGGAGTTCACCGGACGCCCCGATGCGTTCTCGTTCTACTACAAGCGCTCTCGCGGCACTGACAAGCCTAATGAACGCTCATCGGCCATAGCATATATATGGAAAGGCTCATGGACCCAGGCAAGTGTGCCCGGCAACATCGGTTCGAGCGCCAGTGCCGTGAAAAAAGTTGATATGGTTGACCGCGACCGCTGCGTGCTCGGCTACGACATGACCGGCACCCAAGGCGGCACAGTGACCAACAACGGCGGCGTGCTGATAGCTTCCACCATCAACTACATCACATCCAATGCCTCCGATTGGACCAACGCGCTCTACGAGTTCGACTACAAAACCACCGACACCCCCGAGAAAATCAACATCATCATCTCCGCCGGTGACTATTTTGGAGGCACAAGCGCAGTGGGCAAGGACAACGAGCTTACCGTGGACGATGTGAAGCTGATTTACTTCTCGCGCCTCAACACTCTCAGCGTGGGCGGCAACAGTGTGGAAGGATTCGCACCCGACAAATACGAATACACTCTCGACACCACCATGCCTGCTGAATCAGAATTTGCCTACACTCTCAAAGGCAACAGCGGCACAGCCAAAGCTTCTTTGGCCCTCGACACAGAGAACAACAAGGCCACAATCACAGTCAGCAACGCCCAGGGCGAGGATATAGACGGTGCGAAATCGCACACCTACACCCTCAACTTCAAAGCTGCCGAACCCCCTGTGCAGCGCGTAGGCACACCGTTCAACGGCACACTGACCGTAACCCTTGAAGAAGAAGACCCTGTGGTTGACCCCAACGCCACCGTATATATCGAAGCTAACGACACCAACCATGCAGTGCTCCGACTCTACAACTTCAAACTCAGCGATGAATTAGAGGTAGGCGACATCGTGGTGGATGTGCTTCGCGAACCGACCGAAGACGGTGGATGCAAAATGACCGGCGAAGTGCACCACATGGAGCTTCTTGGCGGCTTCATCATTGCCAATGTGAGCGTAGATGCTTACGAAAAGGACGGCTACCTCACCGCCAGCATCCCTGTGGTATGGCTGCAGGAAAAAACAGACGATGGATATAAAATGAACATCGATGTGACATTCAACGGCACCGGTGAATCCCTCCCCGCCTCCATCGGCACCATCAACGCCGCTGACACCAACGCACCTGTGGAATACTACAACCTCCAGGGTATGCGCGTCAATGCCGACAACCTCAGCAACGGCATCTACATCCGCCGCCAGGGCACAGATTCCAAGAAAGTTATGATTCGCAAATAATCATTTAACACACTCATATTCAAAGGAGCGCCATCGGTGCTCCTTTGTTATTTTACCCCCCCCATTCATTAACACACATTAATATTTATACATGTTGGTTTTATTAAATTTTGTTTACTTTTGCGATAGAATAAACAATTAAAGATTCAATTATTATCCTAACCAAAACAATTAAAAAGATGAAAAAACTTATTTCTGCAATTGCTGCAGTGGCTATCTGCGCATCTGCAATGGCCCAGGACTACAATCGCGTAGGCATCAGCTACAACAACGACCACTATGGTTTCAACAAAGAAATGAAGTATGATGATTACGATGGTTTCAGCCTCAACGGTGTTGGCATCGACTATCGTCATGGCTTCCAGCTCGGTGCAAAACCGATGTTTATCGAAACCGGTGCAAGCTTCAACTTCAACTTCGGTTCAACATCATTTGGCAAGGAAGAAGATGAAGGCTATTGGGCAGAACCCAAAAGAAACATTTTTCATAATATATCTGTCGGTGCCACCCGTAGCGGGAGGCACCGATTTTTTATGCGGGGAGGTTTTTGGGCAATGATTATGAATTGTGGATTAACTTGATTAATTTTGTACTGAAATTAATCAATCGTAACCGAAAGAAATGAAAGTACTGAAATTCGGAGGCACATCAGTTGGCACGGTTGACAGTCTTCGCAATGTGAAACAGATTGTGGAGAGCTGCAGCGAGCCGGTGATTGTGGTGGTGAGCGCCCTCGGGGGGATCACCGACCGACTGATAGCCACAGCCAGGCTCGCGGCTGAAGGAGACGAAAGCTACACAGACTCATTGCAAGAGATAATCAACCGCCACCATAGTGTGATTGAAGGGATAGTGCCGGAGCAATGGCAGGCCGAAATCACGGAGCGCACCGATGCGCTGCTCGAGGAGCTGTCCAACATATATAAGGGGGTGAGCCTGATACGCGACCTGTCGTCACGCTCGCTCGACATCATAGTGAGCTATGGTGAGCGGCTGTCAAGCACCATCATCAGCAAAATCATCAACGGAGCCGAGCTGTATGATTCGCGCAACTTCATAAAAACGCTCAACCAGTTTGGCAAGCATGTGCTCGACAATGACACCACCCAGAAGCTGATTCACGAGCTGTTTGACAACAATCCATTCAAAGTGGCTCTCGTGCCGGGGTTCATATCGTCCGACGCCAAGGGGGATGTGACCAACTTAGGGCGCGGAGGCAGCGACTACACCGCAGCCATCCTCGCCGCCGCGCTCAATGCCCGTGTGCTGGAAATATGGACCGATGTGGACGGGTTCATGACCGCCGACCCGCGCATCATCCCCAACAGCTATGTGATAGAGCATATGTCGTTTATCGAGGCTATGGAGCTGTGCAACTTCGGTGCCAAAGTGATATATCCGCCGACAATCTATCCGGTGTTTCACAAAAACATCCCCATTCTCATCAAAAACACATTCAATCCCGAAGCCCCCGGCACCTGCATCAGCGAGCAGCGTCCGTCGGCTGAGGGGAAAGATATCAAAGGTATCTCGTCAATCAACGACACCTGCCTCATCACAGTGTCGGGATTGTGTATGGTGGGTATCATCGGTATCAACGCACGAATATTCAACGCACTGGCACGAAACGGCGTGAGTGTGTTCATGGTGTCGCAGGCATCGAGTGAAAACACCACCTCGTTTGCAGTGCGCAACGCCGATGCCCAGAGAGCTGTGGAAGCGCTCAACACCGAATTTTCCGCTGAGATAGAAACCGGTGAGATGAACGCCATCCGCGCTGAATACAACCTTGCCACTGTGGCTATCGTGGGCGAAAACATGCGCCATGCGTCCGGAGTGGCCGGCAAGCTGTTCAACACCCTCGGCCGCAACGGTATCAATGTGATAGCGTGCGCCCAGGGAGCATCCGAAACCAATATTTCATTTGTCATCGAGCTTAAGAACCAGAAAAAGGCTCTTAATGTGATCCATGACAGTTTTTTCTTATCTGACACCCAAGTACTCAACCTTTTTGTGATTGGAATTGGCAACATTGGGCGTCACCTACTCCGGCAGCTTGCCCACCAGCAGGAGAATCTTCTGCGCAATAAGGCTCTGGAGCTCAAAGTGGTGGGCATTGCCAATTCCAGACTGGCGTATTTCAACCGCGACGGCATCGACACCAGCCTCAGCGATGAGCTGCTCAAACGGCATGGAGTGCCGTCGTCACCGGAGCTGATAGCCAACGAGATTGAGACAATGAATATTTTCAACTCTGTGGCTGTGGATTGCACCTCGTCAAAGGATATCGCCGGGATATACCAGCGGCTGATTGACCACAATGTGAATGTGGTGGCCGCCAACAAACTCGCCACTTCGGGCAGCTTCGACACATACAGCAAACTCAAATCCACTGCCCGCAAAAAAGATGTGAAATGGCTTTTTGAGACTAATGTCGGTGCCGGGCTGCCGGTGATCAACACCATCAACAATCTCGTCAATTCCGGCGACACCATCCTGAAAATCGAAGCCGTGGTGTCGGGCACGCTCAACTATATATTCAGCACCCTGAGCAGCACCACCACCTTCAGCAGCGCTATTGCCAAAGCAAGAGTGCTGGGGTACAGCGAACCTGACCCCAGGGTGGATCTCAGCGGCACCGATGTGGTGCGCAAACTGGTGATTCTTGCACGGGAGGCGGGATATGAGGTGAGCATCGATGATGTGGAATCCACACCGCTGCTGCCGCAGGAGTTGTTCAGCGGCACTGTTGAGGAGTTTGAAAACGCCGTTCCCTCGCTTGACGGGCCTATGGAGCAACGACGTCAAGAGGCCGCCAAGTCAGGCCGTAAGCTGCGGTTTGTGGCCGAATTTGCCGATGGCAAAGCATCCGTAGGGCTGAAAGAGGTGGATGCTTCGCATCCGTTCTACTCCCTGGAGGACAGCAACAACTGTGTGTTGCTCACCACCGAACGATACAGGAATTTTCCTATGGAAATCAAAGGGTACGGTGCCGGCGCGGAGGTGACCGCAGCAGGTGTGTTCGCCGACATCATCAGTATTGCAAATATCAGATGAACCGTCATGCTCTACCACAGCACATCATCAAGATACAACACGGCCACTCTCAAGGAGGCATTGCTGCACACAGTGGTTGACTCCGGTGCGCTTATGCCCGATCGGCTTCCGGTGATTCCGAAAGCCATCATCGCTTCGCTACCTGCCATGCAACTCTCCGACTTAGCGTATTGCGTGGCCGCTTCGCTGTTTGGCGAAGATGTGGACCTTGAAATCCTCCGGCAGATAGCGATGAAAACCTATTCCAACCAGATACCGCTCGTGAAACTCGACAAGCAGGTGTTTGCCCTCGAGCTGTGGCATGGCCCCACCGGCACGGTAAAAGATTATAGCGTGGGGTTCATGGCCGGACTTGTTGACCATATCGCCGTGAGGCAGAAAGAGAAAGTGAAAATCCTGGCTACCGCCACTTCCAATGTGGCCAAAGCCATTGTGCACAGCTACGCCTCCCGTCCGGGGGTGGAGGTGGTGCTCCTTGTGCCACGCATCGGTGCCCACAACACCGATATGAGGTATATGGAGAATGTTACATCCAACATCCATTTCATTGACATACGAGGCACCGAGCACCAATGCCGGCAGCTTATGGCCGAGGCACTGGGTGACAAGGACCTGCACCACAACGGGTATGTGACAGCGGCATCCACACTCAATATCGGCGCATTGCTGCCCCAGACCATACATTTTTTCTACGCCTACTCGAGGGCGGTGGCGCAAGGAGCCTCACCCGACAGCATAGTATTCGCTATCCCCTGCGGCAATATGGCCGGACTCACAGCTGCTGTCATAGCCAAACGTATGGGACTGCCTGTCAAAAGGATAATCGCCACCGGAAACTCCAACTTCCAGCTAAAAGAGTATCTGGAAACAGGCGAGTATCCCACCCACCCGACAGTCAACACCATGGCCCACGCTTTGGATATAGCCCATCCGCTCAATCTGTCACGGCTCAAGGAGCTGTATGACAACTCTCACAAAGCTATGGCTCAGGATATTGTGGCGCGAAGCTATGATGACGGGCAGATCAACAACGCTATCATCACGGCCAGATGCGCCATGAGCTATGAGATCGATCCCCATTCAGCCACTGCGATGCTGGGAGTGAGCGAGTGTCTGGAAGAAGGAGAAACAGGTATCATTCTCTCCACCGCCCGACCTGAACCGTCCACCCGGCACTACAATATCAAGGCCACCAACGCGATAGCGCCGGTGTACCAACAGTTCAAACAAGCATTATCAAACACTTAACCAAATAAAATTCAACTAATTATGGCAAACAAAAGAAATCTCAAGAAACAAATACGCTATATCTGCGGCTCAGTGGCCGGCGAGTGTCTTATAGCCCGCGAATTTATCAATGGCATCGAACCCGTGAAGATGAACGATGTGATTCTTCACGCAGCAGAGCTGCAGTCGTCAGCCATCCAGAAAGTGTCGGTGGCATTTGACAAAACACCACGCGATTTCAATTCTATGCGCGAGTACCATGCCGCCAAGCGTGCCTATTATGCCAAAGCATATGCCAAGCTGCGCGAAGAGTTCAACAATAGTATCCAGCAGATTGTTAAAGAGATGAACGGCCTTCTTCCCGCAGCTCAGCGCGAAGCCAACAAACAAGCCGCCGCATCGAAATGAATCTAAGCGCAACGATATTGAGGATAGCCGGGTGGAAGGTGAAGGTGTCTTTGCCCGACTATCCTAAATGTTTGATATGTGTGGCACCGCACACATCTAACTGGGACTTTATACTTGGCGAGCTTGCCATTCACTCCGTGGGGCGAACCGCCGGATTCCTGATGAAAGAATCATGGTTTTTCTTTCCGTTGGGGTATTTTTTCAAAGCCATCGGCGGAATACCGGTGCCGCGAAAACGCGGCGTGAAAAAATCAGTCACCGAATTTGTGATTGAAAAGTTCAGACAGTCGTCCAAAATGTCGCTCGCCATCACCCCCGAAGGCACAAGAAGCCTCACCACACAATGGCACACCGGATTTCTTCATATTGCGTATGAAGCCAAAGTGCCTCTGCTGCTTGCCGCCATCGATGCCGGCACCAAAACCATATTTCTCACCAAGGAGTACACCCCTACCGGCGATGTGGAGCGCGATATGGCAGCCATAAAACAATATTATAAACAGTTCACAGGGATATATCCCGAAAAATTTTCCGCCGACTGATGCCAACAGAAAATCTCAGAGTGGCCCTGATCCCCCACGACATAGTGATGGGTGATGTGGCAAAAAACCTTGACATCGTGGAGCAGAGGCTCGAATCAATCCGTCCCGGCACCGACCTTGTGGTGCTCCCGGAAATGTTCAATTCAGGGTTCACCGTTGACCTGCAGCTGCTTCAGTCGATGGCAGAGGATGACCATGGCCGCACCATGCAGAGAGTGGCCGGATGGGTGAAACGATTTGGTTTTGCCATCTGGGGAGGCTTCACTGCCAAGATTGACAACAGGTATTTCAACCGCGGATTTATGGCTATGCCCGACGGGAGCATAGAGTTCTACAACAAACGCCATCTGTTTCAATCCGGCGGGGAGAGCAAGATTTTCACCCCGGGCATGGAGAAGTGTCCGATAATGCAGCTCAAAGGGTGGAACCTGAAGATGAGCATCTGCTACGACATCCGGTTTCCGGTGTGGAACAGAAGCGTAGCCAACGAGTATGACGCACTGATAGTGCCCGCCAACTGGGCACATTCCCGCTTCCATGCGTGGAAGCATATGCTAATGGCACGAGCTATTGAAAACCAAGCTTTTGTGGTGGGGTGCAACAGAGGGGGCAGCGACATTTACGGCAGCTACGATCTTAATGATTCGCAAGCGTTTGACCATATGGGATATGATATTGCGGAGCGTTGCGGGGATGGCACGGTGTATGCCACCTTTGATGCCAAGCGATTCGCCCACGACAGATTAAAATTCCGGCCGTGGATGGATGCCGACGAATTTCAACTCGTCCTGTAGCAACGCGAGCAGCTGCGGAAGCACAGCCGTGTCATCATCGTTCAATATCTTGCAGGTGCGCGGATGGATATCTATATCTTCCGGCAGAGCCTGAGCATTGATTCGCGCCTCCACCTGGCGGCGGCTGAGCGAATTGCGGTTCATCACCCTTGCCACGCGCAGAAATTCCGGAGCGGTCACCTCCCACACCGAATCAACCATTCGGTCGAGCCCCGACTGATAGAGTATGGCAGTTTCCACAAACATCAGATTCCTGCCCATGGACTCACGCAAAATATCTTCCCTCACACATTTATGCACAGCGCGGTTGAGTGCGGCCAAAGCATCCGGATTGGCAAACACCACCTCCGAAAGCGCCTCGCGGTTGATAGAACCATCGGGGTTGATAGCCGTAGGGCAAATATGATTTTTAATCACTGATTTAATCTCACCTGAGCAATCCATAATCCTCCGGGCGCGGCTGTCGCAATCGTACACCTCATGCCCCATGGCTGCGAGCATACGACACACCACACTTTTTCCGCACCCGATGCCTCCCGACACCGCCACGATACGGCAACCGTTATTTTTCAAGGATGTATTCAACGCTGTCGGGATAAAGAGTGACATTGCGATACAGCTCAGGCATAAGCGAGGGGGTGAGCTTTATCTTGCTCTTACTGAGGTCGAGAGTGGCATAGTCGGCGTAGGCCTTCACCGGATAATCATCATTATAATCGCTCATCGGCACCAGATATGTGACATCCACCGACGACGGGAATGTGATCAACCCGATCCCCTCGGGAAGGTTCACCACCTCCACGGGCACACTGCGACGCTTGGAAATCAGCGGCTCCACCGGCACAGTGATATTGATTTTGTCAGGGATGAAACGCACACCCGGAATAGGCTTGATGCGCACCTCATACACAGAGGTGTCCTTGAGTTCAGAGCGCACAATCCATTCGGTGTCGGCCACTGTGAGTGTGCGGGGCACACCGCCGACCGCATAGGCCATGACGCTGTCAATATCGGCCTTGATGGCACCTGAGATAATATACTGGAAATAGGGCGAAATCTCGGAATTGATATGCACCGGCAGCCTCATGCCGGGAGTGGATGTATAAACGAGGCTCAGCGAGTCGGGACGCGAGGACACAACATCTACCGACTGTCCGAAATATTCGCTCAACCGGCTTTCAAACTTTCCTTTGGGCACAAGGATGGTATTGTTCTCAGGGTTGGCATATTCCGAGAATTTGACTTTGAACACAGGCATCCCTCCCCATAAAAACCGTATGAGCTGCGAGCCCTTGCCCTCCACTATAGCCGAAATTTTCTGCGGCACATCGCTGATCACCGTCACACTGTCGGGAACATCCTCAACCACAAGAGGCACATCAAAATCACGCTGGATCTGAGTGTCAAGGCTCAGAACCACCCAAAACACAAAAGCCACACATACAAACAACAGGTATGTGAGCACAGATTTGCCTTTAGACGAACGCACAGCCTTGGTGTAGGCTGCGCGTAGTCTATCAATCTTGGGATGAGATGATGTTTCGGGCATCAGTCAGTCAACAAGGATTTATTTCTTCTCCTCGCTATTTGCATCAGCCTGAGCCTGCTCGGCAGAGGGGTAAACAGAACCTTTGTCAACGGTGATGTTCACACCCTGGGCAATCTCAATCACGAAAGTATTTTCCTTCACCTGACGCACTTTGCCATAGATGCCGCCGGCGGTCACCACACGGTCACCGCTTTTGATACCTTCGCGGAACTTACGAATCTCCTTCTGCTTTTTCTGCTGAGGACGAATCATAAAGAAATAAAATACTGCGATAAGAGCCACAATCATGAGGATATTGGCGATACCACCACCGGCAGAATCTTGCAGCATGATAAGATTAAGTGTCATTTTGGATATGGTTTTGTTAGTTTATAATGCAAATATAACGATTGCAATCAATTTTTCAAAAGTTTTTTCTCGTTTTTCAGATAATTTATCACCGAGAAAAGGATACCGTTGACAAACTGACCGCTGCGGGGAGTGCTGTAGCAGTTGGCAATCTCGATATACTCGTTGAGAGTCACCGGGATAGGTATGGCGGGGAAGTTGAGCAGCTCTGCAATGGCTGTTTCCATAATCACAATATCCATAAAGGCAAGACGCTCGGGATCCCACTGGCGCACATCGATGAACTTGTCGATATACGAGCGATACTCATCGCGGTTGTTGACAGCGTACATGAACAGCTGTTTGCCAAACTGTGAATCCTCCTCGTCCTTGTACTGCGGAAGGAGCTTCACTTCAGCATCCTGACCCGCAGCGGCGATGCGCTTGATGCTCTTGAGCACAAAAGTGCCCATGATGTCAAGGTCATCGTTCCAATACACACTCTTGCTCTCCAACACTTCAGCGAGTGCATCACTCGGCAGAATGATGTTCTTATACACGCTGCGCCAAAATTCGCAGTCATCCTCGAAGCTCACTGTGGGCTTGGCCATATATTCGGCATAAATATCGGAGGCGAGGATGGCATCAAGCAGGGTTTTGAGCAGCGAGAAATCATCGGCCCAGGAGATAGGATTGGATTTGAGATATTCCTCCATATCCTCAGAGTCAGCGAGCATGCGCGGAAAAGCATTGTCCACAAAACGGGTGTCGGGATGGAGGTCCTCCTGGGTGGGGATAAACTTATGCTTGGCGGCGTCGAGACGCTGATACTGCATATTGGTAAGCTCCACGCTCAGCAGCAGCAGTGCGTGGTAAAGTTCATGGGCTTTGTCGAGCGACTTGTCGAGCGATTTCTGCGCATCGGCAAGCATGCTGCGGGTGTCGCTGAAATTGTCGATGGTGGAAATCACCATCTTTATACCGTTATGGAATCCCACATTGGTGAAGTTGGGATTCTTGCGTGCCGAAGCAAGAAATTCAGGGCTTTTCGCAATCACCATATTGATGATGTCGATCCAGAAATCAACATCCTGCTTGAGCTCGCGTTTTTTCAGATGAGTGTAGCTTTTGTACGGAGCCGAGTCGATGATGGTCCTATGCACCGCCACGAGAGCATCGTTGAAATCATCAATTGAGGAACGCTCCTGCAGAATGGACCGACGTATCTCATCGTTGGAGGCGAGCGACTTCACCATTTTGTTGGCTTGCAGATATTTATTGTCGCCCACACCGGCCACATTCACCTCTTGACCCGAGGAATGAACCCTGTAGCCGGAAATCTTGAGAATGAACAGCAGCAAATCAAGATAAAGCGAATAAGCATATAGTTTATCACGCGAAGATGAAGCATCCGGAGCAGGCTCCACTTTAAATTCACTTTGGGTAAGCAGATAAGCATAAAGCATTTGCACCACTTTGATACGTATCAATACTCGATTTATCATGACTTGAAAGAACTATTTGGGTTGGTTTGATGACTGCAAAGTTACAACAAATAATTGGTGCGTTCACTATTTTTTTCTTAATTTTGCACCAACACTTGAAAACGAATATATTTCAACACCATGCTTAAAAGAATACTGTCCATAGCCGGCCGTCCCGGCCTGTTCAAGCTCGTGAACCAAGGCAAGAATATGCTTATCGTAGAGTCGCTCACCACCGGCAAGCGCACCCCGGCCTATGCCCACGACAAGGTGGTGTCGCTCGGCGACATCTCTATCTACACCAACGAAGGCGATGTGCCCTTGTCGGAGGTGTTTGAAACCATCAAGGAGAAAAACAACGGCCAGCCCGTGGATGTGAAAGCCATCGGTTCGGATGCCGACATCCGCAACTATTTCGCCGAGATTCTTCCGGAGTTTGACAACGAGAGAGTTTACACCAACGACATCAAGAAAGTGTTCGCCTGGTACAACCAGCTCATAGCTTCCGGCGTCACCGAATTCAAGGACGAGGAGATAGCACAGGACGAAGCCGCCGAAGCAGCTGAGAAAGCCGATGAAGAACAGACTGTCAAGAAATAATCGATAGTACCGCAATGTCGCTTAACCGCCCCATCACCGCCCACGACACCATGGCCGACCTTATCAGGCACGACTACAATGTGCTGCCTGTGATAAGCCGCTTCCGCATACCGCTGGGTGTGGGCAACAAGAATATAGCCCAGGTGTGTGAGCAAGCCGGAGTCAACACTCGCGTGTTTCTGATGGTCATCAACATGATGATATCGTCGCAGGTGGATATCAGCGACATGAATGAAAAGGATGTGGCCGGGATTGTGGATTTTCTCCACAACAGCCACACCTATTTCATTGACTATAAATTTCCCCACATACGCGCCAACCTGCAGAATGCGCTCGACCCGTCGCATATCGACATCAACCCCGCCATCATGCAGTTTTTTGATGACTATGTGAAGCAAGTGAAAATCCATTTCGCCTACGAGGAAAACACTGTGTTTCCGTATGTCCGTGCCCTTATCCACGGTGACGCCACAGACTACAGCATTGATATTTTCCGTAAGCACCACGATGAAGTGGCCATGAAGCTCACCGAGCTGAAAAATATAATTCTGCTCTATTACACCACCGCCACTCCCGATAAAATGTATGACGCTCTTGTTGACATTTTCAATTGCGAAGCAGATCTGGAATCACACGCGCTGATTGAGAACAATATTCTTGTGCCTGCAATAGCCGCCATCGAACGTCATAGAAAATGAAACCGCTGCATATAGGCATATTGACCGACTCCCGGCTTATCTATGAGGGCATACGCTCCATTCTTCAGCAAACCATTGGAAAGGATATTCTCTGCATCGACCTTCAGGACAGCGGCGACTCCGACACCGTGGACACAGGCACTGCAAGAGTAATCATAGCCGACCCGATGAATGTCAAGGCTCAACAGATGATGGCCGAACATCGGCTCGACCCGCAAAGCAACCCGACAGCAACAATAGCGCTGGCCTCATCGCTGCTCAGCCCGGATGCCGCCGCTCTTTACGATGCCACAATATCCATTTACGATTCGCCCCAGTCGATCTGTCAGACAGTGCTCCGTCTCTCCGCCGAAAACAACGACAACGACAGCGATGCCAGGAACGACCTCACCCCGAGAGAGAAAGAGATAGTGGTAGGTATAGTGAAAGGATTGTCCAACAAGGAGATTGCCGCAGAAATCAATGTGTCGGTCAACACTGTCATGACCCACAGGCGCAACATTGCCTCAAAACTCCAGATCCACTCCCCTGCCGGACTCACCATCTATGCCATCGTGAGCAAGCTGGTGAGCATCGATGAAATCCGGCACTCGATTTACAACGAAGCGAAAAACTGATTGCGGAGCCCGGGATTGTCATTGAACACTCCCACGGCTGATACCACAGTTGTGGTGCTGTCCTGCTTCTCCACCCCACGCATCTTCATACACAAATGACCGGCTGTGCTCATCGCCATCACCCCTTTGGCACCTGTGACTTTCATTATAGCCTCACACACCTCAAGGGTGAACCGCTCCTGTAGCTGAAGCCTCCGGGCGTACACATCCACTAGACGGGCCACCTTACTCAGGCCTATGACCTTGCCGTCGGGAATATATGCAATGGAGATATGGCCGAAGAACGGAAGCAGATGATGCTCACACAGGGAATAGAACTCCACATCCTTCACCACCACCATATCGTGTGACGGCGATTCAAACAATGCACCGTTGACCACATCGTCAACATTCTGGCGATACCCCCTTGTGGCATACCACAAAGCTTTGGCACTACGCATGGGTGTTTTCACAAGACCCTCACGGGTCACATCCTCGCCCAGCAGCCCGACGAGAGCATTGACATGGGTGGCAATCTGCTCGAGGCGACTCTGTTCTTCTTCTTCCAACATACCGATTGTCAAAGATTTATACGGTCCTGAACCACTCTAATCTCCTTGCTGTAGGAAGGAAATGCTTTTCGTATCTCCTCAGCGGCAGCGTTAGCCTCCTGCTGAGTGCGGAAATCGCCCACCCTCAGACGCCAGTACGGAGCCTTGAACATAACGTAGGAGCGATAGTGCGGAAACCGTGCAATCACGCGGCGCTCCTTGGCGCGAGCCTCATTCTTGGCCGTGCGAGAATTGTTGTCGGAAAACAGCTGCACACGGTAGCCAACATTCCCTTTTAGAACTCTGTTATCATTCTTCTCCACCGGAGTGTCGTCAAACAACAATCGCTCGGCGAGCCCGGCGGGCTGCACCACCACATTAACACCATCGGCAGTTATATGGTCAACAATAGTCTGACGGTCAGGATTGTTTTCCGACACACCGGCCATGGCGCAACATGACATCAATATTGACAAAACAGAGCGTGAGTTCATTTATATATACAATTTAGGCTACAAAAATACTAAATAATATTCTTGTAGCCTAAAGTATGGATATTTTAAAATTTTAGAAAGCGGTGACGATGCCCATGAACGACTCAGCGTCGAGCGAAGCACCACCGATCAATCCACCGTCAACATCGGGCTTTGCAAAGAGAGCCTTGGCGTTGGAGGGCTTGCAGCTGCCGCCGTAGAGGATAGAAGTGTTGTCAGCCACTTCCTTGCCATACTTGTTGGCGATCACGCCACGGATGTGGGCATGCATCTCCTGAGCCTGGTCATCGGTGGCAGTTTTGCCGGTACCGATAGCCCATACGGGTTCGTAAGCAAGGATGAGTTTGCCGAAATCTTCAGCGGAGAGATCAAAGAGAGCTTCTTCAATCTGAGCTTTCACCACATCAAGGTATGTGCCGTTTTCGCGCTGCTCAAGAACCTCACCGATGCAGAAGATAGGAGTGAGATTGTTGGCAAGAGCAAGGTTCACTTTCTCTTTGAGAGTTTCAGAAGTTTCGCCATAGTACTGACGGCGTTCGCTGTGACCGAGAATCACATATTTGGCACCTGTGGAAGCCACCATCGGGGCAGACACCTCGCCGGTGTAAGCGCCGCTCTTGTGGTCAGCGCAGTTTTCAGCACCGAGTCCGAGCTTTTTGGTGTCAATCACATTGTTGATGGATGCAAGGTGGGTAAAAGGCACGCAGATAATCACATCGCACTTGGCGTCAACATTCTCAAGAGCCTTGTTAACATCTTCGGCAAGCTTGATACCTTCGGGAAGAGTGGTGTTCATCTTCCAGTTACCTGCAACAATATTTTTTCTCATTGCTAATAAATATTAAGTAGTTTGATAAATTCCAACTGCAAAGTTAACAAACAGTTTTGAAATAGCTATCACGATTTGAGCTTTTTGCGAAGCCGTTGACGCAAAAGAAACAAAGAGCGGCTTTTCGACATGCCCCACAGCAGGAGCATAAGCGCCAGATAACCCGATGAGAGCCACAGGAAAGTGGCGTGGCCATGCGTGTCAAGCAGCTCGAGCGCGTTGAGTCCTTCGCCCGCACGGGCAAACATATCCACATCAATCGAGGCGAGCGAACGCTTCCATTGGATCACCCCATCGCGCAGATATATGGCCGAGATATCACCTCGCGACATCTCCTTGAGCATGGTGCCGTCAGCCGAATACACAGGATAGGTGGCCATCGACAGATCCATCCATTGCGGAAGCACCGCCTCAGGCATAGCCACAAGCTCCACCAGCGAGCCGCCGCGGGCTGTGATATAACGCCACAATTCATTGATGGTGTAAGTGTAGCTCACATCGGCACGCTCGCCCTGCGGCACCACCACCACCAGCTGCTCGCCCTGCTCCGCTATTATATCCTCACTCACATTCTCTTCACCGTCCATCACCACGAAGTCGGTGCGTTCCATCTCCGAACCGCACACCAGCCTTCGATCAACGAAGCGCCATGTGGAGTCGGGCAGATTGTCAAGGTCAAACTCTTTCTCAACCCCGTCCTTGCTATATACGAATTTGTATTCATTCGTCTCCCCGGCGGAATCCTCATCATCAATCAGACGGGTGCCCACCGGAAACGACCTGAAATCAATCAACGGCTGCACATTGTAGCCCAGCATGGCCACTGTCAGGAAATATATCACCGACACTGTGGTTGTGGCCCACTGTGTGAAAAACCTGTACAGGCCGTCCACCTTACGGGTGACGGTGAGCAGATATATCAATCCTGCGGTGATCACCACATTTTTCCAGAATGTGGCGGCATTGCTTATAATCAGCATATCGCCGAAGCATCCGCAATCGGCCACAGGATTGGCCACGTATATATATAATGTGAGCGGGAGCATCACCGCCATCATGGCCAAAAGAGCCGATGCCGAGAAGCGGCGGTAGCACCCCACCAGCAGCATGGCGCCAAAAGTGAACTCATAGCAGGATATCCCCATAGCCGCAACCACTACCAGCGACCTCGGCTGGACGAAATCCCACACCGACAGATACTCCTCGATTTTATACACGAAGCCCCACAGGTCGATTCCTTTTGACAGTCCCGACACCAAAAACACCGCTCCCAAAGCTATCCGGAGCGTCCAAACTATCCAAGGCAGAGCCTTGATGTAGAACTGCTTGATGTCAAACCGCTTACCGGGCATCTTCCTCCTGCAGTTTGATAACGCCGAATACTGCGTAGTTCACAATATCCATATAGTTGGAATCAATCCCTTCCGACACGGCTGTTTTGCCGTCGTGATCCTCAATCTCCTTGATGCGGCTGATTTTGGTGAGTATAAAATCGGTGTAGGAACATACCCTCATCATACGCCATGCCTCATCATAGTCATGGTTTTTGTCAAGCATCAGCGAGCGGGCCTTGGCAGCATACCTATCATAGAGTCCAAGAGCTTCCTCGGGCTGCATATCCACATCGTCGGCATAGCCGTGGCTGAGCTGTATCAACCCTATCAATCCGTAGTTGACAATAGCCATAAATTCGGGTAACACTCCCTCCTCCACCTTGTGAGTGCATTTGGTGCCGATAGAACGGATGCGTTTGGCCTTGATATAAAGCTGGTCGGTGATGGAGCACGGGCGCATTATGCGCCACGAAGCGCCATAATCCTTGAGCTTTGAGGCAAACACCTCACGACAAGAGGCAAGAGCGGCGTCGAATTGAGATTCAGTATTGTTCATGAACGGAAGGGAATTAATATAATGATCAATAATTATAATTATGCACAAAAATAATCATTTAACTCCATAAAACCTACGCTCCCCGCATCCAATTATTGGACCGGGGAGCAATTCGTTTGATAACAGAGTATTATGTCAACGGCAAACTACTTTGCAGCTTTGGACACATATCCCACAAGCACAAGGATGAAAGCCACGAGCGAAAGACCTGCACCAATAGAAGTGTAAACAAGGGCTCCACCCTCAACAAACAGTGATGCACAAAGGAATGCGATGGCAGACACTGCGAAAATTACGGCTAAAGCAATTAAGAATTTCATAACTCAATCTGTTTTTAAGTTTCTTTTATACTCTAAACACTCCTTGCCATAATTTGGATGCGATTTTTAATATCTTTAACAAAAAATGGTGCGCACCCCTCAGATGCACACCATTTAAATAAGTTAGATAGGCTGTTCAGAAATATTACTGAAGTTTTTCCCAATAAGCGGCTTTGTCCTCATACCCTTTGCCGAGACGGTAGTAGAGGCGATAGAGGATGCCGGGCACCTGGGTGAAACGGGTTTCATCAAGCTGATAAGCGCGGTCAAATGCGTCAGCAGCCTTCACATATCCGTCAAGCGCAGCAGGATCGATGGCAGTGGAGTTTTCGCTCTTTTCATCAATGCGGGCAGCCTGGTTGTTGAGGACACGACCGAGGTCGAAGAAGATTTTGGCGTTGGAATCGTCAAGCTTGGAAGCCTCGCTGAAAGCCTTGAGCGCGTCTTCAAATTTTTCTTCGGATTCATACACCACACCGAGCACATCGAGAAGCTGAGCCTTGACACTGTTGTCGGACACAGAGTCAAGAGCCACAGTCACATACTTGTGGGCACCGGCGTAATCCTTCTTCTGCAGGCGGTCGTTGATAAGCTCGGAGATGAACAGAGTGTTCTGTGTGCCATATTTGTCATAACCCTTCTGGGCGAACTCAAGGATGGCATCGTTGTTGTTGAGCTGCATGGCTGCCTGAATACCGCCAACATAGATGTTGTCGTTCTCGTAGGGGGTGTTGGAAGCGGCAAGGAATTTATCCATGGCTTTCTGGAAATCCTTGGCGTTGAGCATGGCGATACCCTGGATGAACATCATGTTGCCGGCCATTGCAGGATCGGTCAGAGCAACCTTGCCAACAAGAGGACCATAATCAGGAAGAGTCAGGTAAAGTTCCCATACATCATAGGCACCCTGACCGTCACCGGCCTCCCAGCAGAAATTGCCGGCAGTGGAGAGGTAGTTGTAGTTGTTGATCATCTCCTTCACGATGTCCTTCGACTTTTTGGGCTTGATTTTGCCCTTTTCGTCAGGCAGGCTATCCAAAGGCAGAGCTGTCATGAAATATTTATAGGATTCACCGAGAGCCTTACCGGCAGCACTCTTTTCCTGAGTTGTCACATCCTGCTGGACCTGGACTTTTTTGTAGGCATCTTCAAACACACCTGCTGCAGCCTTACCGGCGGTGAACCAAGCATTGACATTCTTGGCTGTTTCAGGATTTTCAAGCGCAGGCTTGATAACTGTCAGCGCACCTGCATAGTCAGGGGTATAACCTTTGAGCATGTGCTCCGCGTCCTTGATACGGTCAGCCTGGGCAAAAGCCAGAGAGGCTGTGGCGAGGCAAATACCTGCTAAACTAATTTTCTTCATAATTA
>URCF01000005.1 GCA_900546365.1 uncultured Porphyromonadaceae bacterium
TAGAGCACGACCTTGCCAAGGTCGGGGTCGCGGGTTCGAGTCCCGTTTTTCGCTCAGACTAACGTTTTTACGAATCGTACGGCAGCTCTGCCGAGGAATAGCGAACAGAAATGTCCGGATGGCGGAATTGGTAGACGCGCTACTTTGAGGGGGTAGTGATCATTGGATCGTGTGAGTTCGAGTCTCATTTCGGACACTTTTGAAAACCGCAATTGGCTAAATATAGCCAATTGCGGTTTTCTTTTTTCTTCCACCCATCCTCAGAATCACGGCGCATAGTAAAAAACCTGTGTTTATACATAAAGGTTACAGAGGCGGGAGATGAAGAATTTTGTATCCTTGACGCCATACAGTTTAGCCCGGAATGCCTTTATTTTGGAGTTGATAGATTCGGCAGAGGCGTTTGTTGAGCGGTTATCAAAATAGTTGATTATCTCATCTGAATGCTCGTAAAATGTTGCGGCAATGGTATTGAAAGACTTGAACCCGGAATCAGCCACGCGGTTGTACCATCGTGCCAGATTGAGTCTGGCAGAACCTGCTGTTGACTTCTTATTGGAAAAGATTGCCCGAAGCTGTTGAGAAAGCCAATATGGGCGCATGGTAAAGAGTCTATAAGCACGTTGACAGGTTTGCCCGAATATTCGGCAAGAGTCTTATCAACGGCGTTGCGGTCGAAGTCGGCACCGCCGACATAGCCTTTGAGTTGGATGTTATCTGCTGTCTTATCCATAGTTGCGATGATTTACGTTTCCGTAAACTTACCGCTATATATTAGCGGCGGAAAAGACAGCTATTCCAATAACAATTAGTAAATTTGCGGTCTAAAATATCATTGAATTATGACCCGCAATTCTTCATCTCTGCTCAAAAATATTTTAATAGCAATAGTCTCATTCATAGCCCTTACTTTCTGCTTGGTATTAGTGCGCTGGATTCTTAATTGGATTTTTGACGGCACTTCAAATTTTGATCCGAGGACTATTGTTCAAGGTGTTGTATTTTCAATTATCTATCTACCAATACTATACTGGTTATCTAAGCGAGCGCAAAAGAAAAAATAAAGGCACCGTGTTTGTCCCACATCTCTGTGTATTGCTTCATATTGGTTTGATTTTATAGGTATTCAGCGAACTTCGTTTCCTTGATGTGGTCGAAGTCGTCCTCGGATATAAAACCCTCGTTGTAACCTGAACTGCACCCCATAAGTTAGACACAAAACTTTTGGGGTGCAGTTCAGTGAAAGTCGAGGCTTTGTTTTATGTTTTTCGCATGTTATGATAAGAAAGAGGCTGCGCCTATTTTGACACAGCCTCTTAAAATCTTCTTAGCGGCGGCGCGATTTGCGCTTTTTCTTTGAAGCGGTGGCTTTACTGCTCTTGCGCTTGGTGGCTGTGGAGCGTTTATAGCTTTTCTTTGCGGGGCCGTATTTCTGCGCCACCTGGTGCGTTGCCTTGTCAAACACAAACACATCCTTGTGGGGCACATAGTTTTCAAAATCAATGATAGCTTCGGGGTTGATGTCAACGCCGAGATAGCGGGTCTCGAAATGGAGGTGCGGACCGGTGCTGCGTCCGGTGTTGCCACCGAGTGCAATAGGCTGACCTGCACGCACGCGCTGGTCGGGCTGTACAAGGAAGCGCGACAGGTGGCCGTAAACGGTTTCCATACCGTTGTCGTGGCGAACCACAACATAGTAGCCGTAGCCGCGGGCTTCGTACTTTGTGAGGCGCACTTTTCCGTCAAACGCGGCAACAACGGTGTCGCCGATATTGAGACGAAGGTCCATGCCACGATGCACGCGACCAAAACGGGGACGATAGCCATATTTGGATGTGACAGCGCCCTTCACAGGAGCCACATATCCCGACACATCGATATTGGCGGTGGCGGGAATCTCAAGACCTTTGTAGGGATTGACAGCCTGACTGCCCCAGTATTCGGTATAGATCTCATTGTCCTGCATAGCCTCACGCTTGCGCAGATCCTCAAGATAGCTCATGGAGGAGATGGACTTGGCGGCGGCACCGGCGGGACGCTGGTGGGCTATGAGGTCCTTATGCTGCGCGTTGTGTGTGGTGGGCAGACGAAACTGAGCGAAGCCGGGGGCTGCCATCAGCACCGCTGCGAGTGAAAGAAATAATGATTTACAAGAAAAATTCATGATTAAAGGATATTGGAGAGATTAATCACACAGCTCGTCGGGTGAATAAATAAAGCGTACATTCTGGGGAGTCCAGTCAAACAGTTCATCCTCACGGAAGAAACGGCGGATTTCGGCCTCAGCGTCCTCAACACTCGAGGAAGCGTGAACCACATTCTCCTGACCGCTGACACTGAAATCACCGCGGATTGTGCCTGGGAGAGCTTCGCGACCATTAGTGGCTCCGGTCATGAGACGTACAACGCGGATTGCGTCAACACCCTTGAGACAAAGCACAATAACCGGGGTGGCCATCATGGATGCCAAAATGAGAGGGAAAAAGGGGCGGTCAACGAGATGCGCGTAGTGCTCGCGGAGCAATTGCTCATCAAGCTGCATCATTTTCATACCGGATATAATCAACCCCTTGCGCTGAAAACGCTCCAAGATAGGGCCAACAAAGCCACGCGCTATTGCTGAGGGCTTGAGTATCACTAATGTTTGCTGCATGGTGTATAAGGTTTTTTCACGTTTGTCATTGAATGACATTCAAAGATAAGGATTTTATGTTGCGCTCCCAAATGTTATAAATTTCAAAACGGATAAATTAACACGATTGTAACATCATTGATGAGTTATCACATTAATTATCACTAAATTAATTCCGTGTGTGAAATTAAGTGAAATAATGTGTAAGATAGTTTGGGGGATTTTAAACCGTTAAAATCGTGTTAATTATTGTATTTAAAAGCTCGCAAAAATTAACATTCAACTAATCATACTCCAGTCAATTGCTTTGGCAAAGAGCGACTTCATCTCGGCCACCAAAGGCGCATGCCGGGGCTGTTGGAGGCCGGGATCAGCCTCAAGTGTGCGCTCGGCTTCATCGCGAGCCAACTGGACAATACGCCCATCGGTGGCAAGGTTGGCAATCTTCATGTCAAGCGCGGTGCCGCTTTGCAGGGTACCTTCAATATCGCCCGGACCGCGGAGCTTGAGGTCGGCCTCGGCCACAAGGAATCCGTCGGTGGTGGAAGTCATGATTTCCAAACGCTTGCGGGTGTCTTTGGACAGCTGCGGCTTGCTCATGAGCACACAGTAGCTCTGGTCAGCGCCACGCCCCACCCTGCCGCGGAGCTGATGGAGCTGCGACAGGCCAAACCGCTCGGCATTCTCAATCACCATCACCGAAGCGTTGGGCACATTCACGCCCACCTCGATCACAGTGGTTGCCACAAGGATATGCGCCTGATGCGACACAAAAAGGCTCATCTGGTAATCTTTCTCAGCCGGCTTAAGCTGACCGTGAACGTATGCCACCTTGTAGTTACGGAACACCTCCTTGACCTGCTCATACCCCTCTTCAAGACTGCGCATATCCACCTTTTCATTCTCCTTGATGAGAGGATACACAATGTACACCTGTCGTCCCTTGGCAAGCTCGCCGGCAATGAAGCGATACACATCCATGCGCTTATCGCTGTAGCGCAGAATGGTATTGACAGGTTTTCGGCCCGGCGGCAGCTCGTCAATCACCGACACATCAAGGTCGCCATACACTGTCATGGCCAAAGTGCGCGGAATGGGAGTGGCAGTCATCACAAGCACATGGGGTGGAATCAGATTTTTCTTCCATAGCCTTGCGCGCTGGGCCACACCGAAGCGATGCTGCTCGTCAATAACCACAAAGCCAAGATTGCGGAACACCACATTATCCTCGATCACAGCGTGGGTGCCGATGAGAATATGCAACGACCCGTCAACGAGAGCCCCATGGATAGCCTCGCGCTCGCGCTTGGGTGTGGAGCCGGTGAGAAGCTTCACATTCACCCCCACCTGAGCCGCCATGGAGCGTATGGTGTCGTAGTGCTGGGTGGCAAGGATTTCAGTAGGAGCCATAAGGCACGCCTGGGCACCATTGTCCACCGCTATAAGCATACACAGCAGAGCCACAAGAGTTTTACCACTCCCCACATCCCCCTGAAGCAGACGGTTCATCTGCCTCCCGGTGAGCATATCGGCGCGAATCTCCTTGATCACCCGCTTCTGCGCTCCGGTGAGTTCAAAAGGCAGACATTGCTCATAGAAAGCATGGAAAAACCGGCCCACAACCGGAAATTTCATCCCCTGCACACTGTAGGCACGCGAGCGGCTGTAGCGCAGGATATTGAGCTGAAGATAATAGAGTTCCTCGAATTTCAGCCTGAAGCGGGCTTTCTGCAGTTCGTCGTTATTGCGCGGATTGTGGATTGTTTCATACGCCAACCGTTTTGGCATCAGCCGCAGACGCTCCACGAGCTCCGCAGGGAGTGATTCAGTGATATACCCGCCGAAGGCTGTGAGGAGGTTCTGCTCGTATTGAAACAGAGTGCGGGATGTCACCCCGCGCTGGCGCAGCTTTTCCGTAAGCGGATAAACGCCGCGCAATCCGGTGGCAGCGGCGGCGGAACTCACCGAGTCCACCTCAGGGTGCACCATCGACCAATGTCCGTTGAACTCCGACGGCTTTCCAAACAGCACATACTGCCTGCCTGGCTGATAAGCACCTTTAATCTCCCTGATGCGCCGGAACCACACCACCTCCATTGTACGCTCTCCATCTGAGAACAGCCCCACCAGACGCGTTTTAGCCCCTTCGCCCTGCAGAGTGAAATTGACGAAGCATCCTTTGACCTGCACCATAGGCATGTCGCCGGTGAATGATGATATACTATATATAGAGGTGCGGTCCACATAATGCGACGGGAAATGACACAGCAAGTCATGACAGGTGGCGATACCGAGCTCCTTGGTCAGCAACTCGCCACGCTTGGGACCCACCCCCTTGAGAAACTTTATGTCAGTGGCTCGCAGGCGTGACATCAAGCAGCATGGCCGCCACGGCCATATCAAAATGGTGAGTGACTTTGATATTAGCAGAGGTCCCCTCCACCAAGGCTATATGACTGAATCCGGCGAACTCCATCACCGAGGCATCGTCAGTGAACTCCGGACGATAATCATGCGAATAGGCCTGCAACAGCGCATCGGCACGAAACCCTTGGGGTGTTTGAACGGCCCGGAACAAAGCGCGGTCCACAGCTTGCGAACCGCCGTCCGGCGTAAGCTGCCGAATGGAATCAGTGACCGCCACCGCAGGGATAGCGCCATCGGCACCATTCTCCACCGCTCCTACCACAGCACTGACCAAAGAGCGTGTGATAACCGGACGGGCTCCATCGTGAACCGTCACCACATCCACACCCTCGGGCAGAGCCGAAAGAGCGTTGCGCACCGAGTGCCAACGGGTGATGCCGCCTACAACAATATCGGGCGACTCAAACCCAGACTCGCGGCATTTGTCAAGCCACAAGTCCACAAACCCCTCGTTGAGTACAAGGAGAATCGAAGCCTCGGGCGACACTTCCCTCATCCGCTCGATGGTGGTCATGAGCAGAGGGCGTCCGTGGAGGTTGCAGAACTGCTTGGGAAGGGCACCTCCGAAGCGGGAACCACTCCCTGCCGCCACAATGATATGACAAACTTTGCTATGGTTCATACCGGGCGTCAAGATTGCGGTGCCTGCAGATAGCTGTCGTATTCCGAAGGCGTTGTGATGATACGTAAAGCCTCGCGATAGTTGGGCGATATCGGATTGACCACCCGGAAATAGGTGGATTGCTCAAATATATCGCGTCCGATGATACCTTTTATTATAAGCTCGATGATGGGCTTGGAAGTGAGATACTGCTCTTCATTGTACTCCACACCTTCCTTGGTGCCCGAATCAATCAGCTTGCGGAGCATTTCATCCGACACGCGGAAGCCGTCAACAAACTGCGATTCATTGCGATACTTCTTGCGCAGCTCCTTGCGATGGGCATCCACATATTCAGTGGCAACGCGATTGATAAGTCCTTTCGCCACAAGGTCGCGATAGTAGGCGGAATAGTAGGAAGTGTCAACCGGCACAAAATTATCGGGGATAATGCCACCGCCGCCATACACCGGGCGCCCCACACGCAGCGTGCGGAACATCAGCGAATCCGGGATATGGATGCTGTCAGCGCTCATCAGCTCGCCCGACGACAATCGCGAATATGTTTCGTTTCTGTACTCCTCATCCTTTCCCTCGATGTATGGTTTCTGTATGCAGCGTCCGGAGGGGGTGTAGTAGCGCTGGATTGTGAGGCGCACCATAGTGCCGTCGGGGAGAGGGAACGGGCGCTGCACAAGCCCTTTGCCGTAGGTGCGGCGCCCTGAAATCACACCGCGGTCGTTGTCCTGGATGGCACCGCTGACAATCTCACTCGCCGATGCGGAATATTGGTTGACCATCACCACAACAGGCATATCGGCCAACGGACCTTTCTGCTCGGTTTTGAAATAGCGGGGCTCCATGCGCGACCCTTTGGTGTAAACCACCAGATCGCCCTTGTTGAGAAACATCGAAGCCACATCAAAGGCAGCGGACAGATACCCGCCACCATTCTCCTCGAGGTCGAGAATCAACCGTTTCATCCCTTTGCGCTTGAGCTTGGCTATGGCGTCAAGCATCTCCTGACCGGTGGTTTCTGCGAAGCGGGTGAGCTTGATGAACCCCACGCTGTCATTGGCCATATAAGCGGCATCGATACTGTAGATAGGGATATCATCGCGCACGATGTTGAACTCCAAAAATTCGGGCACACCTTTGCGGAGCACGGTGACTCGGACCGTGCTCCCTTTGGGGCCGCGCAGAATTTTCTGTATGGCACTGTTCTTGAGGTTCATGCCCGAGATGACGGTGTCGTCGGCGGCAATGATACGGTCGCCGGCAAGAATCCCGACTTTCTCCGATGGGCCTCCGGCCACAGGCTGAATCACATAAAGTGTGTCATTGAGCATATTGAACTGTATGCCGATGCCGGAGAAGTTGCCTTTCAGCGGCTCTGTGAGAGCTTTTGTTTCCTCGCGGTCGGAATATTGCGAATGTGGGTCAAGTGTTTTCAGCATTGCCACAATAGCCTCATCCACAATATGGTCGGCGTTGACAGAATCCACATAGAAATTCTCGATGATATTCTCAACCATCGACAGTTTCTGCCGTGGTGAGAAATTCAACTCCTCGGCCTCGGCCGGAAGCAGCGAAGCGAGCGCGAGGAGCAGGATGATATAAGGTTTATAAGTCATAATTCGTTATCGTTAGGTAGAAAAGCGGAAACATCCGAGCCGTATGTCATAAGTTCGCGGACCACCGAAGAGCTGACCGCAGACCATTGCGGGTCGGCAAGCAGCAACACCGTGTCTAAGCCTGACAGGCGGCGGTTAATGTCGGCCATGCGGCTTTCATAATCAAAATCGCTCACCGAGCGGACCCCGCGGAGCAGAGCAGTGGCACCGTACCGGCGGGCAGCATCGATGGTAAGCCCGGAATAAGCCACCACCTCCACACAGGGGTGATTGCCCACCACACGCTTGATGTGGTCAACACGCTCCTGCAGTTCGGCCGACGAGGCATGGAGCTTGTCAGCGTTATACCCCACGCACACCACCACGCGGTGGAATATCCTCAGAGCGCGGCGCAGAATGTCGAGATGGCCGCGGGTAAACGGGTTGAATGAGCCTGCAAACAGAGCCACAGACTGAGAATCAGATAATTTCGGAGTCATCTTCCACCACTAAGTTGTCAATGATAAAATTCTGTCGCTCGAGGCTGTTCTTGCCCATATAGAACCGCAGCAACTCGGCCACCCCGTCCTCCTTATGGAGCGACACCTTGTCGGCACGCATATCGGGTCCGATGAGGTCGCGGAACTCATCGGGCGATATTTCACCAAGTCCTTTGAATCGCGTGATTTCGGCATTGGCACCGAGTTTTGCAATAGCGTTGCGGCGCTCCTCGTCGGAGTAGCAGTAGTATGTCTCCTCGCCCTTGGTCCGTTTGCCACCGGTGCGCTTGGCTGTTTTCTTGTTGCGCACACGGAACAGCGGTGTCTGGAGAATGTAAACATGCCCGCGCTTGATCATGTCAGGAAAAAACTGGAGGAAGAACGTGAGCAGCAGCAACCTGATGTGCATTCCGTCAACATCGGCATCGGTGGCGATAATCACATTGTTGTAGCGCAACCCGTCAAGACCGTCCTCAATGTTCAATGCTGCCTGCAGCAGATTGAACTCCTCATTCTCATACACCATCTTCTTGGTTTTGCCGTAAGTGTTTTTAGGCTTGCCTCGGAGGGAGAACACCGCTTGAGTCTCCACATTCCTGATTTTGGTGATTGACCCTGTGGCGGAGTCGCCCTCGGTGATGAAGATTGAGGAAGCGAGCTTGCGCTCCTCGTCGCCCTTTGCATCATTGAGGTGCACACGGCAGTCAAGCAGTTTCTTATTGTGCAGATTGATTTTCTTAGCCTGCTCACGGGCTTTTTTCGTGACCACAGCCATGGATTTGCGTTCGCGCTCGTTCTCAATCACCTTGCGCTGGATTGTTTCAGCCGTGGCACGGTCGCGATGGAGATAGTTGTCAAGCTCCTTTTTGATAAAATCGCCCACATATTTGGCAATAGTCACCCCGTCGGGAGCCATGTCGCGTGAGCCAAGCTTGGTTTTGGTTTGCGATTCAAACACCGGCTCCTCCACCTTGAGCGACACAGCGGCCACAATACCGCTGCGGATGTCGCTGTATTCCAGCGAAGCGCGCCCGAGAAACTCCTTGATGGTGCGCGACACCGCCTCTTTGAACGCAGTGAGATGAGTGCCACCCTGAGTGGTGTACTGGCCGTTGACAAATGAATAGTATTCCTCGCCATACTGGTTGGCATGCGTGATGGCCACCTCTATATCTTCGCCGAGGAGATGTATCGGCTCATAGAGCGGCGAGCCGGTCATATTCTCCGCCAAAAGGTCGAGCAACCCCTTGCGGCTGATGAACTTCTGTCCGTTGAAATAGATTGCGAGGCCGGTGTTGAGGAATGTATAGTTTTTGAGCAGCGGAACAATGAAGTCGTCATGATAGTGGTAGTCGCGGAACACCTCGCTGTCGGGGGTGAACTGCACCATGGTGCCATCCGGTTCCACGGTGTCAACCACAGGAGTCTCCTCCACCACTGCGCCACGGCAATATTGCACGCGCTTGAGCTTGCCCTGCCGCACACTCTGAATCATGAAATCAATTGACAAGGCATTCACCGCCTTGATACCGACGCCGTTGAGGCCCACGGATTTCTTGAACGCCTTGCTGTCGTACTTGCCTCCGGTGTTCATGCGCGACGACGCCTCCACGAGCTTGCCCAGCGGGATGCCGCGGCCATAGTCGCGAACCGTGACGGTGGAGTCGGTAACAGTGACATCAATCTGCTTTCCAAACCCCATCATATATTCATCTATGGCATTGTCAAGCACCTCTTTGAGAAGCACATAAATACCATCGTCGGCGCTGGATCCGTCGCCGAGCTTACCAATGTACATGCCAGGACGGCGACGAATATGCTCGTTCCAATCAAGGGTCACAATGGCGTCCTCACCATAGTTGTCGATGCCGCTGTCGGGGACATCGGAAGCCGGAACATCTATTTCAATATCTTCAGTCATCTGCAGGTGTAGAATATGTGCAATATGCAAAGGTACAAAATATTTTGCACCTTCGTCACGTGCTCTTGTGAAAAAAAGATTAACTTTGTGGCCACTAAACATCACACCGAGTAGATTATGAAACATATCACACTATATATCACAGCTTTGGCTACTGCGGCCATAATAGGAGCATCCTGCTCACGCACACCGCAATGGAAAGTGAAAGGCACAGTGCAAGGTGCCGAAAACAGCTCGATGGTGCTCGAAGTGCCCAACAGCTTCGGGTGGCATCCTGTGGACACCGTGATGATCGGAGCCGACGGTGGTTTTGAGCTCACCCACGATGCTGCCGGCCACCCGGAGATTTACCGTTTGTCTCTGGACGGACAGCATATCTATGTGCCCATTGACAGCATCGAGTCTCTTACTCTCAGAGCCAACACCATCAACTTTTCGGGTGGCTACAAGCTGGAAGGCTCAAAGTCGGCAGAGATTATCACCGATGTTGACCACAAACTGATGCAGTCTGCCGCCACCAAAGGCGCTGTGGCCACAGTGGCCGACTCAGCCTTGAAGCGCGAACTGGCACAGCTCATGCTTCAGGATCCAAGCGGCATCGTGGCATACTATATTGTCAACAAACAGATCGGCGGACTGCCGGTGTTTGACCCCGAGAGCCGCAGCGACCTGAGAGTGATTGGCGCGGTGGCAAACGCCTACGACCGCGACCGCCCCAACGACCCACGCACCGAGTATCTCAAAAAAATCTATCTTCTGCACCGCGCATCAATGCCCTACAGCTCCGCCAATCCCGACACTATCGTGGCCGGAGCCATGTCGTTTCCGGCATTGAAGCTGTGGGACAACAAAGGCAAAGCGCACGACCTGCAGGAGGTGGCCAACAAGCACAAAGTGGTGCTTCTCAACTTCACCGCCTACACTGCGAGCGAGTCACCGGCTCTGAACATTGAGCTTAACAAAATCTATCAGCAATATAAGTCCCAAGGTCTTGAGATTTATCAGGTGGCGATTGACGATGACGAAATCAACTGGAAGCAGTCGGCTGCCAACCTCCCCTGGATCACGGTTTACAACCCCACCACCGAACCACAGAACCTGCTTAACTTCAACGTGAGAGCTCTCCCCTCCACTTTCATCATTGTCAACGGCGATCTTGTGGACCGCGCCGACCAGGTGAGCACCATCCCCGTGAAGCTGGCCAAGTACCTCAAATGAAGCTTGATGTGGCCATAGCCACTTTCCGCCCCGAAGGGATCGGGAGAGTGTGTGCGATGCAACTGCCTCAGGTGGAAGGTGTGAGATATGTGGTGTCGTGGCAGGAACACGGCGGTGCCACGCTTCCTCAGGAGCTGATGCGCAACGACATGAAGATTGTGCGGTTCAGCGGCAAGGGACTTGCGGCCAACCGCAACAACGCGCTCGACCATTGCTCGGCCGAGATTGTTCTCATTGCCGATGACGACCTCGTTTACACTCCGCAACAGCTGCGCAGCGTGATCCGGACCATGGATGCCAATCCTTTGGTGGATATAGCCTCGTTTCAATACTCAGGCGACCATAAAACATACCCTGCCGAAGAAGCTCCGATCACCAGGAAAATCCCGAAAGGATTGACTTTCACCTCGTTTGAGGTGGCCATCAGGCAAAGATGCCTGAACCGGTTGCGCTACGACGAGCGGTTTGGCCTTAACGGCACTCTGTACACCATAGGAGAGGACGACAAACTTTTGCTTGATGCAGTGCGTCTTGGCCTTAACTGTCGCTACTTCCCGATAACCATCACCTCCCACACAGGACCCACCACCGGGTTCCGGCCCGTCACCGACCCACGCACGGCACAAGGGATGGGGTATCTGATAAGAGGATGGTACCCCGCGAGCTGGCCGCTGAGAGTGCCGCTGAAAGCCTACCGTCTCCACAAAGCGGGAAGCAGTTTCTGGTTCTGTTTAAGACATCTCCTCGCGGGAGCCACTGCCAAGAAATAATCGCCACAACGGACGGCATCCGGCACACATCATCTTGAGGCGCACACCCAACGGCACACGGTAGGGGTAGGTGCGGAGCAGCCCCTTCACTTTCTCAATCCATTCCCTCTTGCCGGAGTCAAAAGCCAGTCCGGCCACAAACCGCAAGCCATGGTCTATGGAATACCTGACCCGCGGAGCAGTGGCGTGATAGTACGGGGCAAGCGTGAGCCGGCACACCAACGCCTTATAATAGAATCCCAGCAGCCGCGACGGAGAGCCGGCATTGCTGATGGAACCGCTGTCAACAATGTAGAACAGCGACGGTTCCGGCGCGAAACCGAAGTTCCCGGCAGCACCGAGTGCGCACACCAAAGGCAGGTCCTCGCACCCGAACCGAGGATTGCACACCATGGGATTGGAAGCGTCAACAGCCGAACGGCGATATAGCATACAAGTGAGCGGCAACGGAAACGAACCTACCGAGCCAAGTGCATCAAGGAGCATTGTGCGCCCCTCAACCGTCTGCCGCCACTGCGCATGGTGCGCCATGGCATCGGAGCAAACCTCCTTACCGTTGCGCAGCTCCACCCAGTCGCTTCCCACCGCCACAAGCGAGCTGTTGGCGCGAAGCATCTCAATCTGCTTTTTGAGCCATTGTCCGGGTAGCCTCCGGTCGTCGGCAGCACAGTCGGTCACAAACTCTCCCCTGCACTCTCGCAGGCAACGGAAATAGTTCTCCACCACCCCCATGTTGGGGCATCGCGGCATCAACCGAATCATATCCGGATAGCGGGCAGCATAGTCCGCACAAATCTCATAGCATCCGTCGGTAGAGCCGTCATCCCCCACCACTATCTCGACAGCAGGGCACTGCAAAGCCATGGCAAGCACGCTGTCAAGCGCTTGCGCCACAGTGGCGGCATGGTTGTAGCTGAGCACAATCACCGACACCACCGGCCTGGTTTTGGGGCAGTCATCTGCTTTCATGCCACAAATATACCATATTCACACGGTATTTCCAATACAATATCGCCACGCACCGGCGCGTTAATCAAATATGGAAACCGACAAACTGATCACTGTGGTGGTGCCGGTGCGCAATCGCGCCGACATTGTGCTCCGTACCCTTGACTCGCTGGCGACCCAGACACACAGCCATTTTCATATAATTGTTGTTGACAACGGTTCAACCGACTCAACAGTGGCAAAGGTAGAGTCATGGGCCAAAAATCGCACCGGCCTTGAGCCAACAATAGAGATATTGCACTGCAGCGAAGTCGGTGCTCCGGCGGCACGCAACGCCGGATTGGATGAAGTTGCCACCCCATGGGTCATGTTTTTTGACTCCGACGATGAGATGCGGCCACAACATTTGGCCAACATCGTGAAGGAGATCAAAGCGTTTCCTGATTGCGAACTGCTTTATTTCGACGCCACAATGATGGATGAGGACGGCTGGTGCCATCCCAAAAGAGTGGAGGACAAAAATGTGATGCGCGGGCATCTGTTTCACTGCTCATTGTCAACGCAGCGCATGGCTATCCGCACCGAATTGGTCCGCAAGGTGGGCGGCTGGCAAAAGGAGTGCGCCATCTGGGACGATTTTGAGTTGGGAGTGCGTCTTCTGCTCGCCACTACTGAGGTGCGCAAACTTCACGGCGACCCGCAGGTGGTGATTCATCCCCACTCGGCGGACTCCGTGACAGGGATATGCTATCGCGACAGGTTGGGACTCCACGAGAAGTCGCTCAACACCATCGACTCCCACTTCAACTCCCCCGAGCACTCATTGCCACACATATGGATAGAGTGCCGGCGGATGATTCTTGCAGCCATGTATGCCCGCGAGGGAGAGAAAGAGAGCGCCTCCCGGCTGCGCGGCGAAGTGCTCGAACGCCACAATGGCAAAACTGCCATGAAACTCCGCGCCATCTATGCAGCCCAGCGCCTCACCGGCCACGGCGGTTCCGCCCTCTCCATCCGCCTGTTCAATTCACCATCCATGCGTTGAAACAGGGAATATTACCCAATCCGGAGGTATTTTCAATCAGAGCGTAGGTAGAGTGACACTGAAATGCTCCGAAGGGGTATGCTCACGAAGAATTATCTCCACCATCGAGCGCACCCGGTCGGGATATTGGTCAGCCAAATTGGTGTCCTCGTGAATATCGTTGTCAAGATTGTACAACTCCGGCACACCTTTTTTCACTATCAGCTTCCACGGACCTTGGCGCAGAGCCATCTGGTCAGTTTCATCAAATTCCCAATACAGGAAATCGTGCTGCGGCTGCTCACCCGATGCCACAAGAGTGGGATAGAATGATATGCCGTCGAAATAGTCCACAGCAAGAGATTTGTTGCCATAGCGTTGCGACACATCAGCCACCCCGGCCACCTCGGCAAAAGTGGGCATCACATCGCAGAAAGCAAGAATATGGTCGCTTTCCTGACCGGCGGCAATCCTGTCGGGCCAGCTCACAATGAACGGCACTCGAATACCACCTTCGTGACACGAACGCTTCAACCCTTTGAGCTTGCCGTCGCGGCCAAAGAATGTGGGATCCGCCCCACCCTCCTCATGAGGGCCATTATCGCTTGTAAACACCAGTATAGTATTGCGGTCAAGCCCCTTGCGGCGCAACAAATCCATTACCTCACCTACATAAGCGTCAAGGCGTGTGATCATCGCGGCAAACTGTGCATGTGTATGAGTCACAGGGTTGTAGCGCGACCATATACTCCCATCGTATGTGCCGTCGGGGTCAAATTTCTGCTTATAATGCTCAACGATGCTGTCGGAAGGCTGAACCAGCTCGGCATGCGGCAGTGTGTATGTCAGCACTCCGAAAAACGGAGTATCGGCATTCTGCTTGTCAATCCATTGCATGGCACGCTGATGGATAAGGTCGGCGGAATACTGCTTGCGGTTCTCATACCCTTCGCCATACATGGGGTGGAGAATGTTCTGCTCCATCACCTCGCGCACCACAGCTGTGTCGCCGAGCGATTTGGAATAGCGGTTGAGGAAGTTGGGATAATACAGATGTGCCTGGAACTGGCATATATAACCGTAGAATTCATCCACACCACGCTTATCGGGGGTGGAGCGCGAACCTTCGTAGCCGCCGGCCCATTTACCAAACATGCCGGTGTTGTATCCGAGCGACTTCATGACTTCAGGGAGTACCACATGGGCGGTGTCGTAGGGATGCTGACCCACAATGGAGAAATCCTCATTGTTGCCGTATTTCACCATTGGCACATCTCTCCAGTACTCCTTGTTGCCCCTCACCTCGCAATGACCCGAATGTTGACCCGTCATCAGGGATGCACGCGACGGCGCACTCACCGGACTGCCGGCATAGGCCTGCGTGAAACGGATGCCCGAGCGGGCAAGCGAGTCAATGTTGGGTGTGCTGATGTAAGGCTGACCGTAGCAACCGAGGTCGCCGTACCCCATATCGTCACACATTATATATATTATATTGGGGCGGTCGGCAGCGCTCATGGCTCCTATGGCCGCGAGCGAGGCAATGGATGTGATGATTCTTGGTGTCATAGACCGCAAAGGTACATTATCAAAGTTAGGAAATGAGCGCACAAACCGCAAAAAATAGTTAAAAAGAACGAAAGCCAAACAGCATCTTTCTAACTTTTGTTAACACAACGTGCTTTTAACCATCCCTGATTGTTATAGAAGTAAGGATTGTGCGTACCTTTGCGCTCAACAACATTCGAGAAAATATTATGCCGAACGTACTAACCGAATTAATCGGAACACAAGCCGCCAAATATGGTACAAGAGAAGCTTTTTCAGCACCTGTTGACGGGGTATGGAAGCCCACATCATGGCTTGATTTCGAAAAGATGGTGAACCAAGCGGCCTGCGCTTTTGAATTGCTGGGAATCAAGGAGTGTGACAACATCACCGTGTTCTCAGCCAACCGCCCGGAGATTCTTGTAACCGACTTTGCCGCCTACGCCAACCGTGTGGCTCCCGTGTCGATATATTCCACAAGCTCGCTTGAGCAAGTGATATACATTGTCAATGACTGCAACGCCACCACCCTGCTGGTGGGCGATGAGAAGCAATACAAAATGGCTCTCAAAGCCAAAGAGAAATGTCCCAAACTCAAGCAGATTGTGACCTACGACACCGTAATGCGGGAGAAAGGCGACACCACCACGATGTCGTTTGCCGACCTGCTGAAGCTCGGTGCGAGCGCATCGGCAATGTGTGTTGGCGAGATTGAGGCACGCCGCAAACGTGCTGTGCCTGAAGATATAGCCACTATCATCTACACCTCCGGCACCACCGGCGAGCCCAAAGGAGCAGTGCTCCCCCATTCGTGTTTCAACGCCGTCCTGCCCATGCACAAGGAGCGCCTGACCACACTGAGCGACAACGACACCTCAGTTTGCTTCCTGCCCCTGAGCCACATATTTGAAAAAGGATGGACCTACGTATGCCTGTATCTCGGCATCAGAGTGTCGATAAACCTTGACCCCCACGACATACAGCGCACCGTTGCCACCCGCCGTCCCACCTGCATGTGCTCCGTGCCAAGGTTCTGGGAAAAGGTTTACACAGCTGTCCAGGAGAAAATATCCACCCTCAGCCCCATAAAGAAATGGATGGCCATCCAGGCACTCAAGGCAGGAAAGAAACGCAACCTCGACTATCTCCGTCTGGGCAAGAAAGCGCCTTGGTGGGTAGAGAAGAAATATCAGTTCTTCTATAAGAATGTGCTCCTGCCGATGCAAAAGGTGATCGGCGTGGAAAATGGCAATATTTTCCCCACAGCCGGAGCCCCGCTGAGTGCCAACATAGTGGAATTTTTCCACTCATGCGGCATCAATGTGATGGTGGGGTACGGACTGTCGGAAACCACTGCCACTGTATCCTGCTACCCTCAGGTGGGGTATGAGATCGGCACAGTGGGAACAGTGATGCCCGGCGTGGAGGTGAAGATAGGCGAGCAAAACGAGATTCTCGTCAAAGGCCCGAGTGTGATGCGCGGCTATTACAACAAACCCGAGGCCACCAAGGAGGCTTTCACCAAAGACGGATGGTTCCGCACCGGCGATGCCGGACGCATCGACGAATCCGGAGCACTCATCCTCACCGAACGCATCAAGGACCTTTTCAAAACATCAAACGGCAAATATATTGCACCTCAAGCTCTTGAAAGCCGCCTTGGCGAAGACAAATACATAGAGCAGGTGGCTGTGATAGGCGATCAACGCAAATATGTGACCGCTATCATCATCCCCGCATTTGAAGCGCTCAAGGAGTATGCCAAGAAAAAGCATATCCGGTATCGCAATGTGGAGGACCTGGTGAAAAACGCCGACATCCGCGCCATGATTGCAGAAAGAATCGAAAACCTGCAGCGCAACTTTGCCGGGTTCGAACGCATCAAGAAATTCACCCTGCTCCCCCAGGAGTTCACCATGGAGGCCGGAGAGCTCACCAACACCCTCAAAATCCGCCGTCCGGTGATCAACAACCGCTATGCCCGCGAGATCGAGGCTATGTACGCTTAATCAATTAATTCATCACAATATAGAGTTCAACATATGATAACTCAGGAACAATTAAAAGAGACTTTTGAGCGCAAGCTGGCGCTGAGGAGGTATCTTTGACATCGACAGTAAGAAAATAGAAGTAGAAGAAGAGGAGTTGCGCACCCATGTGCCCGACTTTTGGGAGCACCCGAAGGAAGCGCAAATCCAAATGAAAAAAATCAAGGATCTCCAGGCCTGGATTGAAGGGTATGAGGAGGTGGAACGCGCAGTGGACGATCTCGAAGTGGCCTTTGACTTTGTGAAAGAAGGTGCCATGGAGGAGGCCGAACTGGATGCGATGTATGCCGACGCGCTGGATAAGATTGAAAAACTTGAACTGCGCAACATGCTCCGCCGCGAGGAGGACAAACTCGGCGTAGTGCTCAAGATCAACTCCGGCGCCGGTGGCACCGAGAGTCAGGACTGGGCATCGATGCTGATGCGCATGTATCTGAGATACTGCGAGAAACACGGCTACAAAACCTCCATAGCCAATATCCTTGACGGCGATGAGGCCGGCATAAAATCGTGCACCATCAATGTGGAGGGCGACTTTGCCTACGGCTATCTCAAGAGCGAGAACGGCGTGCACCGCCTGGTGCGTGTGTCACCCTACAATGCCCAGGGCAAGCGCATGACTTCGTTTGCATCAGTGTTTGTCACTCCTCTCGTGGACGATACCATCGAGGTGAAGGTGGAACCCGCGCTGCTGTCGTGGGACACATTCCGAAGCGGCGGTGCCGGTGGTCAGAATGTGAACAAGGTGGAGTCGGGCGTGCGTCTGCGCTACCAGTTCACCGATCCCTATACAGGCGAGCAGGAGGAAATTCTGATTGAGAACACCGAGACACGCGACCAGCCCAAGAACAAAGAGAATGCACTGCGCCAACTCCGCTCCATACTCTACGACAAAGAGCTCCAGCACCGACTTCAGGAGCAAGCCAAAGTTGAGGCCGGAAAGATGAAAATCGAGTGGGGCAGCCAGATCAGAAGCTACGTGTTCGACGACCGCCGCGTGAAGGATCACCGCACCGGATTCCAGACATCCGATGTCAACGGGGTGATGGACGGCGACATCGACGGCTTCATCAAAGCCTACCTGATGGAATTTGCCGGCACCGAGCAGTAAATGCACAACATATACCATAGAAAGAATGCTGAGGCCGATGTCTCAGCATTTTTATGCTACGAACAAAATCCTTTTAACACAAATTAACAAATGGGGGGGGTAATTTTACTTCTTTCAATTATCTTTGTGCAAATCAATTATCATGTTTCACAAATCACAGCTTGAAAGGACAAGCTTAATTCATCAATTATGTTATGCACCAACCGTGGTTTTTGGAAAGCTTTTTTTCTTAACCTCATCACACTCGGATTCTACAACTGGTACCTGATTCACGCATTCGCCAAAGAAACCAACATTGCCTGCGAAGCTGACGGCAAGAGCACAACCGGTCTTTTGCTCTATCTGATTTTCAATGTGCTCACCTTAGGGATATATGGCATCGTATGGACATACAAATGGATTAACCGCTGCAACAACTACCTGACCAACAACGGTGAATTGGAAGGGTTGCAACCATCCACCTATCTGCTCACATTGTTCATCCTCGGCCCGCTCACCCTTGGCATCATGACCCTTGTGGTGTATTGCAAGGCACTCTACCTTCAGAACAAAGTCAACAGCAAACATAACGAACTATCCGGCCTTGCTGTAGCGTAACGCCACTTAGCCGTTTTTTTTACACAAAATCCATATTTAACTTATCTTCTCTAAAGCTGTCCGCCTCAAATCCGGACAGCTTTTGCCTTATCATACAATCTCTCACGGGAAAACAGAACAGAGCATTGTGTTTTCATGGTTGCCAGCGGGTGATGACCGGGAGACCAAGGGCACCGCGCTCCACATCTATACTAAGGGTGTCGCCCGCATGATACCGCCGCCACTGTGTGTGGGTGACACCGAACTGCTTGGTGCACAAACTATTGATTTTCAAATCCACATACCACACCTTGTATGTTTCGCCAGTGGTTATGGTGCGCCGTCCGACGCGCTTGGTGCGATGGCGTATTTTATAGTAAACCTTCTCCACCACAGCAGGTTGCTGATGGATGCTGCTTTTGTCGGCTCCGAAATAGTTGACACACAATGTGGCACAGAGCATCGTCGGATACAAGGCTATCACAGCCAGCAGCATGCACACCCACGGGCGGGTAATGCCTGTGAGGCGGCCTACGCTGCCCTTTATCAAGCGGCTCACTACAACAGCAGCCACCGCCATGCCGCCATACAGAAACACGAGCGAACCGAGTGTGCGGGCATTAAGTGCCACAACACCTCCGGCACAGAATATCACAATAGCGATGATGAGAAATACCAAAATCCGTTTCATAAAGCCAAAGTTACAAACATTTTTGTATTTTTGCACCTACTACATAACATTCAATTACCAAAAAGCCATGAAAAGATTTGTCATCTGTGCAATCGCCATCTTAATATGCATACCGTTGGTGGAAGCCGTTGACCTCGTCAGGAACCATAAGCCGGTGGGACGAATTGTGGTGGCCGACACTATAGCCGAAAGCCGCGAAGCCGCTGCCCTGTTGCAACGATGGGCCGAAATGATCACCGGAGCCAGCCTGCCGGTGGTGAATGACAGAAAGATTAAGCGCAACGACCTGGTGATATCCTCAACTGCCGACAACAATGCGGTTAAGGAGGATGGATTCTCCTTGACACCTCACAAAGGTGCCTTGTATCTCAACGGCTGTCAGCGCGGTGCCGTTTATGGAGCAATATCTCTTCTTGAGCGCAATGCGGGGTGCAACTATTGGAGCGAGCGCGAGTTTACAGCCCCGTCGTCGCCCGACTTGATATTTGCCGACACGAAGACAGTTGACAATCCGGCCTTCCGCTACCGCCAGTCGCAGAACTATGCCCTGCACACCGATCCTGAATACCGGTGGTGGATGCGACTTGAGGAGCCTCGCGATGAGTTTGCCTCACAGCTGTGGGTGCACACATTCAACCGCCTCCTCCCGGCTGAAAAATATGGCAAGGATCATCCCGAATATTATGCCTACTTCAATGGCGCCCGCCATCCCGGAGCCGCCACTCAATGGTGCCTCACAAATCCCGAAGTACTTGAGGTAGTGGCTCATAACATCGACTCCATTTTCAACGCCAACCCCGGACGCAACATGATATCGGTGAGCCAGAACGATGGCAACCGTACCAATTGCACCTGCGCCTCGTGCGCCCGCATCGACTCCATTGAAGGCGGCCCCACAGGCTCGCTGATCTATTTCCTCAACAAGCTGGCCGAGCGGATGCCCGACCGCCAGTTCTCAACCCTTGCCTATCTCTACACGATGCACCCACCCAAGCATATCAAGCCACGGAGCAATGTCAACATAATGCTGTGCGACATCGACTGCTACCGCGAGGTGCCGCTCACCGGCAATGCCACAGGGCGCGATTTTCTCAACGCTCTGCACGGATGGGCTGCCATCAGCAACAATATCTTTGTGTGGGACTACGGCATCAACTTCGACGGCTACCTCACCCCGTTCCCCAATTTCGACATCCTGCAGCCCAACATCCGCACTTTCAGGGACAACAATGTGACAATGCATTTCTCGCAGATTGCCAGCTCCAGAGGCGGCGACTTTGCCGAACTGCGCACTTGGCTGGTGAGCAAACTGATGTGGAACCCCGATGCCAGCATGGACTCGCTGATGCGAGTGTTTCATGAAGGGTACTACGGCAAAGCGGCACCATACCTGCTCCGCTATCATCGCGACATGAAGCAAGCGCTGACCGACAGCGGCGAGGGGCTATGGATCTACGACTCTCCCGTCACTCACAGCCGTGGGATGCTGAGCGAGCGAATGATAGCCCATTACCATCAGTTGATGGACAGCGCGATGATGGCCGTGAAAGGCGACTCCACGCTCCATGCGCGTGTGGAGCGTGCCACCTTGCCGCTGCTCTACAGCGAGCTGGAGATTGCACGCACCAATCCGGTGAAAGACGCCGCCGACCTCGAGCGCAAGCTATGCCGGTTTGACTCGCTGTGCGCCCTATATGGAGCCAATGCTCTCAACGAACGCACCAACTCCCCGACGGAGTATTGTGCATTGTATCGCGAGCGATATATGCCCCGCAAGCGTCCCAACATCGCATCCGGAGCCACAGTCAAGGCTTCGCGTCCTCTTAGATCGCCCTACGACCGGCTCGGCACAGCATCGCTCGTTGACGGCATCTATGGCGGCGCCACATTCAAGGACAGCTGGATTGGCTGGGAAGGCGAGGATGTGACACTCACCGTGGACCTCGGGGAGGTGCGCCGCTTCAAATCCGTGGGCGCGGATTTCCTCCACCAGCTGGGGCAATGGATTCTGCTCCCGAAATCCGTCACCTATTCCGTGAGCACTGATGGTGAAAATTTCACTCCGTTCGGCACCGTCACCATTCCGGAGGACAACGATGTGAGAGTGAAATTCCTTGATGCACGCCACGAAGCCGCCGAGCCGGTGGAAGCCCGCTATCTGCGCATAGATGTGGAGGGCACTAAAATCTGCCCCCACTGGCATTACGGCGTGGGCAACAAATGCTGGTTCTTCCTTGACGAGATAACCGTGGAATAACCCCGCCGGCACTCCGCGATATTGTTTGCATAAACGGCGGAAAATTTGTATTTTTGTGGATGAACGCAATGACTGATTTAGCAATATCTTATGAGCGAAGATTTTAACAGCGACGACGAAGACCTTAAAGATGCCATAGACTCCTCTGACGACGATAGCCCCGAGGCTGCGGCCGGCGGTTTTGAGTCAATGCTCGTGGACCTCAGCGATGATGTGGTAAAGCATCAGCTGCGAGGAATGTTCCAGAGCTGGTATCTTGACTATGCGTCATACACCATCCTCGACCGTGCAATTCCGCATATCGACGATGGCCTCAAGCCCGTGCAGCGACGCATACTCCACACCATGAAAACTCTCGATGACGGACATTTCAACAAGGTGGCCAATATCGTGGGCACTACCATGCACTATCACCCCCACGGCGACGCATCCATCTACGGTGCTCTGGTGCAGCTCGGACAGAAGGACCTGCTGGTGGAGACACAGGGCAACTGGGGAAATATCCTCACCGGCGCCCCCGCCGCCGCCGGACGATACATAGAAGCGCGTCTGTCGCCCTTCGCTCTCGAAACTCTGTTCAACGCCAAAGTGACGCAATGGACCCCGAGCTACGATGGACGCAAGAAAGAGCCGGTGACTCTTCCGGCAAAATTCCCGCTACTGCTGTCGCAAGGCGTGGGCGGTATTGCCGCCGGACTTTCAAGCCTCATCCTGCCACACAACTTCAACGAGATTCTCGACGCATCGGTCAAATGCCTGCGCGGAGAGGAATTTGAGCTGTACCCCGACTTTGTGACCGGAGGGTTCATCGATGTGAGCCGCTACAACGATGGCAAGCGAGGTGGAAAAGTGCGCATACGCGCCAAAATCGAAAAGGTGGACAACAAAACACTGGCCATCACGGAAATCCCCTACAGCATGACCACCGGCTCGCTGATTGAGTCTATCCTCAAGGCGTTTGAAAAAGGAAAAATCAAAATCCGCAAGATTGACGACAACACCGCCGAAACCGCGAGAATCATAGTCCATCTGCAGCCCGGCACTTCAAGCGACAAAACCATCGACGCTCTCTATGCCTTCACCGACTGCGAGCTCCCGATATCGCCCAACTGCTGCGTGATTTACGACGACAAGCCCCATTTCATCGGCGTGAGCGATGTGCTGCGCCGCTCCGTGCAAACCACCCGCTCCATCATCAAGGCCGAGCTGGAAATTCAGCTTGCCGAAGTGAAAGAGCAGCTTCATTTCGCCTCGCTCGAGCGCATTTTCATCGAGGAGCGCATCTACAAGGACCGCGAGTACGAAGATGCCGAAAGCCGTCAGGAGGTTATTCTCCATATTTTCCGCCGCCTGGAGCCCTGGACCGAACGGTTCATACGGCCTGTCACCGAGGAGGATGTGGTGCGCCTGTTTGAAATCAAGATGGGGCGCATCCTCAAATTCAACTCCCACACCGCCGACGAGCAGATTGCCGCTTACAAGGAGAAGATGGCCGATATCGAGAGTAAGCTGGCAAACCTCACACAAATCACCATTGAATGGTATCAGAGCCTCAGGAAGAAATACGGCGCGGCCTATCCGCGTCACACTGTTATCCGTGGATTTGACAACATTGAAGCCGCCACTGTGGCCGAAGTCAACGAGAAGCTGTATATCAACCGCGCCGAGGGGTTCATCGGCACCGCGCTCAAGAAAGATGAATTCCTGTGCAACTGCTCCTCTATCGACGACATAATAATATTCTACAAGGATGGCCGCTACAAGGTGACCAAAGTGCAGGAAAAGATGTTTGTCGGCAAGAATGTGATGTATGTGGCTGTGTTCAAGCGCAACGACTCACGCACCACCTACAACCTTATTTACCAGAACGGCAAAGGCGGCATATACTACATGAAACGCTTCCAGATCACCGGCATCACACGCGACAAGGAGTACAACATGACCCAAGGCACTCCCGGAAGCAAGATATTATGGTTCACCGCCAACCCCAACGGTGAGGCCGAAGTGGTGAAAGTCACCCTCAAGCCCAAGGCACGCCTCAAGAGCCTGTTTATCGATGTGGACTTCAGCACCATGGCCATCAAAGGCAAAGGTGCGCTGGGCAACATCGTGACCAAGAACGAAGTGCACCGCGTGTCGCTCAAGCGCGAAGGCCTCTCCACCCTCGGCGGCCTCGAAGTGTGGTTCGACCCGGATGTGCTACGCCTCAACTACGATGGCCGCGGCGACTACCTCGGCGAATTCGGCCCGGGCGACCAAGTGCTCGTCGTCACAAAATCGGGACAATATCACACCACATCCTTCGACCTCGCCAACCACTACGATGAGGGGATACTGCGCATCGAACGGTTCCGCCCCGGTCATGTGTGGACCGCCGTGCTGTTCGATGCCTCCCAGGGCTATCCATACCTCAAGCGATTTGCCTTCGAGCCTTCAGCCAAAAAGCAAAGCTTCATCGGCGAAAGCGACAAATCCGAATTGCTATGCCTGAGTGACGCCCCCGGGGCACGGTTTGAAATCGTGTTTGGCGGCAATGATGCCTTCCGCGGCACCATGGAAGTGACAGCCGCAGAATTTGTGGCTCCGAAATCGGTCAAGGCCAAAGGCAAACGGCTCACCAACTATCAGGTAAGCGACATACGCGAGCTCGACCCCATTGAGTTGCCCGAAGCCGACCCCGACCTCCAGGAAGTCACTCCTCCCGACATCAGCTCCGACCTCGACCCTGACAAAGACAAATCGGAGGACGAAGTGCGCGACGAAATCACCGGCCAACAACGCATATTCTAATGACACGCAAACTTCTTCTGGGCATTGCTGCCCTCCTCTCCGTCGCCACAAGCCATGCATCCGAGAAAGGCGACACCATAACACTCCTGCGCCCCGTAACATCAGCCTACATGATTGGCGTCGGCTCATCACACCTTGCCGACACGTATCTGTCGCCGCTCAAATATTCCGGCTGGCACGTGGATTTTCATTACGAACGGATGCAGGCCATGAAGTTCAACCCAGAACGTTGGGTGATGCAGATGCGCACAGGCGTGCAGGCCGACAAAGCCATGAGTCCCGCGCAGAACTCCTATCTGTGGTACTGGGGCCTTGACTTCAGCTGGGGAATGATGCACCGCTGGAAGCTCCCCTGCAACATCACCATCGCCGCCGGCGGAAATGTGATGCTCGATGCCGGAGTCATCTACAACAAGCGCAACAGCAACAACCCCTGCGCTGCCAAAGCAGCCCTCACACTCGGGGTCACAGGCTATGCCGCATGGAACCTCAAACTCGGACGCCTCCCCATCACCTTGCGCTATCAGCCGGAAATGCCCGTGATAGGAGCATTCTTCTCGCCCGACTACGGCGAGCTATATTACGAGATATACCTCGGCAACCATTCCGGACTGGCCCACTGCGCATGGTGGGGCAACCATCTCCGCTACGACCATCAGCTCACCGCCGACCTCCACCTCGGAAGCACCTCGCTCCGGATAGGCTACAGCGGCAGCATACTGTCCACCAAGGTGAACCATCTCGTCACACACATCTTCACCCACGCCGCCGTTGTGGGTATATCAGGCGAATGGATTTCGCTAAACCCGCGCAAAACCATCTCCCAACACGCCAAAACCATCTCCGCACTCTATTGATTCATGAAAAGACTGTTACACCTCGCACTCATCGCACTCACTTTAGCCGGGTGCCACGAAATACCGGAGTACAGCAACGACAACGCCGGCAACTTTGAAGCCCTCTGGACCGTGCTTGACGAGCACTACTGCTTCTTTGAAGAAAAGCAGGTGGACTGGAACGAAGTCCATTCACGCTACGCGCCCCGGATCTCCGCTGCCATGACCCGCGAAGAGCTGTTCGCAGTATGCTCCGACATGCTCGCCGAACTCAAGGACGGCCACACCAACCTATCCTCCGCCTTCGCCACATCCTACTACCGCAAATGGTGGAGCGACTATCCGCAGAACTACAACGCACGCCTCGTGGAGCAATACTACTTCAACTTCAACTATCGCCAGCTCGGCGCATATACCTACGATTTCCTCACACAGAACATTGGCTATCTCCACTGCTCCACATTCGAATCAGGCATCGGAGCCGGCAACCTTGACTACATACTCCAGTATTTCAACACCGCCAACGCCCTCATTTTTGATGTGCGCGACAACGGCGGCGGCAACCTCTCCAACGTGGAAGATATCGTCAACCGATTCATCACACAGCGCACCCTCGCCGGATACATGATTCACAAAACCGGTCCCGGACACAGCGACTTCTCCGAACCCTATCCCTACTACTTCGAGCCAGCCGGCGACGGACACCTCGTGTGGCGCAAACCCATCATCGTGCTCACCAACCGCAGCACCTTCTCCGCCGCCAACAATTTCGTGTCGATCATGAAGCTCCTACCCAATGTCACCATCGTAGGCTCAACCACCGGCGGCGGCAGCGGAATGCCCTACAGCTCCGAACTCCCCTGCGGCTGGGGCGTGAGATTCTCCGCATGCTCCATACTCGACGCCAAAGGACGCACCACAGAATTCGGTGTCGAACCCACCCAGGGATGCAGCGTGGACATGGATCCGCAGCAAGCCATCAAAGGCCACGACACCATCCTCGACTTCGCAATATCCATGCTCACAAACTCCTGAACACCATGCAGCCCGGACAATACAACTATATATCAGCCGACGAAGCCGTGAAGCTCGTCAAGAGCGGCGACCATGTGTTTGTACAAGGAAGCAGCTCCATTCCCGAAGCCCTCATCGCAGCCCTCGCCAAGCGCGGCCACGAACTCCGCGATGTGATTCTATACAACGCCTTCGCCATCGGACGACGCGTGTCCCCACTCTGCGACCCCGCACTCAAAGATTCATTCCTTATCGACTCATTCTTTGTGAGCAACGCCGTGCGCGGATGGGTCAACCAAGGCTACGCCACCACCACACCACGCTTCTTCGGCCAAGTGCCACAGCTGTTCCGCGACGGCACCATCACCCTTGATGTGGCATTCATCAACTGCTCCCTGCCCGACAAAGACGGATATGTATCGTTCGGAGTGTCTGCCGACCTCACACCCGCCGCCGTTGAAACAGCCAAAATAATCGTAGCGCAGATCAACCCTCTCATGCCGTTCACCTACGGCGACTCCGTGATCCACGCCTCACGGCTCAACGCCATGGTGATGGTCAACGATCCCCTGGCCGAAACACCCAACATCTCCCCTACACCCGAAGAGATACGCATAGGCGAAGCAATAGCACAACATATCCCCGACGGCGCGACACTCCAGGTGGGTATTGGCGGAATACCCAACGCCGTTCTCCACTCACTCCGCCATCACAAACACCTCGGACTCCACACAGAAGCACTCACCGACGGTATGGTGGAACTAATCAAAACCGGAGTGGTGGACAACTCACGCAAACAAGTTGAGAAAGGGCGCTCAGTAGCCTCACTCGCTCTCGGAACCCGGCGCCTCTACGACTTCATGGACCACAATCCATCCATAATCATGCGCGACATAGCATGGGTCAACGACCCATTCGTAATAGCGCAGAACCACAACATGGCCGCCATCAACTCATGCCTCGAAATCGACCTCTCTGGACAAGTGTGCGCCGACTCCATCGGCACACGCATCTACTCCGGAGTTGGCGGACAGCAAGACTTCGTTTACGGCTCATCGCGAAGCATCGGCGGACAATCATTCATCGCCATGCTCTCCACCACATCCAAAGGCATCAGCAAAATAAAACCCGTGCTGACCACCGGAGCCGGAGTAGTCACCACACGATTCCAAACCAACTGGGTGGCAACCGAATACGGAGCTGTCAACCTCCGCGGGCGCAACATGATTGACCGCGCACGCCTCCTGATCTCAATCGCCGCCCCCGAAGCACGCGAAGAGCTCGACCGTGCCGCCCGCCAAATGCTCGGCTACGCCTACACCCGCTGGCGCTGATCCCTCCCCCACCAAGCGATATATGGGCAACTTCGATACTTTGAAAACCAATAATGCCCTCATCAACCTTTTCGGTGGCATCAAAAAAGCCAAACGCAAATTCAAGAAACAACAAGAGACCCACAAACGCACCGTTAACCCCATGCCGCCGAGAGAACCGCAATCCCTCGGCGGCTTTTTAACATCCCGATTTTGAGCGTTATATTGTGCAACTAAAATACTTTTGCTAATTTTGCGGTCGCAGACCGCATCGCAGAGCCCGGTCATGGGCGTTGTGGGTGGGTCAGCAACTGACATACGAAAAGCGTTTACTCGGCGCTCTTTCTTGACGCATAGAAATCTGGTAAATTTCAATCACTGTCAAGAATGAAGCAAACAGTAGATGCCTTGTGGATATGTATATTCCGTCCCATTCGGCGCATGAGCGTTGGGTATGGGCGTATAGCATATTCTGCGTGAGGCTCTGCATAGTTTGCTCGTTCAACAGTGATGGGCAATACCAGAGCCTCTATGCGTGGGACGAGCAAACAGTACGGCTCTCACGCTTTTTTATTTATCTAAAATGCCAATGTAGAGAGTCCAAAGGCATCTAGAATAACATGAAAAAATACCGTGTATTCTTCCAATACGGCTCTTTGAAACTTTGGACTGATATAGAGTCTCCCGAAATTACCGCCGCCGATAGGCGTGGTTTCGCAGACCTTGCACAAAATGCAGTCAATGTTGCTTTAGACTCTCTGTCCCAAATAGAGCGAAAGCACATTGCACATGACTACTCTATCCTTGAGGTAACACATGATTCGGATGGCAACGAGTCTGTTCGGTTTGCATATGCCTTTGAAACATTAGCCAACGAATAAATTTCTCAAAATATGAAACACAAAACGTTTCTTTGGCGGCAAATTCTATGCCTGATGTTCATTATGACGACTCTGAATTCTTTTGCTCAGTGGAAAGAGTCTTTTAATTATCGTGGAGATTGGTCTTCATGGCAACCAGCATATGGCGAAATATCTCATTATGTAGATGATTCTGGTATAATTTTGAAAACTCCCGGGGGACAAACATACTTCAGCTTTCAAATCACCAATTATGTTCCTCCTACCAAGAAGCAAATGAAGGAGCATCTTAAATCCGGACAATGGTTTGAGTACAGTGGAGTTGTTGAATATAGCGTAAACGATGCTTATCCGACTGCTGACTCTCTTGCTAAAGCAAGTCACTTCGTCATTCCCAATCCAAGAGTTGATCAAACGCCCTCCGTATTGCGGCGTACAACTTGCCGCATAAAGATTGAGCCATACAAAAAGTTACCTTCAAATTACAATGTGTATTTTGATAACATTGCTGTGGCAATAAGTATTCAAGGCATGACATTTCAAAGACAGAAGAAGCACACCAACGGAGGCCGTGTAGTGGCAAATATTGCTCAGTCAATATTTTTATTTCCGATTGGCATAGGCTCTTGGTGGTGGAATCCTGTTAGACAATACGATAAACGATAATAGCATGAATACCTTACTAAAATTCTCTGTAGGCATTGTAATCTTATTGATTGCAATGTTTTGCCCTGAAAGCATATCTGCTCAAAGAGCAAACTTCTGTTACAAGGGAGAATGGAGTTCTTGGGACAGTTACCCTGGGAGAACATTCTCAAATGATAATAACACTATTATTGTGCTAAAGACCCCGGGGGGCCAACAATATTTTGCATTTAGTATAGACAATTTTATCCCACCTAGCAAAAAAGAACTTAAGAGTCACCAAAAGAGTGGAGAGTTTTTTGAGTATCGAGGGACTGTCGAATATTGCGTAAATGACAAATATCCCACGGCCGAGGCATTGGCTAAAGCATGTACATTCGTACTGCCCAATCCGAGATACGATCAAACTCCAACTGTAACACGCACAGCATCTGCAAAAATCAGTATAGCACCTTATAAAAAGAAACCTACAGTATTTAATATTTGGTTTGATAACATAGGTATCGCGATTTCTGTAAGTGACTTCAAATAACATTATGGGAAACAATCAAATAAACAGACGTGACTTTTTCAAGAAGGCAATTCAAAAAACATTGCCAATCTTAGGTATGCTTGCAATTCCTGCGTTACCTTCCTTCGCAGAGCCATCACAGACCAAAGCACCAGACTACTGCCCCGGCAGTTGCACTGGGCTTTGCGTCAATACCTGCACGGGAAGTTGTAAAGGCGAATGCAAAGGGAGTTGTCAAGGAGATTGTGCTGGAGGTTGTCAAACATCGTGCACCTCTACTTGCAAGCAGCAATGTGCAAGTTCTTGTGGTCAAGCATGTGCAAGTGGTTGTGGTCAAGCCTGCGGCGGGAGTTGTACGATATCTTGTCAAGGAAGATGCGAATCATTGTGCAAGGATGACTGCTCAATGGGTTGTCAAGGCCAATGTACATATGGATGCTCAGGCTCTTGTAGAGGTGCTTGCGGCAATGCTTGTGGAGGTAGTTGCTATGGTACTGCAAGGATATTCTAAATGAGTGATATAAAAGAACTACGAGAACCGTGGCAAGGAGGCATCGCCAAATCCATTACATTCATTGTAACAAAGGATTGCCAACTTGCCTGCAAATACTGCTATCTAGTTGGGAAAAATTCCAATGAGAGAATGTCTTGGGATATAGCCAAGGTAGCTATTGACTATATCCTTTCTCATGAGAACGACTTCCCTGAAAAATCTGTGGTATGGGATTTTATTGGAGGGGAACCGTTTCTTGAAATTGAATTGATCGATAAAATCTGTGACTATCTCAAAACCGAGATGTTTAGACTTAATCACCACTGGTTTAATTCATATCGTTTTTCTTTCTCCACAAATGGCATAAACTACGACTCTCAAAAAGTTCAGGATTTCATTTCAAAGAATAAAGAGCATCTTTCGATTGGAATTACCATTGACGGCACCAAACGGAAACATGACTTGAACAGAATTTGGAAGGGATATAATCCTGAACGTGGAAGCTATGATGATGTGGTTAAAAACATTCCTTTGTGGCTTGTTCAATTTCCCGGAGGAGGAACTAAAGTAACCATCAGTACAGATGACATTCCTTATATAAAAGAAAGCGTATTACACTTGTTCTCTTTGGGCATAAAGGAAATAAATATCAATGTCGTTTTCGAGAATGTATGGAAAGAAGGAGATGATTTGCTTTTTGAGCAACAGCTTATTGAGCTTGCTGATGCAATTATTGATGGAGAATATTACAAAGATTTTGCGTGTTCATTCTTTTCCGAGTACATTGGGAAACCTATGGATTCAGAATCAGACAACTCAAATTGGTGCGGAGCGGGGAAAATGTTGGCGATTGATGCTAATGGGAATTTTTATCCATGTACACGTTTCGCTGGCTATGCCCTCCGAGAGAAGAAACCAATCGTAATCGGAAACATATATGATGGCATTGATAAGAATCGACTTCGTCCTTTCTTAACATTGGATAGAACTACGCAATCACCTCGAAAATGTATTGAATGCGAGGTTGCGACAGGTTGCGCATGGTGTCAGGGCGAAAATTATGATGCGGCTGATACAGATACAATTTTCCAAAGATCAACAGCTATATGCAAAATGCACAAAGCACGTGTAAGAGCCAATAATTATTATTGGTATCGGCTACATCAAGTTTTGGCACAAGAAGAAAGTGAGGTGTCATCATGCTGAAATATATGATTATTCAACTATGTGATAGTTCAGTATCTTTCTGTCATTATCTCCCTTCTGTTGATAAGCGGCTAATCTCTTTGGCTGCTCTTAAACAAGGTATCTTATGGTCAGTCAAACAAGGCATTGATATTCAAATCCTGTATCCCAAATATCGCTTGCCTATAGAGTATGTTCAATTTTTAGCGAAGCGTCCTCATATCAAGATAACACCTGACGGTTTTGAGGATTCTAATGTTGTGATATTAGACAACTGGGCCTCCGTTACGGAATTGACTTCCATCATTACACATCCCGCAGTACTTCATTGTAAATATCAAGAATTCATTACTTATTACAAACAGCTTGGCGAGAAGCTATCAAAGTTCACAAGGCTGAACATAGTTTTTTCGGACATAAACGTTTTTTCGGATTCGAATATTCCAGAATATGAAAAAGCGTTGATATATATATCTGATTGCATATTAGAATTATATAGAAACGGGCATGAAATCCAGCTGAATCTCTTGACTGACAGAATTATGCTCTCAGCAATGAATAATTGCAACGCAGGATTAGAAACTATGTCGTTGGCTCCTGATGGTAGGTTTTATCCATGTCCTGCATTTTATCTCAGCCATTTAGACAATATCGGCAACCCAATTGAAGGTCTGAGAATAGCCAATTCGCAGTTATATAAATTGGAAAATGCTCCGATTTGTCGTATCTGCGATGCGTTCCATTGCAAAAGGTGTGTAATGTTGAATAAACAAATGACATTGGAGGTAAACACGCCAAGTCATCAACAATGCGTTATGGCTCATATCGAACGAAAAGTATCTAAACGGCTCATTGAACAGATTCGCGAATATGGCAATTATGCGCAGGATGTTCAAATCCCTGAAATTGATTATATTGATCCTTTTGAAAAAATAATAATATAATATGGCAAAGAAACTTGTCGGTCATGTGACCGAAGAAGAAAAGAACGTTATTCAAAATCTCTTTGAGCGAAAAAATGGCCTCAATGAATTGGCTAAAATCCTATCAGTGGATAATGCAGAGTTATACGAGCGTCTTGTAAAAGACCTTGGGGAAACTTCTACTAAATTCCAACAATGGTGGGATAATATGGCTTATAAATATCAGTGGGAAGCAACAGAGGATGGCAACTGGGAGATAAACTTTCAGACGAACGAAATTTTTCTTGTAACTAAATAAGTATGATACTTGCATTTATCGGTTCAACCGAACTATTTTTGATTGCCGGACTGGCTCTTCTTCTATTTGGGGGTAAAAAACTGCCGGAGATGATGAGAGGTCTTGGCAAAGGTGTCAGTGAATTCAAGAAAGGCGTAAAAGATGTGACAGATATTTCAGAAGAAGATAAGGCTATCTCAGAGTCTAAAGAAGATTAAGATGCAAACGGAAGAAGGGTTATTATCCTTCGGAGGGCATCTAGAAGTTCTCCGCAGAATGTTATTCCGGATTTTGGGAGTAACATTAGTCTTTTCATGCGTGATATTTTGCTTCAAAAGTGAGACATTTGATATTCTGCTTGCGCCAAGTGATTCATCATTCGTAACGTATCGTTGGATTGAGAAAATTATCCGGTACTTCGATACATCATTCGCTTTTGACAGATTCAACATTGATTTGATTGCAACTGGTTTGTCAAGCCAATTTGTTAACCATCTTACAACTGCTATATATCTTGGTCTTCTTTGCGCATCTCCGCTTATTGTTATTGAGTTGTTCGGCTTTATTTCCCCGGCACTAATAGAAAATGAAAAGAAATACTCGGTAAGGATAACATTGAGTATCTATGTGTTATTTTTGGCAGGAGTACTGATGAACTATTACATACTCTTTCCTATTTCATTTCGTTTCTTGGCGACATATACTGTAGCGGATAAGGTGCATACTATGATAACTCTTGACAACTATATCTCATCATTTGTTTCTCTGACATTACTGATGGGCTTTGTATTTCAGCTTCCAATTATTTCCTTTATCTTGGCTAAATTGGGAATTCTCCAAGCATCCCACATGGCCGCATATAGAAAACATGCACTGATTGTCCTTGCGATTATTGCCGCTATTATTACGCCTCCGGATGTTATAACTCTAATATTGGTTGTTATTCCGTTGTATGGTCTTTACGAAATGTCAATTATTCTCCTAAAACGAGTGGAGTAATATTATACTGGAAGTTCGGTTTAGATCGGGTAGTATATACCCGGGGTAAACTGAACTTGTATATACTGACCGATGAGAGAGAGGAATTGGAACGATAAGAAAAGGGCTGGCAAAAGTAAAAATTGGCGATGAGAAAAAAGTCAATGAGAAAAGAAGCTGATGAAAGACGAAGTGCCGAATCGTCAGTGATTTTTGTCAGCAGCGTGTCAGCGGCAACAGAGTGATGCGCCGATATAATTATTTAAAGAAAGTGGATAAATCTAAATTCGGTCTATCCAAGTCGATTTACGACGATTCAGTGGGGTTGAATCGCTGACTTTTTCGTGGCTCGCAGAAATGGAATGTAAGGAATTATTTCCTGTTCAGTTTCTACTACGCCGGAATCCGCGCCGCCGACTTCATTCAGTTGCGCTGGCGCAATGTGTCTTCTGAGGGGCGGCTGACTTATTCTATGGATAAGAACGGTAAATTCCGCGACATTGTCCTTGTGCCGCAGGCATTGGAAATATTGAGGCATTATTTCCGACCGGCTGCCAAGCCTGATGATTAATCTTCCCACTACTTGACAACACGGCTCCGTATGCGAAATATGTTACTACTGCCGACAAGAGGACAATCACACCTGACATACGCAAGACACTTTATGCCGCCGTCTCCGCCAAGAACGCTCTCATCAACAAATACCTGAAAAGATTGCGGAGAAAGCTGAGATTAGCAAAAATGTGTCGTTTCACATTTCCCGACATTCATTCGCTAAGGTCGCAAAAGAGACCGGACTTGACAACTGTATAGTTAAAGAACTATTGGCACACAGCAACCTTGCAACCATCGAGCGATATATGGACAACTTCAATACGCAGAAAACCGACAACGCCCTCATCAACCTTTTCGGCACTGTCGAGAAACCCAATGATAAGAAAGAGAGGTAATTGAAGCTCCGAAAGGAATGTCGCCCGAAGAGATAGCCGCCATATTCTCGGCAATCCAAAAATAGTTATATTCGCGAGTCGGCAAATAGCGCATGTCGAGCTTTCGCTCGGTGCGCGATTCTTAAAGAAATTTGACCGACCGACAAATAATTCGTAAATTCGCATATGGAACAGAGCGCAAACATAACAAGAATATACAATCACGCAGCCGAAACGATAAAGACTGCTATCCTCAATGGCCAGTATGAAGCGGCCAAAGGGGTCAATAGAGTTCAGCTTCTTACCAATTACGCTATTGGCAAATACGTGTCAATGAACACAAGGAATGGCGTGTGGGGAACAGGCGCGTTAAGGGCCATCAGTGAAAGATTGAGAAAACTTCTTCCCGGCTTGCGTGGGTATGGAGAAACTCAGCTAAAGGAGATGCGCCTCTTCTACGAAGGATGGTCTTTTCTTGATACAAAATCGTCGGTTACGACCGACGATTTACCTCACGACAATTCATCGGTTGCAACCGACGAATTACAATTGGCTGACCCCGTGGAAGATATTATGGGACTAATTAAGGTCGCTACACCTGCCGATTTCCCAATGGAAGATTTCCTCAATACTCCATTTACGCATCACTCTACAATTCTCCGAAAGTGCGAAAGCAATGAAGAGCGATATTATTATATGCACAGATGTGTAGAAGAGCACTTGGCAGTTGAACGACTAAAGGTCGTCATCGGGAATGGCGATTTTAAGAAAGGTATTGTCCCAAACAATTTCTTGGACCGTATAGGCGACAAGAGCCTGGCGCGTAAAGCCGTAATGCAATTCAAGGACTCGTATCTCTTGGATTTTATAAACGTAGAGGAGATTGGCGAAAGAGATAAAGAGGACATCGACGAGCGTGTGGTTGAGAAGCAGATTATCCACAACATCAAAAAGTTTATAATGGAATTCGGCAAGGACTTCGCTTTTGTCGGCAACCAATATCATCTTGAAATCTACTCGGAAGAATTTTTCCCGGATCTGCTGTTCTTCAACCGTGAGCTCAATGCGCTGGTTGTGGTTGAATTGAAAACCGGAAAGTTCAAGTCCGGCTATCTTGCCCAACTGATGACTTATCTCCGCATTCTTGATGACAAGGTGAAGAAACCTCATGAGAACCCCTCAATAGGCATTGTCCTTTGCAAGGAAGCAAACCGTAGCTTTGTGGAATATGTAATGCAGGACTACGACAAACCGATGGGTGTGGCAACATACACCACATCCCAAGAAACACCGGAGGCATTGAAGGACGCTCTTCCAGACATGGATGAGCTGAAAAAATTGCTGTAACCAAGCCGTGGCAATGGGATCTGATAGAAATTTCAACGCTGTTTGAACATGCTATCGCTGCTTTCAGCGGAACGGAAATATGTACTTAATCAGAAAATAAGTACTAACTGATAGAATTGATTTTGGAATTTGTAATGGCTGTTAGTTATTTTTTGTTGGATTTGTTTTCTTGGCATTTCCTTCTCATTTGACATTTCTACAAAACCTTATCTGATTGGGAATTGTTTGTATTTGGTACTATTAACATAAACCACACGTTTGGCTATGAAAATCGTAAGTCTCATACTGTTGCTAATGACAACATTTTCACTAACTGCGAAAGATGTTACGGGCCTAATTATGGATGAGACACAGCAACCTGTTTCATTTGTCAATGTTGTACTTATTGCTGACTCTACTTTCATAGACGGAAAAGTCACAGATGATGCCGGGCGTTTTTTATTTGAAAATGCAGACAGTACTGCCAACAAAGTCAAAATATCAATGATAGGTTACGAGGATTTGGTATTGCCTATCCCTGTTGACGGTAATTTTAATACTCTTTCCCTGACACCATCGTCTGTGATGTTGGGTGAGGTGGTTGTCAAGGCAAATTTACCCTCTACCCGAATTAAGGGCAATGCGATAGTCACCAATGTCGAAAACAGTGTGCTGGCTACCACAGGCTCGGCTAATGATGTGCTTAAAAATGTACCGATGCTGACAGGCAGCAACGGTAATTTCAGCGTGTTTGGGCGTGGCGATGCAATAATCTATATCAACGGTCGCCTCGTGAGAAATTCAAGCGAGGTGGGGCAACTTGCTTCCTCGGACATCAAGGAGGTGCAGGTTATCAATAATCCCGGTGCGCAATATGGAGCTGATGTGAACGCCGTGATAAAGATTGTTACCAAAAAGCCGGTTGGCGAAGGGTTCAGTCTTTCCGCATATACTGACAATATTTACAACAAATGGTTCACCACAACCGAACAGCTTGATTTGAAATACCGTACAGGCGGACTTGAAATATTTGCCACTGGTAATTTCAGTCATGGCAAGAACTATGACGATGAATACATTTTGAGTACCACTAATGGCAAATCTGTATTATCTATGGTATCGCAAGAGTCCGTCAGCACAACGAAGACCGCAATATCCGGCAAAATCGGATTTAACTATCAATTCAACGAAAATCATAGTATCGGCGCATATTACCAAAATGATTATAACCGAGGACACCACTTCGGACATTATCTTAACGATATTTCCGAGAATGGCACACTGTCGGAGTCGAGTACATCAGACCTCAAAGGTTGGTTCAAGGCTATGCCTTGCAACAGCGCGAATGTATATTATAACGGCACCGTCGGAAAATTCAGTTTTGATGTGAACGGTGACTATATGCAGACAAAGGATAATGACCGCGCATACCAGTACGAGCAAAACCAATTTTCCGACAACCGCAATGTCACGACATTCAACACCTCCCGAAACCGCCTTTTCGCTGAAAAGGCCACGGTGTCATATCAACTGCCGAAAGGAAGCGTACTTATCGGAGAAGAATATACCAATTCCCGCAGCCGTAACGATTTTAAAAATACGGAAGCGATATTGAACAGCGAGGAAACCGATGTGCGAGAAAGCAATATCGGAGTGTTCGCGGAAGTCAGCCAGACTTTCGGCGATTTCAGCGCATCAGCCGGAGTGAGATACGAACACGTTAAATCCGACTATTATATCAACAATCGGCTTGCAGACGGGCAGAGCAAGACCTATGACAATTTCTTCCCGTCGGCCAACATAACTTATTCGCCCGGTGATTTCAAGTTTTCTTTATCATACAGCAACCGGACCGTGCGGCCGACATATCAAAATCTTAACGGCAACTACTTCTATGTAAATTCCATTTTATATACCCGTGGCAACCCATATCTCGTGCCCTCCAAACGACAGGATTTCACCGCACAGGCATCTTGGAAATACATAACCCTTTCTGCCCAGTATTCCTACACAAAAGATGCTATCGTGCAGGTCTATGAACCGTATGAGGGCAACGACCGTATCAACGTGTTTACCGTCACCAATATGCCGAGCCACAAGTTGTTTTCAATATTTGTAAACGCCTCGCCTCAATTCGGCATATACCACCCGTCGCTCTCCTTGGGTGTGCAGAAACAGTGGTTTGATGTCAAATATCTCGGGCAGCATAAGAAAATGAACAGTCCCATATTCACCATTCAGATGAATAACACCCTGACACTGCCGCACGATTGGTTCATCGAGGCTTCCCTATGGTTGCGCAGTCACGGTGATTGGAAGAACTGGGCCTATACCCATACTCTTTCAACCGTCAATCTCCGAGTCTATAAAATGTTCCTTGACAAAAGCCTTACCGTTTATCTTGGCGTGAATGACATATTCAACGGTCAGATATACAAGGCAAATATATACAGCGGCAATGTGATGATGCAGTCAAATGTCAACAATCACGGTCGAAATGTGGAGTTGACAATCCGCTACAATTTCAACACCTCAAAGAGCCGCTACAAAGGAACCGGAGCCGGACAGACAGAGAAAAACAGATTCTAATGGTTTATTAGCCCCCGAAATCCAACCTTCTAATGATATATAACTATATTCATACTGATTATCAGCAAATTACAATTTTCGAGTCGTACTAAATACTAAATATGTACTTTATAAGAAAATAAGTACTAACGGATAGAATTGATTTGTTAGCGGCTGTCCACTATTTTTAGTTGGATTTGTTTTCGGAGAAATCCTTGGATTTCTTCGGTTAGTACACCTCTTGTTTCAAATATTTTTTGTAACTTTGCAATTGACAGACATCTGTCTGTCACGACATTTTGGAAAAATAAGAAGCGTTATGCTCATCTTGTAGTTTGAGAACCTGAGAAATTCATAAAACAGAGCAAGAGATAGCATAGTGGTTCTCACGCGTATAGCGTGAGCTGCTATTGTTACATCTGCTCACAGGTTTTCTCAGGACCTTCAAACTAGAACGTGGCATAGTTGGCTCACGTTTTCTATTTATGGTTACCTCTGAGGAGTCAACAGAGGACATTATGAAACTAATTGACAAATGAAAAGAATCTTCTTTTTCTGCCTCTTAATGATTATAAGCCACTTTTGTGTATTTTCTCAAAGTCCAGAACTAACATCAGCATATAAGCAAGTTTGTACAACCCTAAAAGAGTATAAGTTTACATCGAATGATGTATACTCCGGTGGAGGAAATGGTCGTACAAAGAGTATTTCGTTATCTTGTCAAAATGGTGTCTTGATTTTTTCGTTCAATGATAATTATGGTGCTTTTTCAGATCCATTTTTTGGACACAGACACGGTATTATTACAATAAAAGTTCCATTGGCAGATGCTCGTTTTTACTTGCCTTCGTATGGCAGTTATATGAGCATTACTGACAACGACAGAAATGGCGTTGAACTTACATATAAAAAGCAAAAAGAAATAATTGACGGGTATCAGATTCACGGATCAGAAGGATCATTGAAGAAACTATATAACGAGTTGAATGAGCTGCTATCAATAGCAATAGAAGAGGACTTTACAGGTTCGCTTGGTGTAGCATCTAATAACAAAACTGCAAAAAGACCGAATCAGCCAAATGGGAAGACACAAAATACAAACAAGCCTAAGAAAAATGTTGGGAAGTATGTTCAATAAGGTATATTTTATCACGATTATTAGTACCCTGTTTTTGTTTCTAAGTTGTTCTCATTCCGCCAAAAACAGGGTAACCAAACCTTTAGCAGATATTGAGATTGGACAAAATGAGATCTCATTAAAAGGGGATTCATCACAGAATTATATGCTCACTGTTACGATTGGAGATGATATTAAATTTGAAAATCCTTTGATGGGTAACCAAACAATAGGATATCTTGAATTGCTAAAGACAAAACCTGATTTATATAATAAAATCGCTTATCATTTGGCGATAAACAAAGGTAATATTAAAATTGGATTGAATATACATAATATATGTGATACAACCATATATTACCGCTATAACGTTGCCAATACATACGACCTTACCGGAAATGTCATAGAGGGTATTTGCGCCCCCTTGCATGGAGCATATTCTCAAGTTAATATTGAAACTGACATAATTAAATGGCTGTATCGGAATGGTTATAACAATATAGCGGATTCAACAATAAACGATATCAGACTTTATATTCAAGATTTAAGTCGGTCAGAGTTCAAGCAGTATCAAACGAAAGATGAGGTTCCTGTAATTGCATCGCTAAAAGGGATTGATTATCGAATAAGCTCTGATATGAAAGCGGATTATTACTATCTACTTGCCTGCCAAAATGAAAATCAGATTGATGATTTTGTAGAAGAAGTAGTTTCTTTGAAATTTGAAGGAGCAGAAAATAGTTTGAATGAGCCTATTCTGTGTTATAGATCTCCTTCTACAAATGGCTTGGCGTGTATCATGTTGATAGGGATCAATTCAAATTGGTCGTATAAGGTTGTGCCGATTGGCCTTATTTCAATAGATAATATAAGTCCCACGGTTGGTAAGATGATTGATGAGGATAAAAGTTTTTCATCATCACAATTCTTATTTAAGAATCACCAGATAGAAGTTAACAGTAAATCACCAGTGCCCATAATATCAGGCCATTTAAATATAAATTTAGGTAAATTTCAAGGATATGGATATATGCTCAATGTGCCCTTTACCTTTTCATTTCATGGTGATATTAGCAAAATTATAGTTCATAGAACTAAGAATCTTACTGAGAACATAGATTTATCGGATAAAAAGTCACCATATCATATCACACTTAATATTGGACTCGATACTGGTGACAATTACATTCCTATTGAAGTAATAGATAAAAGAGGCAATCGGACATCTTATGATTTGAAGATTACGACAGAACAAATAAAAGATAATCCTGTCATAGAAAACAACATCTATAACTAATTCTAGTCATGAGGTACTGTTTGAATTCAAACAGTACCTCATGACTAACTTAACGACTCTTAAAATTTCCATTTCTAATGCAATCTGTAGCATCAGTATCATAATATACAGTACCATTGGGTAGAACATATCTAACAACAGGACAATAATATGTACCTTCTTCTTTGTTTGAAGACTCTTCTTTATTGATACAATCAATACAAGTTTTAAAACCTACATCATCCATAATCTTAGTGCTTGTTTTATTATTTTATAGAGTAGAATACATTGTACTGAAAACTAATACAATACAAATACTCCACATAACAAAACATTTCTAACTAATATCGTAACAAATCTTTTGATGGACTAATGGTGTAAACCTTTTCCTTGCCTGGGTTTAGGCTGACGGAAGCCCATCTTTTCAAGGAGTTTCCGAGCCACAGGCTGCGAGGATTCTCCGAGAGAATGCGGTGGACGGCTTCGGGTATCATGTCCTGCATGGTGAACCGCTTGCGGATTGGCTCTGCCGGATTGAGGTCATAACCGTTGGCTGCCCTTTCTTTCGGTGGCAGTTCAATTGCTGATTGACAAGATAGACATAGCCGGCAAACTGGTTACAGCGGACGCTATGTCTATGCAGAAAGACATCATCGACAAAATAAGAAAAAGGGCGGGTATTTTCTGATAGAACTCAAGGCCAACCAGCGGGTGCTCCGCTACGGAGTGGAGGACAGGATCAAGCATACCGCGCCTCAGTTCATATATGTCAAAGGCCAGGAACTTGGACACGGAAGGATAGAGAAACGGACATATAACGTATATGACGGACTTGATCTCCTGACTTCGTCACTTAAAAAAATGTGATTTTATAAAGCTTTGTTGCCTAATATTTTGTAAATTTGTGTCACCCTAAAATGGGTGACACGGAGGCAAAAATGTATGTCAGGAAGAAAAAATATCCATCCGGCAATATAGGTATCATTGTCGTAGAGAAGATTGATGGCAGGATGAAGGAGCTTGCCACTATTGGCATAGCGCGTCACGAAGAGGAAACAGGTGGGTTGATTGTCCAGGCAAAAGAATGGATAGAGCGTGAGAAGCAGCGGCGTCACCCACGTCTGGATTTGTTTGGCGAGGAACGCTCCAGATGCGAGGCTGAACTCCTGACTGCGGAACAGATGCTGTCCTGCATCTCGAACATCACCATTGATGGAGCCGACCTGATTCTTGACAGGGTATTTGACAATATCGGGTTCAACCGCATCGAGGATGATATATTCAGGAAGTTGGTAAAAGCGCGTCTCTCATATCCGGCAAGCAAGGCCGCCACGGTTGAATATTTGAAAAACCATTTTGATGAAGACATCAGTCTGTCAAAGATATACCGTTATCTTGACAAGCTCAGTGACAGCCAGCATCAGGTAGTCCAGGATATAAGCGTGGAGCATACACGTAAGATACTGGGAGGCAATATCGGCGTGCTGTTCTATGATGTCACCACTCTGTATTTTGAAGCGGATTACGAGGATGACCTGCGCAAGACAGGTTTCTCAAAAGAGGGACGGCACAAGAACCCTCAGATAATACTTGGTCTGTTGGTCAGCATCGACGGCTACCCGTTGGCTTACTGCATCCATGAGGGCAATAAATACGAAGGACACACCATGCTGCCGGTTGTAACGGATTTTGTGCGTAAATACAAGCTTGACAACTTCATCGTGGTAGCCGACTCCGGACTTATGAATAATGACAACATTGCCGACCTTGAGGCGAACGGCTACAAATATATCATCGGAGCCAAGATCAGGAATGAGAGCAAGATTATAAAGGATTGGATTCTCGGGCAACCCAAGAACGACTGTCAGATGGTTGAATATGACAAGGGCAACGGACAAAGGCTGCTTGTAGGATATACAGAGAAAAGGGCTCGCAAGGACTCATATAACCGCGAGAAAGGCATACGAAGGCTTGAGAAGGCATACAACAGAGGGACATTGACCAAGGACAACATAAACAAACGCGGATATAACAAGTTCCTGAAGATGGAGGGCGATGTCAAAGTGACAATCAACTATGACAAGCTTGAGGCCGATGCAAAATGGGATGGACTGAAAGGGTATCTGACCAATACCGACATACCCGTGGAGGAAGTCTATGCCGCATATCATAATCTATGGCACGTGGAGAAAGCCTTCCGCATAGCAAAATCCAAGATCGAGATCAGACCCATGTTCCACTTTACCCGCAAAAGGATAGAGGCGCATGTGTGCATCTGCTTCGTCGCCCTGAAAGTCTACAAGGAGCTGGAGCGGCTGCTGAAGCTGTCGGCAATAAACATGAGCGTTGATAAAGTGCTCGCATTAGCACAGACCATCGTGACGATCCAACTCAAACTGCCACAAAACAAGACTACCATCAGCAAGACCATGCTCATGAAACGACATCAACGCATCGCCCCTCTATTCTCTGATGAATTTTGGGTGACACGTTGACGAAGTCAGGACAAATGCAAATAGCCGGCACCTTCATCACGAGGGTGTCGGCTATTGCCGTATATTTCAATTACGGTTCTGAATGAAATGACTGATGAAATCTCAATTCTTCTTCTTTTTGTTTTTTCTTCCGTCCCCGAGATTATCCTGCTCTATGAGCTTCTCGTTGACGCTGATGTGGAGGTCATCAATATAATAATCGCGGCAGGGGATATTATTGGCCTTGTTATACAGAGGTTTTCCCGGTTTGCCCTTTCTTGCCCTCATACGTCGTCCGGTTTCGTAACTACCTTCAGCAGTTAAGTTGATGTTGAGCATGGTAGCAAATACCATAGTGATGTCAGCGATGGTTGCCTCACCCTTGTTGAACGCCCCTTTGGAGTGAAGACAGTTAATGAGTTCATAGAGTCCGTTCTCTCCGTCAGTCCATGTGAGAGGTTGACCATTGGTGCAAAGAAGTTGTGAGGTAAACGAAACCAACGATTCAGGATTGAGTCCCTGTGCTTGCAGAAGCAGAGCTTTCATTGTTGCGACCAGTGAGATGGCAAGAGTGGTATAAGTTATCATCTCGATGCACTCGCTTTTCTTAGCCTCGATATTCTTGAAAATGGCGTTTAGTCGCGCCAGACAAATGTGCTTTTCAGCCCAGTGGATAGGCTTGTGAATAAAACTGATGACCTTATCAGTGAAGTGGTCGAAAGCAGTACAGATGGCGTCCAGCTTTCCTGATGTCAGGAGCTGGACAAATTCCGCTCCGACGATGTCGTTGATTTCGCTCATAGTGAATTTTGCTTTTGTGTTAATTTTTTTACGATTTCCATAACTTTTGGGCATTGTATTGGTTCGGCGGAATTGTAAAATTTCAGTAAATAGCTAATATAAAGTAAAATACAATGACAATGCTTGTATTTCAAAGTGTTAATTTGTAAATGGTATATGTAAATCCCTTTTACATATACATATAGATTCTTTACATTTTAATGTGGACAAAGTACTGGACCGGATAGCCCTAAGCGCCAACCTTTTACTCTCAGTGTCCGTTTTATACTTGACGGCTTGTCATAAATTTACTCAACAAAATCATTCTAATTATGGGCAACATGAAAATTCTTCTTTACGAGCCGGATAAAGATACAGGTTCGTTGATAACTTCCCGAATGAAGAGGGAAGGTTATGATGTGACATGGATTCCTGATTACCAAAAGGCAACCCGGAATATTGACGATGATGACTACGATGCTTCTCTAATCGAGATTGACGGCAAGCATCATTACGGTCTTAATCTTATAAAGTATCTGTTTGAACACGGGAATAATCCTTTATGCGTCTCCATATATACATCTGAGGACACATCGGCTGGGTTCGAGGCTTCAAAACTTGGCTCACAAGAAATATATGAGGTCAGACATGGCAGTTTTGAGAAATTAAACCAAATTCTCCAAAGATACAGAATACATGTCCATCTGCCGCATGTTTTCAAACACCATAGTAAGCAATTCAACAAGGCGATAAGAGACTTACGAAACCTTATAAACCACGACATTCCAGTTCTGATAATCGGAGAGTCGGGTTCAGGCAAGAGTTTTCTTGCCGAACATGTGCATAAGGATGGGACTAATAGGGATTTCCACTATGAGGAGATAAAATGCGGTGAGCTTGACAAGACACATTCAATGGAGGAACTGCTTGGTGTGGCGCGTGGATTCCGTTCTGAAATAAAACATGACCGCAAGGGCATATTTGACATTGCCAACGACAAGGGCTTGCTCTATCTTGAACAGATTCAGAATCTTCCTCCCGAATTGCAGGAAGTTGTGGCTGATGTTTTGGAGCAAAAATCTTTCAGAAGTGTCGGTTCTGATCGTATCAAGCAATTCAAGGCTCATGTGATTGCCTCCTGCAATAGTCTTGCAGAGATTAACCACGAAGGCTTCAACCGTAAGCTATACACCATCATCAGCCATAATGTAGTTCATGTACCGGCGTTGAAAGATTGCCTGTCAGACATTATCCCTAACGCCGAACAGATTATTGAGGACTTCTGTATCTCCAAAGGACGCAGAGATAAGCCAACCTTATCAACAGAGGCAAAAATTATGCTTTACACGCATCAATGGCCCGGCAATTACAGAGAACTTAAAGGTTGCATGGAGAATGCGACAGCGCGTTGTGTGGATAGTATCATAAGGAGTTCAGACCTCAATATAACATTGACTCGTGACGAAAGCCCACTCCCAACAGATGAGCGTAGCCTGATAATTCATTTCATGGTCAAGCGTAAGGGACAGAAGAATCTTGTGGCAGAAGATTTGAAGATGTCGCGTCCGACACTTGACAAGAGGCTTAAAGATTTCGGGATTGACTACAAAGTATTCAAAAATGCGAGGTCAATCAGTGACACGAACAGCAGAAGAGAGGGACACTAACCGGGGCACTAATGGCTGACTCAGGTACAATCGCAAAATAGAGGAGAATCCGCCCTTTATTAAAAAATGTTAAAGTTTTCAGATTCGATTCATTCAGCCCGATTCAGCTCGAAAAAACAGCATAAAATTTGACCTAAATTTTGGGGCCGTTGACATACGGTTGACACGGACTGAATGCAAAAATCGCAAGTAATTGATTCTCAACTACTTGCGATTTTATAGGGTGCCCAGAACAGAACCACTCTACATACTTTCAATTGCTCTCTAATACCGCTTTATTACTATTGTATATCAGTGCATTATATCAAACATGGCATCTTGCAACGATATTTGGGCTTCTTCAAACGTAAAAATTTTGCCTGTAGATTTGCCTGTAAATGGATTTTGTATTATCTTTGCGTAGCAATGCCGAAATGAGCACTGATGAGCTTTAGCAGCTCTGCAAATCTACGAATATTCACTGATAAAAACATCTCTCCAATGGCAACATTCAGATTTGAACTTAACGGAAGGCCTACTCGCAACAAGACTTATGTGGTTTATCTACGAGTAACGGTAAGTGGAAAGCGTAAACTTATCAAAACTCCGATTGAGGTGGCTCGACCCTCGGACTTCAATGCAAAATGCAAGGGTGAGAACTGGGTGCGTGGCGGTGTCCGCGATGCCAAACTTCTCAATGCTCAACTTGCGGATATTCTTGCTAAAGCTAAGGAAACCTACAAGGAGCTCGACAAGGAGGGTGAGGTCTCGACTGTCCTTCTCGCTAAAGAGATGAATACGGAGGTGGTTTCGCCATCTTTCATGGCATTTGCACGTGAGCGGGCCCAGATGATATATGACAGCGGTGGTTGGCGTAACTGGCGGAAATATTGTGGTCTCATCAACAAACTGGAGGCTTTTCACAAGAAACGCCGGATGGCAGACATCACCATTGCTGACTTGACAGTGGATTTATTAACCAAGTTCGACAATTTCCTTCACAAGTGGGAAAATGAGCGAGAGCCGGGAAAGTTACTTCATCCTAATACGATTGAGGTGCAGTTCAACATCCTGCGTACGTTGGTGCATCGTGCAATTGAAGTTGGCATTATGGAGGCTTCAAAGGATCCGTTCCTTGTATTCAAGTACAAGGGAGTAAAGACCACAAAGGAAAAACTTGACGATAATGAGATGCAACGCATCATCAATCTTGAATTGCCAGAGAACTCTCTGATATGGCATTGCAAGAATTATTTTCTATTCAGTTATTACTGCGCCGGCATCCGCGCAGCTGACCTGATTCAACTACGTTGGCGCAATGTCACTGCATCCGGGAGGCTTCACTACCAGATGGGTAAGAATCACAAGGAACGCGACCTGCTGCTCGTTGACCTGGCTCTTGATATTCTCCGACATTACCATAACGAAGATGTCAAGCCCGACGATTATATTTTCCCATTGCTCTCTGACGATGCGGAGTATGCCTCATATGTCACGCAGGCCGATAAAGACCGCATGAAACCGGAACTACGCCACAAGATGTATCAAAATGTTTCGGCGAAAAACGCACTCATCAACAAGTATCTGAAAAAGATTGCAGAGAAAGCGGAAATAGACAAACCATTGTCAATGCACATCAGCCGCCACTCATTCGCCCATATAGCCCAAGAATCCGGAGCGGAATCATCCGCAATCAAGAATATTCTCGGACATAGTAATCTCGCCACCACCGAACGCTATATGGGTAGCTTTGATACAGCAAAGACAGACGAGACCCTCCGCAACGTCTTCGCAAAGAAGAAAACGTCAGCCGCGGCTGACGTTTCAAACAAGTCAAAAGAAGAACAGGCGATTGAACTACTGAAAGGTCTCTCTCCAGAGCAGATAATGGCTGTAATATCCGCGATAAACAAATGAGTGCGGCCTTAAACATCCTCCGTAAGTGCGCCAAAAATGCACTTACGGAGAACTTATAAGGCCCATTCTATTGTCAATGTACTGATTTTTCATTACCTTTGCACTGTAATAACGAGCATAAACATGAACAAGATCATAGCACGAGAAAAGGAACAGAAGATTCTGCAAGATTGTGTAGACTCTGATTCTCCAGAGTTTGTAGCCGTATATGGAAGGCGGCGTATTGGTAAGACGTTTTTGATAAAACAGTTCTTCAAAGAGCGGTTTGACTTCTATATGACTGGTTCATACAATTCTCCGATGTCAGAACAGCTTGATGAATTTCATTCACAACTCGTTGAATATTCCGGAAAGAAATGGAAGAAGCCCCAAAATTGGAGAGAGGCCTTCAGGCAACTAAAGGAATATTTGTCATCTTTGAAAAAAGATAAAATCATCGTCTTTATTGACGAACTGCCATGGCTTGACACTCCTCGTTCAAGATTTATAAGTGCGCTGGAATTGTTTTGGAATAGTTGGGGAGATAGTCAAGATAATCTCAAATTTATAGTATGTGGGTCTGCCACTACTTGGATGACGAATAAATTGCTTGGAGATAAAGGCGGATTACATAACCGTGTAAACCGCAGGATTTATCTGGCTCCTTTCAATCTCTATGAAACAGAATGTATGCTTAAATCTGCCGGTGTAAAATGGAACCGTCATCAGATTGTGGAATGCTATATGGTTATGGGTGGGACACCATTCTATCTCGCCAAAATTAAGAAATCAGAGAGTGTCGCCCAAAATATCGATAGGCTGTTTTTTCACCATGCCGGAGAGTTGCGTATGGAATACGATATTTTGTTCAGATCTTTATTCAGAGAGTCGTCAATTTATCGCAAAGTCGTGGAACTCCTTGCTTCCAAGTCAATAGGACTTACACGTGATGAAATCATGACCAGTCTTAAGATGCCGGAGGGTGGTACTCTGACAGAGGTTCTGAATAATCTTATAACATGCGACTTTATACGGGAATATAGAAGCTTCGGCAAAAAACAGAGAGACAAACTATTTCAACTCACCGACCTGTTTACCTTGTTTTATTTGAAGCAGGTAAGGGACAATAAGGGCGAAGATGGCGATTATTGGTCTACACATATTGACACTCCTTCTCATCGCGCATGGAGTGGCTACGCCTTTGAACAGGTGTGTCTTCATCATATCAGGCAGATTAAAGAAGCATTAGGTATATCTGGCGTTGGAACTCAGGTGTCTTCATGGATCGGATTTGAGGATGGAAAGAAAACAGGGCAAATAGATCTGATTATTGACAGGCGTGATGAAACGATCAATCTGTGCGAAATGAAGTATTCTGTTAAGGAGTATGATATAACTCCATCATATATGAAGAAATTGCTTAATAGAATAGGTGATTTTCAAAGCTCGACAAAAACGAACAAGGCTCTTCACCTTACAATGGTCACTGTCAATGGTGTAAAGCATAATGCTCAGTGGAACGACATTCAAAATGAGGTAACTGCCGAGCAATTATTTAAGGAATAGGTGTTTTCCTGATCCTAAATGCCATTACAGCGGTGCAATAAGTCATAAATTGACCGACCTGCCCACTATCATAAACTTACAGGATTCTGAAAATGGGGCAAAACATCAATGACATACGGAAAGAACTGGCTCAGCTTCGGGAGGAAAATGCCCGGCTGAAGGAGTTGCTTCGGAAGCATGGAATCGCCTATGAAGCATCTACATCGCCAATTGTCCCGACTCAGAAGCTGAAGCCGCAGTTGTCATTGGAAGAAAAGGTGGCGTTGTTTCGGAGCCTTTTTCGAGGTCGAGAAGATGTGTTTGCCCGACGTTGGTATAGTCCGAAGTCTGATAAGAGTGGCTATCAGCCGGTATGCACACGGGAATGGAATCCAGTGTATTGCGACAAGAAGAAATATAAGTGCGCCGAGTGTCCGAATCGCGAGTTTCAGCAATTGGGATATACCGATGTTTACGCCCATCTTGAGGGTAAGGATACTAATGGCAGGGATGTTATAGGAGCATACGCCATTATGCCAAACAACACGTGCTTCTTTCTTTGCTGCGACTTCGATGACAAGAGTTGCGAACATGGGTATCAAGATGATGTTAGGGCATACATTTCAGTTTGTCGGGACTGGAATATTCCTGCATACATTGAGCGGTCACGTTCGGGTAATGGAGCACATGTGTGGATTCTTTTCGATGAACCGATGAAAGCCCAATCGGCGAGAAGGCTCGGCAATGCGATTCTTACCGAAGCGATGGACCGTGAAGGCCGTATGTCGTTCAAATCATACGACCGATTCTTTCCTAATCAGGACTTTATTCCGGACGGCGGCTTCGGCAATCTTGTCGCACTACCATTGCAGGGGCAGGCTCGCAAGAATGGCAACAGTGTTTTTGTGGATGACAATTTTATTACATATCCTGACCAGTGGGCATTTCTACAGCAGATGATGAAGATGTCCTTAGCGCAAGTTGATTATACCTTGTCTCTACATACCAATCAAGAGCCACTTGGCGCGTTGTCAAAGACAAGCGAATCTGCACCATGGGAGCGACCCGAGCCGAGACCTATGAAGTCTGGAGATTTCCCCAAGACAATTGCAATCACTCGTTCAAACGGTTTGTATATTCCTTTGGCAGGAGTATCTGCAAAGGTTGTCAATAATCTGAAGAGAATGGCAGCGTTCAAAAATCCGGAGTTCTATGCAAAACTCGGAATGAGACTGCCTACATTCAATATCCCCCGCATAATCTCTTGTTCAGAGATTGTGGATGATTACCTCTGGTTGCCACGAGGATGTGAGGAGTCTGTTTTTGATTTCTTCAATGAGAATGGTGTTAGCCTGACAATAGAAGACAAAAATAATCCAGGACAGTCAATTGACGCAACATTCATAGGAAAACTGCGTTATGAACAGGCCGCAGCTATTGAAGAATTGTCGAAATACCAATGTGGCACCATCTATGCTGCTACCGCATTCGGCAAAACCGTAACCGGCATAGCAATGATTGCCCGGAAGAAAGTCAATACTCTGATTCTCGTCCATACCAAGGCATTGCTTGACCAATGGCGTGAGCGTTTGGCGCAATATCTTGAGGTTGATTTTGAACCGGAAGAACAGCCCAAAAGACGTGGCCGACGAAAGAAATTCAAGAAATTCGGAGCGTTATCTTCAACTGAAAACTCTCTGAACGGTAAAATCGACATAGCACTTCTGCAATCTTGCATTTCTGACAATGAGGTGAAACCGTTTGTCCGAGACTATGGCATGGTGATTGTCGATGAATGTCACCATGCTCCGGCGGTAAGTTTTGAACGAGTATTGAAAGATGTCAATGCCAAGTGGGTGTATGGATTGACGGCTACACCTATCCGCAAAGATGGTCATCAGCCGATAATCTTCATGCAATGTGGTGAAATTCGTTATACCGCTGATTCAAAAACACAACAGGAGCAGCAAACTTTCCACCGTTTGCTTATTCCCCGATTTACCACTTATCGAAATATCTCTGACGACAACGGTTACACAGCAATTGCTCAGTCATTGTCGGAAGATGATACCCGAAACCAATTGATATTGGATGATGTCAGGAAAGTCCTTGGCGAAGGCCGCTCGCCGATAGTACTTACAGGACTGACCTCTCATGTAGATTATCTTGCGGAGGAATGCAGAAAAATATGTCCGAATGTTATCCGCCTCGTTGGAAATGATTCGGCCAAAGCCAAGCGACAGGAGATGGAGCGACTGAAATCTATTCCAAACACGGAACCATTGGTTGTTGTCGCCACCGGCAAATATGTTGGCGAAGGTTTCGACCTGCCGCGTCTCGACACTCTTATGCTTGTGCTTCCGGGATCATGGAAAGGTTTGATCGCCCAATACACAGGGCGACTTCACCGCGACTATCCCGGCAAGAGTGAAGTCAGAATTTATGACTACATAGACCTGCGCGTGCCAATATGCGATTCTATGTATAAGAAACGCCTTCACGGATACAAAGCTGTAGGATATTCCGTTGTCGTAGCCAACGAAGGTATTTTTTCAGAACCAACGACTGAAACCATCTTTGGCTCCGAAAACTTTGAGCGGCCATTCCATGCCGACATCGCCTCCGCAAAATGTAGCATTGTTATCAGCGTAAACCGCGTTCGCTGGAATCGAACACCCAAAATCATAGATTTACTCGCTGCCTGTATGCTCCGTGGCGTAAGCGTCACAATCGTAATAAGCGACACCGGGTATCGCGAAGCCGATTTGCAATCAATGGGTATTCGGATTATATATCATCCAGACAACAAGATGAACTGCGCCGTCATCGATCAAAGCCTCGGCTGGTACGGCAGCGTCAACCTCATCGGCCGCTCCCTTCCTGACACCAACGTAATCCGCATGCCATCCTCAGACCTCGCCGACGCTCTTCTTGAAACTCTTAACATCGTTTGAATATGCTGTCGCTGCTTTCAGCGGAACGGGAAATGGGGAGTGCGACTTCGGAGCACTCCCTTTACATTGCAAGGTTGTTTTGTGGGGCCTCGGTTCCCCAAAACCTTTTGAGTTACTCAAAAGACACCTTGCTATGTTCTTGTGAACATTCTGCATATTATAACTGATGTTTGCAATGAGGAATAGGCTTGTTGCCACAAAAATTATGAGATTTATCTGCATGAAGCCAAGACAGGAGGTGAAAAACAGGCGGAAGAATGCGGAAATACGGGTACTTTATGCGGTCGAGCTATGCAAATATTTGGAAGACTGAATGATTGGATTGTATATTTGCAAAGGATTTGATTGACAAACCTGCAAATAAGGCGTTCAATATACTAATCTTCGGAACGGCATTTCTATTGTTATGTTTGTCGATTAAATCATTTATAATCCAATGTATTAGCAATCTTGTGGAACTATCAGCAGATTGAAAAATCAATTGATTGAACAATAGAATCCTAAGTTCCTCAATTCCTAAGGTACTTATGTACGGATGCCCATAGCCAAAGTGGATTCGCACCTGAATAAATGGTGAAAATATGGCCATATCCATACTTTTTGCGGTCACGCGCTGACAAACATACAAATGTTGATTAGTGTGGATACTGATATTTCAATGCGTCTTTATGAATACCGGGTAAGAGAAATGTATTTCTATCAACGCCTATTGATATTGGAATCCATATATTATTCTTTCCATACAGATTTTTATAAATCGCTGGCTACTGAGATATTTCTACATCAATACGGATACTAAAATGCAATTATAGTTCTTACTATTCAGATAGCGATATATAAACATATTTCTCTTAATATTTTGGATATAGGGCTATAAGGACTTATGGACACATGGGCTATCCGTTGCAACGCGAGAAGTCGCAGATAATTATAGGTAAAAATCGGTAGGACATTGGCTGCTTCAAGTGGCCAAATGCGGCCATAGATATACTTTGCGCGTCCAAGGGGTGCAAATATTTGGAAATCCGCACCACCCGATATTATTTTTGCATTGCGACTAAGATTAAATGAGGGGCAATTTGGCCCCTTCAATACCAAACTGCATCCTTTCTCATGTTGGATGCCAAACCTTGATGCACCGGCAACTTCATCCTCCGACTGTTTTTTTCATTGGAGTAGAAGTTGAAATTAGCAGTCACGACTGCTGAAACATAAACACGAATGAGCAAAAGCTCGCAATCTTCAACAATTTTACCCATCACAATGGTCATGATTCCGCAGGAAGAATGGCAATCACTCAACGACAAGCTCGACCGCCTCGCCGAGATGATTGAGAACCGCAACGCTTCCGACCGCGACGCCGAGTGGCTGGAATCCGAAGACGCGCGAAAACTACTCGGAGTCTCGTCCAAGACATGGCAAAACTACCGCGACCAGCGCGTCATCCCCTTCTCCCAAATCGGCCGCAAAATCTACGTCAACCGCGCCGACCTCGATGCCTTCCTCCGCCGCCACCGCATCGGAGAACAATCGCCTTCGTAAGACTTAATGCCAAGCGACATTTATTTGTTGCTTGGCATTTATGCAACGGTAAGAAGAAGGATTGCCAACGTTGACAAAACAGAACCGGCAGTGCATTGAGGAAAATCATTGGGGCTGAGATATGTCTGAATTAAGACTTGTTCCATTTTAGCCCTACTGAGTTCATTCTTAATCAATTGAAATAAATCCTCATTTATTATGGCGCCTGCAAAATTCTTTTTCAAAGCCGACATGGAATACTCTTTTTTGAACTCATATGATGGGAGTTTAACCAATGTCCAAAATGGTGATGACGACATGTGCTGAAACGGGTAGTTCAAAGCGCAAGAAAAATGGCTATGAGAACCAATAAGGTCATTCCAAGTCAATTCAAATGCTATTTCTAATGATTTTGTAATAGGTATAAATGGGCTGTCGATTTCTCCCTTTTTAATCAAATCAAAAACCGTTAGCAGTAGAACTGCTTTATGTGGAGCGACATGCGTACCCTTCTTATTTACAGAAAGATGCGACAGGCAATCTATATATTCATTTAGAGTCATAGTGTTTAGCAGCTGTCAATATCTCTAAGCAAGAGATACCTAATATGTGCAAAATTACGAAAATTTCTTGAAATTTAGGCTAAAAACAGCCTGTTATCTGCGCTTCCAGCGTGAAGAATGGTGCCCTTGTTTAACAGCGTAGCCAAATTAAAGTCCTTAACTCGATGATTGATAGCGAATAATCTATCCTACAAATCTCTTGCTTAGAGATATGGATTGAAATTAAAACGTTATAACATTGAGCAGATACAGCTTTTCGGGACATGAGTCCTTTCAGTGCAAATCTCTGTGGCTGAAGAAAGGATATGATTTCTTGCTAAACGGGGACCGTTTTAGCAAGACTGACAGTGTAGCTATTCTCGGTGTAGGCAAAAATATGGTGTCTTCCATCCGCTTTTGGCTTCGTGCTTTTGGCTTGACCAAACAAGATGAGCTATTAGCGATAGCCAAATTCCTTTTTGACTCTGAGACTGGACGCGACCAGTACGTTCAAGACATAAATACTCTTTGGTTGCTTCACTTTCTGATTGTATCAGCTAAAGAAGCATCCTTATACAACCTCTTATTCGTTGAATATCAACGAGAGAAAAGAGAGTTCACCAAAACTGAACTTCAAAATTTTATTAAGAGGAAATGTTCTGTTCCAGAGCAAAAGAATGTCTATAATGAGAATACAGTTCGTAAAGACATTGGAGTGCTTCTGAAAAATTACGTTTCACCTTCTGACCTTAAATCAATCGAGGACTTTTCTTCAATTCTCCTTGAATTGAATCTCATTCAGAAAGGTGCTAAAGGAAAAGATAATGAAGTTTACTATGTTTTTAGAGAGGTCTCATCTTCGGAAATTTCACCGGAAGTCATACTCTTTGCTCTCTATTACATAGCAAACGGAGACAAGACAATTTCCTTCGATAAGCTAATGGAATTGTCGCTTACTTTCTGCACTCCAATAGTTTCCCTTATCCAATTGATACAATCGGCTGAAAAAAAATATCCAGGGCTGATAGCCTATGCTGACAACAGTGGGGTAAAGAACGTTCAATTTCTCCACAACTTTGCCCCGTTCTCCATCCTTGAAAAGTATTACGAACAACAATGAGCTACATTCCTTCAATAAATATAGAGCATAATACCGCCAACGATTTCAATTATATCGTTACGGAGAATGCCAAGCTTGTCGTTGGCGGTTTGGTTAATGGCTACAATAGTGGCCACCATTCATTTACACTCATCGGCACCTACGGCACAGGTAAATCAAGTTTTATTCTCGCACTGGAGAATGACCTCAAAAAACGTATCGGTCAGTTGGTGAGAAACAGAAAGGTCTTTGGTGACGTAAAGGATTTTGAATTTCTGAATATTGTTGGTGATTACACATCACTAAGCAAATTGATAGGAAGTAAGTTGGAATCCGAAGCGAAAAATCCGATTGACGCGTTACATCAATATTATCAGCAACTTCGTAGGCAAAACAAATTCTTGTTTATCGTCATCGACGAGTTTGGAAAAATTCTAGAATATGCGGCCAACAACAACCCTGAGAAAGAGTTGTACTTTCTCCAGAAATTGGCTGAATTTGTGAATGTACCCAGTCGAAACATTATTCTGCTCACAACTCTCCATCAGAATTTTGGGTCTTACGCCGCCAAGCTCACAGAGACTCAAAGGAACGAATGGCAGAAAGTTAAAGGACGATTTGAAGAAGTGGTATTTGCCGAGCCGGTTGAGCAATTGCTATATCTAACGACTCAGCAGATGGAGAGCAAGCCCGTGGCAATGTCCTCTGCGGCCAAGCCCGGCTTTACCATACTGTATGACCTTGCTACTACTTCAAAGATTGTTTCTGATAGCTTCAAGTTCTCAACTGCTGAGAAGTTATATCCTCTGGACCCAATCTCAGCTGTTGTATTAACAATGGCAATCCAACGCTATGGACAAAACGAAAGAAGCCTCTTCTCGTTCTTGACTGCAAAAGGCAATGGATCACTCAACGACTTCACGCCAACTCCCACCAATACATATAATGTTAGAGAGGTGTGCGATTATCTACGTTATCATTACTTCTCAGCATTAACGGAAACCAATGCTGACTCTACCGGCTGGAGGTCGTTGACTGTTGCATTGGAAAGGATTGGCAGTATTGATGCGTCTTCCGAGTTTATTGAAGCAGCCATAAAAATAATAAAGCTGATTGGTCTGCTCAACATTTTCTTTGCCGGTGTCAGACTCACAAAGGAATTCATTGAAGTCTATGCTCAAAATGCTATGGGCATAAATCAGCCTTTGGCTATAATTGACAAACTGACTTCATTAAAAATAATTCGCTACGCACAGTATAAGTCACAATATATTCTTTTTGAGGGGACTAATCTCGACCTTGAAGACGAACTATATAAAGCCGCTGGAATCGTTCCGACACCCACATTGTCTATTGAAGAAATAGGCGGATATGTTCGACCCCGTGTATTCTTGGCAAATGCCTCTTATTACCAGATCGGAACACCCCGTTATTTTGAGTTCAAGGTAACAAATGAGCCGATTAACATTGAGCCTGTCGGTGAGATTGACGGCTACATTCACTTGGTGTTCCCATTGTCTGACATTCAAGCCGAGGTCAAAGAGATTTCCGAAGCAGCAAATGCCGGAGCTAACATTTACGCATACTTCAAGAATACCGAAACCATAATCAAACATCTCCATGAGATTAAGAAACTTCAATATGTCATTGAGAATGTGGCAATGGATGACAATGTGGCTAAGTCAGAGTTGGAGAACCAAAAGAGATATGAGGCCCAAAAGCTTAACTACGCTCTCAATGAGGAGATAACTTCCCCGACAAGCTCTATCGTTTGGTATTTCCATGGTAAAGAATTGACTATCCATTCGCTCAAAGAATTGAATGAGCTGATTTCAAGTGTCTGTGCTGAGGTCTACCATAAAACACCCATCATAAGGAATGAACTTTTCAATAAACAGAAATTTAGTTCGGCAATTTCCTTGGCGAGGGTAAATTTATTGGATGCCATGCTTCTCCATTCAGATGAAGAAGACTTTGGATTTCCGAAGCAGTCATTTCCTCCCGAGAAAACCATATATTACACTCTATTCCGTGACTCCGGTATTCATCGTCAAGACGATGATGGCAACTGGATATTGGGGGCACCTACAAAATCGGAACTTCAATCAATTTGGAAAGCTTGCATGGATTTCTTGAAATCCAGTGTTGACCGCCCGAGAAAATTGACAGAACTGGTCAAGATACTTCGTTCTCGTCCATATAAACTCAAACAAGGCGTTATCGACATATGGCTCCCGATATTTCTATATGTCAACCAACAGGATTACGCTCTGTATAATGACAACACGTTTGTATTAAGCATAAACAAAGAGGTTTTTGAATTACTCCAGAAGCAGCTCAAAAACTTCTCGGTAAAAGCTTTCGATGTGTCAGGCGTGCGGTTGGAATTCTTCAAGCGTTACCGACAGTTCCTGCGTAAAGATGATGCTGTAGCCATATGTACTGATTCCTTATTAGAAACGGTTAAGCCGTTCTTTCACTTCTATCGTAATCTTAACAGTTACGCAAAAACAACTCGAAAGTTCGATAATCCCTTCACTGCCAAATTCAGAGATGTCCTTGCACAAGCACAAGACCCGGCAAAGACCTTCTTTGAAGACTTACCTGCTGCTTTAGGTTATCGCGACTTGAACAGTGACTCTTTCGTAGCACAGTATCTACAACTCATACGTACTGCGGTTAGAGATTTGAACACATGTTACGATTTCCTCATAGATCGAATCGAGGTGAAAGTCAAGGAGCATATTGGTCTTACATCCGATTTTGAAGACTATAAGTCGCTACTTTCAGAACGCTATTCTACCGTGAACGGCAGCGTCCTCACGCCCAAGAGTAAATCATTCTTGGAGAGAATCCTTGCACCGTCTGAAAATCGAAAAGAGTTCTACGAAAAGATTGCCATTGTGGTTAATGACAAACGTCTTGACGAAACCAAAGATAACGAGGAAGCTCTTTTGGTAAATAGCCTGCTTCATCTATTCAGCGAGTTGGAGCGAGCATCATCTATTTCTACTGATGTTACTCTTGAAGATGGTGATGAAGCCTTCAACTTTGAGCTGGCTACTGCCGGAGGTGACTTCTCTGAGGCAAAAACATTCCGTTTACCGTCCACAAAGAGAGCCAAAGCTGACAAGATGATAGAGAAACTATCTGAATCCATGTCCGGCGACCGAGACCTCGATATATGTGTTCTCCTTAAATTGTTGAATGAAAAATTGAAATGATTATGGTACGGCATGTATTAGGCATATCAGGAGGAAAGGACAGCGCTGCATTGGCAATCTATATGAAGTCGAAATATCCCGACTTGAATGTGGAATATTACAACACTGACACGGGTTGTGAACTTGCGGAAACCGAGCTTCTGATTAACCGTCTTGAATCATTCCTTGGAGGCATCAAACGACTGAGGGCAGCCGAGGGAAGTCCAGAGCCTACGCCCTTTGAACATTTCCTAAGGGCGTCTGGAAATTTTCTGCCTTCACCACAGCAACGCTGGTGTACACAGAAAATGAAGTTGTCTGAAATGGAGCGTTTTGTAGGTGATGAACCCACAATATCATACGTTGGTATTCGTGGAGATGAAGATCGTGAAGGCTATGTGTCGACTAAACCAAACATCCAAGCTATTTTTCCTTTCCGAAGAAATATATGGAGCATAGATGTAATCCACAACATCGTGCATAAGAATAACATTGAACGATTCACCGAGGTCTATTTATCTATTGCTCCTGATGATTTGAAAGATAGGCTGAAAGAGATTCTTGAACATCCGTTGACAAAGGACTTCTATTATGCAAAGAAGACAAATGCGCTAATGGATGTCGATTTGAAACTATTCAATCGCGTCGTTTTTGAGTATCTTAAAGGCACAGATTATCCTGTAGGCAAACTCGAAGAGTTTCCACTCGTGGATAATGAGGATGTTCTAATCAAGGAGGATATTTTCAGAATATTGGAAGATAGCGGCGTAGGCGTACCTGCATATTATAAGCCCATCGAATTCGAGGTCGATGGAAAGACCGGCACCTACAACCGAAGCCGCTCCGGTTGCTATTTCTGTTTCTTCCAACAGAAGATAGAATGGATATGGCTATATGAACAGCATCCTGATTTATTTTCCAGGGCCATGGAATTTGAGAAAGACGGCTACACATGGAATCAGAATGAAAGTCTTGAAGAACTTATCCGCCCTGAACGAGTACGGCAAATCAAACTGGATGCCATAAAGAAACAAGAAGCCAAGAAGAACGCCGGCACCGGCCTTTTGGTGGATATGCTTGATGATGATGACAACGACGCATTTTGCGCTAACTGCTTTATATAATAGAGTATGCTGAAGACAGATGTGACATGGCCTGAAGCTTTCAGGTTTGAGACAAAGACCGAATGGGAACCGGTAGGTTTCTTTTCGGAGGCTCTGTGCAATGCCTCCTCATTCGATCTTATGCTCGGATTCTTCTCATCGTCAGCTATCAACGTTCTGTCATATGGATTCGCCTCCTTCATCTATAATGGGGGTAAAATGCGAATGATTATCAACGACATTCTCAGTAGTGATGATGTTTCAGCTATCTCCATGGCGCATGAGCCGGCAGAATTGCCATACTTTGATTTGAGCAATCTGGAGCAGTTGAGTTACACCCTTAACAAACGCGACAAACATTTCTTTGAATGTCTTGCGTGGCTTATCAGAAATGAGCGCATTGAGGTTAAGATTATTCGTATGGTCAATGGCAGTGGTATCGCCCATACGAAATGCGGCACATTCAATGACGGACTGAATAAAATAGCATTCGAGGGCTCTGTAAACTTTTCACTGACTGCACTATTACACAATAAGGAGAGCCTAAGCGTGTTCTGCGATTGGAACGGCCCCGCCGACAATGGACGTATCAGGGGAATACAAAACTCGTTTGATAGAGCATTCAAAGGGGGAGACGAAGATGTTGAATTTATTGACGCGACCAACCTGAAAGGATATACTTCCAGTCATAAAGTGAAAGGATTGGAAGAGCTTCTTAACGATGAGTTGGAGCTCATCAGTGAAATATCAGACAGTTCACTGCCCGATACTGTTAAATCTGCATTGCAGAAGACGAAGGCTAAGGTTGAAAGGGCTATCGACAAAATTCGGAATGTGGAAAAGGCGAAAGAAAGTGAGCCAAGATTTCCTTATCCTACAGGTCCTCGACCTTATCAACAGCAAGCCTTTGACAATTGGAAAGAAAATCGGCAGAAGGGATTATTTGCAATGGCAACCGGCACTGGTAAAACTCTTACTTCTCTCAATTGCTTGTTAGAGATATACAAGAGTAAAGGTTACTATCGCGCCATTATTCTTGTCCCGACTTTGACTCTGGTTGACCAATGGGAAGAAGAATGCAAGAAATTCAATTTTGGACACATAGTAAAGGTCTGTTCAAAGAATAAATCATGGAAATCTGAGCTTGACACCATAAAATTTCAGGAAGAATTCAATTTTTCCGACAAGGAACCGTCTTACATAATTATTGCCACATATGCCTCTTTCGCAAGAGATGCAATATTCAAAGACCTCATATCTATCTCACCGAAAATCAATAAAAGACTATTACTTATCGCAGACGAAGCTCACAATATGGGATCTCCCAGAATATTGAATCGTCTAAACGCAGTAAAGTTTGTACGGCGTATCGGATTGTCTGCCACCCCAGAACGTCAGTTCGACGAAAGAGGGAACAAACTCTTGAATAGTTTCTTCGGATGTGAAGATGCTGATGGATATACATTTGAATTCTCCATGCGTGAGGCTATAGACAAAGGGTATCTTTGTCGATACAACTACTATCCTCATTTAGTCAGATTGACAGATGAAGAAATGTCGGAGTATATGAAAATTTCTCTCCAGTTGGCCAAATTTTTCAATTATGACAATGAATCGTTTCCCGGTTCAGACGACATTCTTATGCGCTTGCTTCTGAAGCGTAAGCGAATAATACATAAAGCAGCAAACAAGCAGCAAATTTTTGCTGAAATTCTTCAAGACTGGTATAAAGAAAAAGGTTCATTGAAATACACTCTTGTCTATGTACCAGAGGGAAGTAAGCCTGATACTGAAGAAGCTGACATTTATGATGATACCGAGATAACTTTTGATGATGATTACTCGGATTCATTGATAGACCAATACACTTCTATTGTCCAGTCAATAAGCCCGACCACCACAGTAAAGAAATTTGTTTCCGGCACAAGTGATCGGAATCAGATTCTTGAAGATTTCGCCACGGGCAAACTTGAGGTGCTGACTTCAATGAAGTGTCTTGACGAAGGTGTTGATGTTCCACGAAGTGAATTGGCAATATTCTGTGCCAGCACCGGCAACCCACGCCAGTTCATCCAACGTCGCGGTCGTATTCTTCGCACTCACAAGGACAAACGTCGCGCTGTAATACATGACCTCGTAGTTGTCCCTGAAATATCTTTATCAGCTGAGAGTTACAAAATGGAGCGCAGCTTATTAGCTTCTGAATTAAGGAGAGTGAGAGACTTTGCTTTGCTCTCTGAAAACACAGATTTCGCTTATGAGGAGCTGCATGAAACACTTGATTATTACGAATTATCTCTTTTCTAATAATGGCATACATATCAAACAACGACAAAATGCTTCAAGCCGTCCTGCTGAATGAGCGGCTGATGAAAGTCGGCAACTACACAGCTGCTGACATTGGCACTATTTATTCAGCACTCGATTCAGACAACTACATTATTAACACCGTTGCTCAAATCATTAAGAGAACAGAGGAAGGCGCAACAGAGCGTGAACTTTGGAAAGAGATCAACGACTATCTGAAACGGAACGTATGATAATAAAGGAAATTAGAATTAAGAACTTCCGCAGTTATTACGGAGATAACAACCAGTTTGACTTTTCGGAGGGACTGACTGTTGTCATCGGTGATAATGGAGATGGAAAGACTACATTCTTCGAGGCACTCCAATGGCTGTTTGACACAACAATAGACAAGTCTAGTGTCGAACAAATATCCGAGATGCGGAAATCGCAAATGGAGGCTGGCGATATAGATGAAGTTTCTGTGTATATAAAGTTTGACCATAATGGAGAGAAATCCGTTGAAAAGTCGTTCTCATTTGAGAAACTTGAAAACGGAGGCTTCCGCCTTGGCAAAATCTCATACAGAGGCTACGAAACAAATGGATCTGAACGCGAAGCAGTAAATGGCAAATCTCTGATTGAAAGATGCTATGATGCATTTATTCAGAAATTCAGTATGTTCAAAGGCGAGGCGGAATTGAATGTTTTCGAGAATCGTACGCTCTTGAAGGACTTAGTAGACAAATTCTCCGACATTCACAAGTTTGATGAACTGGTTGCTACCGCTCAGAACTTTGAGGAGAAAGCCAACAAAGCTTATTTAAAGGAAATCAGTTCCGATAAAAAAGTCTCACAAAGAGCAAAAGAGCTGGAGGCAATGATTAGTCGGCAGTCTTCAGATATTTCCACAACCCGTAATGAAATAAAGGAGAAACGTGGCTCTGTTGAGATATACGACAAAAGTCTCTCTGAACTTGAAGAAAATCAAGAAGCTTCTGAAAGGTATAAGGATATTAAAGAACGCTTGAAAACACAGGAAGAGCGCCGCAACAAACTGATGGCTCAGATTGGCATGGTTAATTACAATCACGCGTTGCTTGACAAGATGTGGATTCTGGCCGCATTTTCACCTATCCTAAAGGAGTTTCAGGAGAAAATATCTGTTCTCAGCAAAACTAAGCGCCGGATGGATCGGGACTTTGAGCGCACAAAGGCCATAGAACTAGGCAAAATTGAAGCTGCTAAGGAAATGCTCGGAGCTCTTTCCAACGGTGCTACCGAACTCCCTTGGTATTTACCCAATCAGGAGACAATGGAGGAGATGATTCACGACCATATCTGCAAAGTCTGTGGGCGCGAGGCTCCGGAAGGTTCTGAGGCATACGGATTCATGGTTCACAAACTGGAAGAGTATCGCCGCCATACAGAAGCCAAGCTCCTAAAGGAATCTCAGAAGAAAGAAATTCAGGAACAAGAACTATTCCCTAACCAGTATATCGAGCAACTCCATAATGTAAGCGTTTCCCTAAGTGGCTTACAGGAGGCTCAGGTTGCAGGCTTCGCACAAGAGATTGCCGACAGACAGGGTCTCGTAGCACGTCTTCAGGATGAACTGAAGAAAACCCAACAGAAGATTCAGGATATTATCGACGAGAAAACACGACTTCTGATACAGGTGGGGAATCTCAGCGAATCAGCGCTTGAAAAGGAGTTCAAGGACATTAGGGGGCTGTATAAGTCCAGAGAGAGAGCCACCGCACGCTTGGTTGAGTTGGAGACTGAGCTGAAGTATCAAGAGAAACAGATGGCTGAACTCAAAAAGGAACTTGATGAATTAGATCCCGAAAGTTCGCAAGTGAAGGTCATGAGAGATGTCCACACCGCTCTTGAAGCAATCGCCGCCGCATTCACAAACGCTAAAAAGGAAAACCTCCGTCGTTTCTTGGCAGAACTGGAAACAACGGCTAACGAGTATCTTGTAAAACTCAGCGCATCGGATTTCCATGGTGAGGTCAGACTTATTCAAACTGCCGATGAATCAACTGAGATACGGCTGTTCAGTTCCAATGGAACGGAGATAAAGAAGCCTTCCGGCTCTCAAAAGACGGTGATGTATATATCCATCCTCTTCGCCATTTCAGATTTCACTCAGGAGAAACGTGACGAGGATTACCCTCTCATCTTTGATGCTGCCACATCATCTTTCGGCGATTCAAAGGAAGAGGACTTCTATAACGTAATCGATAAGTTGCATAAACAGTGTATCATCGTAACCAAGGACTTCATTCAGAAGGGTCAACTTAATGAAGAGGCTATCGCCGGACTTACATGCAATGTTTATCGCATCAAGAAAGCTGCCAATTTTGATCAGTCGAATATGGCCACCATTAGAACCCTAATTGAAAAAATTCGCTAGTCATGGAAACATTATACGAACTATGGGGTAAGCGCAATCCCAACTGGGAGGAGAAGTACCAGGATTCCGTTATCAGTGTATTCGCTGATTACGGAAAAGGAGTCAACAAATTCAACGAGGTAAAAGGCAAGACCTTCGGCGCCGGGTATGAAGTCTTCATTCTTGCGTTTTTTATCGGTCTGTATAATAACCAGACAAAGCCACTCATTGAAGACTCCTCAAAAATCAAAAACTTTGGTTGGGCTATCTCCAACTGGGGGACACAGGAAAGCCGTCTCGGGAGAATACAGTATCCAAGATTACGCGAATATATGTTCGCGGCACTCATTGCCCGTACCGACATAAACCTCATAGCCCTTGACAAAGGAGAAATCAAACCGGCGAAGGTAGTTGACCAACTCATCGACAAAATGGAACAATACGCCAATTTCGGATTCAGTTTCATCAAAGATAAGCTCGAAGATGACCCCAACTACTTCTTCAAAGACACAGCCTTCCTTCGGGTTTTCCTATCATTCCTCCCGAACACTCCCCCCGAAGGACCGAATGATGAAGATGAAATAGAAGAACTATAAAACAAACGCCGTAGTTAAAGCAATCTGTCGGAAATCCCAATCGGTTCAGTTGTTCGGAAAATCCGAACAACTGAACCGATTGAGGCTTGAAGTGTGGTGCAACTTGTAAAAAATGGTTCGAGGGGAGGGTGAACGGCGGACTTCGGTTGACACCATTTGCACGTAATATGCACGTAAAATAAAACAAAAGCGAGATAACTATTGAAGATTCAATTAGTTATCTCGCCTTTGGGGTGCCCAGAACAGGACTCGAACCTGCACGCCTCGCAGCACTCGCACCTGAAACGAGCGCGTCTACCATTCCGCCACCTGGGCCTGAGCAGATGCTATTCGCAAATGCAGTGCAAAGGTATGGGTTTGCGGCGAGATGTGCAAATATTTTTCGGCTTTTTTGGTATTTTTGCACTGATGTTTTGTGCGTTTTACGCTGTGTATGGAAAATAAATTGATATATATGGCTCCGCTCCAGGGGTTTACTGATGCTGCGTTTCGGCATTGCCACGCTCGTGTGTATGGATATGCTGATGGTTATTTCACTCCTTTTGTGCGTGTGGAACATGGTGTGGTGCGCCGCCATGATTTGAATGATGTCTGTTCGCCCTTGAACGGCTCAACTAAGCTTTCGGCGCAGATTATTTTCAGGGACATTGCGGAGTTTGATATGCTGTGCAGCAGGCTTATGGAGCATGGAGTGAGGGCTGTGAACCTTAATATGGGGTGTCCGTTTGTGCCGCAGGTGCGCCGTGGGCGCGGTGCGGGTGTGCTGGGCAATGTGGAGCTTCTTGAGCAGGTGTCCCGTAGGATTGAGGGACTGCCTGAGGTGATGTTTTCGGTGAAAATGAGGCTCGGCATCGAGGAACCTTCGGAATGGGAGAATGTGGTGAATGTGCTGAACGGCATGAGACTAAGCGAAGTGACTTTGCACCCGCGCACCGCCAGAGAGCAGTATGCGGGTGAACTTCATATTGAGGAGTTTGGCCGGATGTGCGAAAGGTGTGTGCATCCGATGGTTTTCAACGGTGAGCTGCGGCATCCGGATGATATCACGCATATTTTCACCCGCTTTCCGCACATCAAGGGTGTGATGGTGGGCCGGGGGCTGATTATGCGTCCGTCAATCATGGAGGAGTGGAAATCGGGTGAGATATGGGATGAAGAGAAACGCGTCACAAAGCTGATGGAGCTTCATGACGCGCTGCTTCGTTGTGCCGAAACGGCTATGTGCGGGGAACATCAGGTGCTGGCGAAGATGCGCCCGTATTGGGAATACTGGGGAGAGGAGTTTTCAAGAAAATCTGTGAAGCAGATTCTGAAAGCGAGCACCCTGCGCAAGTATCGCGAGGCTGTGGTCAACGCACAACAATCTCGTCGGTGAAGAGGATTCCGTGGTCGGCGAGAGCCTGATAGCGCACATAGCGTGCTTTCTCGTTTCCGCTCCAGGAGAATGTTTTGAAGCTCACTTCATCGTCCTTCACCACATCGTGATGGATTCGGGCGAGTTCCTTGAATTTCTTGCCGTCCTTGCTGACGCTTATCACAACTTCGGCTGGCATCCACACATCGGGACCGCATATCTGCATGAAGTCAGCGCCGACATATTCTATGGGTTGCACTTTTTCAAGGTCGATGGTCACATCCACGCGTTTACGGTTGTCGGTGAGGAATCCTTGCCAACGGAGGTCGTTGTAGTTCCACCCGCCGCGGAGGCCGTCGGTGAGAGTGCCCTCCCCTGCCGCGGGATAGTTTTTCCACCACGGCTCGTTATAGGTCACTTTTTTGCCAAAGGCAAGATGTTGCAGCTCGGAGAGTGCTTCGGGGCGGTTGCCGATTTCGGTGGTGAGGTCGAAGGTGTTGTAGCCGCGCTGACGCATGTCGCCGCTCATTTTCACGGCACGCGGGCGGAAATCGGCGTAATCGCGCATGTTCTGCGGGGTCCAAGCCACTTCAGCCAGCGCCAGAGCGCGGGGATAGAGCATATATTCGGCATGGTCGCCTGTGGCGATATATTCGGTGAACAGAGTGCCTTCAACGCCAATGATGTGGCGTGCCACGGAGTCAGCCAGAGAGCTGTCAGCAGGGTTGAATGAATACACCATCTCAATTGGCAGGTAACCGCCTATAGCCTCAGGCTGTGATGACGGAGCATCTTGATAGCCATCAAAGTAGCAGTATTTTCCGGGAGCCATCACTGCATCGTTGCCCATGGCGGCTGCCTTCATACCGCCGTCAATGCCGCGCCACGACACAATGGACGCTGTGGGCGAGAGGCCGCCTTCCATAATTTCGTCCCAACCAATCAGAGCACGACCTTTGGAGTTGAGATAGCGCTCGATGCGATGCACGAGGTAGCTCTGCAATTCATCTACACCCGCCAGATTCTCAGCCTTGATGCGGGCCTGACATTTGGGGCATGAGTGCCAATGTGTTTTGGGTGCTTCATCGCCGCCGATATTGATGTAGTGCGATGGAAAAAGTTCAATCACTTCATCAAGAACATTCTCGAGGAATGTGAATGTCGAATCGTTGCCCGGGCAGAAGTCGGAGGATGTATAGGGTTCACCGGTACAAGAGAGTTCCGGATAGGCCGCGAGCACCTCTTCGGAGTGGGATGGCATCTCGATTTCGGGGATAACGGTGATGTAGCGGTCGGCAGCATACTTGAGGATATCCCTGATATCCTGCTTGGTATAGTATCCACCGGAGGCGAGAGAGTCACCCTCGACAGCATATTTGTTGCCATTCTCGTTCCATTCCTTCCAGGTGCCTCCAATGCGCCAGGCAGCCTGTGAGGTGAGCTTGGGATAGGCATCAATCTGCAATCTCCATCCGGCGGCATCGGTGAGATGAAACTGCAGTTTGTTGAGTTTCAAGCGAGCCATGGCGTCAAGCTGCTTCATCACCCACTCCTTGCTGCGGAAATTTCGGCTCACATCCAGCAGCAAACCACGGTAGCTGAAGCGGGGAGCATCTTCAATATTCACTGGCGGTATAGCACCATTGTCCACCAGCAGCAGCAGCGACTGCAAACCGTAGAACAGGCCGGCACCGGATTTGGCCGACACTTTCACCTGATCAACATTGCCGGAAAGTTTATAGGATTCATCGCTCTCAACAGGCTCACCGTCAATAGTGAAAAGAATACGTTTGTCGCCTCTGGCATCGGGGTTCAACACAGGCAGAGCTTCAAACAGATAGGTAGCCACCCGCGCACTATCAGCCGCCGGAGCTTCGATCACCACCTGCACGCCATCGTTGAGCACAAAGCTGCCGCCATCCATTGGCGACATCTGAGCCGGGCGAGGAACAATCATCGGAGCAGCCGCAGCCGCCAGCGACAAGGAGAGAGAAAGAGATGTCAGAAATGTTCTCATGATATTAGTTTTATTGTTGATTCAATTGATTGATTGTACGGCACCCACACCACATCATCCTGCCGCTTGAGCCAGGTGAGCTGCTTTTTGGCATAGACCCGGGTCTGTTTTGCGATGCGGGCCACGGCGGTGGCACGGTCCATACTGCCGGAGAAATAGGCAAACAGCTCCTTGAAGCCCACGGTGTTGAGTGAATTGAGATGCCGCAGGTCATACACCTTCCTCGCCTCTTCCTCCCATCCGGCAGCGAGCATAGCTCCGACGCGGGCATTAATCCGTTCAAAAAGCATTTCACGCGGCATATCGATGGCAAGCTTGACAATGCGCCACGGGCGCTGCTTGCGGACTCCGGTGCACAGCGATGAGTATGGCACTCCCGCCTGCATCGACACCTCGATGGCGTGCACCATCCTCTTGGGATTGTTGAGATCCACGCGGCTATAGTGCAGAGGGTCAAGCTCCATAAGCCGCTGACGCAAAGCCTCCACGCCGCCGGTGTGGAAAATATTCCAAGCCAGCTCGCGGATCCGGGGCGAAACAGTGGGGATGTTGTCAATGCCGTAGCACACAGCATCCACATACATCATCGAGCCACCGCACATCACCACATAGTTGCTTCTGCTCCACAGCTCCGGCAGCAGCTCCAACACATCGTGCTCAAACTGGGCCGCGCTGTAATATTGGTCAAGCTCAAGCATATCCACCAAATGGTGTGGTACAGCCTCACGTTCCTGCATGGTGGGGGCGGCGGTGCCAATAGGGATATGACGGTACACCTGACGCGAATCGGCGCACACAATCTCGGCACCAAGCCGCTTGGCAAGCTCAACAGCCAATGCCGACTTGCCCGAGGCGGTGGGGCCGGTTACAACTACCAGAGTGCGGTCGGACTCCATCTCATTTCCGATTGGCCACCAGCTTCACAATCTCCACGATGGTGAGCATGGCTTTCTCCATGGATGGAATGGGAACAAACTCATAGCGTCCATGGAAATTCAAGCCGCCGGCAAAAATATTGGGACAAGGCAGACCTTTGAACGACAGCTGCGCACCATCAGTGCCACCACGGATGGGCACCACCACGGGGGTGACTCCGGCGCATTTCATCGCCTCCACGGCAATGTCAATGATATGCATCACAGGCTCGATTTTCTCGCGCATGTTGTAGTACTGGTCCTTGATGTCGAGAGCCACCACGCCGGGAAATTCATGGTTGATTTTGCGAGCCAGATGCTCCAGCTCCTTCTTGCGGCGCTCAAAACGGTCGCGGTCGTGGTCGCGGATTATATATGTGAGAACAGTTTGCTCCACAGTGCCCTCAATCGACACCAGATGGTAGAAACCCTCATATCCCTCGGTGTGCTCGGGGGTTTCCCAACGGGGAAGCATGATGGCAAACTGGTTGGCGATGCGGATGGAATTGATCATCTTGTGCTTGGCATATCCAGGGTGCACATTGCGCCCGGTGAAAGTGACCTTGGCCACCGCCGCATTGAAGTTCTCATACTCCAGCTCGCCGATTTCGCCACCGTCCATTGTGTAGGCCCAGTCTGCGCCGAAACGGTCCACATCAAACTTGTGGGCGCCCTGCCCTATCTCCTCATCGGGATTGAAGGCAATGCGCACATCCCCATGCTCGATTTCGGGATGCTTGAGAAGATACTGCACAGCCGACACAATCTCGGCGATACCGGCCTTGTCGTCAGCACCGAGCAGAGTGTTGCCGTCGGTCACAATCAGATCCTGGCCTTTGTAATGCTCCAGTTCGGGGAACTCGGATGGGGAGAGGACTATATTCTTGTCGGCATTGAGAGTGATGTCGCCACCATCGTAGTTCTCCACAATCCTCGGCGACACATGGCGACCCGACATGTCGGGAGAAGTGTCGAGGTGGGCGATAAAGCCTACGGTGGGCACATCATCGCGCTTGGTGTTGGCGGGAAGGGTGGCCATGAGATAGCCGTTTTCATCAAGCGATATATCCTTGAGTCCCAGCTGTTGCAACTCTTTTTCAAGATGTTGGGCAAAAATCATCTGCCCCGGAGTGGAGGGAGTGAGATTGGTAAGTTCGTCGCTCTGAGTGTCGAACTTCACATATTGAAGAAATCTGTCAACTAAAGTCATGATATACGATTGGTTTGGTAAAGCACAAAGATACTAATTTTAACTAACAACACACCACCGGAGCCGAAACTTTATGCTATTTTTGTACAACTATGGGACTAACATCATTTTTCACATCAGTAGAATTTTATGTGATAGCCACTGTGGTGGCCGCCGCTGTGCTCGGACTGTGCATCAAACCCTCTGGCAAAGGACCGGTGAGACAGCACCTTCTGCCCGGACAGCTTCGCAATGGAGCGGAGGTGTCGCCGGGCCTTGACATACGCTGTCGCGAAGATGGCTCCGTGGAGCTTCTGCGCACAGGGCTGGAAGGACTCACCGATGCCTCAGCGGCTTCGATAGCGGTGAATGTGTCAGGGTTTGATGTAGCAATCACCGAGCGGCTCTCCCCTGCCGACTGCGGTGAGCCGCGCAACGAAGCGCTGTTTGTGCTTGACTTCCTCGCTCCGGAGCATTACCATATACGCTACGAGAATCCGGACACAAATCTGTTCTGCGCCTTCACCCTCCATGTGCGTCCCGGCATCACTACCCGCAAGGAGCTCAACCGATGAAGTGCATCAGCAGTACGGTGCTTATGCTCATGTAGATCACCATGCCGATGATATCGTTGGTGATGGAGATGAACGGACCGGTGGCGAGCGCAGGGTCAATCTTCAGCTTCTCGAGCATCAACGGCACGAATGTGCCGAACACCGAAGCAAACAGCACCACAGCGAGCAGCGACAGCGACACGGCGATAGTGGTCACCTGAGTGCCGCCGATCTTGAAGAAATTGTAGATGAACACCAGCAGCGAGATTATGAATCCGTTGATCAGACCCACACCAAGCTCTCTGAACAGCTGGCGCGATGCATCCTTGATGTCGAGCGAACCGTTGGCCAGGCCCTGCACCACGATAGCCGATGACTGAGTGCCGACATTACCGCCGGTGCCACCAATCAACGGGATAAACAGCGCAAGCATCGGATCCATAGCAAACCCCGACTCGAAATTGCCAAGAATCATGGAGTTGCCGATACCGCCGAGCATACCTATGAGCAACCACGGCAGGCGGGCCTTGGTTTGAGTGAAGAGGGTGTCGTCAGTTTCCACATCGAGCGACAGACCGGAAGCCAACTGGTAGTCACGCTCCGAACTCTCGCGCACCTTGTCCATCACATCATCGACAGTGATGCGCCCCAGCAGGCGGCCGATAGAGTCAACCACAGGCATAGCCACAAGGTTGTATTTTTCAAAATCCAGAGCCACTTCATCGATGGGCGTATCGGCCTTCACCGCCACTGGATCCTCCTCCATCACATGCTTGATTTTCGACACCGAGGGGTGAGTGATAAGCTTCTTCAAAGGGAGGATGCCACGTAGCTTGTCGTCGCCGTCAACCACATACACATTATAGATTTCGTCCATATCCTCGGCCTGCATACGCATCTGCTTGATGCACTCGGGCATGGACCAGTCCTCGTTGACCACAATCATCTCTGTACCCATCAGACCACCGGCAGTGTCCTCGTCATATTTGAGAAGGTCAATGATGTCGCCGGCCTGCTCCACATCGTCGATATGCGACAGAATCTTGTCACGGTCCTCCTCATCCAGCTCCTGGATGATATCCACGGCATCGTCGGTGTCAAGGTGATCGATGAACTGCTTGGCAATCTCCTCGGCAGGCATGTTGGACAGCAGCTTGCGGCGGTCGTCCTCGTCCAGCTCCATGAGCACATCGGCGGCGGTGTCATCGTCGAGCAGCTTGTAGAGATATTCAGCCTCATCAAGGTCAAGATCCTGATACAGCTCGGCAATGTCGGCCGGATGGAGGTCGGCAAGTTCAGTGCGGGCAGCCTCGTCATTGTGCTCGCTGATTATATTTCTAATATGCTCGAGATACTCTTCGGAAAACTCTTTCATAGCTGTTGTGGTTCGCGAAGTGAAGACAGTAGATTGGTTAACTCAACAAACTGAGCCACGCTCAGTTGCTCCGGCCTCATCCCCAGCAGCGGATGGTCGGGCATCGGCACCCCGGCGGGGAGAAGCGGCTTCAACGAATTGCGGATGGTTTTGCGACGCTGGCCGAAGGTGGTTTTAACCACTGTTTTGAACAGACGCTCATCACATCCCAGAGCCTGCACATCGTTGCGCACCATCCTTATCACCCCGCTTTTCACCTTAGGCGGTGGATTGAACACATGCTCGCTCACAGTGAACAGATACTCCACATCATACCATGCCTGCAACAGCACCGACAAAATGCCACGTGCCTTGGTGCCCGGAGCGGCAGCGAGCCTTTCGGCCACCTCGCGCTGCAGCATCCCGATGCAGCACGCCACCTGCTCCTTGTAGTCAAGAAGATGGAAAAATATCTGCGATGAAATATTGTAGGGATAATTGCCAATGACACAGAATTTCTGCCCGTCGGGATACAGCTCCGAAAGATCCGTGCGCAGGAAGTCGCACTCCAGAATCCTGTCATGAGGCAGCTCTGCCATATTGGACTTGAGATATGCCACGCTCTCGGTGTCAATCTCAGCCACAGTCACATCATGCCCGGCGGCAATAAGGAACTGTGTGAGCACCCCCATGCCGGGCCCCACCTCCAGCACCGGCAACCCTTTCCATTCATCAAGAGTTGACGCAATGCGGCGGGCTATGTCCAGGTCCACAAGAAAATGCTGTCCGAGAGACTTTTTAGGCTTTACGTTCTGCATAGGGGCAAGGTTGATGCAGCGGCACATGCCGCATACAAACCACAAATTTACAATTTTCCCTGCAATTCCCGCCAACAATTCCGATAAATATTCCAGGAACTATTTTGGGAGTGGAAGTGTTATAAAGGAAAAAATTGCGTTATGACTTTTGGAGAATCTATTAAAACCGTGTTTTCAAAGTACGCCACTTTCAGCGGGCGTGCCTCACGGTCGGAATACTGGTGGTTTGTGGCCCTCAACAGTGTGGTGGGTCTTGTGATTTATCTCATAGCTGCACCTTCGGGCTTGACAATTGACTCGATGGCGACCAACGGCGGCTCATCGCTCGCCATCATCGAGGCGTTTCCGGGATGGGCATCCGCGCTGCTGGGGTGTTATTCGCTGGCAGTGTTGCTCCCCTCGTTGGCTGTGAGTGTAAGACGACTGCATGACATCGGCAAGGGTGGCGGCTGGATTTTCATCAGCCTCGTGCCGCTGATTGGCGGTATATGGTATCTGGTGCTGATGCTGCTTCCGAGCCAGCTCGGCGACAACCGTTTCGGCAGTCAACCCAATTAACAACCTATCCGCAACTTAACGAACTATGAGCCCCATTGTGGAAACCTTGGCCCAGACTCTTGTTGACGAATGGCAGGAGTATTTCCCCTACTGGAGTGCCGCTCACAACAGCGACAGCCAACAGGAGTATCGCACATTCACCCATTCCGAGATTGCCCGCGCGCAGATGGTGTGCAACCGGCTGCAGCAGCTCGACGACTGCTTCAACCACGAATGCAACGAGTACAACTCCATGCTCACAGAGATGAGCAACATGATGCGGTAGGGAAAGCAGCGGCCTATAAAAATTTGAACGCCCCGCATGGCTTCACAGCCTGACGGGGCGCTCTCCCTTCTTTCAAACTAACTACTATGATATCAATCGAAAAAGCAATGAATATGCTTCTGTGTTTTTTCTAAAAAATCCTCTGCTTGCTCCCGACAAATAGAATCTATCAACATTCCCAAAATCTACTAACTCTCAAATGAAAAACCGGGAGCAAACAGAGGAACAGGTTAATTCATGGACTTAATAATGGTAAAAACGATTTTATGTAAGGTAAGAATAATCAGCTGTAGTCGATAATGGGCTGAGCTGCATAAGATTCCATTATACTGTATCAGGCCACCGGTGCATCGGGAATCACCCTTTTGGCACCTATAAAGTTGCGGCTGTAGTATCCGCCATCTGGAAATTTCTGATAAGAAACACCCTTGCTGCTGGATGCGTGGATGAAGGTGAGCGAATTGTCGGAATCGTTGACTTCCACCACCATCGCCACATGGCCCACTTTCCCCTTGCCGCTGCGCGGACTGCTGAAGAACATCAGGTCGCCGGGGCGGATCTCATCGCGGTTCACTTTCTCACCCTCCCGATATTGCATACCCGAGGTGCGCGGGAGCAGAATCCCTTCCTGCTTGAACAGATGGCCGATGAAGCCGGAGCAATCAAAGGTTCTGGGACCGGTGGAACCGTAGCGATAGCGGGTACCGAGATATTTGGCGGCATTATCGGCGAGTCGCTCAGCTTGCTCAGTGAATTTGTCAAGCTTCACTTCGCGGGCAAGATTGTGGAGCGCACTGTCCATCGACTGGCTCAGGGTGCTCAGATATCCCAGTTCGGGAGCGGAGTCGGCCTCTGCCTCAGTGAGGGTGCGGGTGGCGTTCACGCCGAAAGTGACGGTAAAGATTGCCAATATGGTAAAAAGTATATATTTGAATTTTTTGGTCATAGTATTTGTGTTGCGTACTTGATTGGTGTGTGCTTTGTTTTTTCTTTCGCAATGCAAAGTTACAACACTTTTAACCGCTGTGCAATAGGGCGTTATAGGCAGGATATGCAATTTGGTTAACTTCGGTTAACGTATATGGGCCACAAAAATACCCCATGACTGAAATTCAGATCATTGGCCGCGGATATGTGAAAACCGCGCAACAGATGTTGGATGTTTTTAACCATCGCGTTCACATATTTTATGACCATAAACCCAACTATTTTACGGCCATCATTGTTTTCCCAATAAAAACAAACTCTAAATTACTATGAATCTCGACACCAACAAAAATCAGCAGGTGGCCCAGGCTGCCGCTGATGTAAGTAAAACAGCCGCGCAGGTGAGCGCGGAGGCAGCAAGTGTGGCCGCAAAGGCCGAAACAGCGAGCATCAAGGAGAAAGCCGCCGAATATGCAGCGGAAGCCAAGGAGAAAGCCGGTGACATGGCCTCAGCTGCCAAGGAAAAGGCAGGTGAAGTAGGCGACAATCTCAAGGAGCAGGCCGGCAATCTTTCGGAAAAGGTGCAGGGGTATGCAGCCGATGCGCTCAGCGCCGCAGCCGACAAGGCCAAAGAGTGGGCTGAAAAGCTGAAACACTGACAAGCAAACGACACCGAATGGCCGCACCGGGTGAATCACTCTCCGGTGCGGCTATTTTTGTTTTCCGTCCATCGCTCATGCTGCAGTGCCGCCATACGTTGCTCGGAGGGGTTGTCGGCGGCCACCCAGAAATCGCGGTGGCCAATGGTGTCGGGCATGAACTGCTGACGCACGAAATGACCCGGATAGTCATGACTGTATTTGTAGTCTGCACCATACCCCATCTCCTTCATTAGTGAGGTGGGAGCATTGCGGAGATGCAGCGGCACAGGCTGATTGCCGGTGCTGCGCACCAGTTCGAGGGCACTGTTAATGGCCATATAGGCGGAGTTGCTTTTGGGCGATGTGGCGAGATACACCGTACATTCGGCCAACGGTATCCGCCCCTCGGGCCATCCGATTTTGTGAATCACATCAAATGTGGCGTTGGCAAGCAGCAACGCGTTGGGGTTGGCAAGACCGATATCTTCGGCTGCGAGGATACAAAGACGGCGGGCAATGAATTCCGGCTCCTCGCCCCCCTCTATCATGCGCGCAAGCCAATAGACGGCGGCATCGGGGTCACTTCCGCGAACACTCTTGATGAATGCCGAGATGATGTCGTAGTGCATCTCACCGTTCTTGTCGTAAGCGGCAGGATTTTTCTGCAAGCGGTCGGTCACCACCGAGTCATCAATCAATATCTCCTTCCCCTCGGGGGTGGACTGTAGAAGAAGGTCGAGAATATTGAGCAGCTTGCGGGCATCACCGCCGGAAAACCGGAACAGTGCCGTTGTGCTCTCCACCCTCACCTCACGCTCCTTGAGCACAGGGTCGTGAGTGAGCGCACGGTCAAGCAGCTGCGCGAGTTCATCCTCGCCAAGCGGGTTGAGCACATACACCTGCGCACGGCTCAGCAGAGGGCGTATCACCTCAAAGGACGGGTTTTCAGTGGTGGCACCGATGAGAGTCACCACACCGGTTTCCACCGCAGCGAGCAGACTGTCCTGCTGCGACTTGTTGAACCGGTGAATTTCGTCAATAAACAGAATAGGTCGCCTGGAGGTGAACATACTTGCCGCTTCACGGCGACATTTGTCAAGCACATCGCGCACATCTTTCACGCCTGAATGTACGGCACTGAGAGTGTAGAACGGTGCCTCGACACTGTTGGCAATGATTTTGGCAAGGGTAGTTTTCCCCACTCCGGGAGGACCCCAGAGAATGAACGAGGAGATATTGCCGGTTTCAATCATTCCGCGCAGTATCGTGCCCGGCCCCACGAGATGGGTCTGGCCTATATAGTCGTCAAGAGTGTGCGGACGCAGCCGCTCAGCGAGTGGTAGGTTCATAATGCTGCCTTATAATATACAAAGGTAGCAAAAACGCGGGCCAGAACGAAACCCCGCACATTAAATAATTGTTAATTACGACCGCGGAAATAAGCCAGGGCATCGCGCTGCACCTTGCTGCCGAGCACGAAATTAGCCAGCAGATATATTCCCGAACCGGTGGCCAATTGCACCACGCAGAGCAGCCAAGGAGTGGATACAAGTCCGCTTTCATAATACATCGGAATCAGTATCAGCAGCGTGAGCATGGCGTAGGGCAACGAATCGCTGAGATATTGCAGCCAGCTGCGCTTGGACAGCTTCGCGGCAATCAAGAGTGTGGCAAACCATGCCACTGCCGAAGCCACCACCTGCCCCAATATGAATATACGCACTCCTGCAGTCATATCTCCCTCCCACGAAAGGGCTATGTAGGGTAGAGTGATGAAGATGGCCGCAAGCGCCACTCCATCGCGGAGCAGCTCGATTTTCACATTCATGGCCGCATTGCCGAGGGCCAGCACATAATTGGCATAGAGCTGTGTGAGCACAGTGAATATCCCCCTGACGAGCAGTAGTTGAAACAAAGCTACCGACGCATCCCATTTGGATTCGAACAGCGTGTGAAACACCGGTGTGGCCATCACAATAAGCATCCCCATGGCGGGGAAAAGGAGATAGGAGGTGAACCGGTTCATTTTCGATGTGGCGGAAGCAAATTTCACAGCATCATCCTGAAACTCAGCCAATGCCGGAAGGAAAGAGGATGTGATGACCGCCGACAATGACGATATGCCCATTTTGCTCCATTTGTCGGCCTGGGTGTAGTAGCCGAGCGTAGCCACACCCACACGGTTGCCTATAAAATAGGAGTAGATGTTCTGAAAAAGAGTATTCAAAAACGAAGTCATGGCCATTCCGGCTCCCACATTCAGAAAAGAGCGGAGCACACCCCACGAAAACCTCCACATCGGCCGCCAGTGGCCGGTGATCCAGAGCACAGCCGATTTCACAAAAGCCACAGCCACAGCCTGCCACACCAAAGCCCACGCACCGTAGCCGAGCAACGCCAGCCCTATGCCCACAAACGCACCGGCAAACAATCCAAGCGAATTACTCACTGCCACCATCTTCACATCCATCCGCTTCATGAGCCTGTTGGTCTGCACTATGGCGGTGGCATTGATGATGAATGTGAGAAACATCACCCTGCTTAGCGGCACCAACTCCGGCGGAGCGTCTTTGAAGATTGTCGCTATCCAAGGGGCCAATATCCACAGCAGCGCATAAATGGCCACCGACGCACCCACATTGAACCACAACACGGTGCTGTAGTCAAGCTCGGAAGGTGATTTGCGCTGGATAAGCGCGTAGGAAAATCCGCTGTCAACAAACAACGATGCAAACGCCTGAAACACCAGAATAGCCCCAATTACACCAAACTCGGCCGGCGACAACAGATTGGCCAGCACAAGGCCGGTGAGGCCATAAAGCAACTGGGATGCCACCTTGTCGATGACATTCCATTTGAGGGTGCGCGCCACCCTGAGCTTCATTGAAGGGGTTTCGGCCACCGGAGCGGAACGGATTAATTGGCGGTGTCGATGCTTTTAACCTTCACTCTGCTGAGAGCGCTCTTCTTGATTTCAGGATTGCCGCGATACAACACCGTGCCGCTGCCAAGACCGCTCACGTTGAGCTTGTCCACGGCATAGCAATTGATGGTGCCGTTGCCTGTCACAGAGCATTTCACCTGCTGTGCCTCAAGGTCATCAGCCTGCAGGAAGCTGGAGCCGCCCACGCTCTTGAGCTGCGCCTTGGCACACTCACCGTAAATCACGAGGGTACCCTTGCCGGTGAGGATGGAAGCCTTGACTTCGGTGGCACGCACATTGCGCACCACAAGACGACCGTTGCCAATCACCTTGGCACTGAACTCCGGCATACCGGCCGAGGCGAGCACACGCACTGTCGAGTCGCCGCAATTCTCCACTTTCGACAGATAGGAGGAGTAAACCCTCACTGTGGGGAGGTTGCGATACGGAATGTCACTCGGGGTGAGCTTGATGGATAGCTTGTTCTTGTTGGGTTCGAACAGGATGGCAGGAGCAAGCTCGGGAGAGGTTTCAAACTCCACTTTACCAGCTTTTTCGGGGTTGCACTGATAGTCCACATTGATGGCATCCACCACCTCAAGTTCGTGGAATTCGTGCACATCCAGTGTATAGCTTCTGGACTGGGCGCTGACCGACACAGGCAAAAAAGCGACGGCAGCAATAGCGGCAAACAATAATTTCTTCATAGCTGAATGATAACTGAATAAAGTGAAAGTGATATTTATGGTTCAACAATAGTGCGGTTGGCAAGCATCTGCTCCACCTCATCGAGGATCTGCATCAACCCGGCATTGGTGGAAGCCTGAAGCATGGCAATACGCGTGGGGCGGAAATCGGGAATTCCCTTGAACAGGGGTGATGCCGCAAGATGGCGACGGATATGGAGAATACCGCGGTATTCATCTATGCGGTCAATACTCTCGGTGATCTGACGGCGCAGCAAGGCAAACTTTTCGGCCATTGTCACGGTATCCTCTCCGGAGCCGCCGTTCACAGCATCCTTCATGGCCCGGAAAATCCATGGTGCGCCGATGGAGGCGCGTCCCACCATCACACCATCCACACCGTAGCGGTCAAAAGCCTCCTTGGCCAAAGCCGGTGTGGTGATGTCGCCGTTGCCGATCACCGGGATATGCAGGCGCTGATTCTCTTTCACCCTGGCTATCATCTCCCAGTCGGCTGAGCCGGTGTACATCTGCGAGCGGGTGCGCCCATGCACTGTGAGAGCCGCGATGCCGCAATCCTGCAGCTGCTCGGCAAGAGTGACAATGATTTTGGAGTCGTGGTCCCATCCCAAACGGGTTTTCACGGTCACCGGGATTTTCACGGCTTCCACCACCGATTTGGTGATTTCAAGCATCTTGGGAATATCCCTCAACATTCCGGCACCGGCACCTTTGCCGGCCACTTTTTTCACCGGGCACCCGAAGTTGATATCCAGAATCTCCGGCCCGGCGGCTTCGGCTATAAGAGCGGCCTCGACCATAGGCCCCACCTCGCGGCCATATATTTGAATAGCGCAGGGGCGTTCACCGTCAGCTATATGCAGCTTGCGTGTGGTGGCGGAGATATTTCGGATCAGAGCATCGGCGCTCACAAATTCGGTATATACCATATCGGCACCTTGCTCCTTGCAGATAAGGCGGAACGATGGGTCGGTGACATCCTCCATCGGAGCGAGCATCACCGGACGCTCTCCAAGATCCAGATTAGCGATTTTCATATCCGTAACGTGGTTACGAAGTTAGCAATAAATATTGATATGACACACATATATGCACCATTTTAGCCATAAAATGCCCCAAATCAACGCATGGTGAGCCGGCTGAACGGCCCTGCGAGCATCATTTGCGCCGCCTGACGCATATCCTCAGCCGATATTGAGCGTATCTTATCCAGCGATTGTTCCAGACTCCATGCGCTGCCGAAATACATCACGGCGCGGACAGCCCCGAGGGCAGTTTGCTCAGTGCTGTCATGACTGAGCACCATCTGCCCGGCGTACTGCCGGATGGCACGTTGGAGCGCGGTGCCGGACGGGGGTGCGTCAAGCAGTTTCTGCAGCGTGGTGTTGACTATGCGCATACAGCGGGCCTCATCTTCAGGGTCGCAGCCGAAATATATGGTGAACAGCCCCGTATCGCTCATGAATTGCGATGTGGCCTCCACACTATATACCAGCCCTCGCTTCTCGCGCAATGCCACATTGAGCAGCGAGTTCATCCCCGGACCTCCTATAAGATTGGCCAGCAACGCCATGGCATGACGGCAGGGCGAATAGATGTCGGGGATGCGACACCCTATCACGCAATGGGCCTGATGCGACCCAATGTTGCGTGTGTCGGCAAAAGGCTCTTCATGTGGAAGTATGAGAGCCGGACGCCCGGAGGCCGGATGATGGAGCTTCCCGAAGCTACGTTCAGCCATACGGATAATCCTGTCGCACTTTTCGGGACCTTGGTAGAAAAACACCATTCTGCCGGGCACATAGAACTCGGACACATAGCGTTGGCAAACTTCCGGAGTGAACTTGGCAAGGTTGGGCTCCACGCCGAGTATATTGTGGCCGAGCGGGCTATCCTTGAATATAAGATCCTCGAAATCATCAAACACCGCATCCGATGGCATGTCAAGATATGTGTCAATCTCATCGGCCACCACATCGCGCTCCTTGACCAATTCGGATTCCGGGAAGCGGCTGTAGGCCACAAGGTCGCCCAGAAGGTCGATGGCGCGGACGGCATTGCCGGGAGGGAACACACTGTAGAGCATGGTCAGCTCCTTGGTGGTATAGGCGTTGAGCTCACCACCCACACTCTCCATGCGGTTGAGGATATGTCCGGCACGCCTGTGCGCGGTGCCTTTGAATATGGTATGCTCCACAAAGTGGGCCAGCCCTTCCATCTGCGGATAGTCATCGCGGCTGCCTGCCCTGATGGCCAACCCGCAATATTCAGCAGCATGGTCACAATAGCGTATCACACACTGCAATCCATTCTGCAGTGTGTGATACGTGAAAAGGTTGGATGTGGGGGTGAGCTTCATCACTGGCGGCCGGAAGTGGCAACCGAGCGGTCAATCTTGCTCACAAGACCTTGGAGCACTTTGCCCGGACCGAGTTCCACAAATTCAGTGGCGCCATCAGCAATCATGTTCTGAACAGTCTGTGTCCAACGCACCGGGGCGGTGAGCTGGGCCACGAGGTTGGCCTTGATTTCGGCGGGGTCGGTGTGGGGTTTGGCATCAACATTCTGATACACGGGGCAGATGGGTGTGGACACCGGAGTAGCCTCGATGGCGGCGGCGAGCTCTGCGCGGGCCGGCTCCATGCAAGGCGAGTGGAAAGCGCCGCCCACCTTGAGCTTGAGGGCGCGCTTGGCACCTGCGGCAAGTAGTTTTTCACAAGCGGCATCGATAGCCTCAACCTCACCGGAAATAACAATCTGGCCGGGGCAGTTGTAGTTGGCACACACAACCACGCCGGGAGTGCTCTGGCACACCTCCTCAACAGTGGCATCGGGCAACGCAAGCACGGCAGCCATTGTGGAAGGATTCAGCTCGCACGCTTTCTGCATGGCTTGGGCACGGGCGGACACGAGACGGAGACCATCCTCAAAAGTGAGCGCACCGGCAGCCACCAAAGCGGAGAACTCACCGAGCGAGTGACCGGCCACCATGTCGGGATTGAACTCATCACCAAGAGTCTTGGCGAGAATCACTGAGTGAAGGAATATGGCAGGCTGGGTCACCTTGGTCTGCTTCAGGTCCTCATCAGTGCCGTTGAACATCAGGTCGGTGATGCGGAAACCAAGAATATCGTTAGCTTTTTCAAACATGTCGCGGGCCACTTCATTGTTGTCATACAGGTCCTTGCCCATACCGACAAACTGTGCACCCTGACCGGGGAAAACAAATGCTTTCATATCAATAATAAAAATTGCTAAATTAGGCTGCAAAGGTATTAATTTTTCCGCAAAAGAGCCAACGGTTTGCCACAAAATCAGTAATTTTACGCTCCTAAACATTTTTCACCAATGAACACATCCAATTTCATACTCTGCTTCCTCGGCATCGGAGCACAGGAACTGCTTGTGATAGGGCTCGTTGTGCTTCTACTGTTCGGCGGACGCAAGATACCTGAGCTGATGCGCGGCCTCGGCAAAGGTATAAAATCGTTCAAGGACGGACTCAACGACATATCCGACAACAACGAGAACAAGCAGCAATAGTTTGAGCCAACCGGGAGAAATGAGTTTCTGGGAGCATCTTGACGCCCTGCGCGGCGTGGTGCTCAAAGGTGCGATGCTCACTGTGGCGTTGTGCGTGGTGCTGTTCATATTCATGCCCGAGATATTCCATACGGTGATTCTTGCCCCTTGCCGACCGGATTTCCCTCTCTACTCGCTGCTCAACTGTCTCCCCGCCATGCAGGGGTTCTCCGGCGGCGGCCAGGCCGGCACGGCGGTGTCGGTGGTCAACCTGGATCTCGCCGCTCCGTTGCTGCTGCACTGCTCCACAGCCCTGTGGCTCGCCGTAATACTCGCTATGCCCGCATTGATGGGACTCGCAATGTCGTTCATCAAGCCTGGGCTTTACAAGCAGGAGCAGAAAACCATGCGCATCGGGATGACAGCCCTCACAGTGATGTTCTATCTTGGAGTGGCAACCGGGTATATGGTTGTGTTCCCCGTAAGCCTCCAGTTTCTCTACAGCTATCACGTGAGCGCGGATGTGCCCAACACCATCAGCCTCACCTCCTACATGGACACATTGATGACTCTCAGCCTCGGCATGGGATTGCTGTTTGAGCTCCCGCTTGCCGCATGGCTCCTGGGTCGTCTCGGCCTGCTCCACCGGGGATTTTTCCACCGCTACCGCAGGCACGCCGTGGTGGCACTTATTGTTCTTGCGGCCATAATCACCCCCACCACCGACCCTTTCACATTAATGATTGTGTTCCTGCCCTCCTATCTGCTGTGGGAAGCGGGAGCCATGCTGGTACCTCCGGCCAAGCCAAAGATTACCGACAATGAACCCATTTGTTAAAACATATCATTCCCTGCCCCACTATCTGCCCACGGCACTGGTGATTGTCACCGTGCTTTTTCTCACGCTCATGCCGGTACCGGAAAAGGTGGTGCCGGATGTGGACCACGCCGACAAGGTGGTGCATTTTGCAATGTTCGGAGCCATAGCCTGCATAGGATGGCTCGACTTTGCGCGCCATCGCCACACCGCCCCGCTATGGAGCCAGTATATTATTGTTGCTTTGGTCTCATCCCTTCTCGGCGGCCTCATAGAGTTGCTGCAAGCCACCGATTTTGTCAATCGCTCAGGCGATTTCTTTGATTTTGCGGCCGACGCCGCCGGAGCATTCATACTTCCGCCGCTGCTACGTCGTCCGCTGTGGATGGCGCTGCCGTTAGCCCAAAAGGTGAGCCTGCGCACTGTTGCCCACCCCTCCCCGGCACTTAAAAGCGTGTATCTTGAATCATTTCCGCCGGAGGAGCAACGCCCGTGGGAGAATATCGAGTTTCGCGCCGCCGACACCCGCGAACCGCTCCAATTCACCGAAGTGCTATGGATGGGACGGCCCAAAGGATTGATATCATGGTGGGACTTTCCGCAATGGAGCTATCTGGAGCATTTTGCCATATCAAGTTCATTGCGCGGCGGCGGCATAGGCGCCGAGGCTATCCGCGAGTGGTTGAAAATGATTAATAAGCCGGCAGTACTTGAGGTGGAGTTGCCCGGGGCCAACGATATGGCGCAACGACGCATCCGGTTTTACGAACGGCTCGGGTTCACACCTCACCACGAATGGCCGTATCTCCAGCCTCCCTACTCCCCGCAACTGGCGGCCGTGCCGCTCATGCTCATGACCCACGGAGATATTCGCAACCTTAAGGAGGTGGAAAATGTTTTACATAAGCAAGTTTACGGCGCAAAACAATGAAACATCTGTATCACCTTGTCTTAACATTTCTCCTGCTCTCGACCTTCTGCGGATGCAACTTCGGCAGCAGCAACGGCTCCACACTCCCCACACTCGCTGTCAGTATCGAGCCTCAACGCTATCTGCTGGAGCGTATTGCGGGTAATGATTTCAATATCGTCACCATGCTTCCGCCCGATGCTGACCCCGAGAACTATGAGCCGACATTAGGGCTACTCAAGAAGCTCAACAACAGCAAAATATATTTTGCCGTGGGCAATATGCCTTTCGAGGAGCAACTGCTTGCCCGCTCGCAGCTGGCGAAGAACGGCAAGACTGAAATTGTGACCGCTGCCGCACTGCAGGATATTACAAGCACCCACGGCCACTCAGACAGTCATGAGCATCATGCGGCCACCGACCCGCATGTGTGGACATCACCAGCCAACAGCCTTGCCATGGCGCGGCAGATGCTTGAAGCAGTGGTTAAAATCGATCCCGGAAACGAAGCCGTCTATCGCCAACGTTTCAACTCTTTGGCTCAATCAATCGACTCGCTCAACGAGGCCATCGCCAACCGTCTGACCCTGTGCGAGGGCGACATGATGATTGTGGAGCACCCCTCCCTGAGCTATTTTGCAAGAGACTACGGATTGAAACAGCTCTATTTCGGTGCGGAGAACAAGGAGATTACCCCCAACAGGCTACGCAGTGTGATTGACAGCGCCACCACCCACAGCCACGCTGTGACGATGGTGTGCGAAGCCGCATACAATGCCGACCGCACCCGCTCCATTGCACGACAGGCCGGTGCACCTACCGTAGAGATCAACACACTGAGCCACGATTTTCTGTCTCAGCTCGATGAACTTTCCATAAAGTTAGCCAACTCACATCATGCCCATGACCAATCAACCGTCCGATAGCCCCGTACTCATATCCCTGCAGGGCGTGGAAAAGATATACAACGACACCCCGGTGCTCCAAAACGTGAACCTTGACATAAACCAAGGCGATTTCATTGCCATAACCGGGCCCAACGGCGGTGGCAAAACCACTCTTCTCAGGCTCATCCTCAAGCTCATGAGCCCCACCAAAGGCACTGTATCGTACCTCAGCGACTTCAAAACCGGTTATCTCCCGCAGAAAAACATGGTGGATGCCCGCTTTCCGATCACCGTGCGCGAGGCCATCTCCATGGGACTGCTCGGCACAGGCGTGAAAGGCGAAGACGCCAGGGAGGCTGTGGCGAAGATGCTGCAAACGGTGTCGCTCACCGACCGCGCCGAGGCAAGCCTGTCGCAATTGTCCGGCGGCCAGCTGCAGCGCACGCTTCTGGGACGCGCCCTTGTGTCGCAGCCCGATCTTTTAGTACTTGACGAGCCGCTGAGCTATCTTGACAAAAAGTTTGAGCACAAGGTTTACTCTATTGTCGAGGCTTTGCGGGGCAAATGCACGGTGCTGCTTGTGTCACACGAAGTGGGCGAGATTGCAGCCATGGCCACACGCCACATCATAGTCAACCGCACACTCCATTTCTGCCACTCCGGCTCCCATTTCGTTCACTACGACTGCTACTGAGAGACTGTCCATTATAAACATTTCTGCATCCAAGATTGTATTAAATAAAAACACAATCTTGAGAAGTATGAAAAAGATAACATTCACTCTGCTGATTACGCTCATATTGGGTGCTTCAGGACTCTCCAGCCAAAACGTGGGATTCTGGTTAACGACCGAGGGCGCCGGAATACATTTCAACAGCGGGGCACCCGGTTATCCCCCTCCCCCACCACATGAATTTTTCTACGGCAGTGGACACCACCAACGCCACCACGCACCGCGCCACCACCGGAAAGAGCAGAAAAAGCTCCGCAAAAGCCACAAAAAATATCTGAAGGCACAAAAAAAATATTACAAAGCCCGCCGCGACTATATCAAGGCCCGCTCCAAAGCGCATCGTCACCACGATGATGATTAACCCAAACGGATGAATTCTATGAACTACTCGATAGACAAACTTTTTGACCTCACCGGCAAAGTGGCCGTTGTGACCGGCGGCGGGGATGGTATCGGCAAAGCCTCATGCAAAATTCTCGCCGCTGCCGGAGCAAGCGTAGTGGTGAGTGACCTCAATGGAGAGAAAGCTTCCGCCACTGCCAATGAGATAACATCAGCCGGCGGCATTGCAGTTTCGGTGGATTGCAATGTACTGGACAACAACGACCTCACAAAGCTCATTGATTTTGCCGTAAACTCCTACGGCACCATCAACATTCTGGTCAACAATGCCGGAATGGGTGGCGGCGGACGGGAAAATCCGTTCAAAATTGATCGCGCATACGTAGAGCGCATCTACGCTATCAATGTGTTTGCTCCGTGGCAGTTGAGCAAAATGGCAGCTCCTTATATGCAGGAATCGGGCTACGGCTCAATTGTCAACATCACATCAATGAGCAGCATCAACAGCAGCCCCGACATGGCTATCTACGGCTCTTCAAAAGCCGCACTCAACCAGATGATGTCGAATCTCGCCTTTGACTACGGTCCTATGGGGATACGGGTCAACAGTGTGGGACCCGGTGCCACACGCACTAAAGCGCTTGCTTCAGTGCTCACCCCAGAGATTGAGACGCGTATGCTTGCCCACACACCCATCCGCAGACTCGGGGAAGTGGCCGATATAGCCCACGCCGTGTTGTTTTTCGCCTCTCCGGCGTCTGCCTGGATCAGTGGCCAGGTGATGATGGTGAACGGCGGCGGCATCCAAACCCTCGACTGACTTATCGTAGTTACAGGAATTATACTGAACAAATAAGGTGTGCCCCGTGCGGAGCACACCTTATTTATATAAGTGCGATTGTTGTTTACAATCTGGATTTGATGGCAGCTGTTTCGGCCTCGTAGCCCGGTTTTTCAAGCAGAGCGAACATATTGCGCTTGTATGCTTCAACGCCGGGCTGGTTGAACGGATTCACACCGAGCATATAGCCGCTGATGCCACATGCCTTCTCAAAGAAATATATCAACTGGCCAAGATACTGCTCCTCAAGCGCAGGAATGGTGATGGTGAGGTTAGGCACATTGCCATCCACATGGGCTATGCGGGTGCCGAGTTCAGCCATTTTGTTCACCTGGTCCACACGCTTGCCGGCGATATAGTTAAGTCCGTCAAGGTTATCATTGTCAGTAGGAATCAGCACTTCATGCTTGGGAGCCTTCACAGAAAGAACAGTTTCAAAGATGGTGCGCTCACCATCCTGAATCCATTGGCCCATGGAGTGGAGGTCGGTGGAGTTGTCCACGGCAGCCGGGAATATACCCTTGCCGTCCTTACCCTCACTTTCGCCGTAGAGCTGTTTCCACCATTCGCCGAAATAATGGAGTTTGGGATTGTAATTGACCATTATCTCGATTTTTTTGCCGGCGCGGTATAGCGCATTGCGTGTGGCGGCATACACCATCGCGGGGTTGGTGCTGTCGGTAATCTGGGTGTCGGCTTCCATCTGAGCGGCGCCACGGAGCAGCGCACGGATGTCGTAGCCGGCAACAGCGATGGGCAGAAGACCCACAGGAGTGAGCACGGAGAAACGACCACCCACATTGTCCTCAATCACGAAGGTTTTATACCCCTCGGTGGTGGCAAGCTGACGCAGAGCACCGCGCTTGGCATCGGTGATGGCCACGATACGTTTTGCGGCTTTCGCCTTACCCTCCTTGCGCTCAAGCATCTCCTTGAGCAAACGGAAAGCGATGGCCGGCTCTGTGGTGGTGCCTGATTTGGAAATCACAATGATTCCGAATTTCTTATCGTCGAGATAGCTCATCAGCTCAAACAGATAGTCCTCGCCGATGTTCTGACCGGCGAACACCATTTTGGGTGCTTTGTGGTCGGCACGATAGGCTGAAAAAGAGTCCTCGAGAGCCTCGATTACAGCTTTGGCGCCGAGGTAGGAACCACCGATACCTATACTCACCACTACTTCACACTCTTTCTGAAGCTCGGCAGCTGTGGCTTCTATATCGGCCACAAGGCTTTCGGGAGTGCGGGTGGGCAAATCCACCCATCCGAGGAAATCGTTGCCGGCGCCGGTGCCTTGCTCCACTTTATGGAGACCGTCGAGAGCCTCCGGCATGAGGCTATCCACCTGCTGCTGGCTCACTGTGCCGTGGACATTCTTGATGTCAATGCTGATTTTAGTCATTTTATTTTGGTTTTGAGAGATTATTGTCAAATGAAAGTCTCGGCCATGGCTTTGATGGCCACGGCTGGTTTCACGCCGCGATACAATATGTCGTAAACGCCGTCGAGAATCGGCATTGTCACACCGTAGTGGCGATTGATTTCATGAATACATTTGGTACCGTAATACCCTTCGGCCGTCTGCTCCATCTCCATGCGTGCGGCATTCACGGAATATCCGCGGCCTATCATCGAGCCAAAGTTATGGTTGCGGCTGAATTTGGAGTAGGAAGTAACCAGAAGGTCACCGAGATACACCGAGTCGCAGATTTGACGGGGACGCGGATACACAGTGTCCACAAACCGCTCCATCTCGCGGATGGCATTGGACACGAGCATAGCCTGGAAATTATCTCCGTTTTTCAATCCGTGCACTATGCCCGATGCTATGGAATATACATTCTTGAGCACGGCGGCATATTCGATTCCATCGACATCACTGGATGTGATGGTGTGCATAGCCTTGCCGCTTAGAGCGTTGGCAAACTGCTCGGCGTGGAATATATCGTTGCATCCCACAGTGAGATAGCTTTGGCGCCCGAGAGCCACCTCCTCGGCATGGCACGGACCGCTCACCACCAGCATACGCTCAGGCGACACTCCATACATGCGTTCCATATAGGTGGAGATAATGAGATTGTCATCAGGCACTATGCCTTTGACCGCCGATACAACGAATTTGCCATCAAGCGGAGTGGTGAGCTTTTCCAGATGGCTTTTGAAATACGGCGACGGCATAACCAACAGCAAAGTGTCAGCGTTGGCCACCACATAGTTGATGTCGCTTGAAAACTCTATCCGTTCAATGTCAAACTGCACATCGCTCAGATAGGCAGGGTTGTGTCTGAGACGCTTGAAATCGGCAATGCGGTCATCGCGTCTCATATACCACAGGATTGTTTCGCAATTGTCAAGCAGGAGCTTGGCCAAAGCTGTTGCCCAGCTTCCGCCTCCCATCACTGCCACTTTGCCAGGAAAATTCATGCTGATAAAACGTGGGTTAGTACTCAAAAGTTCATTCTTGGGCAGGCTCACCCTCTGTGACGGGGGCAGCAGCCTCCACCCAGCCTTTCACATCATCGGCCGAGGGATTTTTAAGCTCAAGTTTGTACTTTTTGTTCACGCCACACATATCCTGTTGCAGTTTGCCGGCTGAAGCTACAGCGCCAAGAGCTTCCACGGTGAGCACACCAAGTTTGTAAAGCACAGGCACCCACTCTTCGGGCACACCAACTTCGCCAAATGTCCGGGCGTTGTCGCGGCGGGCGGTCTTTTCGGGACGCATCTGCGGGAAGAAGAGCACTTCCTGAATGGTGGTTTGGCCGGTCATCAGCATCACAAGGCGGTCCATGCCTATGCCCATGCCCGATGTGGGGGGCATACCGTATTCCAGCGCACGGATAAAGTCATGGTCGATAATCATGGCCTCATCATCGCCTTTCTCGCTGAGCCGCATCTGCTCCACAAAACGCTCATACTGGTCAATCGGGTCGTTGAGCTCCGAATAGGCGTTGGCAAGCTCCTTACCGTTGACCATCAGCTCGAAACGCTCGGTGAGCTCGGGGTTATTGCGGTGGCGCTTGGTGAGCGGCGACATCTCGATGGGATAGTCGATGATGAAAGTAGGCTGGATGTAATTGCCTTCACACTTTTCGCCAAATATCTCGTCAATGAGCTTACCTTTGCCCATCGATTCATCAACCTCTATATCAAGCTGCTTGCACACAGCGCGAAGGTCATCCTCGCCCATGCCGGTGATATCGATGCCGGTAAACTCCTTGATGGCCTCAATCATGGTCACCCTGCGGTACGGAGCCTTGAAGCTTATCACATTGTCGCCCACCTGCACCTCAGTGGTGCCGTTGACATCCATACATATTTTTTCAAGCATCTTCTCGGTGAACTCCATCATCCAGTTGTAGTCCTTGTAGGCCACATATATCTCCATACATGTGAACTCCGGATTGTGGGTGCGGTCCATACCCTCGTTGCGGAAATTCTTCGAAAACTCATACACACCCTCAAATCCGCCAACAATCAGGCGTTTGAGATACAGTTCATCAGCAATGCGGAGATACAAAGGTATGTCAAGAGCATTGTGGTGGGTGATGAACGGACGCGCCGATGCACCGCCGGGAATCGACTGGAGTATCGGAGTTTCCACCTCCATGTAGCCGTGGCCGTTGAAATAGGAACGCATGCTGTTGTACACCTTGGTGCGCTTGATGAAAATCTCTTTCACGCCATCATTCACCACGAGGTCCACATATCTGCGGCGATAGCGCAGCTCGGGATCGTCAAACGAGTCATATACCACACCGTCCTTCATCTTCACAATGGGAAGCGGACGCAGCGACTTGCCCAGCACGGTGATGGTGCGGGCGTGGATGGTAATCTCACCGGTTTGGGTGCGGAACACAAATCCTTCCACACCGATGAAGTCGCCTATGTCAAGCAGCTTCTTAATCACGGAGTTATAGAACTCCTTGTTCTCGGTGGGACAGATATCGTCGCGGCTCACATAGACCTGTATGCGGCCACGTGAGTCCTGAAGCTCTATGAATGTGGCTTTACCCATCACTCGGCGGCTCATTATACGACCGGCCACGCTGACATCGCTTTCGGGAGCTCCGTCGGTGAAATCACGTTTTATATCGTCGGAGTAAGCGGTTACGGGAAATTCTGCTGCCGGATAGGGTTCAATGCCCATGCGGCGCATTTCATCGAGACTGCCTCTGCGTACAATCTCTTGTTCGCTAAGTTCCAATATGTTAGTTGCCATAACTTTGAAAAATGGTTATATTTTCTGCAAAAATAGTCAAAATTATCCAATCCACTGACACTACTCTCCATAAATACTCATCAGCAAAGCATAATGAGCCTCCGGACTGAACCGTTTGAGAGCCTGAGCCTGAATGGTACCATAGTCGGGGACCGCGCTCCACTGCCGCCTTATGGCGTTGGCCAGCGACTCGCTGTTGCCCGACTCAAAGGTGACACCGTTGCCACCTTCCACCAGCTCCGGGATGCCGCCGATCTCCGCACCCACAACCGGTGTGCCAGCGCACAGGGATTCTATCACACCCAGCGGATTGTTCTCATACCACTCCGACGGTATCACCGAAAAACGGGCATTGCCCAGCAATTCGCGCACCTGGCCGCCATTGAGATGTCCGAGAAATTCAATATTCCCGCAAGAGGAGTATTTGGCTTTCAGCTCATCAGAGAGGGGACCGCCGCCGGCCACTTTCAGCTTATAGGGGAGCTTGGACGCCGTGTCCATCAGTGTCTCCACACCTTTCTCTTTCGACAGACGGCCCACGTAGCAATAGTAATCGTCCCTGGTTTCGGAAGCCGGAGCGTTGCGATACGCGTCAATCATTTCAGGAGCTATGAAGTTGCAGAGCGTGGTCAGTTTATCAGCATTCCAGCCGCCCTGCCGCATCTTGCCACGCATGAACTCGCTCGGACACACAAACATATCCACACTCTTCTCCACTCCCCTACGGCTCCACCGGATGGCTTCAAGCAATGCCACAGCACTTGCAGCCAGCGACCCTTTCATGCACCGCTGCGTCAGAACAGGCAGCTTGCCTTGGAAGCACCGCTCGCACACCTCGCCACGCGGATCCAGGCATGAATATGACGGACAGAGCAGCTTGTAGTCGTGGAGAGTCCACACCACCTTGGCACCGGCTTTGCGCGCCATAACCGCCAACACGGGCGACAGATAGGAATGTATATTGTTGAGATGCACCACATCGGGCTTGAAATCCCTCAGCAGAGCCTGAAATTTGCTCTTCACATCGCCCATACCCAAAGTGCGCTTCAAGGCTTTCACCTTGGCACCGGCGCCACCTCCGAAATCCACCTCTGCGGGCCAATACCGGCTCCATCCGGATGGAAGATTTTCGGGGTACTGCATGGCAAACACCGCTGTTTCGTGCCCCTGCCGATGCAGCAGCTCCTCAAGATTGAGCGTGCACACGCAGTCGCCTCCGCGGCGGTAGTAGAACTTGTTTACAATAAGTACTCGTTGTTTCATTCTGCAAATATACAAAGTATTTATAAAAATTTTGATGTTTGGGAAATTATAGTTATGTTTGCAATACCATAACCAACCCCCTCAATTATGCCCACACCCAAGAAAAACTCAAAAAAGGCCCCGGCGGTCAAACTGCTCCCGTTGGTGAAAAACGATCCCTATCTAATGCCGTTTGCCGCCGCTATCGCCGGACGGCATGAAGACGCCCTGCGCAAGGAGCGCGAGCTGACAACAGAATGCGGCTCGCTCAAAGAGCTGGCCAACGGACATGAATATTTCGGCATGCACCGCAACGCTTCAGGCGGATGGACCTTCCGTGAATGGGCACCCAATGCCACCCGCATAGTGCTTGTGGGCGATTTCTCCAACTGGAAAGCTGTGGCCCGCTACGACCTCGAGCGTAAGGATAACGGTGTGTGGGAAATAAATCTTCCCGCCGATGCCATTCATCATGGCGACCACTACAAGATGCTGGTATCGTGGCAGGATGGGGAGGGCGAACGTATCCCCGCCTACGCCACCAGAGTGGTGCAGGACGAAACAACCCATCTGTTCTCAGCTCAGGTGTGGGATCCCGAGCACCCGTATCAATGGACAATCAACGACTTCAAGCCCGACACAAAGCCGCTGCTGATATATGAATGTCACATCGGCATGGCGCAGGAGCGCGAAGGTGTGGGCACCTACACCGAGTTCCGCGACCTCATTTTGCCTCGCATTGCCCGCGACGGCTACAACGCCATCCAGATCATGGCTATCCAGGAACACCCCTACTACGGCTCGTTCGGCTACCATGTGAGCAACTTCTTCGCCCCCTCAAGCCGTTTCGGCACCCCCGAGGAACTGAAGTCGCTCATCGACACCGCCCACTCGCTGGGGATAGCCGTGATTATGGACATTGTCCACTCCCACGCTGTGAAAAACGAACTTGAGGGACTCGGACGCCTTGATGGCAGCTACAACCAATATTTCTACGGCGACGGGCGCCGCGAGCATCCCGCATGGGACTCACTCTGCTTTGACTACGGCAAGAACGAGGTGCTCCATTTCCTCCTTTCCAACTGCAAATACTGGATGGAGGAGTTCCGCTTCGACGGGTTCCGCTTCGACGGAGTCACCTCCATGCTGTACTACAACCACGGCCTCGGACAAGCTTTCGGCAGCTATGACGACTACTACAACGGCAATCAGGACACCAATGCCATCACATATCTCACCCTCGCCAACAAGCTCATCCATTCGCTCAACCCCCATGCTATCAGCATAGCCGAGGAGATGAGCGGTATGCCCGGGCTTGCCATACCTGTAAAGGACGGCGGCATAGGGTTTGACTACCGCATGGCCATGGGAATACCCGACTACTGGATCAAGACCCTCAAGGAGAAAAAAGATGAGGACTGGCACCCCACCTCGATATTCTGGGAACTCACCAACCGTCGCTCCGATGAGAAAACCATCAGCTACGTTGAAAGCCACGACCAAGCTCTTGTGGGCGACAAGACAGTGATTTTCCGCCTCATCGACAAGGAGATGTACTGGCACATGAACAAAGATGACGACAACGGCGTGGTGGCCCGCGGCATTGCCCTCCACAAAATGATCCGTCTTGTCACCGCTGCCACCATCAACGGCGGCTATCTCAACTTCATGGGCAACGAGTGGGGACACCCCGAGTGGATTGACTTCCCCCGCGAAGGCAACGGCTGGAGCTACAAATATGCCCGTCGTCTCTGGAGCCTTGTGGACAACGGCTTCCTCAAATACGAATGGCTCAACAATTTCGACAACGCCATGGTCCATCTCATCAGCAGCGTGTACAATTTTCAGGCACTGCCGGTGGGAAAACTATGGGAGAAAGACGATGACCAAGTGCTCGCCTTCAGTCGCGGCGACCTGATATTCGTGTTCAACTGGCATCCCTTCAAATCGTTTGACTCCTACGGCATCCTCGCACCTCCGGGTGAATACGAAGTGGTGATGTCGAGCGACAGTCCCGAATTCGGCGGATACGGCAATGTGGACGAAGCCGTGCACCATCTCACCATCCACGACGATCTCTACAGCCCCATCGGAGTGGAATGGCTCAAACTCTACCTCCCGAGCCGCAGCGCAATGGTGCTCCGCCGCCTCAAGCAGCCGCGCCCGCGAAAGCGTCCCACTCCAAAGAAAAAATAGCTCATACTGCACAAGGTTGCGCCGTCATGCCGCGGCGCAACTTTTTTGTTTCCCAGAATAGCCGGTGTAAGTTTTGGGATGTATGGAAAAAGTAGTAACTTTGTGGCAGATTATTCTACTCCAAATATTAGCCGCTTATGAATAGCAACAGCTTGGTGTCGATAGACGACATATCACGCGACGAGATTCTCGACCTGATATCGCGTGCACGCTATTTTGAAGAGCACCCCAACCATAAAATCCTTGACGGAAAGGTTGTGGCGACTCTTTTTTTTGAACCCTCCACACGCACACGCCTGAGTTTTGAAACAGCCGTCAACCGTCTTGGCGGCAGAGTGATAGGCTTTTCCGACGCGAGCACTTCCAGCTCTTCCAAGGGCGAATCGCTCAAGGACACCATCAAGATGGTGAGCAACTATGTGGACCTCATCATCATGCGCCACTATCTCGAGGGTGCGGCACGATATGCCACCGAGGTCACCGACACACCGGTGATCAACGCCGGCGACGGTGCCAACCAGCACCCCTCGCAAACCATGCTCGACCTGTATTCGATATACAAAACCCAGGGCACGCTCAACGACCTAACCATCACCATGGTGGGCGACCTCAAATATGGCCGCACAGTACATTCGCTGCTGATGGCCATGCAATATTTCAACCCCACATTCCACTTTGTGGCCTGTCCTGAGCTGCAGATGCCCAAGGAGTACAAGGAGTTTTGCGACAAGCATGGCATAAAATACTACGAGCACACCGATTTTTCGCCCGAAGTGATTGCTGCCACCGACATTCTTTATATGACCAGGGTGCAGCGAGAGCGGTTCTCCGACCTCATGGAATATGAAAAGGTGAAAAACCTCTACACCCTGCGCAACAGTATGCTGGAAGTGGGCAAGGAGAACCTCCGGGTGCTCCATCCCCTGCCCCGCGTCAACGAGATTGACCGCGATGTGGACGACAACCCCAAAGCCTACTACTTTGAGCAGGCACGCAACGGACTGTTTGCCCGACAGGCCATTATTTGCAAAGCGCTGGGCATTGATGTGTTGAACTTAAAAGAAGCGGATCGATGAACACTGACAAGAAAGAACTCGCCGTGGCCGCACTGCGCAACGGCACCGTGATTGACCATATCCCCAGCAACGCGCTTTTCAAGGCCGTGAAGATTCTCGGCATCGAGAATATGGACAAATATGTGACCATCGGCAACAATCTCTCGAGCCACAAGCTCGGCAGCAAAGGTATCATCAAGATTGCCGATGTGGAGTTTCCCGAGGCCACCCTCAACCGCATAGCGCTGATTGCCCCTCACGCCAAGGTCAACATCATCCGCGACTTCAATGTGGTGGAAAAACGGCCCATCCAGCTCCCCGACAGCATAGTGGGAATTGTGAAATGCGCCAACCCCAAGTGCATCACCAACAATGAGCCTATGCGCACACGCTTCACCGTGGTCAACAGGGAGGATGTGACCATCCGCTGCGACTATTGCGGCCACTCAGTGAAAAACTCCGACGCCATTATCGACTGATGAAGCAGTCCTGGAAGCCGGGAACAATGATCTATCCCCTGCCCGCAGTGCTTGTGAGCTGCGGCTCCGGGGAAAATGCCAGCTTCTTCACTGTTGCCTGGACAGGTACAGTGTGCACCAATCCGGCGATGTGCTACATCTCCGTGCGCCCTGAACGCCACAGCTACGCACTGATCAAGGAGCGGATGGAGTTTACCATCAACCTCACCACCGCGTCGATGGCCCGCGCAACAGACTGGGCCGGGGTTCGCTCCGGAGCGCAGTATGACAAATGGGCCGAAACAGGACTGACTCCCGAAAAGGGTGTGAAAGTAGGATGTCCGTCAATCGCCGAGAGTCCGCTGAGCATCGAGTGCCGGGTGAGGGAGATTGTGCATCTCGGAAGCCACGACATGTTTATCGCCGATGTACTCAACGTGCTGGCCGACGAGACTCTTATCGATCCCTCCACAGGTGCTTTCCGCCTCGACAAGGCGGGACTTATGGCCTACAGCCACGGTGCATACTACGAACTCGGCACCCGGCTGGGCACATTCGGATGGAGCGTGAAAAAACCGAAACAGAACAAAAAGAGCAAATAACTTACACAACAGATTATATATGCAGAAAGATTCAACAGTTTTTGAGCTAATCGAACGTGAGCATCAGCGTCAGAAAAAAGGGATAGAGCTGATAGCCTCCGAAAATTTTGTGTCACCGCAGGTGATGGAGGCAATGGGTTCATGCCTCACCAACAAGTATGCCGAAGGTTATCCCGGCCACCGCTACTACGGCGGTTGCCAGGTGGTGGATGAGGTGGAGCAACTGGCCATCGACCGTCTTAAAAAGATCTACGGTGCGGCATACGCCAATGTGCAGCCCCACTCTGGAGCACAGGCCAACATGGCTGTGTTCATGACCTGCCTCAAGCCGGGCGACAAATTCCTCGGCCTCAACCTTGCCCACGGCGGCCACCTGTCCCACGGAAGCCCCGTCAACTTCTCCGGCCTCATGTTCCAGGCGCTGGAATACAATGTGCGCGAGGACAACGGCCTTGTGGACTACGACCAGATGGAGGAAGTGGCACGCAGGGAGCGTCCTAAATTGATTATCGGCGGTGCAAGTGCCTACTCCCGCGAATGGGACTATGCCCGCATGCGTCGTCTGGCCGACGAAATCGGTGCCATCCTCATGATTGACATGGCGCACCCCGCCGGCCTTATCGCCGCCGGTCTGCTTGACAACCCTGTGAAATACGCCCATATCGTCACCTCCACCACCCACAAAACCCTTCGCGGCCCACGCGGTGGTATCATTCTCCTCGGCGAGGATTTCGAGAACCCCTGGGGCAAGACCAACCCCAAAGGACAGGTGCGCATGATGTCGCAGCTGATAGACTCGGCGGTGTTCCCCGGTGTGCAGGGTGGCCCGCTGGAGCATGTGATAGCAGCCAAGGCAGTGGCTTTCGGCGAAGCGTTGCAACCTGAATACAAGGAGTATCAGACACAGGTGAAGAAAAACGCCGCCGTGATGGCCCAGGCACTGGTTGACAAAGGGTACAAGATCATATCCGGTGGCACCGACAACCACTGTATGCTCGTTGACCTCCGTACCAAATTCCCCGACCTCACCGGCAAGGTGGCCGAGAAAGTGCTCGTGGAAGCCGACATCACAGCCAACAAGAATATGGTGCCGTTTGACTCCCGCTCACCGTTCCAGACCTCCGGCATCCGCCTCGGCACCCCCGCCATCACCACCCGTGGTGCCAAGGAAGAGCATATGGGTCCGATTGTGGAGATGATCGACACCGTGCTCTCCAATCCCGAGAACCCGGCCGTGATAGCATCCGTGCGCGAGAAAGTCAACAGCATGATGGCTGACTTCCCCATGTTCGCCTACTAACCAAGCTCCGCCAATGATTTTTGTTCGCGGTGATGGCTGATCTCAGCCGTCACCGCGAGCTCTTATTTGGGAAGACCGAAATGGTAAAACAGGGCTATTAACCGTGATAGAATGAATGAGATTTAGGATCGTCATTGTGTTAAATATCATCAACTAAGAATGGGGCGTAAGCTATTAAATTTAACTTTGTAAAATCTTAAACCACAAATTACATTCACACATGAAGCAAAAACTACTATCTTTTCTAACTCTGTTAACCTTTGCCATTGGACAGCTTTATGCCTATGACTTCTCAGCCGCCAATAGCGATGGAGTGGTAATCTACTACAATATCATCGACAATGGCGTTGAGGTAACGAGTAATCAGAGTACTTATCGCGATAATGTCGTTATTCCCGGCACTGTGAGCTACGGCAATACGGAGTATGCTGTCACTGCAATTGGTAATAGTGCTTTCGCCTATTGCAGCGGCTTGACATCGGTCTCCATTCCCAACTCCATCACGGCTATTGGTTATGCGGGGTTCGCCGGTTGTAGCGGCTTGACATCGGTCTCCATTCCCAACTCTGTCACAGCTATTGGTCGTGAAGCTTTCTACGATTGCAGCAATTTGGTATCCTTTTATGGAAAATATTCAAGCGATGACAATCGATGCCTGATAATTGACGGAAATCTCATCGCGTTTGCTCCTGCAGGTGTTAGAGATTATACCATTCCCAACTCCGTCACTTCTATTGGTGATTATGCTTTCGCCTGGTGCAGCCGCTTGACATCGGTCTCCATTCCCAACTCCGTCACGGCTATTGGTCGTGAAGCTTTCTACAATTGCAGCGGCTTGGCATCGGTCTCCATTCCCAACTCCGTTACTGCTATTGGTCGTGAAGCTTTCGCCAGGTGCAGCAATTTAGCAGCCTTTTATGGAAAATATTCAAGCGATGACAATCGATGCCTGATAATTGACGGAGATCTCATCGCGTTTGCTCCTGCAGATGTTACAGATTATACCATTCCCAACTCCGTCACGGCTATTGGTGATCGGGCTTTCTACCGTTGCAGCGGTTTGACATCGGTCTCCATTCCCAACTCCGTCACGGCTATTGGTTTTGCGGTTTTCACCGGTTGCAGCGGCTTGACATCGGTCTCCATTCCCAACTCCGTCACTACTATTGGCTATATGGCTTTCGCCGATTGCAGCAGTTTGCAATATGTAAAAGCAGAATGGCCGTCGCCCGAAGATATTGTATTGGGGTCTGATATTTTCAATGGAGTTGACACTCAAAATTGTGCTCTATTTGTACCTGATGGCACTATGGATCTATACGCCGTTACTGAGCCGTGGAGCGGCTTTGTTATCAAAGAAGGCGAACCTGCAATATCAGAAATGCTTCCTGAAGATGTGTATGCCCGAATTGAGGGTATTTATACCTGCAACGGAGACGGTGAAACATTCAACCTCGGCATATCCATATATCCTGAAGATAACGAGAACTACCTCAAGAAAGCGATTATCTACGGATGGGAAGGGTATGAGTGGGCGCAAATAGAGTGTGATTTCTCGTTCAATGCTTTCTCAGGTATGCCGAACCTCATCATCCCCGTAGGTACTCCTGTGGCTCTGAATGTTGAATTCAGTGAGGTAGGTGCATGCAATGTATATGTTTTAGAATGCTCCTCAGATGGTCTGAGCCTCAGCGGCACCATCAATGTGGCGGGCAACGAGGATGTGTCTGTGTTCACATTCCAAAACGGTATCGCCGGGGGGTTATTCAACGGCTCCGCGACATACTCCAGCTACATGGGCTACGTATGGTTCCTCTACCAGACGCTGACTATGAGCAAGCAACTTGGCAGCATAGATGAGGTTAACGCTCCCGACACCGACGATATCACCATAACCACCAACGGTGGTGAATTGCAGATTCATAACACTCTTTCCGGCGAGCCGGTGGCTCTATATACGCTCATGGGTCAGATGCTCTACAGTGGTGTTACTACTGATGCTGTCACCACCGTCCCTGTCAACCTTTCCAAAGGCACCATCTGCATCCTCAAGGTTGGGGCCAACACCCGCAAAGTAGTATTCTAAGAAACAGTTCTTATCACTACCAAGAATTTTTGTTCGCGGTGACGGCTGATCTCAGCCGTCACCGCGATTGCTTTGAGGGGATGGGACAAATCAGACTAATGGGGTGAGAGTTATTAGGGTTTATTAACAATTGGTAAAGGTGGTGTTTGGATTTTATGAGGTATGTTTGTATGTAATAATTGTAGATGCGTATGTTGACTGTTGAGAACAATCCGTTTGCGAGTGTGCTGTATGTGATGCCGAAGCCTGTCGGGTCGGCGTGCAACCTCGCGTGCAGCTACTGCTACTATCTTGAAAAAGGAACCACACTCGGCACCGGGGAGGATTCCAAGGGTCAGCTGATGAGCGACAGCACTCTCGAGGAGTTTGTGAAGCAATACATAGCGGCGCAAACGGTGAACGAGGTGGTGTTCACATGGCACGGAGGCGAGGCGATGATGCGCCCCATAAAGTTCTACGAGCGGGCCATGGAGCTGCAGCGGAAGTATGGCAAGGGGCGTGAAATAGTCAATTGCATCCAGACCAACGGCACGCTGCTCAACGCCAAGTGGTGTGAGTTTCTGAAGCGCAACAACTGGCTGGTGGGGGTGTCGATCGATGGCCCGGCGGATGCCCACGATGCGTTCCGGCGCACTGCTTTGGGCAAGCCCACCCATCAGAGCGTGATGCGCTCCATAAGGCTCCTGCAACAGTATGGCGTGGAATGGAACGCTATGGCGGTGGTGAACAGCGTGAATGTGAAGGAGCCGGAGCGGTTCTACGATTTTTTCAAACAGATAGGGTGCCGCTACATCCAGTTCACTCCGGTGGTGGAGCGCAGACCCGAAGGCATGGGCAACCTTTGCTCGCCCGACGATGCTGCCGGGATGCTCACCGAGGAGTCCGTCACACCCGCGGAGTGGGGTGAATTTGCCGTCAGGGTGTTTGACCGCTGGGTGAGGAATGATGTGGGAACGGTTTATGTGCAGCTGTTTGACGCCACACTTGCCGGATGGGTTGGAGTGACACCGGGAGTATGCTCCCTGGCGCCCTCGTGCGGCCATGCAGCGATGATGGAGCATAACGGCGACCTCTATTCCTGCGACCATTTCGCATTCCCGGCGTTCAAGCTCGGTAATATCCACCAGCAAACCATCATAGAGATGATGAGCAGTGAACAGCAGAGGCTTTTCGGCCTAAGGAAACAGCAGCTGCTGCCCCGGGAGTGCAAGGAGTGTGAATACAGGAAAGCGTGTCATGGAGAGTGCCCCAAGAACCGGTTTGTGGCGAGCCCTGAGGGCGAGCGGCACAACTATCTGTGCGCGGGCTACAAAAGATATTTTGCCCATGTGGCACCGGTGATGGATTTCATGGCTGCGGAATTGGCCGCCCACCGTGCGCCGGCCAACATCATGGGCCATCCGGAAATCCTTGACTCTCTTGACTGATTACCAATCTTCGGGCATCTTGCCGTTGACCATTATGCGCGGGTCGATGTAGAACAGCTGACGGGTGGCGCGAGTGGTGGCGGTATAGAGCCATCGGTAGAAGTCAAGCCCCTGCGCCTCGGGCGGGATATACCCCATGTCAATGAACACCGACTCCCACTGGCCACCCTGCGACTTGTGGCAAGTGACAGCGTAGGCATATTTCACCTGCAAGGCGTTGAAATAGGGATCGGTGCGCAGCAGCTTCATCCTCACATTCATAGGCGTGGCCGAGGTGAAAAGGTCAGGGTCGTTGAGAATATCGGTATAAAGCTTGTTGAACCGAGCCGGATCAAGAGCCGGAGTGTCGGAAGTGAGGGCGTCGAGCATAATCTTGCACTCCACCTCCACATCGCGGTCAGGAAAGGTGAGCACCACATTAGCAAACCGCAGCCCGTATTTCTGCTCCATGCCGAGGATGCGTCCCACAGTGGCAATATCGCCATTGGCTATAAAGTCAAGCCCTTTGACTTTCGCACTCCACAGATAATTGTTTTTGGCCACAAGCAGACGGTCTTCAACACACAATTCTTCCTCATAGCCAAGGATTTCAGTGCGCACCCCGAGGTTGAACTGCGTGGCCCGGCGATTGCTGCGGGTCACAATCAGGGTATTGGGAGCACCACGCTCGACATACTCCGCAGTAAGTGCTTCCAAAAGCTCCTCACCGGCAATCACATGCACATCGGGAGTGGAATCGTCAGCCACGAGCCTCGGCTGCGGCAGCGGGTCATGGCGCATAGCCTTGCGGAGCCACGTGGCATTGCGCAAAATTCCCGACCTTCCATCCTGTCGCACCACCTTGGTCATCACCGCCCTCGTCACCCGCAGACCGAAGCCGCGGAGCACATCGGGATCCATCGCCGGACTGCGGTCGCACCCCACCGGCGGCAGCTGAGCCGTGTCGCCAAGGAGTATCATGCGGCAATCCACGCCGGAATACACATAATGCACCAAATCCTCCAGCAAACTTGTGCGCGAGGCCGAGCCTGCATCATCGCCAATCATCGAAGCCTCATCCACAATAAACACAGCCCCTTGCATATTATTGTCAGCCACCTCGCCCACATAGCTCATGGAGCCCGGCGAATTCTGCCTGTAGATTCGGCGGTGGATGGTAGTGGCGGGAAAATGGGCGAACTTGCCGAACACCTTGGCAGCCCTGCCTGTAGGCGCAAGAAGCACCACGGGCACCGATGCTGCCCGGAGCGCACGCACAAGTGCCCCGGTGACAGAGGTTTTACCGGTGCCGGCATACCCGTTGAGCAGAAACACCGAATCGCTCGGCATCTGCGGCGAGCAAAACCGTGCCAATGCCGCAATGAGCTCAATCTGCTGCTCGTTGGGGTCGTAAGGAAGACTCAGGAATATCTGTTCGGCAAAATCATGGAGATCCATACAAGGCACAAAATTACAATTTTCACCGAAATAGTTTGCTCATCGGCAAAATATTTGTACCTTTGCAGTCGCTTTTTAGCATCCCGTGTGATGGGAAATTAAGGAGCAAAACACTTAATTTTTAGTAACACATTAAAATCAACCGACAATGAAAACATTCCAACTCAGCGCCGAGCCCCGTACAAACCTCGGCAAGAAGGCTGCCAAAACCCTCCGTAGCCAGAACCTTATCCCCGTAGTGCTCAACGGCGGTGAAATCATCACCCTCCCCTACAGCGGCACTCTCCGCGAAGGCGAGAAAGTGGTGGAAATCGGCAACGGCAAAGGTTTGATCACTACCGACCTCACAGTGACCAACGACAGCGTCCGCAAGCTGATCTATACTCCTGATATCTTTGCCATCGAGCTCACCATCCACGGTGAAAAGCGTATGGCTGTGCTCAAGGACATCCAGTTCCACCCCGTCAAGGACACCATCCTCCACATGGATCTTCTCGAAGTGAAAGAGGACAAGCCCGTGACCATCGAAGTGCCCGTGAAGCTCGAAGGCCACGCCGAAGGTGTGAAAGCCGGTGGTAAGCTCACCCTGAGCATGAAGAAACTCCGCGTGAAAGCCCCCTACACCGCTATCCCCGAGCGTCTCGTGATCAATGTTGACCACCTCGGCCTCGGCAAATCGCTTCAGGTTGGCGAGCTCAACTTCGAGGGCCTCGAACTGATGAACGCCAAGAACGCAGTGGTTTGCGCCGTACAGCTCACCCGCGCCGCCCGTGGTGCCGCAGCTGCCGCAGCCGCCGGTAAGTAATCCGTCCGTACAGATACCGATATATATGAAATATCTGATTGTGGGGCTGGGAAATATCGGCGATGAATATCGCGATACCCGCCACAACATAGGATTTATGATATTGGATGCCTTTGCCAAGGCATCCAATATTTCTTTTGCCACCGAGAGGTATGGCGATGTGGCGCACATGCGGTTGAAAAACAAGCAGCTCGTGCTCCTCAAGCCCTCCACCTACATGAACCTCAGCGGCAACGCCGTGCGCTACTGGCGCGACAAGGAGCATATTGAGCCCGACCATATTCTGGTGCTGGTGGACGACATCGCCCTCCCCTTCGGAGCCATCCGCATCAAGGGGCAAGGTAGCGATGCCGGGCACAACGGCCTCAAAAACATAGCCCAGATGCTTGGCACCCAAGCCTATCCACGTCTGCGCTTCGGCGTGGGCAACGATTTTCCGCGTGGATGCCAGATTGACTATGTGCTGGGGCAGTTCACTCCCGAGCAACAGCAGGAGCTACCCGCCCGAATCGAAGTGGCCTGCGATGCCATCAAGGAGGTATGTCTCGCCGGACTCGGCAGAGCCATGAACACGTTCAACAACAAATAGTTCTCCCTCAGCAAATGCCAAAAACCGAAGTTAGAATCGACAAGTGGATATGGGCCGTGCGTATTTTCAAAACACGCACCGTGGCCTCCGATGCCTGCAAGAAAGGGCGCGTGAGCGTGGGCGATGTCACTGCCAAACCATCGCGTATGGTGAAGGTAGGCGACATTGTGAAAGTGCGTAAGCCGCCTGTCACTTATTGGTTCAAAGTGCTGGCTCTCACCGAAAACAGGCTCGGGGCCAAACTCGTGCCCGGATATATGGAGAATATCACCCCGGCATCGGAAATGCATCTTCTTGATATGGTGAAGATAAGCGGATTCATCGACCGCCGCAAAGGACTCGGGCGCCCCACAAAGCGCGAAGGAAGAGAGCTGTCAAGGTTCACCGAGCAGACTTTTAACCCCGATGGGTGGGACTTCGATGACTTCCTTCTCGAGGACGATGAGGCAGAAGATGAACAGATTTAACATATATTGTCTAACCGCTTCGTAAAATCTTTGTACTTTTGCGATTTAGCAATTGATATTCAACACCCCTGAATGGACAGAATAGTAGCAACGGAACAAGTGCAGGCAGTGAAGCACGCCGTGGACACCAACCGCAGGTTTGTGATTGTGTGCCATGTGACCCCCGACGGCGACGCCCTCGGGTCGAGCCTATGTCTGTGGCAGATGCTCACCGCCATGGGCAAATCGGCTGTGGTGATCACCCCCGATGTGCCGCCGCAGCACCTGATGTTTCTGCCCGGCAGCGAAAATATCATCCCCGCTTCGTGCCACCCCGTGCGTGCGGCCTCGCTGCTGAGCAAAACGGATGTGGTGTTTTGCCTGGACTTCAACGATTTCCAGCGCATTGACCGCATGCGCCCCATGCTGGAGCAATCTCCGGCCATGAAAATCATGGTGGACCACCACCTCAACCCCGTGGCCGATGCCGACATACTGATTTCACGCCCGCAGGAGCCAAGCACCTGCTCCCTGCTCTACACCGTTGCCCATGAGGCCGGATGGACCGAGCGGTTTCTCAACACCGATGGTGCCACCTGCTGCTATACAGGCATGATGACCGACACAGGCAATTTTTCCTACAACTCCAACCATCCCCATCTCTACACCATTGTGGCGCAGCTTGTGGCCAAAGGGGTGGACAAGGATGCCATCTACAACAGGGTGATGAACACCAACTCCCTGCGAAGGCTCAAGATTATGGCATATGCCCAGTATGCCAAAATGGAGGTTATGCCGCAACACCGGTGCGCACTGATCACCCTCAGCAAAGAGGAGCTTGAAGAGTTTGGCTACACCAAAGGCGACACAGAGTCGCTGGTCAATGTGCCGCTGAGCATACCCGGGGTGGTTTACAGCGTGTATATGCGTGAGGATGAGCCTGATTTCGTGAAAGTGTCAATGCGCAGCCGAGGCGATTTCTCAGTCAAGGAGATTTGCGAATCGCATTTCGGGGGCGGCGGCCACCACAATGCTGCCGGTGGAGAAATGCGCACCTCGCTTGATGCCGCCGTCACAAAGCTGCTTGAAATTCTGCCGCTTTACGACCACCTCTTAACCCAACAACCGGAACAATAAACACCCTCTTATATGAATATATCATTCAAAACCATTTTGACAGGCTCAGCAGCAGTGATGGCTTCGGTCTTGATGCAGAGCTGCGATGACGGCAAAAGCTATGCGGAGATGCTCACCGAGGAGAACAAGGCTGTCAACCTGTTTCTTGTGGACCAGAAAGTGGTGGGCAGCGTGCCCGCCGACTCCATATTCCAGGTAGGCAACCAAGCACCTTACTATCAGCTTGATGATGAAGGCAACATCTTCATGAAAGTGCTGGCTCTCGGCGAGGAGGGAAATGTGGAGGAAGGTCAGCAGGTGATTTTCCGCTTCCGCCGCACCAACCTCATGTACTACTACCCCGGAGCCAATATCGAAAACCTTGACTGGGAAGGAAACAACGACAATCCGGTGTCGAACATCTCATCGTTCCGCTACGGCGACTACACCCTCCCCTCCAGCGCACAATGGGGTTCAGCCATCCAGTTGCCACTCAGCTTCAAACAGATACAGCTCGGCAGCAGAGTGATGCTTGTCATCAAATCGCAATACGGATGGTCGGATGAAATCACATACGTCCAACCCTATCTCTACGAAATATCCTACAACCGACGCGAAAGCTAACAACAACCCAACTTTCTAAACCCATACATTCATCATGACACTCATCAAATCCATTTCAGGCATCCGTGGCACCATAGGCGGTGTGCCCGGAGAAGGGCTATCGCCCCTTGATATTGTGAAGTTTACCGCTGCCTACGCAAAATATATCCGTTCCACCACCACCAAAACGAGCAACATCATAGTGGTGGGCCGCGACGCCCGCATCAGCGGAGCCATGGTAAGCGGCATCGTTGTGGCCACCCTCACAGCCATGGGGTTTGATGTGGTCAACATCGGCCTCGCCTCCACCCCCACCACCGAAGTGGCTGTGACCGGAGAGAACGCCTGCGGTGGCATAATCATCACCGCCAGCCATAACCCCCTGCAGTGGAACGCCCTCAAGCTCCTCAACGAAAACGGCGAGTTTCTCAACGATGCCCAGGGCAAGGAAGTGCTGCGCATTGCCGAAGCCGGCGACTACTCATTTGCCGAAGTGCTCGACCTCGGTCACGAACTGACCAACAACACCTGGCTCCACCGTCACATCGACCAGGTGCTCGCCCTTGACCTCGTGGACAAGGATGCTATCGCCAAAGCCAACTTCACTGTGGCCGTGGATGCTGTCAACTCGGTGGGTGGCACCGCCATCCCCCAACTGCTCAAGGCGCTCGGCGTGAAGAATATCGTGGAGCTCAACTGTGAGGTGACAGGCCACTTCTCCCACACGCCGGAACCTATTCCCGAAAATCTCACCCAGATTGCCGAGCTTATGCGAAGCGGCAAGGCGGATGTGGGATTTGTGGTGGACCCCGATGTGGACCGCCTGGCCATCGTGATGGAAAACGGTGAGATGTTTGTGGAGGAGTACACTCTCGTGGCTATTGCCGACTATGTGCTCAGCCACACTCCCGGAAGCACTGTGAGCAACCTCAGCTCATCCCGCGCCTTGCGCGACATCACCCGCAAGCACGGCCAGGAGTACAACGCCGCCGCTGTGGGCGAGGTCAACGTGACCACCCTGATGAAAAAAACCGGCGCTGTGATCGGCGGTGAAGGAAACGGCGGAGTGATTTATCCCGCAGCCCACTATGGCCGCGACGCCCTTGTCGGTGTGGCTCTGTTCCTCACCCTCATGGCCAAGAGCGGCAAGAAAGTGAGCGAGCTTAAAGCCGGTTATCCCGCCTACGCTATCGCCAAAAACAAGGTGCAGCTCACTCCCGACATCAATGTCGATGCCATCCTCGCCAAAGTCAAGGAGATGTATGCCAACGAGCAGGTGACCGACATCGACGGCGTGAAGATTGATTTTGCCGACGGATGGGTGCATCTGCGCAAGAGCAACACCGAACCTATAATCCGCATCTATTCCGAAGCCCACTCCATGGATGAAGCCGATGCCCTCGGCAAAAAGATTATGGATGTGATTGACCAGATGAAGTGACCCTACGCACACTCATAGCAGCATCGCTTGTCGCAGCCGCTTCGGGTGGCGCGGCTGAAAGCCCCGTCTCCCCCGCTCCCACTCAGGAGTGGGGGCTGGTGACTGTGGCGTGCGCGAGCCTCAGAGCCGAACCGCGCCATGGTGCCGAGATGGAAACTCAGGCCACGCTCGGCACTCCGGTGCTCCTTGACTCCATCCAATCCGGTGAATGGCAGATTGTCACCATGCCTGATGGCTACAGAGCCTGGATGCACACCTCAGCTTTCGTGCCTGAAAGCGAAGCTGACATGGCCGCTTGGCGGCAAAGCCGGCGAGTGATTGTCACCCACCCCTACGGAGGAGTGGTGGAAGCCGACACTGTGACCCACGCTGCGGTGAGCGACATCACCCTCGGAGCTGTGATGCAGGGATGTGTGGCACCTGGTGCAAGATATTCAGCCGTTGTTCTTCCCGATGGCCGCAAGGGGTATCTTCCTTCGGATATCCTGACCGACTTCCGCCAATGGAGCAAGTCCCCTGCAAGCGTCAGCAAGATTCTCGAATCCGCGCAGGCCATGACCGGCGTCACATACCTGTGGGGAGGCACCACCCCCAAAGCGCTCGACTGCTCCGGGTTTACCCAAACCTGCTTCAAAAGCGCAGGACTGCTCCTGCCGCGCAACGCCTCCTCACAGGCCCGGACAGGCACCGCCGTCAATCCCTGCAGCCAAGCCCAATGGCAACCGGGCGACCTGCTGCTGTTTGGTGCCGACCCCGACACCACACGCATCACCCATGTGGGGATCTACCTCGGCAACGGTGCATATATCCATTGCAGCGGCATGGTGATGACAAGCCACACCGATCCGAAACATGAGCTATATCTGCCACGCAGAGTGCTGAAAGTGAGGCGCGTGGATTTCAGCGATGCCCGGTTGGAAAACCATCTCTGGTACTTCTGAGCAACCTTTGAACCCGATTTTACGTTATCAACTATATAACAAATAATGATTATGAAACTAACTCGTATCCTCGCCGTGGGCGCATTGGCAGTGGCTGTGTCGCTCACCTCCTGCGTCAGCAAAAAGAAATATCAGGCTCTCCAGGGCCAGTATGACGCTCTGTCGAAAGATTATGCCGCCGCACAATCTTCGCTCAACGAAAGCCGTGCCAACGGCCAAACCATTGACGCCCTGCTCAAAGAGGCACGCGCCACAAATGCCGACCTCCGTGCCCGCTACGATGCCCTACAGGGCAACCTCGCACAGAGCCTCCAGCAGAACGCCCAGGGCAATGTGAACATCTCCAAGCTCGTGGACGAAATCAACGCCTCCAACAAATATATCAAGGAGCTCGTCAACGCCAAATCCAAGAGCGACTCGCTCAACATGGTGCTCACCAACAACCTCACCCGCTCTCTTTCCCGCGACGACCTCAGGGATGTGGATGTGAAAGTGCTCAAAGGCGTGGTGTACATATCTCTTAGCGACAACATGCTGTTCCAGACCGGAAGCTACGAGATCAGCCCACGCGCCATGTCCATCCTCAGCAAGATTGCCAAAATCATCAAGGACTACAATTCGTATGATGTGCTGGTGGAAGGCAATACCGACAATGTGCCTATCTCACGCACCAACATCCGCAACAACTGGGACCTCTCAGCATTGCGCGCATCCTCGGTGGTCCAGGTGCTCCAGAATCAGTTTGGCGTAAATCCGTCGCGTCTCACAGCCGGTGGCCGTGGTGAATACAACCCCGTGGCTGATAACGACACCGATGCCGGACGCCAGCGCAACCGCCGCACCGAAATCATCATCACCCCCAACCTTGACCAGTTCATGGAGCTGATTGACAAGGCTCCCGACACCGACCAGAAATAATACGCCCTCTCAATCGGGGTGAATACGGACATTGGCAGTTATTTTTCAACTGCCAATGTTTTTTTATGCCACAAAAATTTGTGATAATTCACATTGTTTCACTATCTTTGCACTGTCCGGTTAGCCTCCAGAGGGAGGGCGGGACATAGCCAACCACCTCATATCCACAGATTTGAGCGTGATTTGGCAGACATATTTAAATGAAACGTACTTTTTCAGCGTTAGTTTCTATCCTTTAAATTCTCGCAAAATTTAAATCAGACAGAGAAATTAGCAGCAACGAATCAGTAACGTGTACGCTTGATATGCTGTTTGATGCATGGATTGTTATATCCGTGCATACACATATCATCGCGTGGGCTGACTGGCGTTGCTTATCCTCTGTTTGAAGGCAATGCGAGAAGCCTAAAGGATGGGATAAGCAAAGAAAAGCAGATCCCACGCGTTCTCTATTTATAATATGTATAGCTTTAATAAACAATTATTCAGCATCTGTCAGGGGATCGGCGGAGCACAATAGAAGTTGCGCCCGACACAAACACACTCCCCAGGGCATATTGACAGATGAACCGCACAATTCTTGCAGCGGCCATTTTGCTGGCCGGAACAGCGTTCACCGCCACAGCTCAAAAAAAAGAAGTGAAGCTCATGGAGCAGACCGAAGCACGCTTCGTGGAGCCCAGAGTGCAAGTGTACATCACTCCGCAGGTGGCCGAGATGAAGATGCTCACCGAGGAGCGCGAACAGTTTGGCCCATACCGCTTTGATGTGCCGGGTGGCCTTGAAAACCTTTCCCAATATATTATCGACGAGTGCAAGAAACGCGCACTCTACAATGCCATCACCGAATCGGAAGGAGACGCCCTTATCGAACCTATCTACAATGTGCAGATTCTCAGCACCGAGCCCAAAGTGATGCTCGTCACCCTGTCGGGCTATCCGGTGAAGTATGTCAACTTCCACCCACTCAAGGATCCGAAAGAGCTCGAAACCATGCGCATCACCTACACCGGCAACCACGGCAACACCAGCGCGGCTCAGGAAGCAGCCCCCGCAGCACCGGTGAAAAGCTCGAAAAAATAAGTCCATTTTTAACTAATTATTTATAAACCAAATCATTTCAAAGCAATGAAAAAATTATTCTTAGCAGCTATGGTGGCTCTTACCGCCATGGGCGCAAATGCGCAGATTGCCCGCAGCACAATGTTCCAGGCTCCCGAGCGCGAAAGCAACACCATGTGGTATATTCGCGCAGGCGTCAGCATCAACAACGGCGTGATGAACGGCAACCTCAAAGACAGCTACAAAGACGAGGATGGCAAAACCGACACCGGTCTTGGTTCCAAAGCAGGTTACGACATTGAATTCGGCTTCAACAAAGGTATCGGCAAATCCGGCGCTTACTGGGGTATGGAATTTGGCTTCGGCACACGTGGCTACAGCCAGAAATTTGAGGATTCCTACACCAGCTCTTACAGCGGCTATTCTGCAACCTACAGCACAGTAGAGAAGAAATCCCTTCTGGCCCACAGATTCAAATTTATGCCCGTAATGTTCGGCTACAAATACAGCCTCACTGACAAAATCAAACTTGATGCACATCTTGGTGCTTGGCTAAGTGTTGACATGGCCGCCTCTTACAAAACAGAGTATGAACGCACCGCTGTTTCCACATTCCCCTATGACGAACCTTATCGGTATGAAAGCGAGAGCGAAAGCTTTGGCATCGGCGATCTGAAAAACAGCGACGGCGACGGTTTCTACAATCGCTTCGATGCAGGTATCCAGGTAGGTGTCGGTGTATGGTATGGCCGCTGGAATCTTGACTTTGCATACGAGCGCGGCTTCTGCAGCTTCTACAACTACGAGAATATGCTCGGCGCCAAGCCCGAAAAGAGCCTGAGCCTTGCTTCCTCCAACGTGCTCATCCGTCTCGGATTCGCATTCTAAATTCTTGAAAATCTTTTTAATTGTTTTAGGATAATATAATCCCCTATGGCCGCACCGATGCGATATCCGGGGCGGCCATTTTTATCATCCCAACGTATCATCAAGCATGAATAAGATTACTCTTGCAATAGCGTTTATGCTACTCTCTGTTGTCGCACCGGCCAAAGACGCAAAACCGGAAATCCCTATTGACCAATGGTTGCTGACCCACTCCACATCCGCCCCGGCAGAAATGGACGGCGTGGCAATGCACTACCCTGTGATGTCCGACGGCATTGTGACAATCTCAGCCACAATGCCGGTGAAAATCATTGACGGCCAACAGATTCTCACCAACGCTCTCGTGGCCAACAACGACAATCAGGAGCTGACGCTTGTGTCGGTGGAGCCTGAGCAGGGCGAGTTTGTATATACCGTCAAGCAGCAACGCGGCAGCTACAAGGATGCCGCCACTGTAAGCTACAATCTCAATGGTGTGTGTGAGAAAGGACAGATAATCCTCACCGCCGGCAACATTGCCGTCAACTACAAGGAGAAAGGAATCATACCGCGTACTCTCAAGATGGAAAAATTCAACCCCGGCAAGCATCAGCGCCATGCCGAGCTCATTGACCTCACAGCTCTTGAGGTGTCGAAGCTGATGGCCCAACTGGCATCCTCGGCCGAGAGCGAGAAGGCAGAAAGCGTGAGCCACTGGAAAGAGATTCTGGCAGGAAATGTGGTGCAAGGAATGAATATGACAGAGGTGACTCTGGCCAAGGGGAAACCGTTCTCCGTATCGGGCCCGGCAAGCAAAACGAAATGGCGCTATGAGGACAATATGCTGGTGATATTCACCGACGGCATCGTGAGTCGCGTGATATAACCGCCGGACGGTTGCACGGGTGATGAAATTATTTTGTATTTTTGCATCATGAATTTCAAGCTCGAAGCAACCGACCCCAACAGCCATGCCCGTGCAGGGGTGATAACCACTGACCACGGCACTATCGAAACCCCTATTTTCATGCCTGTGGGCACTCTTGGCAGCGTCAAGGGTGTGCATATCCACGAACTGCGCGACGACATCAAGGCCCAGATAATCCTGGGCAACACCTACCATCTGTATCTGCGCCCCGGCATGGAGGTGATAGAGCAGGCGGGAGGTCTCCACAAGTTCAACGGCTGGGAGAAACCGATATTGACCGACAGCGGCGGATTTCAAGTGTTCAGCCTCAGCTCCAACCGCAAGCTCACTGAGGAAGGGGCACACTTCCGCTCCCACATCGATGGCTCAAAACATCTGTTCACCCCAGAAAAGGTGGTGGATATACAGCGGTCGATAGGCAGCGACATCATGATGGCCCTCGACGAATGTCCGCCGGGCACCGCTGATCGCGACTACGCCCGCAAATCGCTGGAGCTCACCAAACGGTGGCTTGTGCGCGGGTGGAACCATTTCAACGCCACCTCACCGCGCTATGGCCACAGCCAGGCATTCTTCCCGATTGTGCAGGGTGTCACCTACCCCGACCTACGACGCGACAGTGCCAGATTTGTGGCCGACCTCGGCGCGGAAGGAAACGCCATCGGCGGACTGGCCGTGGGCGAGCCCACCGAAGTGATGTACGACATGATCGAGGTGGTGAATGAGGAGCTGCCCGCCGACCGGCCGCGCTATCTGATGGGAGTCGGCACTCCCATCAACATCCTTGAGGCGATTGACCGCGGGGTGGATATGATGGACTGCGTGATGCCCACCCGCAACGGACGCAACGGTATGCTGTTCACCGCCAACGGCACCATGAACATGCGCAACCTCAAATGGGCCAACGATTTCAGCCCCATCGACGAGAATGGCCCGAGCTATGTGGACCGCGTGTATTCCAAAGCCTACCTGCGCCATCTGTTCATAGCCCAGGAGCTGCTGGCCATGCAGATAGCATCAATCCACAATCTTTCATTCTACCTGTGGCTCGTGGGCGAGGCGCGCAAGCATATTGTCAGCGGCGACTTCAAAAGCTGGAAAACCATGATGGTGGAGCGTATGGCCCGCCGTCTTTAACCGCCCTTTCCATGAAGCAGAACCCCATCAAAATACTCGACCGCTACATTATCGGCAAATTTCTCGGCACCTATGTGTTTGCGATAATCCTGATTCTCGCCATCACAGTGATGTTTGACATCAACGAGAAGCTTGACCCGTTTCTGAGGGCACCTCTGAAAGCCACCCTGTTTGACTATTTCTGGAATTTCCTCCCCTACTTCGCCAACCAGTTCAGCCCGCTGTTCACATTCATAGCGGTGATATTCTTCACCTCCAAGCTTGCCGACAACTCCGAAATCATAGCCATGCTGTCAACCGGCATGAGCTATCCCCGCTTCACCCGCCCCTACATGATCTCGGCGGCGGTGATAGCCATAGCCACCTATCTGCTGGCGGCTTACGTGATTCCCCCGGCCAACATCAAACGTATCGAATACACCAACACCTATGTAAAAAACAAGCGCGTGGACTACGGTGCCAACATCATGCTGCAGGTGGGCGAGGGACAGATAGCCTACATCTCGCGCTACGACAACACCACCCGCACGGGGTACAAATTTTCGCTGGAAAGCTTCAAAAACAAAAAGCTCGCGTCAAGGCTCACGGCGCAGACCATAGTTTACGACACCCTCCACAACTGGCAGGTGCGCGACTATATGATACGCGACTTCAAAGGCACCCGTGAGGAGATAAGGCGCGGCAACAAGCTCGACACCGTAATCCCGATGGAGCCGCAGGAGTTCCTGATAGCCAAGAATGACCACGAAAAGATGACCACCCCACAGCTCAACGAATACATCAACCGACAGAAAGCCAAAGGTGTGGCCAACATCAAATCATTTGAAATCGAATACCACCGCCGCTTTGCCATGACCGCGGCGGCATTCATCCTCACCATCATAGGCATGTCGCTATCAAGCCGCAAGGTGAAGGGAGGCATGGGTGTGAACATAGGCATCGGGCTGGTCCTGAGTTTCAGCTACATACTATTCATGACCGTCACATCCACATTCGCTGTGTCGGGCCTCACATCGCCAATCGTGGCCATGTGGATTCCCAACATGATCTATCTCATCATAGCCATCGTGCTCTACCGCCGTGCATCGCTCGGCTAAACAAACAGCTTGCGGGATGCGTTATATATAAAATAACGAATCAATACATCCCCTGTTATGAAACATTTAGTTATCGCCGCCGCTGCTTTATGCGCCCTCGGCCTAAGTTCATGCAACGAAGCATCCAAACTCGCAAAAAATATCGAAGGCACTTGGAGCGGTGCACCCGAACGGCTCATCGACGACCCAACGGGCACAGCCACAGTGATTGAAAGCACCACTTTTGCAGTGGACAGTACCGGCAAGGGTGGCGATATGATTATCGTGGGGCTCGTGTCGGCCACCGGGCAGATGCAAGGCTCCACAGCCATCATCCAGCCTATCAGCATATCGGCAGCCGCCAAAGCGGAAGTGCTCGGCAAATGGCAGGCTATTGACGATGATGAGATCCAGGTGTCAATCGATACCCGCACACTCACTGTCAGCATCGACCCCGAAGGTGTGGTGCTCACCACCAATATGCTCGACGGCGATGCCCAGGCCAACGTGGCTTCCATCAAGCCCCAGCTGGCCGAGGCCGTGAAGCAGCAGGTGACCAACGCTCTGCAGATGCGCTATGCTTCAATCAAAAAGATTGACGACATCGACATCAAGGGCAATGTGATGGAGTATGAGATAAACCACAAGGAATACACCGCTTCGCGTCAAGGCGTTGGGTCATTGTAGCCTAACCCCGAGCGAATCAAGCTTCAGAAAATCGTGCCTCGTGAGCCCGCTGCGCTCAAGGGGCACGGCTTCGTTATGGTCGGTGAGATAGAGCCGCTGCGGCTCGGTATAGGAGTCGGCGGCCACCGATCTGGAGGCATCGAAGCAGGGCGAGGTAAGGCCGCCGAGTTGCATGGCGGTGTGGAAAAAGGCTTGCGAGGACGCCACATATTTGTGGGCATTGGCGCCTGCGCCTGCGAGCAGTGCGGGATATGCCTCATCCATGGCCGGCGACACCCACAGCACCATAGGCACATGAATCTGATAGTAGCTCGGGCAGGGCGAGGCGTGGAGAAACAGATTGCGCTCGTCATCAAATATATCCTCACCGTGGTCGGATGTGTAGAGCATAGCCGTCATGACGGGGGTGGCACTCAGCGCGGTGATCACCGAATCAAGCAAAGCCGAGGTGGCAAGCACCGAATTGTTGTAGGCATTGATGAGCGACTGACGGTATTCCGGCTTGGCCTCGGTGGGGCTGTCGGGGAGGAATTTGCGCACGCTCCCGGGGTAGCGGTCGGCATAGTTGAAATGTGAGCCGTAGGTGTGCAGCACTATCAATTTGCGCTGCTGCGGTGCGCTGAGGGCTTTCTGCATATAGCCGAGAAGAGCGAAGTCGGAATGCAGCCCCGACGACTGCTCGAAGTCGCGGATGAACAGACAGGTGTCGGCCTCCTGCCCGAAGAAATCTATGAACGAGCGGTTGCGCAGCTGATTGCTCAGAAACCATGTGGCGAATCCGGCTTCCTTGAAAGCTGTGATGATGCTTTTGGAGCTGTAGATGGAGTCGCCGAAAGTGGAGGCGTCCAGACATGAGAGCAGCATCGGCACACTCTTGTGGGTGGTGTTGGATTGCGACAGCACACGGTCAAAAGCCACAAGCCCCTGACGCCCCATCAAACTCGGATTGGTGGCATACGGCGCACCCGTAAGCTGCCAGTTGATTGCGCGTGATGTTTCACCCACCACCAGCACAATTGTCTGCGCCACACTGTCGGGGCGCTCCGACACGGCATTGAACCGGAATCCGGCACTCGTGTCGTGATAGCCGGAAGTGAGGATGGTGCGGTTCACCGCAGTGCCCATATTGTAGAAAGCGTTCACCGGAAACAGATGTTTGTGCACCTCGTAGTCATGGTCAGCCACCTTGGCTACTCCCACCAGCAGAACTCCGGCGCCAAAGGCCACAAAACTCCATCCCCTCGCTTCCTTCATCAAGCGGGGGCGGAGCAGCCACCCTTTGCACCATCCGATGATGCCGGCCACGATACAAGGGAGATAGAGCACAAACACCACTATCATGATAGGGGTGAGATTGCCCAGCAGCTCCCCTACCTCGCCGGGGTTGGTGGTGACCACGTTAAGAAACATATCCACCGCTATCACTGACCGCCCGTACAAATACAGGAGCACAAGCTGAAACGCTGCGATGACCATCAGCGGTATCATCAGCACCACAGCCTTGCCCACCTTTCGGGTGAGGCTCAGCAACAGGGCAAACAACCCTGCGGGCAACACCACATTGGCCAGCCGCCCCCAGATGCTCATTGATTCGGTTATCGACAGCCCTACATTGGGCACTATCAAGACCAGCAATGTCCATACGGCCAATATCAAAGCCAAGAGGGAAGATACCGGCCCGCGGTATGATGATTCAGAACGCTTCATTGATTGAGAATATAAAAGATGATTCGCCACGCCCCACTCCGAAATCCAGGCGCACATTGGTGAGCTGCTTGAACTCCCAGCGATACCCTATTCCGGCGTTGGGCAGCAGATGTTTGAATGTTAACCGGCTCACTTTCGGAGCCACAGTGGCAGCCCCGGCCCACACCACCACGCCGTTGCGCCGCCACACATGCTGACGCAGCTCGACAGTGGCGTCCATTTCACATTTGTCACGGAACCGCGCCTCGTAATAGCCTCGCATATTGTTGCTGCCGCCAAACGATGACATCATGCCCCATGGCACATTGCCGTAGCTTATCCGGGTATGATAGTTGATCCCGAGCACACCGCCCTTCCACACGCCTTTGAACCAGTTGGCCTGGAAAGCTGTGTAGCTGAACGCATAGTTATTGCCCAAAAACCGTGGGCAGAACATTTGGTCGAGCATCAGGAGCCAGCCGTGGCGCGTGGCCGTGAGGTTGTCGCGGGTGTCATATTGCAATTTCACTCCCACTCCGGTGGTGTAGGTGGAGTAATCCTGCCCCTGCCACAATTCGGGCCGGAGCACCTTGTTGGCCTTGATATGAGCAAATTCGGCAGCCGGGCCGATATAGAAATTCGGGAGCACACTCCACATTATGTTGGCCGTGGCATGGATATAAAGCTCATTGAACTTGGACGCATTATCCATATCCAACCCGTTGTCGTACCCTATACCCCAGAATTTGCGCGGGAAGGAGTAGAAATACAAATTGTAGTTGATGCGCCTCTTGTCGCGAGGGAATATATGGTTGCCGCGGATACCCACCAGATAGAATCCTACCGAGGAGATGTCGCCATAAAGCGACACATTGGACGGCATCGTCAGGCTGTCGGCAAGGTTGGGACGGTAGAACCCCGCAGCCACAACGCCTATGCCGAATTGGGTGTCGGACGAATAATGCGGGCCTCCTATCACACTGAAATCAAACTTCTTATACTCCTTGGGCTTATTGGAATCCTTGAAATATTCCAGCACACGGTGAATGAATCCATGCTTGTCATGCTGATTGACGGACACACTGTCGGCCACTCCCTGCGCTGCTGCCACAGAATCAAGCTCCGCGGGGCTGTCGGCAAGCAGACCTGAAGCCGTGGCCGTCAGGGCCATAACCCATAGCATGACTACTGTAGCAAAGCGATTCATTTTATATGTTTTGATGTGCAGTTGACAAGAAATATTGACGCAAAAGTACAAATTAAAGTCCTGAGTTCATACACAGACCCCTGATTATTATCTACAAACAGCTTCTTAAACCGCACTTTTCCACCTATTTCACATTATTTGTGCCGTTCCGGCAAATCCATTGAGGTTACTAAGTTGTTACAATATCAAAGTTTCAACTATTCATCCGCATTATGAATTCGCACCTAAGTCACATATTGCTGACAGCCCTGCTTCTTACAGGACTCTCATCCCAAGCATCCATTAATGCCGAACCTACGGTAGCGTCGGCCACAGTAATCGCTGAAGATATAGCAGCTAACCCTGTTGACAGCGTGGCCCTTATCGACACCCTACTGCACCCCGATGCAGTGGGCCGCCGCCCCACCCTCTACGACTATCCATACTCGCGCACCCGAAGCATTCCCAACTGGAAACGGCTGTGGGTCAACACATCGGTGCTTGTGGGCGGAGGCGTGGCCACGATGGTGATTCTTGAATCACTCCCCAAAGATGCCACGGCATGGAACAAGAACGAAAATGCCAAGGTGTCGATGTGGAAGCGGTGGGTGCGCAATGTGTGCGACGGGCCGGTGTGGGACAAGGATAACCCGATATTCAACTACGTGCTCCACCCCTACGCCGGCGCTGCCTACTATATGAGCGCCCGAAGCTGCGGATTCAATTGCTGGGGGTCGTTTCTGTACTGCTTCGCCATATCCACCGTGTTCTGGGAATACGGATTTGAGGCGTTCAACGAGATACCCTCGGTGCAGGACCTCATCATTACCCCGGTGATAGGGTCGCTGGTGGGAGAAGGATTCTATGTGCTCAAGCGCGGAATAGTCAACCGTGGCTACAGGCTCTTCGGCTCACGTGTGCTCGGCTACGCCGCAGCGTTCATCCTTGATCCTGTCAACGAGGTGATTGGTTATTTCCGAGGCGACCAGAAGCAGTATTACAGCCGCGACGGACGCTCCACATCCGCCTCCGCACCCAAGCTTTCAGGCGGGTTCAACATCATGCCTCAAAAAAAAGGAGTTAGCATCAATTTAAGCCTTACATACAATTTTTAGGGCCTTATACACCAATCCGCACACCAAAAAATAGTTATCTTTGCACCCATTAACAAACTTTTGACCCTTATTATCCTATGCACATCAACATCAGATCTACTCTTATTTCAACTCTCGCCTTTGCCATGTCGGTGCAGATGGGTATGGCTCAGCAAATAGAGAAAATCAAATTTGGAGATTTCAATCAATGGGTCACCCGCACCATCAAGGAATCAGCTGTGATTGGCGGTGACACCAAAACCATATATGAGATTGGCCCCAACTCAACAATCACGGGCAACAAAGCTTACCATAACGGCTCCTCCCCCTGGGGCACCAGCAATGTGTATGCCAAGGTGTCGGGAGTCACTAAAACATCCAACGCGGTGTATCCCGCCGTCCGCTCCGGTGCCAACAAATGCGCCAAGCTCTGCACACAGATGGAGCATGTGAAAGTGCTCGGGATCATCAATATGAGCGTGATGGTGACAGGCTCGATATTCCTCGGCGAGATGATCGAGCCTATATCAAGCACCAAAAATCCGTACTCAAAAATGAATATGGGTATGCCCTACACCAAGCGTCCGAAGTCGCTGGTATTTGACTACAAGGTGGATATGCCCAATGTCAACACCCGCACCAAAGCCACAGGGTTCAGCTCCAAGAAAACCCTCCCCGGCAGGGACGAGGCTGCGGTGTTTGTGTTTCTGCAGCGCAGATGGGAAGATGCCGAAGGCAACATCCACGCCAAACGCGTGGGCACTGGCGGTCGCACTTTCGCTCAGGGAAGCAAATGGGTCAACGGCTACAAGCTGCCGATAGCTTACGGTGATTGCTCCTCCAAGCCGGGTTACAAATGGCTCGGTCTGCGCGACAAATCCAACGCCTACTATGCCCGCAACTCCAAAGGAAAGATGGTGCCGGTGGTGGAAGAAGGTTGGGACTCACCCAACGCCACACCCACCCATGTGATCCTGATGATGAGCTCAGGCAACGGCGAGCCCTACGTGGGCACAGAAGGCCTCACCCTCTACGTGGACAACGTGGGCTTCGAGCTTTAAGAGCCTGTCCCGGGACTAAACCTCTCAGAAGGGGACGGTGGAGGTGGAGAGAATGTATTTGGCGCGCCACGCCTGGTTGGTCATGCCAAACATCATTATGCCCTGGATCAGGCCGAGAATCCCCATCACAGTGCCACCGAAACCACAAGTGAGCAGCGTGATGAGCAGATAGATGATGCCGGCTGTGGTTTTGCCCATATAGAAATAATGCACTCCAAGGCTTCCGAGGAAAATGGCAAGCAGTGCCGTCACGCCACGGCTTTTGCCTTCGGGGCCTTCGGCAAAGGCATCGTTGTGGTCAAAGGCATTGTACGGATTGTATTGATTCTGATAGCATCCGGTATCCTGAAGGTCGCGACCGCAATAGCGGCATACCACTGCCTCTTCCTTGATTTCTTCGCCGCAATAAGGGCATTTTTTGTAACCTGTTGTCATGATCGTGATATTTGAGTGCCTTTGTCGCTGAGACGCATCTCCACTATCCGGGCGCGCTCATTGGGTCGGGCATCGGTTAATAATTGTCGTATTATCGTTGCTGCCTGTGGATCCTTTGCCACAATATAGAGGTAGCCTCCGCCACCTGCGCCGGGCAACTTGTAGGCTTCCGCGTATGGAGCTATAAGTGATATGATACGTTCCACAGCCACGGGGTTGGTGCCCGGGTCGAGCCGCTTGTTCAACTCCCACGAGCTGCGCAGCATAGCGCAATAGCTTTGCCAATCGCGCCGCTGGATGGCCGTGGCCATATCATCGGCCAACAGTTTCATGTCGGAAACGACGGACAGATGCGAGCCGCTGTTGAGCATCATGCCGCGCACAATGTCGGCAAGGATGGTTTTGGCAGTGCGGGTTATCCCGGTGTAGTAAAGCAGATGGCACGCGGAATATTCCGGGTCGGTGAACAATAGGTCGGGGAGCCAGCTTGCCGCCACATCCTGACTCATTCCGGGCCGGCTTTGCAGCAGCTTTATGCCGGGCAACACACCGCCATACTGGTCCTGCCATCCGCCTCCGGTGGTGAGCAGCTGCTCCAGAGCCAAAGTGGTGCGGCATATCTGTCCGGTGTTCCATCCAAGTGCGCAGAAATCGCTCAGCGCACTCAGCACCGTGGAGGCCAGGATAGAGCTTGTGCCAAGTCCAGAACCTGCGCCAACTGCCGACAGAAGCGTGATTTCCAATCCGCTGCCCATCGCCTCAAGCCGGGCTCGGAGCGTGGGATATGTTATAGCGGAGAACCTGTTGGAGAACCCGGCGAGCGACAAGGCCGCCTTGGGAATGGAGAATGGCGAGCCAATGCGGGCATAATCCTCAAGTTCCTGGTAGGTGGTGACGGTTTCCGATGCTCCCAAATCTATGGAACGCAGCACTATATTCGGTTCCGCGCTACGCTTCACAAACACCTGCAGAGGTGCTTGACCGTTGAGCTCCACAGCCATATTGAGCACCGTGCCGCCATGGCACAGCGAATAGGGCGGAGTGTCGCTCCAACCTCCGGCAAGGTCGATACGCACCGGCGAGCGTCCCCACACAATCTGGTCGGAGAGCACATCTATTTTCGGTGCCGCCTTCACAGTGCAAGCGGCAAGAATCTCCTCCCGCATCATCTGCCAGGCGCGCTGCTCCGAAGCCTCATCACCGTTGACAAGAGAGCGGAGCATAAGATTGCGCATACGCTTTATGGCCGGAGCGTCCGCATCCGGTTCTCCGGGTGCGGCGATACCGCGTGAGGACATATATTGTCCCAGATGGCTCAAATCCACCTGATATATCACACTCCGGCTATAGTTGTCGGCGAGCATGGCGATGTCGCCGTCCATGAAGTTGCGCCGCTGCTGCCACAATGCAGGCAGATCGGCAAGCCTCATTATATCATCGGCGCTGATATGCCGGGCAGAGTGATAAATCCGCGCCGCCTCGCACTCCGCATCCGGGGATGACTCCACCATCCATTGTGCCACTTTTCCCATCTCCTCAACCGAATGAAGCACCGGGAAGACAGGCAACGACTGTATATCCACATCGGAGGGCAATTCAACTCCGTGATTAGCAAGCCATTGATTCAAAGGCACATTGATATAGGTGGTGGCGTCATCGCCAGCAGTGCCACGCATGGCGTCATTGTAGCCGTAGGGGCGAAGCACATACTCTCCGCCGCCGAGCGGCGCAACATCAATGCAGGCACCCTTGGGAAGGTGCAGCCTCCAGTCGTTGCGCGGCACTCCGGTGACCACATTCTCATCCGTCAGCGTCCACCCTTCGGCCACAAACGAATTCTCCACCCACACATTGCTGTTGGCTGCGGTGAGCCGATGGTTCATCACACAATTCTGCACAAACAGCGATGGGTGGGGCTTGGCACTGCGACTCAGCAATTCGCGCTGGTCCACAACGAGAGTTTGGAGCTGCAGAGTGCTGTCCAGCAGCTCACCGGTGGTGCCGAAATGGTAGAACGAGCCCTCTTCAAGCGGCAGCACGGCCACAGTGAGCCCGTTCACCTCATCATCCTCCACCACCGGATTGACACCGAGGGCTCCTCCGAAAGTGGTGTACATATCATAATAGCGGAAATTGCCATCTGCATCCTTGCTCCGCTTGCTGAGAATCTCCACAGCTCTGTCACTCAGGAGCCAGATGCCCACATCCATCAGAAACATGTAGCTTTCCGACATCCTGGCCATCTGCTCCACAGAGGGCTTCTGAAGCATCCTGTCAAGCACGCCCGGCGACTCCACAAGCGAGGCAAAAACACCATGATGGGAAGCCACGGTGGGGTTGACCCACAACCCATAGCACACCACATCCACATCCGGCACCTGCGGCAATCTTTTTCCTGCGGTCACATACACATCACCGCTCGCCACGAGAGTGTTGAGACGCTGCGGAGCCATATCCATAATCTTGTCATACAGTGGCATCTGCAAGTCAAGGAGCGTTTGGTCAAGACGCTGTCCGGCTTTCCAGCGAAACACCGGCACCGGAGTCAATATCTTGCCGCAAGCAGCGTAGGCCGGCAGCCGGCGGCTCTGTCCTCCGGCGTGAATCAACACTTTTTTCAACCGCATATCCCCGCCGGCCTCGCACCACCGGTGCAAAGCCCAGGCCGTGCCGCCACCCGAACCAAGCTTACTCCCCTCGGGGTCGGATGTGGCAAACCACTCATCGGCATCATAGCCGGTGAGCTGATAAAAACAGCGGGCCGCATCAGGCGGAAGCGACAGTAATTTCTTCATAATGGGACAAATCTACAAAATTCCCGCCACGTTTGCAACGTTTCTATATTTATTATTGCACACCCAGCGGCTTAGGCTTGGTGGCCTGAAAATCTTTCAGATAGTTGGGGGTACTGTAGGCCAAGTCGATAAACTCGCCACGCGAATAAGCCCGTTCGGCAAGAGCTATCATGTCCGATGCCAACGGCACCACATCAGGCACAAAAATGGCGTTTTCATTTCCACACACCTCACACCATTTAGCAGAGCCGTTGCCGAAAAACGCCACCGGATGCGAAGCTAAAAATCCGGAATAGCTCTCCCCGTCCAATATCAGCGGCTGCGGCTTCATCAGCGGAGTCAAGCCATTGTCATACACCCCGGTAAACACCTCCATGCGCCGAGCATCTATCATCGGCGCATAAAGAATATTATCGGGAAGCTCGAGCGAGAAGTCAAACATCACATGGCTCACCAACAGCTCAAGGGTATCAACACCTATCAGCGGCACATCCAAAGCGTAGGCCAACCCTTTGGCCTCCGAAAGACCGATGCGCAGGCCGGTGTAACTGCCCGGCCCCATCGACACCGCCACAGCGTTGAGCTCCATCTCATGCTCGCGCAGATGGTCAAGACAATCCTTGATGAAGCCGCTGAGCATCGCGGCATGGTTCTGCCCCCGGAAATCCTCGCGGTGGCACAATATCATACCCTCGGCGGTGAGGGCGGTGGAGCATACATTGGTACTCGTGTCAATATTCAGAATTACTGCCATAGTGACTGGTGGAATGAAATTTTTTGACAAAGTTACGTTTTTTTGCCATCGGATTTAGTACTTTTGCAAAAAATAAAACCAAGGCACATGCTTTTATCCATGACAGGTTTCGGCAAAGCTATTGTAGAATTGCCATCCAAAAAAATCACTGTAGAAATCAAGTCTCTTAACAGCAAACAGTTGGACTTGTCGCTGCGCGTTCCTCCGACTCTTCGCGAATACGAGATGGAACTCCGTAACATCATCACACGGAGCCTCGAACGCGGCAAAGTGGAGGCTTCTGTATATGTTGAAAACACCCAGGGCGATGCCTCGGTGCAGTTCAACATACCGCTGATGAAAGCATACAAGGCGCAATATCAGGAGATGGCCAAAGCTTTGGATATACCTGAGCCAACCGACTGGTATTCACTGATCGTGCGTTTTCCCGATGTACTCAAGAGCGATGCGCCCGCCGAAACTGACTCATCCACTGTGCAGGCTGTGATGCAGGCTGTGCAGAAAGCCGTGGACGCCCTTATGGAGTACCGCAGTGCCGAAGGACAGAAGCTCAATGAATTTTTCGCCACCAGAATTGAAAAAATCCGCTCGCTGCTCAGCGAAGTGCCCAAATACGAAGGTGAACGTGTGGCCCGCATCCGCACCCGTCTTGAGGAGCATCTCACCAAGCTCCCCCAGGTGGAGTACGACCGCGCCCGGCTGGAGCAGGAGATGATATTCTATATTGAGAAACTCGACATCAACGAGGAGAAACAACGTCTCACCCAGCACCTCAATTATTTCCTTGACACCATGAAGGCCCACCACGGCCAGGGCAAGAAGCTCGGATTCATCAGTCAGGAGATGGGTCGCGAAATCAACACCCTCGGTTCCAAGAGCAATCATGCCGAGATGCAGTGTCTCGTGGTGAGAATGAAAGACGAACTTGAGCAAATCAAAGAGCAGGTGCTCAACGTGATGTAACCCCCCTGCTCTGCGCCAAAGCCATGCCAAAGGAAGGTAAGATCATAATTGTATCCGCTCCCTCGGGGTGCGGCAAGTCCACAATCATCAACGCCATTATGGAGCGTGCCAATGTGCCGCTGCAATTCTCCGTGTCGGCCACCAACCGGGAGCCACGCACCGGCGAGCAGAATGGCGTGAACTATCATTTCCTCACCACCGAGGAGTTTCAACTCCATATCGCCAACGGTGACTTCGTGGAGTATGAAGAGGTATATCCCGGACGGTTCTACGGCACTCTGCGGAGCGAGGTGGAGCAGCGGTGTGCCAACGGTGAGAATGTGGTGCTCGACATCGATGTGAAAGGTGGAGTGAATGTGAAACGGATATTCGGCAGCAAAGCCTTGAGCATCTTCATAATGCCTCCGAGCGTGGAAGAACTGCGCCGCCGTTTGGAATCCCGTGCCACCGACAGTGCTGACGACATTAACCGGCGCGTGGCCAAGGCCGAGTTTGAAATCAGTTTCGCCCCGCAGTACGACACTGTGGTGGTGAACGACAATCTTGCCGAAGCCATCGACCTCACCGAGAGCAAGATCATCGAGTTTACCCTCCTATGATTCCGCTCGCGCAAATAGGAGTGTTCGGCGGCAGCTTCAACCCTGTTCACTGCGGCCACACAATGCTGGCTTCATGGCTGGCTCAGTTCACCCAACTGCAGCAGGTGTGGATGCTCCTTTCGCCTGAGAATCCGCTCAAAGCCCATGGCGCGGCGGACGAAACCCACCGCATGAATATGCTACGCATGGCCATCGGCAACGACCCGCTGCTCAAACCGTGCGACATAGAGCTGCACCTTCCGCGGCCCAGCTACACCATCCACACATTGCGCGAGCTCAAACAACTGTATCCCCACTACCGGTTCCGCCTGATAATCGGGAGCGACAACTGGCAGATTTTCAACCAATGGCGCGACCATGACGAATTGCTGCGCGATTTCACTCCTATAATATATCCGCGTCCGGGATACGACATCGATCCCACCACCCTCCCTCCGGGAGTGACACTTGTCAACGCCCCGGTGGTGGATGTGTCAAGCACCATGATCCGTCAGGCTATTGCCGACGGGAAAAATATGAACCATTTTCTGCCCGCAGGGGTATATACATATATCAAATCCCATAATCTCTACGCATGAGCAGTTCTCTCACCCCCAATGCCCTTGCCTTCATAGGGCTTTGCAATGAATATTGCGCGGCCATTGAAAATGCACGCGAAAGCACCCGCAGCAACTTTGTGGCCTCCATGCTGCGGCTTCTGCCAAGGCTCTACATCTCCGCCACCGACCTCGTGGCTGCCAACCTCGCCACTGAGGAATGTTACATCGAATCATCGCTCGATGAGGAGTTTTACGAAGCCATGCGCCGCAACATGGAAAACCTCATGGGTCCCGACGACAGCTACCTCGAAGTGTTTGAGGACGACATGAAATACAGCGACACACCCATTGCCGCAAGCATCTCCGAAGGTCTCGCCGACCTGTTTCAGGTGTGCTATGAGTTTATCGAAACCGTGCGCGATGCGCCCGACTACCTCGTGGAAAACGCCCTTCAGGCCGTGGCCGACGATTTCGGCAGCTACTGGAGCCGCATCCTCTGCAACATTCTTCGCGCCCTCAACTATGTGCGCTACAACTCCACCGAACAAGACTTTTGAATATGGACCATACACAACCACTCGTTCAGGACCTGATGCAATTTCTCGATGCATCGCCAGTGAATTTCCTCGCCGTTGAAGAGATAACCCGCCGCCTTGACAAGGAAGGGTTCACACGCCTCCACAAGTCGCAGACTTGGAACGTGAAACCCGGTGGCCGATACTATCTGACCCAGAACGACAGCGCTGTGATGGCTTTCGTGGCCGGGACAACCCCTCAGGCCGGATACCACATCATAGCCGCCCACAGTGATTCGCCCGGGTTCCGCATCAAACCCCACCCCGAGATGAAATGCGAAAACGGAGTGGTGAAGCTCAACACCGAAGTGTATGGCGGGCCTATCCTCTACACATGGTTCGACCGTCCGCTCTCCATTGCCGGGCGTGTGATTGTGCGCAGCAACGACCCTCTGCATCCCTACCATAAAATGATACGGATCCACCGTCCGTTGCTCACTATTCCCCATCTTGCCATCCATTTCAACAGAGCCGTCAACGAGGGCAACCCTCTTAGCAAGCAGAAAGATATGCTGCCGGTGATAGCCGTGGTCAACAACGAGCTTGAAGCCAACAATATGCTGCTGCGCCTCATAAGCGATGAAACAGGAGTGGCAATGGACCAAATCATCGATTTCGACCTCAGCCTCTACGACACCACCCCGGCCGCTTTGCTCGGACTCCACAACGAGTTCATCACATCAGGACGCCTTGATGACCTGAGCATGGTGCACGCTGCTCTATGCGCCCTGACATCCACCGCCCACACCCCCACTCAAGCCACCCGCGTGATGGCCATCTTCGACAATGAGGAGACCGGCAGCGGCACTAAGCAGGGAGCTGCATCGCCACTGCTCAAGGACACCCTGATGCGCATCAACCGATGCCTCGGGGGCACAGATGAATCCTATTTCATCGGTGTGGCCAACTCTTTTATGGTGTCAGCCGACAATGCCCACGCCTTGCATCCCAACTATGTGGAGAAGCAGGACCCTACCAATCATCCCGGCCTCGGACTTGGACCGGTGATAAAAATCAACGCCAACTGCAAGTATATGAGCGATGCCGACAGCGCGGCTGTTTTCGCCGAGATATGCCGCATGGACAATCTGCCTGTGCAATATTTCGTCAACCACAGCGATGTGGCCGGCGGCTCCACATTAGGCAACATCCTCACCTCGCAGATCGACCTGCGCGGCGTGGATATGGGTGCAGCTATATGGGCCATGCACTCGGTGCGCGAAACAGCTTCCGCTCAGGATCATCTATATATCACCCGCGCCTTCACTCAGTTTTTGTCGTTGTAAGCTTGGTCGGCACACCATCACTGCTGTCTTGACTCACATAGAACAACGTGCTCACAATCCCCAGCGTAATGGCATTGAGTGCGGTCACAAGCCAATCCACATCGCCCATATTTTCTGAATCATTCCCAAGCGGCATTATCGCGAAGGTGTTATAACTCACCAGATTGCTGATACACAAGCCAAACATCACCGCAACCAAAAGGTTGAAGTGAGTTTTGTTGCGCGGTAATATAAAGTGAGCGCACATATATACAAGAAAGGAATCTACGGCCATGGATTCCAGATTGAAGAATATGTCAGCAATCCGGTTGACACTTTGCATCCACAGCTTCAAAAAAAGCTCCAGGGGGTCTATAAAATTGGCTATCAACAACACGATTGACGACACTGCGATAAAAGCTATCCACCGGCAAGTGTTCCAGAACCACTGCCGCTTGAACAGCAAAAGGGCCAACAACACACCCGCACAGAAAATCAACACATCCGACCGGTCAAGATTAACAGTTATTTCATTCAGCATCCCTTGATTTATTTTGTGGTTACGGATGCAATTATACTGAAAAAAGTCACATTGCAGCTAACTTACAGCCGCAATGTGACTTGATTATTTTTCTACGACGAGGGATTACCTCTTGGCAACGCACCCTTTCACTGCCTTCCAGCAGAGCACTGCGAGCACAGCTCCGGCCAACGGGCCAACCACCATGATCCAGAAATCGCCCCACGCTGTCGGGTCAAACACCGCCGGGCCAAAGCTACGGGCCGGGTTCACCGAACAGTTGTCAACGGGAATACCGACGATATTTACAAGGCCGAGAGCCAAACCTATGGCCAGTCCGGCAAACTTGCCGAAACCTTTGTCGGCATCAGTGGCACCGAGAACCACAATCACGAAGAAGAAGGTCAAAAGCACTTCGGAGAACAATGCCATGCCCGATGTGGCACCACTCTGGAGCACATTGGTGGCCAGATAGCTGCCGCTCTGTGCAGTGGTACCTCCGAAATTGAACTCAGGAGCCATCATCACGAAGAAATAGAGAAACGCCGCGCCCACAGTGGCTCCTATCAGCTGCGCCACAATGTAGCCCACGCACTCTTTTCCACTCATCCTTCCGGAAATGTACATGGCAAACGACACCGCCGGATTGACATGGCACCCGGAAATGTTGCCGATGCAATAGCACAGACACACCAGCACGAGGCCGAAACAAAGACCGATACCCAATCCGCCTATCGACGGACCGGCAAGAACAGCACTACCACAGGCCAGCAGCACAAGAAACATTGTGCCGATTCCCTCTGCAAATAATTTTTTCATAAACAGTATGTTTTGGTTGTCAATAATCAGAAATCGAACTCCTCCATTGTCATGGTGGCAAGCTCCTGCAGCCGGGGCACAAGACGCTTGAAATGTGCCGAAGCCATGTGAGCCTCAAGATTGGCACGGGTGCGCCATGTTTCGCATATCATGAATATATTATCCTGGGTGAGCGAGCCGAAAATATCATAGGCCACGCACCCTTTGTCGTGCAACGACAGCTCCACAAGTTCAGTGGCAGCATCCACAAGTGGCCGCCGGTTTTCACTTTTTTCTACCAGAAAAAAAACATTGAGTCGTATCATATCTTTAATGTTTGGATTATAATTCTATAATTGAAACAACCTCGTCTTCAACTAAGTTTTGGATTGTTGGGGATTTTGTGCTAATTTTGCTCCCATACGACAAATATCCATCAAAAATTATGGCAACAAAACCGTTCAAGTACCAGCCTATGTTTCCGATGTCGAAAGACACCACGGAATACTATCACCTCACCTCCGAATATGTGAAGGTGGAGAATTTCAATGGCAAAGAGATGCTCGTGATTGACCCTGAGGCACTCACCGTGCTCGCCCGCCAGGCCACACACGACAATGCCTTCATGCTCCGCCGCGAACACAACGCCATGGTGGCCAAAATACTGCACGACCCTGAAGCAAGCGAAAACGACAAGTTTGTGGCGCTCACCATGCTTCGCAACGCCGAAGTGGCAGCCAAAGGGCAGCTCCCCTTCTGCCAGGACACCGGCACAGCCATCGTCATCGGCAAGAAAGGCCAGAATGTTTACACCGGCGGTGGCGACGAGGAGCGCCTGAGCAAGGGCGTGTATCTCACATATACTGAGGACAATCTCCGCTACTCGCAGAACGCTCCCCTCAACATGTACGACGAGGTCAACACCGGCTGCAACCTCCCCGCGCAGATCGACCTCTACGCTGTGGATGGCGATGAATACCATTTCCTGTTCGTGGCAAAAGGCGGCGGCTCGGCCAACAAAACATACCTTTATCAGGAAACCAAGGCTCTCATCAACCCCAAAACCCTCGTGCCGTTCCTGGTGGAGAAGATGAAAACTCTCGGCACTGCCGCATGTCCTCCCTATCACATCGCTTTTGTGATTGGCGGCACTTCTGCTGAAATGAACCTTGCCACTGTCAAGAAAGCCTCTGTAAAATACTACGACAACCTGCCCACCGAAGGCAATGAACTCGGCCACGCTTTCCGCGATGTGGAGCTGGAGAAACAGCTTCTCGAAGAGGCGCACAAGATTGGCCTCGGAGCTCAGTTCGGCGGCAAATATTTCGCCCACGACATCCGTGTCATCCGTCTGCCCCGCCACGGTGCTTCATGCCCCGTGGGCCTCGGCGTGAGCTGCTCCGCCGACCGCAACGTGAAGGCCAAAATCAACCGCGACGGTATATGGATTGAAAAACTCGATGCCAACCCCGGCGAGCTCATCCCCGAGGAGATGCGCAACGACACCGAGGGCAATGCCGTGACCATCGACCTCAACCGTCCGATGCCTGAAGTGCTCGCCGAGCTGTCGAAATATCCCGTATCCACCCGCCTGAGCCTCAACGGCACCATCATCGTGGGCCGCGATATAGCCCACGCCAAGATCAAGGAGCGCCTGGACCGTGGCGAGCCTATGCCCCAGTATCTCAAGGACCACCCCATCTACTATGCCGGCCCGGCCAAAACTCCGCAGGGAATGGCGTCCGGCTCGTTCGGCCCCACAACCGCAGGACGCATGGACCCCTACGTTGACCAGTTCCAGGCTGCCGGTGGCTCCATGATCATGATTGCCAAGGGCAACCGCAGCAAGCAGGTGACCGATGCCTGCCACAAGCACGGAGGCTTCTACCTCGGCTCTATCGGCGGTCCCGCTGCCGTTCTCGCCAAGAACAGCATCAAGAAAGTGGAACTCCTCGAATACCCCGAGCTCGGCATGGAAGCCATCTGGAAAATCGAAGTGGAGAACTTCCCCGCCTTCATCCTCGTGGACGACAAAGGCAACGACTTCTTCACCCAGATTGCCGAAAAATGCAAATCCTGCGGCCTCGCAAAGTAACTTCGTTCTGACACAACAATACTCCCGCAAGCGCACCCTCATCCGGTGCGCTTGCTTTTTTCCGATGAGGGAGAGGGGTGATTTCACTCTTAATTAGTAACTTTGCACTCCATGAAGCATCTTTTGACACGATATGCAGCCACGTTTGTGGTGGGGATAGTGGTTTTCGCCGTGGGCAAGCTGCTTTTCCTGGTCATGAACCCCTCCATCTACGGAGACACCCCATTGATGGATATCCTCAGCGTGATGGCCCACGGATTCAGCATGGATTGCACGGTGGCAGCCTACGTTGCCGCCGTCCCGGCATTGGCCTGGTGTGTGGCTCTATGGACCGGCTCCAAAGGAGTGCTCGACACAGTGATGCGCATATACTTTGCCTTGATAGCCATACTGTTGGCACTCTGCATAGGGCTTGACGCCGCTCTCTACAGCTACTGGCAGTTCAAGCTCGATGTCACCCCCTTCTCCTATTTCGCCTCATCGCCATCGGCGGCCATGGCCTCGGCAAAATGGTGGCAGACACTGCTCGGCATCGCGGGATGGATGGCTCTGTCGGCGGGGATTTATTTTGCCTACACCCTCGGCGTGCTCAAGCTGTGCGGCCCTATCGACAGGGTGCAGACTACAAGCCGCCGGATATGGTACACTTTCGCCGGACTGCTGCTCGCCGGAGCTCTGTTCGTGCCTATACGCGGTGGCGTTACTGTCAGTACCATGAACCTCAGCCGCGCATATTTCAGTGCCGATGCCAAGCTCAACCATGCCGCCATCAACCCCGCATTCTCGCTGCTCTACTCCGCCACCCACCAGAGCAACTTCGGCTCGATGTACCGTTTTTTCAGCGAGGAGGAGGCACAGAATCTCTTTGACAAGCTGCGCGATGACAATAGCGCGGTTCCCGACTCGCTGCGGCTGCTCAACTGCACCCGTCCGGATGTGCATATCATTCTGTTGGAAAGTTTCTCCTCCCACCTGCTCCCGTCGCTCGGCGGCGAGCCGGTGGCACTGGGACTCGACAGCATCGCGGCTTCGGGACTTTTATGGACCAACTTCTATGCCAGCAGCTTCCGCACCGACCGCGGAATTCCGGCGGTGCTTTCCGGCTACCCCGGACAGCCCGGCACTTCGATAATGAAATATGTGTCCAAAACCGAGAATCTCCCCTCAATTCCACGCACCATGGTGGAGAAAGGCGGCTATGAGGCCACCTATTATTATGGCGGCGATGCCAATTTCACCAACCAGCTCGCCTACCTTATGGCCTCACGGTTCAACCGCGTGGTGAGCGACAAAGATTTCCCGGTGGCCCAGCGACTCAGCAAGTGGGGCGCGCACGATGAAGTGGTGTTTCAACGCGTGCTCAGCGAGCTGACTCCGTACAACCCCTCTGCACCCAAGCTCAGGGTGATCCAGACCTCCAGCTCCCATGAGCCTTTTGAAGTGCCCTACTCATCTCAAGGAAGGCTCACTGACAAGCGTGCCGAAGCTTTTGCCTACGCCGACAGTTGTGTCACAGGATATATCAATGCCCTCGCCGCCTTGCCGGAGTGGAGCAGCACCCTCGTCATACTGGTTCCCGACCACTATGGCGCATACCCCGACCTCAGCGACCCGGTGGAGCGCCACCGCATCCCGCTGGTGATGACTGGCGGCGCCCTTGCCATGCGCGGCACCCGGTCCACCATCGGCGACCAGACGGATATTGCCGCCACTCTGCTTGCCGCCCTCGGACTTGACCACAGTGATTTCCCGTTCAGCAGCAATCTTCTCAACCCCCGCTCCCCTCATTTCGCATTCTTTGCCGACCCAAGCTACATAGGGATGATTACCGACAGCAACACCCTTATCTACAACCTTGACACCAACTCCCCGACCACCGACTCCGGCACCGCTCCGGGGAGCAACGAACCGTTTGCCAAGGCTTTCCTCCAAACTTTGTTCAACGATCTGCAATCGCGCTAAACCTCTATTCCTATGCAAACACTCATCGACCTTGACACCAGCATTTTCCTATATCTCAACGGACTCCACAGCCACTTTTTCGACACCTTCATGATGCTCTTTTCCGGCAAACTGATATGGGCGCCGATGTATGCCGCATTTCTGTGGATGCTATGGCGGTGCATGAACTGGAAAGCAGCCCTCACCCTCACCCTTATGGCCGTGGTGCTGATAGCATTGGCCGACCAGACCTGCGCCTCTGTGATTCGGCCATATATTGAACGGATACGTCCGTCGCGCCTCGAAAATGAGCTGTCGGCCATGGTGCACGTGGTCAATGAATATCGTGGCGGACTGTATAGTTTCCCATCCTGCCATGCCGCCAACTCGTTTGCTTTCGCAGTGTTTGCCTCGCTGATTGTCAAGCATCGGGCATGGACATGGTTCATTCTTCTCTGGGCATTGGTCAACAGCTACTCCCGCATCTATCTCGGGGTGCATTTTCCCGGCGACCTTCTGGTGGGAGCCATTATTGGTTCATTTGTGGCTTTTATTGTATATAAGGTGTCGCTGCTCATAGCGCGGCAGCTGTGCCACTCCCGCCATCCGTTCGCCCCGGGCCGCAACACCGATTTGTGCATCGGCACGCTCTGCGTGCGTCCGGTGGCCGTGGTGATGATTGTCGGCTTCCTCACCGTCGCCGCCATGATTGCCGCATCCATCTGTCAGTGACACTTGCTCCGCTGTCAGTTGACTGTGACAGTTTGGCAGTCACCAAACCGCCTGATGGTTAATAAAATAATAATTTCTCAACTATTTTGGCATTATATTTGTTTTTAGTATATCCGAACGAGGAGCAGTTCTCGTTCCACCGCAAATGATTATTAATAACAAAATATATAACCTAAAAAAATCAAACTAATTATGGGAAAGATTATCGGTATTGACCTCGGCACCACCAACTCCTGCGTGGCTGTTCTCGAAGGTAACGATCCTGTTGTGATTCCTAATAGCGAAGGCCGTAACACCACACCTTCGGTTGTGGCTTTTGTTGACGGTGGCGAACGTAAAGTTGGCGACCCCGCAAAGCGTCAGGCCATCACCAACCCCAAACGCACCATCTACTCTATAAAGCGCTTTATGGGCGAAACCTACGACCAGGTGAAGAGCGAAATCGACCGCGTACCCTACAAGGTGGTTCGCGCTGACAACAACACTCCCCGCGTGGACATTGATGGCCGTGAGTACACCCCGCAGGAAATCTCAGCCATGATTCTTCAGAAAATGAAGAAAACAGCCGAGGATTATCTCGGTCAGTCTGTGACTGAAGCTGTAATCACTGTACCTGCGTACTTCAACGACTCCCAGCGTCAGGCTACCAAAGAAGCCGGTGAAATCGCAGGCCTCACTGTGAAACGTATTGTCAACGAGCCTACTGCCGCAGCTCTTGCATACGGCCTTGACAAAACCAACAAAGACCAGAAGATTGCCGTATTCGACCTCGGTGGCGGTACATTCGATATCTCCATCCTTGAACTCGGCGATGGCGTGTTTGAAGTAAAATCCACCAACGGTGACACCCACCTCGGCGGTGATGACTTCGACCATGTGATTATCGACTGGCTCGCCGACGAATTCCAGAAAGAAGAAGGCGTTGACCTCCGTCAGGACCCCATGGCGCTCCAGCGTTTGAAAGAAGCTGCAGAAAAAGCCAAGATCGAGCTTTCCAGCACAACCAGCACTGAGATCAACCTCCCCTATATCATGCCTGTCAACGGTATTCCAAAGCACTTGGTCAAGACCCTGACACGCGCCAAATTCGAGCAGCTTGCCGACAAGCTCATCCAGGCCACCATCAAGCCTTGCGAACAGGCCCTGAAAGATGCCGGTCTCTCTGCCAAAGATATTGACGAAGTGATTCTCGTGGGCGGCTCCACCCGTATCCCCGCCATTCAGCAGATTGTGGAAAAATTCTTCGGCAAAGCTCCCTCCAAGGGCGTGAATCCCGATGAAGTAGTGGCCGTTGGTGCTGCCATCCAGGGTGGTGTGCTCTCCGGCGACGTCAAGGATGTGCTGCTGCTTGATGTTGTGCCTCTGTCAGTGGGTATTGAAACCCTCGGCGGTGTCATGACAAAGCTCATCGAAGCCAACACAACTATCCCTACCCGCAAGAGCGAAGTGTTCTCCACCGCTGCCGACAACCAGCCCTCTGTTGACATCCACGTGCTCCAGGGTGAGCGTCCTATGGCTGCTGATGACAAGACCCTCGGCAAATTCCACCTCGACGGCATAGCTCCCGCCCCCCGTGGTATTCCGCAGATTGAAGTGACATTTGAAATCGATGCCAACGGTATCCTCAACGTGTCCGCCAAGGATAAAGCCACCGGCAAAGAGCAGAGCATCCGCATTGAAGCCTCCAGCGGCCTCACAGATGCCGAAATCAAGCGTATGAAGGATGAAGCCGCAGCCAACGCTGAAGCTGATGCCAAGGAAAAAGAGCGTGTGGACAAACTCAACCACGCCGACACCATGATTTTCCAAACCGAGAAACAGCTCAACGAACTCGGCGACAAGATTCCCGCCGACAAGAAAGCTCCCATCGAAACAGCCCTTGCCCGACTCAAAGAAGCTCACAAGGCTGCCGACATCGCAGGCATCGACGCCGCTATGAAGGAGATTGAAACTGCTTTCGGTGCAGCTCAGCAGGAAATCCTCAATGCCCAGGCACAGGCCCAGCAGGGTGGAGCTCAGGCAGGCCCCAACCCCGGCCCTCAGCCCGGCAATGGCCAGGACGGCCCCGTTGATGTTGACTTCGAGGAAGTGAAATAAACGGTATCCTAAAAATAACCGGATGCGGAATGCAGCCCGATAGGGATGCGTCCCGCATCTTCATTTTAATAACCTTTAATTTTTCTTTTCTATGGAAATCAATGAAATTATCAGCCAACTGAAGGACAAGTTTGACGATTCTGTCAATGTAGAGCAGATAACTGAGAAACTGAGCGGATTTGACCACTCCAAGATGTCGTTTACGGAGATTGTAGCGAAACTGAAAGATGGCAACATTATCGGTGATCTTGATGGAGACGGCAAGGTGGAGTCCACTATCGATGAACTCAAAGGGAAAGCCTCTCAGATGTTCGGTGGCATTTTTGGCAAATGATCCCGAAACAAAAAATACGGAATCCCGTAAGAACGATTACTCCCAATGATTAAAAACGAGGAGGGTGTCTCAGAATAATTAACGCTATTTTAGATGTATATATATTGCTGATAATTAGCGATTTGTGCGAATTAAAGATTTTGTGACTAACAAATGAGCAACATAACAACCGGAATGAAATGTGATTTTAGAAAGTTTTATGTTAGTCGATAACGATGCTTTGTTACTCGGAATTTTCAATCTCATGCCTTCAAAAAAAGAAAAATGAGGCTTGATACTGCTCCGCTTCATTCGCAGCGTTTTCAATTCGCTTTGCAAAAGTAGCAATAATTATTGAAACTACATGTACACATGCACACAGGTCTATATATAGGTCTGTGTGTACGTGTATATATAGTACACGACCTCTGACCAAATCTGTTTCCGACCGTCTATTATCCAATTCACGCCACGGCATTATCATTTCTACAAATAGGTCAATGATGCCGTGTATATATAATACACGACCTCCTGACCAAATTCAACCGGTTGTCTGTCTTTTCTTTTTTGAAGGCTTCCTGTTTTACATGAGATGAATTTTCATGTCTTGCTTCTGTTGAATCCCGGATATTGACAGTGCAAAGTTAGATGTCTCTTTCATAACGGCAAGGTCACGTCCTGTGATTGTCTGTTGCAGGATGGTGACCAGGCACAATCCTTCTCAGCCAAACCTTGCCTTACATTCATTGGGACAACTTTGCAGGCACTATAATAATCACGGCTGCTCCAGACAGCAAAATGAATGTAGGGAAAAGGCTAACGAAAACAGCATTGAATATGGACTACGAAGAGAACAGCATGATAATCGGATGCTCATGCACCATGCTTAATGACCCCGACAACGCAATATGCGGTCGGATTGTGTGCGATTATGGCAATGAAATCGCAGTAGAACACTATGACGGAAAAGTCGCTGTCTATGGACGTGACGAACTCCTGATTTTTGATTAAGGCTGGATGTGGAGACTGCATCGGTTTGCAGTCTCCACTCATGCTTCATTAAGCTCCCTTTTTATAGGATATACCCACACTTTTTAACTTCTTTGCCTGTTGCCTTCAGCTCTCCTTTTTTATTTTTTGAAGGCAAAATCCTTTTATATCCTTAAGTGGCACTTCCACTCTTGCATCGTTCCAAGCCGTTCCGGTGGATTACACAGGATAATCCTGTCCTTTGATATTGGGCTTCCGCCTATTCTTCTCTTGTCTCCCGCATTCGTTGATTGCACAGCTCCTGTTCGTCTTGACGTCATTGCCATCAACCATTCTACTACAAAAGTCATTCAACGATGCGGCTCTACTTCTCATAAGGCAGGAACCATCGTTCTTGCCGCTTCATTGTTAATGCAAATATAAAGGTCCCTGAGATTCCGCATATCGCATACCTATGGCGAGCCGTCAAAGCACACTTGCGGTTACAGCCGTTAACTTTCTATCATCCTTAGCATACCTGTTGCGGTGTTTTCCCGTACTCTCTTCTTATGACAGAATTTCAAACCGAAGTCACATCACATAGTTTTTCCGGATGCAAAGTTATGAACATGGCGTCACGAGGTTCTTCCGGGTCGGCATGACAGCCTTTGACCAACGGCTTTCAGACAATCTTCCTTTTTCACGGCTTGACGCTGAGAAAAAGAGTATTGTATGAACCTTCCGCTGGTGCTCCCTATGCCCATGTCATCTGTTGGCATCGTAAAATCAATGTATAACTTCTAAAATTCAAAGTCATGAAGAAAGTAGAAAACAATTTCGCAGTAACAGGTTTCATCGCAAAGGATGCAGAGATCCGTCAGTTCACAACCTCAAGCGTAGCACGCTTCTCGATCGCCATATCCCGCACGGAAAAGCGCGATGAATCTCAGGAAGAGACCAGAGTATCGGCATTCATGAACATGGAAGCCTGGCGAAAGAACGACAGCGCATCCTTCGAGCTTCTGAAGAAGGGCCAGATGATTACCGTTGAAGGCTACTTGAAGCCGGAAGAATGGATCGGCAATGATGGTGTCAAGCGCAACCGCATCATCTTCGTAGCAAGCAAGTTCTACGAGCCGGTAGAGAAACCGGAGAAGAAGGAAAAGCCGAAAGGTAAGTCCAAATCAAAGAAGTCCGAGGCTTAACCCGGCACTTCCTCGACAGAAGCGGCTTCGGCCGCTTTTTTTATGGTCATGCTTATGACGGTAACTCTCCGTTTATATCCGACTGTAATCACCCGTTTACACCTTTCACCCACCCACTACGTATCGTACACCTTACGGAAGACAACTGTCACCGTGCTCCGCATGGCAACAGCCGTCACCCGTTCGGTTCAGACATGACTGACACCGATTGACTGTAAGGTTTGTGGGGCGCAGGTCAGAACTTGCGCCCGTCCGCACTCCTTGCCGTCATTCCGTGTCCGGATTGTCATGCCTGCCGATACGGACTCCACCCGTTCTCATTTATATCCTTTTTTATTTTTTGAAGGTCTCCTTTCATTTTATGCTCTCCGATTATACCAGCCGGTCCCCGTTATACGGTCGCAGCCTGCGACACATCAGGACTGCGCATCCGTTTTCATCGGCGAATTTAGACGACGACCGGCAAATGTCAAGCCGCACTTCGCTATTTGGGCTTGTCTTATTGCCGATGGCAGTCGTCTCCTTCGGAATGCCTTGAAAAACCGGATTGCACAGCCCGAAAGCCGAAGGACAGTAGGGAAAAATAAGATGTGTATTCCAAGTGAGTAATCAACCAATAAAAAGTAAAGGATATGAAGACAGTAGAACGCATTCCGACCTATGCTTTGCCGTATCTGGTGAACGGTGACGCAACCCACCTCACTGACGAGGAAGTGAGAATGATTGATGATGTCTGCCGCAGGAACAGCATCGAACTGGTGACACCCATCACCGAAAGTGTAGAGGGAAATCCTCTGCCTTATTTCAGCAGCATGCCGTTTTTCGGTATGCCCTGTGAAGTAGAGGACTGCATCGTGATTTTTGGAAAGCAGGGATAATAAAAATTTAATAAACGGTTAAATATATGTCATATAACAAGATTACAGCTTTAACGGCAAATGTCCGCGCCATCGAACTTGCAATGAGGCTTCACACAAGCGGAGCGTCAGCCACACAGGAAGAAAGGGCGGTACTTTCAGCATATACAGGCTTTGGAGGTATCAAGGAAATAATGGGCATAGGTACAGCCAATCCCATGCCGGACGGATTGTCGGAACAGACAGAGCAACTTCTGAAACTGATTGACGGTTATTCCGGATTTTCAGACGACACAATGCGTAAGGATGCTTTGGATTGCATAAAGGCTTCCATGCTTACGGCTTTTTATACTCCTACGTTCATTATAGATGCTATCGCAAAGGAGATACACAGCCTTTTCCGTAAACATTCCCTTACTATGCGGTCATTTCTTGAACCGAGCGCAGGTACAGGTGGTTTTCTGCCTGTAGCAATGGATGACACCGCTACCTATGCAATAGAGAAAGACCCTATCACAGGACTTGTGCTATCAATGCTCCATGATGATACAAATGTGACGATAGACGGTTACGAGACAATCAGCGGACAGGATTTGCCGCACAAGTCGTTTGATGTAATTGCATCTAACATTCCGTTTGGCAATTTCAGCGTCTTTGATGCGGAATTGTGGAAACGAGGGGGCATATACGATAAAGCCACCAAGACAATACATAATTACTTTTTTGTCAAGTCAATGGAACTGCTTAACGAGGGCGGACTGCTTGTGTTCATCACCTCAAGAGGCGTGGCAGATACTCCAGGCAACAAGTTCGTGCGTGAGTATCTTGTAAGTCATGCAGACCTTATCACAGCTTTACGGCTACCCGACAACCTTTTTATGGAGACCGGAGGTATCGAGGTAGGCAGTGACCTGTTGATTTTCCAAAAGCATACAGGAAAGGTTCTGCAGTCTCACCGTGAGAAACTTTTTATCCAGTCCTTAAAAGAGACTTTCAATAACGGAGAGACCACCGAGCCAATCAACAGGCTTTTCACCATGCCTAACACTGCCCTTGCCACAGGCAGCAGCATCGGTATGAACCAATACGGAAAATATGTGCGTAAATACCGCTGGAGCAACGGCACTGAAAGCATGGGGCAATATCTTTCCGCAATCCTTAAAGCCGACTTTGACCGTTATTTCCGTAAATCTCTTTTTTTAGAGGGTAAGACCTCTGAACCCTTTGCCGTCTCATTGTTCGGTGATGCGGAAGAAACACAGACAGACAGGGGGCGACGTGCCTATACCGGTCAGATGACGGAATGGCTCAAAGAGGGTGCGCTTGTCATGATGGACGGTCAAACAGGCACGTTAAAAGTCCGCAAGTCCAAACATTATGATGATGTAGCGGTAGATTTCGACCCCATGCCGGAGGACGGAGTGAACACGGAACGAGCCAAAGACTACCTGCCATTGAGGGAAACATATTTTGAACTTTCAACCAAAGAGAGGGATGAAATGAGCGAACAGGCAGACTTGAGGGAACGGCTTAATTTGCTATATGACACTTTTGTTTCCAAATGGGGATATTTCCATAACAATGACAACAGGGAGTTTTTCATGCTTGACAGTCTCGGTGTGGAGGTGTTCACAATCGAGACACTGAACGGCACGGAAATCTCAAAGTCCGACATCATGCGTGAGCCTGTGGCTTTCAAAAAGATAGAGACCGAAACGGTTATGACACCGACCGAAGCACTTGCAAGCAGCCTTAATTTTTATGGCGGTGTGAATATGCCCTATATCTTAAAATCCACACGACAGAGCGAAGACGATGTGATAGAAGCTCTCAAAGGTGAGATTTTCTTTAATCCCATGATATATGACTGGGAAGCCAAAGGCAAGTTTATTGCCGGGAATGTCATTGCCAAGCAAAAGGACATCCTTGTCTGCATGGAAGAAATGCCGGACGATGTAAGGGTATATGCGGAGTTGTCATTAAAGGCTCTTGAGGATGCAACCCCTGAACCGATACCCTATGAGGAACTTGATATAAATATGGGCGAGCGTTGGATTGACCCGCAGCTTTACGCCATGTTTGCCACGGAACTTTTCGGAACTGAAACACAGGTGATGTATTTCGATGTGAATGATACCTATGTAGTGTCGCTCCGTGGCTACTCAGCTGTCGCATACAACACCTATTCTGTCCGTAACTATAACGGAGAGGAGTTGTTTGTTCATGCCCTGCATGACACCGTGCCGGAAATCACAAAGGAGATTTATTGTGGCGGAGAGAAAAAGCGTGTTCCCGATGAGGAGGCAATACAGGAAGCCGGAGCGAAGATACAGGACATACGAAACCTTTTCAATGAATGGCTTGACCGTCAGCCCCTTTTTGTGCGTGATGAAATTGTCACCACCTACAACGAGCGTTTCAACTGCTATGTCAGACCGAGTTATGATGGCTCATGTCAGACATTCCCCGGACTTTCGTTTAATCAGTTCGGCTATGATGCGCTGTACCCCTCGCAGAAAGACGCCATTCAGATGATTAAACAGAACGGGGGCGGCATCTGTTGGCACGCCGTAGGAACAGGCAAGACCATGATAATGTGTGTCGCTGCTTATGAAATGAAGCGTCTCGGACTATGTAACAAGCCGATGATTATCGGTCTTAAAGCAAATGTGCATGAGATAGCCGATACATTCAGAAAGGCGTATCCTTCAGCAAGAATATTATATCCGGGCAAAGAGGATTTCACCCCTGCCAACCGCATGGAGGTTTTTGCAAAAATCAAAAATAATAACTGGGATTGCATCATTCTCACACACGACCAGTTTGTAAAAATACCTCAATCGGAAGAAACAATGATTGATATATTTACGGAAGAACTCGCGGATGTTGAGCGTTCCATTGAAGTGCTGGAACAATCTACTATGCGCTACCGCACAGGGAAGATGCAGAATGGACTTGAGAAACGGAAACAGAACCTTACCGCCACTCTCGCACAGTTGCGCCATCAGATTGAAACAAGAAAGGACAATGCCGTGGATTTTCGCTCAATGGGAATAGATCACATTTTTGTGGACGAGTGCCATGCGTTCAAAAATCTGATGTTCCAGACACGCCATACAAGGGTAGCCGGAATTGGAAACACCAAAGGTTCACAACGAGCGATGAACCTGCTTTTTGCTATAAGGGATATTCAGGAACGCACAGGGCGTGACCTCGGCGCAACATTCCTTTCGGGGACTGTTGTGGTAAATGCCCTTACCGAGCTATATGTAATGTTCAAATACTTGCGCCCAAAGGAGCTTAAAAGACAGCAAATATCATGCTTTGATGCCTGGGCTGCTATCTATACCCTCAAATGTGCGGACTACGAGCTGAATGTTACGGGAGCAATTAAGCGCAAAGAGCGTTTCCGTTCTTATATCAAAGTGCCGGAACTCGCCATGTTCCTGCGTGAGATTACCGACTACCGCACAGCTGAAATGATAAATATTGATGTGCCGGAGAAAAATGTGCGTTTCCTAACGCTCAAACCAACGCCCGAACAGGAAGAAATGACGGAGCGGCTTGTGCTATTTGCCAAAACAGGCGAATGGGCTGACCTCGGTCTTGAATTGCCCGAACCCGAAAATCTTAACAAAGCAAAAATGCTTGTCGCAACCAACGTAGCGAGAAAGATGTCTCTTGATATGCGACTGTTGGGCGACGCTTTCAGTGATGATACAGGAAACAAGGCTTCGGTATGCGCCCGAACCGTATATGATTACTATGTCCGCTCAAATGCTAACCGTGGCACACAGTTTGTTTTCTGCGACCTCTCGACATACAAGCCCGACCAATGGAATATCTACAGCGACATAAAGGAAAAACTTATAGCATTAGGTATTCCGGCGGATGAAATTCAGTTTATTCAGACAGCCACCACAGAAAGAGCGAGAAAGAGACTGTTTGCCGACATGAACAGCGGAAAAGTCCGGGTGCTTTTCGGTTCAACCGTCATGCTTGGAACAGGCGTGAATGCACAGGAAAGAGCCGTTGCGGTGCATCATCTTGAGATACCGTGGCGACCTGCTGATATGGAACAAAGAGATGGCAGGGCTGTCCGCAAAGGCAATACCGTTAAACTTTGGGGCAACAACACTGTCGATGTAGTTGTGTATGGCACAGAGAAAACACTTGATGCCTACAAGTTCAACCTGCTTAAGAACAAACAAATGTTCATCAATCAGATAAACAACGGCACTATTGCGGTGCGACGCATCGACGAGGACAGTATGGACGAGAACAACGGCATGAACTTTGCCGAGTTCGTGGCGATACTTTCCGGGAATACCGACCTTTTGGAAAAAGCCAAACTTGACAACCGGATAATGCAGTTGGAAAAAGAACGTGCCATTTTCAAGAAAGAACGCATCCGGGCGGAACGCAAGATTGTCGCCAACGAGGAAACTATATCACGGATAAAGGACATCCGGACAAAAATGGAAATGGATCTTGACTATGTTTCCACTTATCGAGGAGAAACTTATATAACTATGTTGTCAGAAACAGCATTTACTACAGACGAGATAGGACGTGAGTTGCAGGCAATCGCCAAGAACAACCGTAATGCCGGGTTTACAGTCATAGGCAGCTACATGGGGTTGAACCTGCTTGTAAAATCAGAGTTTACCCTGACAAATTGTTTCGACCACAACTCTTTTTATGTGGAGGGATTGAACGGCCTTAAATACCGTTACGGTTCCACTGGCGCACTGCCGATTGCTTTCTCAGAAAAAGTGCAGTACCCCAGATTGACCCTGCAAAGGCTTCCGGCTTTGATTGAAGCCAAAGGCAAAGAGATGGCACAGCTTGAAAACGAGCTGCCTGTACTCCGGGATATTCTCAACCGAACATGGAGTAAGTCTGATGAACTGTCGAAGCTCAAGGTTCAGTGCGAGGCTCTGCAGAAAAAGATTGATGTTGAGCTGAAAGAGGCAGAGCAACCACAGGTAAAGACTGGTGACACTGTCAGCCCTGCCGAAATTGCAGCCTAACATAACATATATTTGACCGTTTCCCCTCCGTCTGACTGAGAAGCCCAGCGGAGGGTTTTTGTCATGCCTATACAACAAGCGAGGCCGGACGCACTGTCCGACCTCTAATCCTTTTTTATTCCTGATACTTTCGCACAATCAGTTCCCACTTTTACCCTGTAAAGTTAGCTGATTTTCGCTCCTATTTTACCAATAAATCCGTTCACAGAAACTGGTATGAAAAAAGATTGAGATACTAGTCAGGAAGCGGCAGATCCGGAAGTCTCCAGACAGCATAAAGCGGTAGGATACCGATAACACGCCTGACGGGTTGTTCTGCGGCATCTGTATCCGATACCTCAAGAATACCGAAATTTTCCAGCGAACTGCGTACTCCGGCTGTAATTCCTTTTTTATTCATGAAAAGCCGTAGACACTTCATCTTTCCTGATGTACCGGCCTTAACCTCAATGGGTAGGCATTTTGCACTCTTTGCAATGACATACTCCACCTCAGATGTGGCGTTTCTCTCTAGATTCTCCCAATAAAATAGATCATACTTGCTCTGGGGATTGGAAGTCTTCATAAGTTCGAGTCCGGCTGTAAGTTCCGCCACAATTCCCTTGTTTACAAGGTCTGGAGCCTCTCCCGCAAGTATGAGTCTGGTAAGCTCTCTGTCATCATCATAGTTCATCGCCAGCACTCGTAGCATCAGACCAGTATCGAGATAATCATATCTGGTGAACTTGGGATTCACCTGCGCTCCCAAAGGGAGACCGTTGGCGGCGGACATCTGCACCGGAATGATTATACCGGCATCACGTAGAAGTCGCAGTGCCTCCTTGACTTCTTCAGACTTATAGCCTCCGTCCACTCTGCTGTAGACGAACTTCTGTCCCGACTGACGTACTACGGCCGATAATGTATTGCGGAGCAGCTGCGGATCAACTTTTTTTGCATACTTGGCGAAATCATCATAATAGCTTTGCTGGATGTCATTTTGCTCATCCTGACAGGCAGAATAATCCTGAGTCTCAACCCATGCGGCAACACTGGCAGGCATACCACCCACCATCAAAAACGATCGGAACTCAGAAACAAGACGCGAATGAAGACTACCCTCTACGGGATGATGCCAATCCGCGTCCACAATTTCCTGTATCCACATCTCTTTCCCTCTCGCCATCAGGAATTCCTTGAACGACATAGGATACATGAACACAGACCTGACGCGCCCGACTCCATAGGATGGCATCTCATTCAGTGCAAATTCAAGAAGCGACCCTGCTGCCACGACATGCAGGTTCGGGTAATTCTCTTTGAAAAACCACAGGCTCTTCAGGGCTGCCGGACAATTCTGGATCTCGTCTATGAACAGAAGGGTCTCTCCCGGGATTACCTGCACATTATGTATGGCACCAAGGCGTTGGCTGAGTTCCTTTACATCCGAGATTTCTTCAAAAAGTCTGCATAAATCCTTTTCCTCCTCAAGGTTGATTTCAAGATAGTATCTGAACGTCTCTCCCAGGTGCCTTATGGCCCAGGACTTGCCGACCTGTCTGGCACCGCGCACAATAAGAGGCTTTCGGCGCGAAGATTCTTTCCATTTCAGGAGTTCGGCATCTATGTTTCTTGCAAGATATGCCATAGTCTGTTGATTGTTTTGGATTGCAAAGATAGTCAATATTTTGCAAAAATCCAAAGGAATAAACCGTGAAAATCAGATAAAATCCAAAGGAATAACATCTTCGTATCGAATAAAATCCAAAGGAATCGACCGTGTGTACTGTTCTTACAAAATCATTCCGCTTTTTTGAGAATATGGCCGGTTGCATTTACCAGCCTCAAAAGTATGACCTCTTGTATCCTCTTATACCAATATATGATTGCCGTTTATATTACTGTTTCTTAGGCTGACCTACCGTGGTTATTTCCGATGCGAAGTTAGGTTGCCGTTCCTTACATACAAGTCCGGGCCTGCCGGTGTCTGTTGGTAAAATCTTCCTTGCCGGAACAAGAGTATTTTACCAATAGACAGACTTGTAATTATTTCATTTTACAACCTCCGGTTGCACGTAAATAATCCCCGGAGGGTCGGCTAAGGCCGAATGAAAGGGAGAGTATCAACTTAAAAACAACTGCAACCATGAAGATTTTTTGTGTAAGCGGCTTTTGCCCCAGTTCGGAGGACGGAGGCATCCACATCGTAAACTATGTGTTTTCAAGTCTTGAGCAAGCGGAAGAAACTTTGTCGGACGAGATTGAGATTACACGCGAGAATGCCAAACTCGCAGAAAGCGTGAAAGGTATCGGCAATGGTAACGGAACATGGACGGAAACAATAGAGAATATCCACGGGAGCGAATATGTCATAAAGAGATATTCATGTCAGATTTCTGCTGACTGGAAGGACGAGGGTGCTTTGGAACTCTTAAGGAAGATGTCAGCAATAGGGCTGTTGGAGGATTTCAGCGGCACAAGTATAGCCGAGGGAATTACAATACCACATTTCTTTTCTGCCCTGCCGTTTAAAATCGCATCACTCTCTATCTCATCAAAGGAATTATAATTTACCGCCTTACTTTGAAAAGCCTGTGTAAACCATAGGCTTTTACCTTGTCGGATTTCCTTTTATATCTTTGACGTCCCTTTTATATCCCTTTTATCCCACGGAGACCATTTATAAACCTTATCGTCCATCGGTATTCATCGACACTCCGGGATTATTGTCAGCGCGAAGGTAAGGCTTCGATCCATTGATGCCAATTCCCGGTCTTGAAGATGTCTGCCGAAAAATCTTCCTTGCCGTGCAAGAGTATTTTTCGTTGCCAGACTTGTCCTCATGTTTCTCGTGACTTTGATTCTGCCCTGAAATAACTCCCGTAAGGTCGAAAATAGACCGAAAGTAGGGAAAAAAGTTGAACTAAAAATATATAGTTATGCCGAACTGGTGTTATACGTCCTACACGTTTGTAGGAGAAGAAAAGGAGTTAAAAGAACTCCACGACATAATGAAAGGTCTTGAAGAAAGAAGCGAACCTTTAGTAGAAAACGGCTTCGGAAAGTCTTGGCTCGGTTGTCTTGTTGAAGTCTTGGGTAAAAATTGGAAAGACGTGTGGTGTCGTGGAGACTGGAATAACCTTGAATTATCAGCCGATACACTGAAATTCACGACTGAAACCGCATGGAGTGCGGCAGACGAGGTTATGGAACTTATCTGTGAGAAATATCCCTCACTCAGCTATTACTACTATACTGAAGAACCGGGAATGGGAATATATCAGACTAATGATGACTACGGAGAATACTATCCCGACCGCTACTATGTAGACCTGTGCACCGATGACGGATGTTATCAGCAGGGGTATTTTACCGCCCTTGATGATGCAATCTCATGGATTGGGAAAATGACGGAGCAGGAATTTAAGTCGGAAGATGAAGTAAATGCCTACTTCGATGAAATTTCAAAAAATAATAGTGATGTGTACTGCCATATTCACGAAATAGAAATATCAAATACCTAAGAGTATGGAATACAAGGATTATGAATTTAACGGCAAGACATATCATTGCCGTGTGGTGGAGGACAAGGACGGTGAGAAACTTGTAATTGGAAGCTCTGATTTTCTTGACGCTCTGCAGCCCGGAGCATTCGGAGACGAGAACGATGGCTTTGCAAGCAAGGAAGCGGAAAGTATCTATGACGAGATTTTCTACTTTACCAATGTCGTAGACCTTCAGCTTGACGATGAACAGATGATTGAAATCCTCAAGCTCGATAATCCCGAATGGTTTGAGTGAATTTCTGAGGGGTCTGGAGGCAAACGCTTCCATGCCCCTTTTAGCTGAACACATCCCCTCATAAATCCAATTCCCTTTTTTATTTTTCATAGGCATCGTCTTCACCTTTCGGTATAGGATGAAATCAGTTTCTCCGGATCTTTTCCCTGTCGGTCAGACATCCGAAGAAAAGGTCGGACGGAGACATGCCGGAGATTACGGTACAAGTATCGCAATCCATGCCAAGTCTCCTTGGTGTCCGCCCCGTCTGATTTCTGTTGCGATATTGGTGAAAACGATTATCATTTATATCCTATTATATCTATTTTGCCACATTGACAGTAGCCCTTTATACCATTATCCAAATCACCTTTAATATAACTTCCGTCAACGAAGGTATTGTCATTCAGTCCTTGCCAAACCGTTTGGTTTTACCGATGCAAAGTTCTGTCATCGTTGCTTAATACAACAGTTTGAAGTGCATTTCTTTCAAATTCTTCCTCCTTCGGAGCGTAATTTGCCAGAAAAACCGTCGTATAAAGCCTAATGCCGATGACCGTGTGGGGCATCATAAAACCCCAAAACGGTTCCGGCAAAAGGAGCCGAAGAAAGGGAAAAATAAACATTTTCAACATTAACCCTCTAAATTTAAAAAATTATGTCAGCAAACGCTAATCAGTCAGTAAACGTAGTGAACAACGCAACAGTCGCATTGGCAAACATTCAGCCGAGTACATTCAATCCCCGAAAGCATTTTGACGAGGACAGCATCAACGAGCTTGCGGACAGCATCCGTCAGCAAGGGGTACTCCAACCCATCAACCTGCGCCCTATTCCCGATACTTGCTATTACGAAATAGTATTTGGAGAACGAAGATACCGTGCGGCTCTTATAGCAGGACTTGAGGAAATTCCGGCAATCATATCATCATACACCGATGAAGAAGCGGAAGAAATAGCCATAACGGAAAACCTTCAGCGAAAAGATGTCACTCCAATGGAAGAAGCTGACGCATACCAACGGCTTATGGACAGCGGACGACATGATGTTAAATCCCTTGCGCTCCTTTTCGGAAAAAGCGAGGGTTATATCCGCTCACGTCTCAAATTTACAACTCTTATTCCGGAAATTGCCGAACTTATGGCAGATGAGACCATATCCATATCAGTAGCCAATGAGATATGCCGATACAGCGAGGATATTCAGCGTGAGGTGTACGTAAATCATCTCAAGAATGATTTTTGTAATTCATGGCGAGGCAAGAAAGCCGCAGATGTGGCAAATGCCATTCAGCGGGACTATACCAGTGACCTTGAACATTACGACTTTGACAAGTCTGTATGTTCCCTGTGTCCGCAGAACACCAATCATCTGCTCCTTTTCAGTGACGGAGGTTGCGGTAAGTGCACGAACCGCTGTTGCCTTGCGGAGAAGATTGCAGACCACATGGTGAACCGCATTATTGAGACAGTGACGGAACAGCCATACATGGCTATTTGCCGAGACCTCTACAGCACGAACAGCACCGTAGTGGAACGGCTTACCGAAATGGGCTATGAGGTGGAAAATCACGACTATACAATCCGTATGCCCAAAGAACCTCAAGCACCGTCCGCAGAGGATTACGAAACTACGGAAGCGTACGAAGCAGACAATGAGCGTTACAAGGTAGAGGTAGAGAAATATCAGGCATACATTGCCGACATTGACCGCAAGCGTGAGAGTGGAGAGATTACCCTATATATCAAGATTGGTGCGACAAACACAAGCCTGTGTTATGTGAACAATGCCACAAAGGCTATCATCGGAGGAGCTTCATCAAACAAGGTTCTTACTCCGTTGGAGAAACTTGAAAAGCAGGACGGACGCAACAAAGAGATTGCGATTGAAAAGAGTATCGCAGACACCAAGAAGCAGATATTGGAGGTGGATATGACCAATACCAAGTTCTCTGCCGATGAAGAAAAGATGTTGTTCTTCTTTATGCTGTCAGCACTGCGAAAGGAACATTATACAGCGGTTGGTCTGCCCGAAGACCATGCAGGGTATCTCTTGGATGAAGACAAGATGATGATTGTCTCCAACCTTACAGCCAAGACCAAGGCTATTATCCGCAGGGACTTCCTTATAAAGAACTTTGAGAGTGCATATCGTGGTAATGCCATAGCCACCTTGTTAAGGGACTTTGCCAATAAGCACATGCCCGAAACCCTTAAGGAGATTGAGGACAGCCACAATGAGGTATATGACAAACGACATCAACGCATCGAAGAGAAGAAAGCTATTCTAATGATGCAGGAAAAGAAAGAGGGAGATGCGCCCCAAGCATCAGAAGAAAGCCAGTCCGAAGAACAGCAGACAGAAGAGACTGCAGCCTAAAAAATGTATCGGGTGGTCAACCGCTACCCGATACCAAACTACGAAACTGCAAAATATATTAGATGTGGTTAATGTAAGCGATGGGAGCATCATATGGTGTTCCTGTCGCCTTCATTATCACGAAGATTTCCATTTATACAAAAGCTGTTACGGACAGTTTATATCCAAATTTGGAACCTTTTTTATCTGCGATTTCCTGTTATTTTCCAGTTGTACGATAAAAATCTCTCATACCTTTTTACCGTTCAAATTGAATTGGTAAAACCCTTCGTCATTATGAAAGAAACCACTTACCAATACCAGATATTCCGGTAATTTCCCATTTTCACCCCATAACAGTTTAATTCTGAAGAGTTCTGCCAATGTGCGTTCGATGTCGAAGCCAAAGGCCTCAAGTGACGGGCGAACCTTATCGGGATGAAGACAAGGTTTATTACACTGACGTGTACATACGGCATCATTACAATGCAGGCATCGTCCGATATAGGCAAAAGCCCGCCCTTTATACAAACGTTCCATCTCAAGAAGTTCTTTTTCAATACGGAATCTCTCAGGACGTATAAACTCTTGTGTCTGCCCAATCGGAATATCGTTTTCTGCCGGAGTTATTCTCGCGGCCATGAGATGTGCATATTCATATTGACGCAAAAAATACTCCGTATTAAAATCAAATGGAGGACAGCCCCAACTTTTACCATAATTGGGACATTGCTTGCATAATTCCATGAATCTTGTCTCATCCCGGAAACCTGATATGTATTCGTCAACAGTGATGTCTGCTGCAAATTTCTCTACCTTATAATTTCTCATTTCTTCATTTTGATTGTGGCTGATGACGCGTCAAAAGTCATGCTGTCATTCCTGAACAGCCGGTCGATGTATCCGCTGACACGCATCGCCTCCGTGGGGAGACAATGCAGATGTGGGATGTCTATAAGGGCTATGGTATCACAGAGCGACAAGGCAATGTCAAGCTCATGCGTGGAAAACAAGATGCACTTGCCTTCCTTGTGTGCCAGATCAGCCAATAACGAGCATAGTTCATAGCGGTTGGGCAGGTCAAGGAACGACGTGGGTTCATCAAGCAGGATTATCGGGGTTGCCTGAGCCAGTGCGCGGGCTATCATCACCCTCTGACATTCTCCGTCACTCATTTTATCCATCGTCTTGTCTGAAAAATCAGCCATGCCGACCGATTGCAATGACAGTTCCACTATTTCCCTGTCTTCTTTCTGCATCCGTCCTATCCAGTTGGTATATGGAGCACGACCGATGGCCACGACATCCCGGCACCGCAGGTTGGGGATACGTGTCCGTTCTGTCGATACGAACGCAAGGTTCTTCGCCAACTGCTCGGCAGTCATATCGGCCGAACGGTTTCCATTCAGGATAATATTCCCTGAATAATTATGATTCAGTCCGGCTATCGCTCTCAAAAGAGTCGATTTACCGGAGCCGTTACGACCTATCAGCGCGGTCAGTTTGCCGGCATCAATGCGGGTATCCACATCGGTGAGCAGCCTGCGCTCCCCATATCCTATTGAAAAATCTTGCAGTTCTATCATCTTGCTGTTACAGATTTATTGCGAAGCACCACCCATACAACAATCGGAATACCCAGCAATGCGGTGATGGCGTTTATGGGCAAAGTAAATAGTTTGGAGACAATATCACACATGAGCAATATGGAAGCCCCGGTAAGGATGGTGCCGGGAAGCAATACACGATGGTCGCTATTGCCGAACAGCATCCTCGTCACATGGGGCATTGCCAGTCCGATGAATCCGATCGGACCGCAAAAAGCGGTGACTGTACCGGCAAGCAATGTGGTGGACAAAAAAAGCAAAGTCCGGGAACGTCTTATGTTCAGTCCCATTGTCACGGCATATTCCTCACCAAACAGCAACAGGTTCAGTGGCTTTATAGTCAGTACAGCCAGCAACAGCCCGGCTGCGACTGACGGGGCAAGTATGGCAAGTTGCGGAACGGTTACATCTCCGAGAGACCCCATCGTCCAGATGACAAAGGCCTTGAGCGATTCCTCCTTGCTGAGATACTGGAGAATCTGAACCACAGCTCCGACACCGGAGGAGAACATCATTCCGAGAATGAGAATCACCATGATGTCTTTTATCCTATGACCTACAGCTGCAATCACTGCCAATATCAATGCGGAGCCTATCCATGCAGCTCCGGCTATTCCCAACGGAAAGCTCACTCCGGCAAGAACTATCAATGCCACACCGAGGCTTGCTCCTGAACTGATGCCAAGAACATACGGTCCGGCAAGAGGGTTGCGGAACAGTGTCTGCATCTGCAGACCACTTACTGAGAGCGCGGCTCCGGCAAGCAGGGCAACAATCGCTTTTATCAAGCGTATGTTCAGTATGATTTTGGCTGTCGTCCTCGGACAATCGCCACCTGTCAAAGCCGCCCATACCTCACGCATGGGTATGGAGATTGCCCCCACTGATAAATCCAATGAAAACAGGAACAGAGTGAGGGCAGTCAGTATGATGAACAATATGGATGTCCGTGAGCGCATTTATTTAAGCTGCTTGTAATACACGAAATCTTCTTCTATGAGTTCGGGGTGGAATATCTTTACGAGGTCACGCAACACGAGGTCGGGATTGACTACCGCCGATTCATAATAGTCATTGCCACCGGCAGTATTGGTACGGAGATTATTGTTCCAGACATATCCATTGCGGAAGCAACGGGTATCGGTGAACTTAGGACATGTCGCTTTCAATTCTTCCAGACTGTTTGCCATTCCCACATTCAGCCACATATCGGCATCCGATGTCAGTTTGTAGGCTTCTTCCAGATCAACGGGCATAGATGTATTACCAGTGTTCTTCTTGTAGATATAGTCACCGCCCGCATCTGTTACCAATGTCGCCACATAGCTCTTGGTGGATGGCATGAACCAGGAATCACCATAGGGAGTATTCAACATTACCGACGGGGCATCAAGAGCGGCATCTGCCACTTTCTTTTTGATGGCGTTATATCTGACAGGAATTTCATCAAAAACAGTTTTACCTTCATTTCTTTTACCAACGACTTCAGAGAGTGCGACAAGCCATTCCGCTTTGCCCAGAGGATTCTCTTCAAGGTAGTCTCCAACATACATATATGGGATTTGGAGTTCACTCAGTTTCCCTTCCATCGCACTTGCTCCGTTCACTCCATAAAGAAGTACCAGGTCAGGATCGAGCGACAAAAGTAATTCATAATTGATGTTTCCTTCATAACCAACATCGCCGATAATGTCGCGGTTGGCACTGATGACAGAATTGGAAATATAGTCAATGCCTGAAACACCGACCACACGTCCGGCTTCGCCTACAGCATCAAGCATGGCGATGTGTGTTGACGACATGGCTACAATGCGTTTTGCATCACCGTTCAGTACCTGTCCGGTAAATCCTTCAGGAACCGTCTCACCGTTGCGGACAACGAGCAGTTGTGTTGTGATACTGTCGGCACCCTGCCATGGATTGCTGACGGAGACAATCACACTTTCTTTACCGTCCGCTCTTTTTATCTCAAAGCCTGACGCATATTCGGGTGTATAAACATCTTTGCTGAAATCATCTATGCGTGAGGTTTTATTGCCATTGCATGAAGTCAACAGACTCAGCAACAGCACAAAACTTATAATGGAATATGTCGTTTTCATATAATCAATAATTTATGTTTGTTTCTACTTTTTTCTTTTTCCAGAATTTGGGTGTTATGCCGACAAAGAACTCGAAGTTTATTCCCGGCATGGGACGCGACAGCACCGAAAGATAATCCTCGTTGAACAGGTTGTTGACCGCCAGTTTCAGCTGTACGTCGACAGGCTTGAAGAACAGTCCTTTCTCCAGAGAGATGTTGCTCATGAAATATTGCGGCAGATGACCTGTCAGCGTGTAGTCATTGCTCGACATGGTGAAACGCTCAGAGTAGTATGCCCATTTATACAGGAAACTCCATGTCTTCCATGTCAGCCTTCCTGTCAGTGAGGCGGAATGTTTCGGAACGTATGGCAGCTGTTTGCCTACCGACTGGTCGGCAGGTGACATTTTTTCTCCCTCATTGATTGATGGTGTCCATGAGTATGAACCGTTCAGGTCAAGCAGCCAGCCTTTGAACGGCTGAATTGCGAGATTGGCTTTCACTTCCACTCCGTAGGCATGTACCTTCTTCACGTTTCGCGGGGAGAAAAAGCCCTTTGTGGTGGGAAGCCAGATAATCCAGTCGTCAATGTATGAGTCAAACCATGTGGCACTTCCGCTGAGCGAGAATACTTCCGCTTTGCCGGTGTCAAAGCTTACCCCCGCATCATAACTGAAGCCGTGTTCGTTACGCAGATCGGGATTGCCTCCTGGCAGGAAATACAGGTCGTTCAATGTCGGGAAACGATAGTTGCGCGACACCGATGCCTTGAGCATGATATTACCGGCGCGGGAAACCACTCCGTCAATGAAGAATGCAGGAATAAGAGGTGCCCATTGATTGCCATACATATCCTCACGCAGTACGACAGACATTCCGAGCCGGTCGACAGGCTGCCATTTTGCCGAAGCGGAGCCGGACAGTTCGATGCGTCCCTTGTCGTAACCGACAATGGCCTTGTCACCGTCCTGCAGGATGATGTTCTTGTCCTCACTTCTCACAAAATGCTGGTGAGCCGACACGTTCGCTGTGAAATACCACTTTTTGTTGGGGGTATATTCACCGTCTGCCTGACCATAGAATGTGTTCACCAGACTGCGTGAGCGTGTCATCGACGCCCAGTTGCCTTCCGCAACCTCACGCTTGTAGTCGTATGCCATCCATGTGTGGATATATCCGCCCTTTACTCCGGCTTTCCAATTACTCCTGCTATGATCCCATGAGAGTACGCTGCGGAAAGTCTGTTCCCGCTGCCGGTTTTCAAAATCCCGGTCGTTTCCGTAGTCGGTAGTCAGCATCGGAAGCTCACGGTTGGAATTTATGTACCAGGCATTCAGCCCGAAGCGGTCTCCTTTCAGGGTGTTGTAATATACCTCCTGCAATATGTGCATATCTTTGAACGAACCGGACTTGTTTCTTTCGGTGGGATGATACTGACCTATTATGTTCTTGTCTTCATCATAGATATTGATTTTCTTGTCGTGATTGACATATTTGTAATCATTGGGTGATGAAGAATAGACAAAGCGGGTCGATGATGTCCAATGGTCATTGCCGTATGTGATGCGGGCGAACTCGTCAAATGTCTTGAACGAACCTACACCCTGCACATACTGGGCATTGAGCCCTGGAGCCACATCGGGGGTGGTGCCGAGCTTGACAAGACCACCGAGACCGCCTCCGGTTTCATTGACCGACGATGTTCCGTGAAGCAGCGATGCCTGGTCTATGAAGTATGACGGGATTGTGGAGAAATCGGTCATGCCCAGCATGGGGTTGTTGATGCGCATACCGTTCCATGTCACCTGCGTGTGGCTCGGTGACGTTCCACGGAAAGCAACGGTTGACAGTGTGGCGCGTCCGTAGCTCTTGACAAACACCGATGAATTGAATGTGAGAATATCAGCCATCGACAAGGCGATGTTCTCTTTCAGCGCAAGGGAGTCAAACGTGGTCTTCTGCACACCGATCTCTTTCATTGGTCGTGTGGCAGTGATTACTACTTCGTCAAGTTTATGTATGCGCTTGGTTATGTTTTGAGCATAAACGGACGGAGCGGTCATAAACAGCCCCACAAGCAAGGCTCCATATACAGCGTTTTTCTTTTTCATAAATTTATGCTCTTTTATTTCCAACAGAATGCACCAGGTATAATCCCGACATAAAATTCATCAATCAGTTTGCCTTCGGGCGAATAGCGGTAAATCATACCCTGCTGCTGGTAGTCGATGGCATCAGCCACATACACCTCGCCATTGACGGGATTTACCGTCAGACCGTAATATTTGGTGTCACGGTATTCGAGGAACGGACGGACAGGCACACGGCTTGCCGTAACATCCATGCACCAGATGTCGTTGTTTATCCAATAGAGCTTGTCACGTTCACCGTTGAGCTGTACTTCCGATGGCCAGTCACCCAATTTGAACTTGAATTGTTTTTCGACAGTGAATGTCTCGGCATCAATGCGGTAGAGCGACGGTGCTTCATAACCGTAGGGACTTCCTTCATATCCTCCGTCGGTCACTGTCCACATCTTGTTGTATTTATCCATGACAAGTGATGTGGGCTGAATACCGATTGTCAGTTCATCTACGACCTGATCGGTCTCCGTGTCAATCTTGATTATGCGGTTCTGGTAACTCCAGCAGTTGCAAAAGACATATTTGCCATATTGCACCATCTGTTCTGTAGAGCCACTCTCCATTGTCATGTCAGGGACCTGTATATATCCCGTTATCTCAAATTTCTTTGGATTGATGATGAAAATGCGATTGTCCCAGAGTTGTGTGACGTAGGCTTTCTCATCACTTAGGAAATGGATGTAGCGCGGCGAGGTCAGGTTTTCGATGCGTCCTACCTCCTTGAACGTATTGAGATCTATGGCAAAAATCACATGGGAATTGTTCACCACAATCCAACCTTTGTTGTCATAAATGCTCATCGACTGCGCCACATCACCGAGTTTCATTCCGTTGGCACGGAAGAAAACCTCATTCTGTACCTGATTGGTTTCCGGATCATAGTATGACAAGGTTGCATTGCCGTACTGAAAGTTTCCTTCGTTGGTGATAAACAGCCCGGAGCCGGATGCGTTGAAATCCTCCACAACATCACCGTAGTCCCACTCCATGCAGGAACCGAGAGTGAGCGACAGACCGGCTATGGCACACCACACGAAGTTTTTGATATTGTTTATTCTCATGTGTCTTCTTGTTATGGGTAAACCTCGGCACGTTATATTTGGATATAGCGTGTCGAGGTTTGGCAGAAAATATTTGAAAATTGTATTATCGTCTGTTCACCCGCGCTCTGGTACGAGTCGCTTTTTTCGATAAACTTTGGGCAGACGCTCCATTAGGTTTATATCTACCGGCTTTCATATCTTCAAAGGTAGGATTATAACCACATCCAGTAATAGTCCAATTACTTGAATCGGTTATTTGGCCATTGGTAAAGAGAGTACCAAAAGTTGAAAAATCAGTCAATACCATGAAATTGGATATTTGAACCTTAGGCACCTTTATCAAAGTTGGGAAATCCAATTTAACAAGTTGATCATCTTCCCAAGGATCACTTAACAAAATTAGCTGATTACTAATTTGTTCAAGTTTTGGACAGCTAAACGATTTTATAGGGAAGTTTAAATAGCATAAATTAATTTTCATTCCATTACCTCCAACTCTTTCAAGAGAGCTAATTATAATGTCACTGCCTTGATCAAAACAGATGTTAAGCCCCATTCCTTCTTCAAATTCATTAGGTGTTACAGAGTAATCATAACCTAATTTTGTTGATGTTTGATTCTGGCTGATTTCTTTGAGTGAACTTAAATCAAAAACACTTACAGCAGCTCCATTGACATACATTTGTCCACCGACATCTATAAGATTCGGCATTTTAATATTATATGTTCCAGCAGATGTTGGACTTAGAAATAACATATACCCACCGATACTTGTTAAATTATTGAATTCAATAGGAAACTTGTTCTGGACAATTGAAAAATCGATATGTAAATTTCTTGTAATCTGTTTTAACGAGGCGGTTATTTTAGTTGGGTACGAACGGGCACTCAATATATACAAATCCTTAACTCTATCTATATTCTTAAATTGTGGTATATCATCAAATGGATAGAAATAACAATCTTGAATTACAAAACTACAATCCATGTCACTGTATCCCAAAATATCCTTAACTGACATATATTGTAACTTTACAAAACACTCTCCATCCACATTAGAAATAAACGATGTGTTTGAAAGATCTATTATGGACACGTCATCTAATAATTCCAAATGCAAACCGCCTATAGTTGCGTTGCTAATATCTGGGATAGATTTAATTGCTGTAAAGTTAGCGATTGTCAGTGTTCCTTCTATTCTACTTAATTTACTAAATCCCTGAAATTCAATTAAAGAGGTATTGCCTGAAGTGGAACTTCCAATAGCTTGGTACACAGTTTGAGAAGTGAAGACCAAATCACCATTGATTGTTTCTATTTCAGGAAAACTGATTTTAGAAAGTTCTATAGGAAGTACCTCAAAACGAATCGCTCCAGCAGTCTTTAGCTCAGGAAATGAGATTGCATTAAGTTCTGCAAAACGTGTTCCGGAAAGAGTTCCACCTATATTTGACAACATAGGTAATGATAATTCTTTGATAGTACCGCCTGGAGCATTATTATTATCACATGAAATGATAAAATCTCCCATTATATCAGTCAACTTTTCTGCTTGAATGGATTTTAGATTGGCAGATGCTATGTTTACTGAGCCTTCTACTGTAGGTAGATTCTTAAAATCTACCAATTCCAATGTATTGTTGTAAATATTAATGTCTCCGGAAACCTTTTCAAGAGAATTTAGCGAAAAAAGGTAAAGCGGTATATTTGAATAATTCTCAGACGAACCTATTTTAATACCACCAACTGATTTGATGTTGTCAAGACCCGTCAAATCTGTACCCTTATAGCTGTCAAGTATTGAAATGACACCGGTTACTTCTTTAAGATTGTCGAGAGCTGCGATATCAGTTATCTCTTCCCCCGATTCTGTACCTATCGTGAGATTTCCGTTAATTACAGACACGCCTTTTTCTGCAAAAGCAGTAATGTCAGCCGCGTTTTTCAGCACTACGTCCCCGTCTTCACGTATCTCATCTTTGATAACAGTATATGTGTATTGACGTTCATCGCCATTGTAAGACACTACGCGAAATACTCTTTCCTCATTCCAATCGGTGATTTCTTGTGGATTGGGATAAATTTTTGCCGAAGGAGTGTAGGCGAATGAGGCGACTGCGCCATCGAGAGAAACAGTGTATGGTACGGTAATTGTTATTGTACCATCATTGATGACTGCTTCGTAAGAGTCGTTTCCAACTGTAAGAATTACTGATGTTATGAAATTCTCATTTGCATCAGCAGGTGCATTGTCATCTGAACATGAGCATAGCAGCGTCAGAGACAAAAAGAAAATTAGCAAATACTTGTTCATTATGTGATATTGATTAATTATTATTTCTACATTGACAAATCAGTAAATCCAAAAACTTCTGTCGAAATTTCGCCTAATGAACCGCTTTTGGCATTTACTCCAACCTGGACCTTTATAAAGTCTATAAATTTGAGATCAATAGAAGTTCCATCCGGATACATCGCATTGGAGATTTTAAAGCCATTTTGTTGTCCTGTTCCATCAAACGAGTCTCCACCAATACAATCAGTACCCATATTATCAACATAGCCCCAATCGTAATAGTTATTAATCCAATAGCCAGTTGATGGATCAACTGTATTATTGGATTTCAATCGTGTGCCATAAAGGGTATAACTGTCAGCTTCAATCCAAGCCGGATAATAATATGGTTGGGTATGATATTGTTTAAGATAATCAATCTGTCCTATCTGTCCTTCGGAATCTGTCCATCGAACATTCATACCGGGTCCCGCAGGACGATAATAAGTTACAGAATAATTCTGAATAGTTTCATTTTTTCCTGTCTCAGATCCCCGGAGTTCATACCATTCATCATCAGGAAGACCATTTCCATTGGTGTCTTGCATTACCCAAACAATTCCGGGTTCATTACTTTGACCGGTAGCCCCAGGTCCACCAAAAGCATTCCCTTGTATGGCAAAATCATACTCGTTTGTTCCTGCCTTTATGCTATGGTCAAATCCAACTATGATATATCCACCAAAACCACCAAGAGAAACAAAAGCTTTGTTATCAAGCCTATTTTTAGCATATATTAATGCAGCAGCATGGGTGTTTTCATTGCCTGTGTAGTTTCGGTTATCATCATGAACGAACTGACCTGGAGCTGGAACGAACTCATATACTTTACTTTGAGTCTTCAGGCTTGACGCGGAGATGGGGCGCAGAGTGCCGGGTGAATCAAAGCAATGAACGATAGCATCCGCTGACAATGTGCTGATGCCACGGGATATATTACGCGTCTCTTGTTGTGCTGAAACGCTGTTTGATGTTACTTTTACAGTAATTTTATAGTCTCCGGCCTTCTCAGGTGTATATTTGAAAGTCGCGCTATTTTCTCCTTCAATCAACATACCATCGACAAACCATTCAAATGAAGGATTATCTATATATTCAAGAATGGGGCGTAAAAAGACCGGGCGTCCCACAACGGTGCTTCTATCGGTAGTGGTTTGAAAATAAGACGGTGTTTCAAACGAGATTTTATACGGAAGTTGCTCAACGACCTCGATTTCAAGATCTCGGACTGTTGTACCATCTTCATTGGTAGCCTCTATTGATACCGTATAAAAGCCTAATTCTGTTTCATTAAATGTATAATCTATGCCTTCTGAAACAATTTTATCCTCTCGGATCCATTTACATGTGAAACTTTCATCTACATTTTGGAAATCAGGAGATATGGTATAATCTGTTCCAGGCAAAACCTTGAGTCCGATCGATGGTATAGCAAGCGAAATTACAGGCGGAGCAAAATCAACAACCTCAATTTTCAACTCCTCCTGTGCCGTCCCGATAAGGGTCTCAACTCTAAAAATGACAAAAACTTCCTGAGGTTTATCAAAGGAAATTGTGAGTTCAGGTGAAGTGCTGACAAGTTTGGAATCAATAATCCATGAATAGATTGCACCTGAATTATTTTCGACAGTCGGTTTTATTGTGATATCACGACCTGTTTTCACGGAATAAATGCCGGTCTCACTATCCAAAGTAATAACCGGCTTCTTTCCTGTTGAATCTTCAATGACATCATCCTTGTTACATGAGAACAAGACAAGTGTAAAAAACAAAAATAGGAGATAATGAACTTTTAACATAGCAAAAATAGGGAACAAGACCATTGTGGTCTTGTTACCATGAATTATTTATTAGTTAATTGTAATATTGTCTATACAGAGATAGGCTGGAGTATTTAATCCATAAGCACCGGTATCTGACCCCTCAAAGTTGAACTCAACCTCCTGACTTCGTCACTTAAAAAAATGTGATTTTATAAAGCTTTGTTGCCTAATA